>JALNYU010000018.1 GCA_023229645.1 Nevskia sp. | reverse complement strand
CCGACCTGAAAAGGAAACTCATGAAGTACATCCGGCACTACAACAAACAAGCCAAACCCGTAAAGTGGAAATACTTCAATACGTCACGCCGAATCACTACCTAATTAATTGTTACAGGCCACTAGTACGCCGCGAGTTGCGCCGATCTCGTCGCCATCTAGAATTGGGCCAACCTGCGATTCGGCCCAATGGACACTATATAACTTCTCCGTATTCTTGGAAAAAATGATGTCTGAACCCCAGCCAAAATAGAAATGTGACTGACCGCTATATAGCCATTCGGTGTTTGGCGATAGCTTCCACAAACCACTATGGCTGTAGATACAGCTGCGTTGCAGAACCGGCAAACCACTGGCGGGATGTGCATATTGCACCCGCGCAATCGGGTCGGGCGTTCCATCGTTGTTGATGTCGACTTCGGTAATCCACATCTTGACTTTCCCGGCGGCGCGCAGCGATGCGGTTTCCTTCAGCCAGTTGTTCCAGTAAACGCCCTCGCCACGTTTTAGCTTGCTTCCACCGAAATCCTTGAATGCCTTCTCCGCAATCTCCAAATCCAGCGGCACCTCCTTCCACTCCGGCCGCGAGAATTCAGGGTATTGCTCGGAGAGCCGTGGGGCGCACTCGTCAAAGTCGAGCTTGCGGAATTGGTTCAGGTTTTTCGTAAACGCCGGACAGATCGGGTCTTCGCTGCGGGTCAAGAAGTATTCGCCCTTGAACCCGGCCTTGATGTCCGCCTGAATTTGCGCCGGCGTTTGCGCCCTAACCGATTGCGCTTGGGCTTGCAGAGTGAGAAAAATAATTCCGACTAACGTCACCGTTCGCCAGCAAGTGCCTGGAGTTCCTTTAGTGATAGTAAGCGGTGATTTCACGCTTATCCGCCTTGAGGCACGGCCATCATCGCCGGGGCGGAGCCTTTCTGAAACCGGAGTACTGCATCCACCTGCAGGGCACTCGGTAAACCATGACTTACGAAAAGCATCGTGACCTGGCTCTTGAGTTTGTTGACGGTCTTGGCGATTTGTTCGGCAGTATGCGGGTCAAGGCTAGCGGTGGCTTCGTCGAAGATCATTACGCGCGGCTTTTTCAGCAAAGCTCGGGCGATGGCGATGCGTTGCTTCTGGCCGCCGGAAAGGCCGGCGCCGCGTTCGCCAATTTCTGTCTGATAGCCTTCTGGTAGCGCTTCGATCGCATCATGGATCTCAGCAAGACGAGCCGCATTGACGATTTCTTCGAAGCTCGCATTCGGGTTGGCGTAGGCAAGGTTCTGGTAGATCGTCCCCGAGAATAAAGTGGTTTCTTGCGGAACAATGCCGAAATGACTACGCAACTCGTTGGCGCTGAGGTAGCGAATATCAACGCCGTCGAGTTTGATGCGTCCTTGCGTTGGCAAGTGGAAGGCTTGCAGTAGCTTTCCGAGCGTACTTTTGCCGCAACCCGAAGGCCCCATGATTGCAATCGCCTGCCCTGGTTGTATCGTGAAATTGAGGTCTTGATAGAGAAACGGCAGGTGCTCGCCGTACCGGAAGCCGAGACCTTCAATCTCGATTAACGAACCGCCGGTATGCGGCTTGTTCATGCGCGCCGGAATTAACGTATAAGGCTCGGTAGGTACATCGAGTATGTCACCCAAGCGCTTAACCGCGACGTTGGCCTGTTGGAATTGCTGCCAGATCCCAACGATACGCAGAATTGGCTGCGATACCCGGCCCGAGAACATCTGAAAAGCGACGAGCATACCGATGCTGAAGCCGGGCTCGCGCATGACGGTATAAGCGCCGACGATGAGAATGGCCAACGTCATCATCTGTTCCAGTGTATTGGCGAATACGTTATAGCTGTTGCCGATCTGCTTGGTTGCGAAGCCGGCTTGGAGATAGCTGGCGAGGTAGTCGCGATAGGTTTGGTTGAGTTGCGGCTCCATCTGCAGGGATTTAACCGTTTCCATCCCCGCCACGTATTCGGTAAGAAAGGCTTGGTTGCGTGCGCCGAGTAGAAATTGTTGATTGAGCCTGCGCTGAAATATAGGCGCCACTGCCACGCTCAAACCGGCAATCAGCGTGATAACAGCAAGCGTAATCAAGGTCAGTGTAACGCTGTACGAAAACATGATCCCGAGAAAAATCAACAGAAACGGCAGATCAAGGACCAGCGTAACCGCGGCGCTGGCGATGAATTCACGGATCGTTTCAACCCCGTGCAAACGGGCGGCGATCACGCCCGTGGGCCGGTGTTCAAAGTAGCGCGGTGGCAGGTGCAGCAAGTGCGCGAATACCGCGCTGCCGAGTACGGCGTCAACCCGGTTTCCGGTATGAAGCACGAGGTATTGCCTGATCCAGGTCAGCGCAGCTGAAAAACTCATGAACAGGAATAAGCCAACACCGATTGCAATCAGCGTACTTTCGGTACGGTGAACGACAACCTTATCAATCACTACTTGTGTAAACAGGGGCGTTGCCAGCGCCATCAACTGGATTGCAAATGAGGCGATCAAAACGTCGCGCCACAGCGCGCGGTGTTTTAATAATTCTGGGACAAACCAGCGGAAGCCGAAAGCTCGCTTTCCAGGCGCTGAAGTACCGCCCGGATTTTTGTCATCGGGCGATACCGTGTCGTTGTTGCGCGGGGTGACCGCCTCAGGCTGGTGCCGGGTTATGCCGAATAGCGGCACTTCAATAGCAGCCGATAACGTGCTCCACGCCGCAATATGCGGCTGGGAACTTCCCGATTCGAAGTAGACAACCCGCTCTGCTTCGACTTTTCCGATCAAAATAAGTCGGTCTGAGGCTGGGCTTTCTCCCTCCGTATCAGTATCGCCTTTCGAATTAAGAAATCCAAAATATTGAATGCTTGCACCCGCCAACATCGAGGTGCTGTCGCGTTCTGCCGATATCGAGCGGGTATCAACGGCCGCCACGGTTAGCCCAAACAGGCGCAGCGCCGCAAGTAAACTTTCGAACCGATAGGGCGGCGGGCACTGCTGCAGAAGGAGTGCCTCGGAAAAGGGCACTCGATTCAACGCACATAAGCTGCCGGCCGCCCACACAAAACATTCCTTGTTCAATTGTGGATTCATTAATTCCTAAAACTCGTTAAATAACACTCAGCGGATGCGGCCATTTCTTAATATTTATCGGCCATGCAATATCTTTATTGATCCGGCCATTAAGTACTTGAATAAAGACAGTGCAATGCCAAGCCGGATGCCGCACTTCTGAGAAAGCGAGAAATGGCCGGATCAATAACAAAGCAATTTGATTTTATTATTAATTCGGCCACTCACGCCGTCTCGAAAAAGTGCGATCTCAAATTGCCGCGTAGCACCTCGTTCAACTATTTTGTGGCCGAATCAATAATTGCTGCTATGTCTTCTCTGACCAGCGCGGCGCTGTGCGACAAAAATGACTTTCGGTTCCGCTGAATACGCCGAATCTAAAAGCATGCTCATGCGGGACTAAACTAATTTAGCGCCAATTGCAAAATAATAAAATTAATGATTCATTTGTCATATTTTTGCTCGGTAAACGCCTATACCTCCCACCGTTCGGCGGGAAAGGAAACGTCAATGCTAGGATCAATTGCCGATCTTTTTACGCTATCGCTAAGACTTGCCTTACATCTAGATTACGATAAAATTCATATTGGAAGCGTTAATTGATCTAATTCAAAATGAAACTGTGCACCAGTTCACACTAAAATTGGAAATATTCCATAGACCGGGTTTACGCGCTCTATTTATCGCGGACTGGCTTTCTGCAGTGCCGAGGCCTGCTCCCTGAGGTGGCCCATTGCGGCCGATAAATTGGGATCTCTTGTTTTACATGACATTGCCCCACGCGAACGCTTAATAGGGCTGGCTCGGTTAGTTTGAAATTGCTCTGCGCAGTGGAGGCTCAAACCATGCGGCGACCAACATCATCGGCCCGGAGCGGCTATAAACTTACCCGGCGCCGGTGCTTCCGGCATCCATAGCCATTTCACGCGCTAGCCTCATCATCGTAGGGGGGCCTTACCCCGCGGCGAACGCCAACTTGTCGGCTTTCGGGCATACAATACCGCCCATACGGAAGCGTATGACATGCCACGACCTAGGAGCAGACGTGAACAGCTTCAATGCCATTGAACACACCCCTTCAGCTTACGAATATCCGCTGCTAATCAAACAGTTGCTAGATTCGCAACGTGCGCGACCTTCGTCGAATGAAATCGTTTATCGGGATCAGTCGCGGTACGGTTACCCGGAGCTTGCGCGGCGGATTCAGCGCTTGGCGAACGTGCTGACGAACTTGGGGGCGAAGCCGGGGCAGACCATTGCGATTATGGAATGGGACAGCCACCGCTATCTCGAATGCTATTTCGCGGTGCCGATGCTGGGCTGCGTGATGCAAACAGTGAACATACGGCTTTCGCCTGAGCAGATTCTCTACACGTTAAACCATGCGCAGGCCGACGTAATTATCGTCAACGCTGAGTTCTTACCGGTGTTAGAAGCGTTGCGTGAAAAACTAGAAACCGCAAAGACATTCATCTTGATTGATGAACCGAGTGCGCAGCCAAAATCGACTATTCCATTTTCTGGCGAATATGAATCTTTACTTCGGCAGGCCTCAGCCGATTACGCATTTGCAGATTTTGATGAAAATACGCGGATGAGCACGTTTTACACCTCGGGTACGACGGGCTTGCCGAAAGGCGTTTACTACAGTCATCGGCAAATGGTGCTGCACACGCTCTCAGTGCTTGGCACGCTCGGCGTCGCACCGGTTCAGGGCCGTGTGCATAGTGACGATGTCTACATGCCGATCACGCCGATGTTTCATGTCCACGCCTGGGGCATGCCGTACGTGGCGACATTGCTCGGCTTGAAGCAAGTCTATGCCGGACGCTATTCGCCAGAACTGATTCTTAAAACAATCGCCGAAGAAAACGTCACGTACTCGCATTGCGTACCGACGATTCTCCATATGCTGCTATCGCATCCGGCGAGCCGCGATGTCGATTTATCGCGTTGGAAGGTTTTGATCGGCGGCTCAGCCTTGCCGCGTGGGTTGGCGAGAGCGGCGCTAGATCGCGGCATCGATGTTTTTACCGGCTACGGCATGTCGGAAACCGGGCCGCTGCAAACTATTAACCTCTTGCGCACTGACCAACTCAGTGAAGATCTTGATGCGCAGGTTACACTCCGCATACGCGCTGGCCGCCCAGCACTAATGTGCAATATCGGCATCATGGACAGCCAAGGGCAGGTACAACCCCACGGCAATGGCGCAACCGGCGAGATCGTCTTTCGGTCGCCTTGGAACACGCAAGGCTATTTCCGCAACGCGGAGACCTCGGAAGAGCTGTGGGCCGGCGGCTGGATGCACTCGGGCGATATCGGCAGCTTTACCGAAGACGGCGTCTTGCAAATTAGCGACCGCGTTAAAGACGTGATCAAGACCGGTGGTGAATGGGTTTCCTCGCTGGATCTGGAAAATTTGTTATCAGCGCACCCGGCGGTCAGCGAAGTTGCGGTGATCGGGATCAAGGATAATAAGTGGGGCGAACGGCCGAAGGCTTTGATCGTACTCAAACCTGATCAACGTGGCGCTGTAGACGCGGCCACGTTGAAGGCGCACATGATGCAATACGCTGATCGCGGCGTGATTTCCAAATACGGCGTTCCAGAAAGTATCCAGTTCGTCGAAAGCCTAGATAAAACCAGCGTTGGAAAGCTAGATAAGAAGGCACTGCGAAGCAAATATCAAGATCCTGCCTAACGCAACCAGCGCTACTCGGATAAGCATCATTCGAGTAGCGCTGATTCAGGCGCGTTACGCCACGCCTAACTGCACTAATAATTGCCGCGCCCGCACTTGCTCCCCCGGCGCAACACTAACGGAAACCACCGTACCCGCCAGCGGCGCGGCAAGTTGGAATTCCATTTTCATCGCTTCTAATACCGCCAGCGTCTGACCTTTCTCGACAACCTCGCCAACTTGCACGTGCACTGCGACAATCTTGCCATCGCTGTGCGCAGCGATGCGGCCGTCAGAACCGGCAGCAAGCGATTCCGCCGCCGCATAGGTGGCATCGATACACGATTCTGTCCGACCTTCAGCGGCAAGCCATAGCATGGTGCCGTCAACCGCATAGCGCGCGTTGCTCTGCACGCCGTTATTGACGTAGCGAAACGCGCCTGCCGTTGTCGCGCTCACGGCGAGTTCAAGCCGCTGGCCGCCGATTGTCGTTGCGTAGCGATTGCCCGGCAAAATATCCAGCTGCAGTGCGTAGGTTTGATCGCGCCATTGCAGCTTGAACGCGGCGCCAGTACGGTGCGAGCTATGCCAACTGAGGAGTTCGCCCGCCAGTTGCTGCGCACCCGCCAATATCTGCGCAGAGGCCTGATACAAGGCGATTGCCGCTAACATAATCTGCAACGGCTGCGGTTGTGCTGCGGCGATTTTGCTTTGCGGTAGATGCGCGTTAACAAAGCCGGTGGTGAACTGACCGGATGCGAATGCTGGCGTTTCTAAAACTGTGTGCAGATAATCTTTATTCGAAATCACACCGAGCAGTAGCGTTTCTTTCAGCGCCGAGAGCAGCCGCCGGCGCGCGATTTCGCGGTCCTCGCCCCAGGCGATCAACTTCGCCTGCATTGAGTCGTAGTACGGGCTAATCGTCAGTCCGGTTTCGAGCGCAGTATCAATGCGCACACCCTCGCCGACCGCTGGCGTCCAGTTCAATACCGTGCCGGTCTGAGGCAGGTAATCACGGCTCGGATCTTCTGCGCAGAGGCGCACTTCAATTGCGTGCCCGTGGCGTCGCGCGTTGATTTCAGCCTGCGTCAACGGCAGCGCCTCACCCTGTGCAACGCGAAGCTGCCATTCAACGAGATCAACGTTGTAAACCAGTTCAGTAACCGGATGTTCGACCTGCAAACGTGTGTTCATTTCCAGGAAATAGAAGGCACCGTCGGCGGCCAGCATGAACTCAACGGTTCCGGCGCCGACATAGTTCACCGCCCGTGCCGCTGCCACTGCAGCCGCGCCCATGCGCGCCCGCAAGGCCTCGTCTACTGCTGGCGACGGCGCCTCTTCCACCACTTTCTGATTGCGCCGCTGTACCGAGCAGTCTCGTTCGCCAAAATGCACGACGTTGCTGTGGCGGTCGCCGAAGATCTGTATTTCGACGTGTCGGGCGTGAATAATCGCCTTCTCGATCAGCAGTTGGCCGCTGCCAAACGCATTGCTGGCTTCCGAACGGGCGCTGCGTATGCTTTCGAGCAGCAGGCTGTCATCGTGCACGAGCCGCATGCCACGCCCGCCGCCACCGGCTGCGGCTTTAACCATCACCGGCAAGCCGACTTTGCGCGCTTCGTCGGCGAGGCGTTCGTCGCTTTGATCATCGCCCTGATAGCCAGGAACGCAGGGCACGCCAGCGGCGAGCATCCGGATTTTCGAAGCGCTCTTATTGCCCATCGCGTCGATGGCGTCAGGATCCGGGCCGATAAAAACTAAACCGGCGCCCTGCACGGCCGAGGCGAATTCGGCGCGCTCAGATAAGAAGCCGTAGCCGGGATGGATCGCGCCGGCGCCGCTGGCGCGGGCGGCAGCGATGATGTTATCGATCGCGAGATAGGATTCTTTTGCCGGCGGGGGGCCGATATGCACCGCTTCATCCGCAACCTTGACGTGCAAAGCAGTTGCGTCAGCATCGCTGTAGACCGCTACGGTTTTATAACCCAGACGCTGCGCGCCACGCAGCACGCGCACTGCAATCTCACCGCGGTTCGCGACCAGAATTTTGTCGAATTGCATCATTGAATCAACCCTAAAATTAGAGATTCCGCCCTGTTCAGGACTCGGAGCTAGCGGCGCTGGATTCGGCGAGCCAGTCGGCGCGTTCGCGCTCGAAATAGGCAAGATCGCCAAAAGCCGCATAAGCCGGATGTGGAAAACGGCGCTGACCACAGCGCGCCAAGCCGCATTTCTGCAATACCTGTTGCGAAGCGAGATTATCGAGCGTCGCGGTTGCTACAATCAGCGACAGCTGGCGTTGCTGATAGCCGTAATGGAGTAATGCCGCGCACATCTCGCTGGCGTAACCGAGCCCCCAGTAGCGCCGATGCAGCCGATAGCCAACTTGAATTAGTGTTTCGCCTTGAATATGGTTCAGCAAATGGAATCCGAGCACGGCGCCATCCTCGCGGCGGCAAGTCGCCCAAGCACCGAAACCCGGATGTTCATCGTAGTAACGCAGAATGCGGTCGAGCAACATTTGTTCGCTGGCGTCCGCAGTCATCGGCCCGCCCAAGT
Source organism: Nevskia sp. (assembly GCA_023229645.1). Classification (GTDB taxonomy): domain Bacteria; phylum Pseudomonadota; class Gammaproteobacteria; order Nevskiales; family Nevskiaceae; genus Nevskia. The sequence continues at coordinate 70,224 of JALNYU010000018.1, read as the reverse complement.
GGCGCATCACATCCGGATCGCTGTTTAACGCGATCAAATCCGGCAAATCCTCCGGCGCGTAGCGGCGCAGCAACAAGCGCGCAGTGGTTAAGCCTGCGCCTGCGTCGTCCGCCATCGCCACCGGCGCCGGGTAGCGCTTCACCATCACGGCGCCCACTGCGGCCGGCGCTTATGCAAGAAGGCGTCGATGCCCTCGGGCGCTTCGTCGCCACGCACGGCGGCGGCGAATTTCTCGGCGGCATCGTCGAGCACGGTATCGATGTCGGCTCGGGTCGCGTTGAGCAGGATCGCCTTCGTCATCGCATTGGCCTGCGGTGCGCAGTTCAAAACGTGACCGATTGTGACGTTTAATTTTGCGCTGAGCTCGGCCTCGTCGGCGTAGATCTCGTGCACCAAACCTAGGCGCAGCGCTTCGCGGCCATCGAACTGGGCGCCGGTGAGGCAGAGTTTGCGCGCTGCGGTTAAGCCAATGCGCTCAACAACAAATGGCGCGATCTGCGCCGGCGGCAAACCACGTGTGGTTTCCGGCAAGCCGAAACGTGCGTCTACTTTTGCAAACGCGATATCCGAAACGCAAGCGAGACCAAAGCCACCACCGAGCACCGCGCCTTCGCAAACGGCAAGGACGACTTGCCCGGCCTGCGCGACTTTGCGCAGCATCGTCCCAAAGCGGCGCGAGAACACAGCGACAGGATCGACAGCGCCGTCGGTGACTGCGTGGCCGCCGTGCGCAAATACTTCTTTTAGATCCGCGCCGGCACAGAAATGACCGCCGTTACCGCGGAGCACGACGACGCGAACGTCACGCCTGCCCGCTAGCGCATCGAATAACGCGCAGAGTTCGGTCAGCAGCGCGAGGTTCATCGCGTTACGCGCTTCCGGCCGGTTCAGCCGAACGTGCAAGATGCCCTCGGCAAACTCAGTCTGTAGATTGGCCGCTGCCGGGAACGCGGGTATCGGGCTCATCGCAAGCGCTCGTCAGATCTACCGACCTCAGACTTTTGCTTTGCCGCCATAGCCGAGCCCCTTCGAAATGATACGCAACATGATTTCATCGGCGCCGCCGCCAATGGAATGCAGGCGAAGATCGCGATAGAACTGAGCGACCGACGACTCCCACATATAACCCTGACCACCCCAGAACTGCAGGCAGGTGTCGGTCACTTCTCGGGCCAGCCGCGCGCTTTTCAGCTTCGCCATCGATGCCAACATCGTCGCGTCGCGCCCGGCAACAACTTCATCCGTCGCTCGGTAAACCAGCGCCCGCAACGCTTCTACTTCGGTAGAGAGTTCAGACAGACGGAAATGGACATATTGATTATCCAGAATAGAATGCCCAAAGGCCTGCCGCTGACGGGTGTAGTTTGCAGTGTCATTGATCACGCGTTCCATCGCCGCGACGATGCTGATCGACAAGAACAGCCGCTCTTCCTGGAACTGCTGCATCTGATAACTAAAACCGCGGCCTTCCTCGCCGATTAAATTGCGCAATGGCACTTTTACATCGTCGAGAAAGATCAGCGCAGTATCGCTGGAACGTTGGCCAAGTTTGTCGAGCTTCTGCTTGCGATCAACGCCTGCAGCGTCCAGCGGCACCACGATTAAAGACTTGCCGCTGTGGCGATCGACCGCACCATCGCTAGTATTGACCAGCATGCAGGCCCAGTCGGCCTGCGTACCGCTGGTGATCCACATCTTGGAGCCGGATATCACGTAATCACCGCCGACCCGGCGCGCACTGGTTTTGATGCCTGCGACGTCAGACCCGGCACCCGGTTCGCTGACGGCGATCGCGGCGACGAGATCGCCAGCAATCGCTGGCTTTAAATAGGTATCTTTCAGGTAGTCCGAACCGAAACGCGCCAGTGCCGGCGTCGCCATATCGGTCTGCACGCCGATTGCCATCGGCAAGCCGCCGCAACCGCAGGTGCCCAGCGCCTCGGCGAATGCAACTTGATAAGAGTAATCCAACCCCAAACCACCGACGGCTTCTGGCTTATTAATACCGAGCAAGCCGAGCGCGCCCATTTTCTTCAACACCGTATGGGCGGGCCAAATGCCGGCCTTTTCCCACTCTTGAACGTGCGGATTGATTTCCGCTTCAACGAATTTCTTCGTGGTGTCGTACAGCGACTGATGCTCGTGTGTGTATTGCATTGTGCGCTCCTCTCGCTGCGCCTTACCTACCGTGATCAGCACCAGTTGGCTGCAAGCCAATCTGTTCGCTGCTCCGGTGGCGACGCTTGTATTTAAGTGTGTTTAGAACCGGGCGACGCCGAACGAACTCGTGAACACTTTGCGTTCACGCGCGTCGCGGCAGATCGATAAGCAATAGCCGAGCACGCGACGGGTATCACGCGGGTCGATCAAGCCGTCATCGAATAAGCGCGCGCTAGCGGCAAATGCGGTGCTTTCGGCCTCGAATTGGGCGATGAGTTGGCGCTCCATCGCATCAAGTTTGGCTTCTTCGCCAGCGCTCAGCGCGCGGCCTTCTTTCAGCCATTTTTCGCGATTGACGATGCTCATGACTTTCGCCGCTTGCTCGCCTCCCATGACCGCGGTGCGCGAATTCGGCCAGGCAAAAATAAAGTCCGGCCCGAGGCCACGGCCGCACATGCCGTAATTGCCGGCGCCGAAGCTGCCGCCGGTAACAATCGTGATCTGCGGCACTGTCGCGTTTGCCACCGCCTGCACCATCTTTGAGCCGTGCTTGACGATCCCGCCCTGCTCAGACTCCGAACCGACCATAAAGCCGGTGGTATTCATCAGATAAACCAGTGGGATATCAGACTGGCAGCAGAGTTGGATGAACTGCGCCGCCTTCGTCGCGCCGCGCACGGTGATCGGCCCATTGTTGCCGATGATGCCAACCGGCAGCCCGTGGATCTGGGCGCGGCCGCAAATCGTTTGCTGGTCGTACTCGCTTTTAAATTCTTGAAACTCGGAACCGTCCGCAATCCGCGCGATAACTTCGCGGCAGTCGTGTGGTTTGCGGTAGTCGGCTGGAACGACGCCACAGAGTTCTTCGATATCGTACAGCGGCGCCTGAATCACACGCGGCGGCGCAGGAACCCGATTCCAGTTCAGGCCGGCAACGATGTCACGCGCTATGCGAATGCCATCGGCATCGTTCTCAGCTAGAAATTCGCCGGTACCGGCGAGCTGCGTGTGCATTTCGGCACCGCCGAGGTCTTCATCGATCGCGATTTCGCCGGTTGCTGCTTTCAACAACGGCGGCCCGGCCAAAAAGACTTTCGCTTGCTTGCGGATCATCACCACGTAGTCGGACAAACCCGGCATATACGCGCCGCCAGCGGTGCTGGAACCGTGAACCACCGTTACCTGCGGAATACCCGCAGCGGATAAGCGCGCTTGATTGGCGAACGTGGTGCCGGCTGGAATAAACAGCTCCGCCTGATATGGCAAGTTAGCGCCGCCGGATTCGATCATGGAAACTACCGGCAGCTTTTGTTTGAGCGCAATCTCCTGCAGCCGCAGCGTCTTTTGCACGCCGAACGGCGTCATCGTGCCGCCTTTAATCGCGGAATTGCTTGCGATCAACATGCAGCGCACGCCGCTGACGTAGCCAATGCCGGCAATCATATTGCCGCCGGCCAAGGCACCGTCCTTGTCGTCGTGCATTTGGTAGCCGCACAGCGTTGATAACTCCAGCCACGGTGACGCACGATCGAGCATCAAGTGCACGCGCTCGCGCGGCAATAATTGGCCACGCTGCTGGTAGCGTCCGCGCTTGCTTTCTTCTTCAGTCCGGCCTTTTTCTTCGAGCGTGCGAAATTCTTCGATCCGAGCCAAAAGATCGGCTCTGTGCTGCCGAAATTGCGCGCCGTTGCTATCGATTTTTGTTTGAATAATCGGCATTCCCGCGATCCTCCTCAAGATCACGCCGTAAACATCCTTTTTACCAGCAAACCGAATTTGCTGCGGTCGGCCCGCTGCTGAAAAGCGGCGCGGCACCCAAAAAAACGAACCGCACCGAGCGGATACGCTCGATGCGGCTATTGCCGACTCTAGACAGGCGCTGCGGCGTCTGCGCGCCGCGAACGCAGATCCCAGCGTTATAGCTTGCTGGTCAGTTCCGGCACTACGGTGAATAAATCTCCAACTAAGCCGAAATCAGCAATTTCAAAAATCGGCGCCTCGGCATCTTTGTTGATTGCAACAATCGTCCGCGCGTCTTTAATGCCGGCCAGATGCTGGATCGCGCCCGAAATACCGATTGCGACATACAGCTCGGGCGCGATAATTTTGCCGGTCTGCCCAACCTGCATGTCGTTCGGAACGTAGCCGGAGTCGACTGCGGCGCGGCTGGCGCCGACGCCTGCGCCGATCTTGTCGGCAAGTGCGTAGATCAGATCAAAGTTCTCGGCGCTGCCGAGCGCGCGGCCGCCGGAAATAACACGGCCGGCGGATTGCAGCTCCGGGCGCTCGCTCTTCTGGGCGTCTAGCTTTACGAACCGGGTATGCGTTGGCAACGCGGCTTGCAAGCTGATCTTCTCCACCGGCGCTGGCGCTGCTGCGGCGCCGACAGCCTGGAACGAAGCCAGACGCACGGTGGCGACGACCAGCGGCGCAGCCGGCGCTTCAACCGTCACAATCGCGTTGCCGGCGTAGATCGGCCGATCAAACGACGTTGCGCTATGAACGGCCATGATGTCGGAAATCTGCTGCACACCGAGTTTGGCAGCAACGCGCGGCAGCAAGTCTTTGCCGGACGTGGTGCCCGGCGTCAGTACGTGGCTGTAGCCCTGCTGCGCGAGTTCGACGACCTGCGGCGCAACCACCACCGCCAGCGCATGGCCGTTTTCGGCGCGGTCGATTTGCAACACTTTGCTAACGCCATCCAGCACCGCGGCTTGACCGGCAACAGCGGTGCCGTCGATGGCAAATATCGCAACGTGAATCTCGCCGCCGATCATTTTTGCTGCGCTAACGACCTTGGCGGTACCGCTGTCCAGCTTGCCATCGGCGTGTTGGCCGACAATCAGAATCTTGCTCATGGGAAAGTCCTTAAATTTTGACGAATTCGGAAATGACGGATCGACGCGCGCTTAGATCAGGCCCTTGCCTTTCAGCGCCGCGAGCAACTCATCGACGGTCTTAACCATCACGCCTTTGCTGCGCTTCGGCGGCGTTGTTGTCTTGGTCGTCTTCAGACCAGCGCTGGCGGTAATGCCGAGATCAGCCAGGCTTACGGTTTCGATCGGCTTTTTCTTCGCCTTCATGATGTCCGGCAGCTTCAGATAGCGCGGCTCGTTCAAGCGCAAGTCGGTCGTGACGATCGCCGGTAAATCAACTTCCAATACTTCCAAACCGGCGTCCACTTCCCGCGTTACGGTTGCTTTCGTGGCTTCCAGTTCGATTTTCGACGCGAACGTGGCCTGCGGCAGGTCGAGCAGCGCAGCGACCATCTGGCCGGTTTGGCCGGCATCGTCGTCGATCGCCTGTTTGCCGAGCAGGAATAGCTGTGCACCTTCTTTCTTAAACGTTGCCGCCAAGGCCTGCGCCGCCGTTAACGGCTGCACTTCGCCTTCGTCTTTGATGTGAATTGCGCGATCGGCGCCGAACGCCAGCGCGGTGCGCAGCGTTTCTTCCGACTTCGCGCCGCCGATCGTAACGGCGACGATTTCGGTGATTTTGCCCTTCTCTTTCAAGCGTACCGCTTCTTCCATCGCGATTTCGTCGAAGGGATTCAGGCTGTGCTTAATGCCATCGGTGACGACGCCGGAACCATCCGGCTTCACCTGAATGCGCACGTTGTAATCAATAACGCGTTTGACGCTGACCAATGCTTTCATGACTCTCTCTCAATTCAACAAAATAAACTGGAACCGAATTTGGCTAAGCGTCGCGGCGTCGCGGCGTGACGACTGATCGGCTGCTTTAGCGGCTGTCTTGCCGCATCTGGTCGAGCCGATTGGCTTGGCGCGCGAATTCCGCAGCGCTGCCAACGTCAAAATCCAACTCACGCACGCGGCCGTCTTTCAACCCGTAAACCCAGGCGTGTATCACCAAGCTTTGGCCGCGCTCCCAAGCGTCGCGCACAATCGCGGTTTCGCAGACATGCGTGGCTTGGTGCAGCGCGTTGAGTTCGCAGAGCCGCTCGGCGCGTAGATCGGCGTCTTCAAGCGCAAGCAATTCGTGGCGGTTTAGCTGCACAACGTCACGGATATGTTGTAGCCATTGATCCGAAATGCCGACGCGCTGCCGATCCAACGCAGCGCGCACGCCACTACAGCCGTAGTGGCCAACAACGATGACGTGCTTAACCTTGAGCAAATCGACCGCGAATTGCAGTACCGACAAGAAATTCAGGTCGGTATGCACCACGACGTTGCCAACGTTACGGTGTACGAACACCTCACCCGGCGCGAGGCCGATGATTTCGTTCGCCGGCACGCGGCTATCGGAACAGCCGATCCACAAATATTCAGGTGCCTGCTGCTTGGCCAAACGGGAAAAAAATCCAGGCTTTTCCTGCTCGGTACGCGCCGCCCAGGCATGATTGTTTTGGATCAACTGATCCAGATCGGTATTTCTCATCGCGATTGTCCGTTTGCAGCGAAGAAGCATCGCTTACATGTTCGAGTAATTCGGCCCGCCCGAACCTTCCGGTGCGACCCAGGTGATGTTCTGCGCCGGGTCTTTGATGTCGCAAGTTTTGCAATGCACGCAGTTCTGCGCGTTGATCTGAAACCGCTTGGCATCGCCGCTGGCCACGACTTCATAAACCCCGGCCGGGCAATAGCGCTGCGCGGGTTCGTCGAATTTCGGCAGGTTGACGCTGATCGGAATATTCGGATCAGTCAGCTTCAAGTGCGCCGGTTGGTCTTCCTCGTGCGCCGTGCTCGACAAAAATACGGATGAGAGTTTATCGAAGCTGAGCTTGCCGTCCGGCTTCGGGTACTCGATCTTGCGGCTTTCAGCGGCCAGTTTGAGCGTTAAGTGGTCTGGGGTCGTATCGTGCAGCGTCAGCGGGATTTTGCCGCCAAACAAATTTTGATCGACAAAATTAAACGCACCGCCGAAGAACGTACCGAACTTGTGAATCGCTGGGCCAAAATTGCGGCTGCGATAGAGTTCGTCGTACAGCCAACTGGTTTCGAACGCTGCCGGGTAGCCAATTAATTCATCGCCGCCGATCGCGCCCGCTAGCAGCACTGTCGCTACCGCGTCTGCGGCCAGCATGCCGGACTTCATCGCCGTATGGTTGCCTTTGATCTTGGAGAAATTCAGCGTGCCGAGATCGCAACCGATCAAGGCACCACCTGGGAAGATCATCTTCGGCAGCGCGTTATAGCCACCTTTTGCGATGGCGCGCGCGCCATAAGCTGTGCGCTCCCCGCCTTCGAGGAATTGCTTGAAAATCGGGTGATGCTTGAGCCGCTGGAACTCGTCGAACGGCGATAAATACGGGTTTGAGTACGAGAGATCGACAATCAAACCAACCGCAACTTGGTTGTCTTCCAAGTGATACAGGAACGACCCCCCAGTGGCTTCGCCGAGCGGCCAGCCAGCCGCGTGCACGACCAAGCCCGGACGGTGCTTGTTAGGGTCAATTTTCCAGATTTCTTTCAAGCCGATGCCGTAATGCTGAACATCGGATTCTTTATCCAACGCGTAATACTGGATCAAGCGCTTGCCGAGATGGCCGCGGCAACCTTCGGCAAATAAGGTGTATTTCGCGCGCAGCTGCATGCCCGGCGTATAGCCGTCTTTTTCCTCGCCGGCGCGGTCGATGCCCATGTCGCCGATCTGTACGCCGCGGACCACGCCTTCTTCGATCAGCACTTCTTGCGCGGCGAAGCCGGGGTAAATCTCAACGCCGAGCGCTTCTGCTTGCTGGCCGAGCCAGCGGCAGAGATTCGCCAACGAGATGATGTAGTTGCCCTCGTTGTGCATCGGCTTTGGCACCAAGGCATTCGGCACCTTGGTAGCCGTTTCGGCGTCGCGCAGCAGGTAGATCTCGTCGTGCGCGACCGGCGTTTTCAGCGGCGCGCCCAATTCCTGCCAATTTGGAAACAATTCGTTCAGTGCGCGCGGCTCAAACACGGCGCCGGACAAGATATGTGCGCCGACTTCCGAGCCTTTTTCCACCACGCAAACGCTGATTTCAGCGCCAGCATCGGCTGCTTTTTGCTTTAGGCGGCACGCGGCGGACAGACCCGACGGTCCGGCCCCGACAATAACGACGTCATACTCCATTACATCGCGATCAACAGTCATTAGGCGACCTTAACTCTCAATATTAGGCGAATTGGGGTGGGCCATTGTAACCGTACTGATGCGTATTGATCTCACGGTTGATACAGTTTCCCGCACATTTTGCCAGCAAAAATGATTTAGATCGCTACCAAAGATCTGACTCACCTGCCAAGCCTAGCCCGAGCAGCAGCAATAAGGCGGCGTAGATGCCGGCTACGACATCATCAAGCATGATGCCGACGCCGCCGTGTACACGCTGATCCAGCGTGCCGATTGGCCACGGCTTCCAGATATCGAACAGACGAAATAAGCCGAATGCGAAGGCCAGGCCCAGGTAACGATTGATCGGATACAGTTCGACGGCCGGCAAGAGCGGCGCCGTCGTGACCAAAAACCCGACGATTTCGTCAAACACGATGCCGCCGTAGTCGTGAACGCCGAGCCGCCGCGCGCTGGCGCCGCAGATCCAACAGCCGACTAGCCCTAACAGCGCAGTCAGCACCAGATACACCGGTAGCGATAACCCCGCCATCAGCAGCCAGATTGGCACCGCAACCAACGTTCCGAACGTACCCGGCGCTACGGGCGCCAAGCCTGCGCCGAAGCCAAAAGCGAGCAGGTGCACCGGCGAACTGAAAATTACCGACGCCTTGGGCCGCCAGCTGGATTTTGCCGATGCCGGCTTTCGTCGCATGGGAGAGTTGCTCACGTTTGCGGCACGGTCCTGGCTGATACCGGCGCACCCCACAAGCGGGCACCGGCTAGGGCCATTGTCGCGGGTTCGCCGCTGGTGTACCAGTCGATCCGCCCTGAGGCCGCGGACGAAGTTTGTAAAGACTCCCGCGCCAGTAAAGTCTCGACGCGCCGGGCGACCGCTTCACCGGTATCGAGCAGGCGCACATCCGGGCCAACGATATCCACCAGCGTGTCGCGTAAAAACGGATAGTGGGTGCAACCGAGGACAAGCGTATCGGCGCCAGCGGTGAGCAGCGGCTGGGTGTAGTTTGTCAGCAGGCGACGCGTTTCCGGGCCGGATAAATCGCCGATTTCGACTTGTTCGACCAAACCTGGGCACGGTTGCGTTATGACCGTCACCGCGCTGGCGTGGCGATCGATCAAACGCAGCAGCTTCTCGCCTTTCAGCGCCGCGCCGGTTGCCAATACACCGATGATGCCGCTGCGCGTCGCGGCAACGGCGGGCTTTACCGCCGGCTCCATGCCGACGAAGCTAACGGAATACGTCGCCCGCAGATATTCAACCGCGGCGATGGTCGCGGTATTGCACGCCACGACGATTAGCTTGGCATCACTGGCGAGCAAAAAGTCGGTGATGGCCGAAGCACGTGCGACGATCTCGTCCTGCGTTTTGCCGCCGTACGGGCAATGGCCACTGTCGGCGACATAGATGAAATTTTCCTGCGGCAGCGCGCGTACCAGCTCACGCAGTACCGAAAGGCCGCCGAGCCCGGAATCGAAAACACCAATTGGCGCGTTGCTAGCCATCGTTTTCATAAAAATGCCGATAGCCATGCAAAACCGGCGCAGGCGCGCCAGCACGCGTGTCATGCCAGCGTAAACCCGGTTTGGCGTTGATCTCACCGATCACCGTTAACGGCAGATCAAGCCGCGTCTGCGCCGCCGCAAGCTGGGCCGGCGGTAGACAACAACACAGCTCGTAGTCGTCACCACCCGCCGCCTGCAACTGCAGCCGCTGCGCCGGTACATGCACGCGTGCAAAGGCGGCCGACATCGGCAGCAGCGCGGCGTTGAGATCGGCGCCGACGCCACTAGCAGTCAGGATATGACCGAGATCGCCAGCTAAGCCATCGGAAAGATCAATCGCCGCGCTGGCCAAGCCGCGCAGCGCGAGGCCGCCTTGGAGCCGTGGGCTGGGCCGATCCAGGCGCGCTTGCAGAAATCGTTCATCGTCATCCGCTTCCGTGGGCACCACGACGGCGCCGCGCAATTGCAAACCCAGCGCCGCGTCGCCCAACGTTCCGGTGACACAGACCAGATCGCCAGGCCGTGCGCCCGAACGGCGGAGCGCCGTACCGGCCGGCGCGCTGCCGAACGCTGTGATCGTGATCGAAAGCGGGCCGCGTGTGGTATCGCCACCGATCAACGCCACGCCAAATTGATCCGCCAACGTGCGCAAGCCGGCAGCAAAAGCTGCAAGCCAGACCGAATCGGCGGCCGGCAGCGTCAGCGCCAGTAGAAACCACTGCGGCGAGGCTGCCATCGCGGCAAGGTCAGACAGATTCACCGCCAGCGCCTTCCAGCCGATATCAAACGGCGCGGTATCAACTGGAAAATGCCGCCCCGCGACCAAGGTGTCTGCCGTCACCGCCAGTTCGCTGCCGGGCGTTGGCCGCAGCAGCGCACAGTCGTCGCCGATGCCGAGCACAACATCGCTGCGCGCCGCAGTCAGCGCGCCGAAGTAATGGCGGATCAGCGCGAATTCATCCATTGACGTCGCCCCGGCAGCGCGTTTTAGTTCGCGGCGATCTCGACTTTTCGAACGTCGTGGGCAATTTTGTCGAGCACGCCGTTGACAAACTTATAACCATCCTCGGCGCCGAAGACTTTCGTCAGATTGACCGCCTCGTTAACGACCACCCGCCACGGCACATCAAGACGATAGCTAAGCTCGTAAGCCCCCATCAGCAACACCGCGTATTCGACCGGATCGAGCTGGTTCAGCGGGCGGTCGATATACGGCACGATTGCCGTCGTTAGCGGCGCCGCTTCCTGCACGGTGCCACGAAGCAGTTCGCTGAAATATTCCGGATCCGCGCGGCCGAGGCCGTCGGCCTGCTCACGGAATTCTTTGATCAACGTATCCGGCGAGCTCTCGTTCACCAGCCATTGATACAAGGCCTGCACCGTTAAACGCCGCGCCAAACCGCGTCGGCTGGTTGGGTTGATGCCTTCAGTCGTCATTGATATCCCCCAGCAGACGAATCATTTCCAGCGTCGCGGCAGCCGCTTCGTAGCCCTTGTTTTCTTTACCCGGTGCGCAACGCTCTAACGCCTGCTCAGTGGTATTGACCGTCAACACTCCGAAGCCCAGCGGCATTAGATGTTTCTGCGAGTGCTCGCGCAAGCCGCGCGAGCACTCGCCAGCGACGAATTCGAAATGCGGCGTATCACCGCGGATCACCGCGCCGAGAACAACCACCCCATCGTAGTCACCGGAATCGATTAACGCCGCAAAAGCGAGCGGTAACTCGAACGCGCCAGGTGCACGGAATTCCACGACATGCTTTTCGGCGACGCCCCAGTCCTTCAAACAGGCGCGCGCGCCAGCCAGCAAGGCATCGACGATTTCGACGTTCCAGCGCGTCGCCAATAGCGCGATGCGGGTGGTTTTGAATTCGCCTTTGCTCGCTTTGGCGGGCGCGGCGTAGCCACTTTTATGGACGACCGTAGCCGCCTTATTGGAGTTAGTTTTTTTCACGCGCTCAATCGCAATGGACGTATTCAATAACTTCAAGATCAAAACCTGACAGCGCATTTAAGCGCCGTGGCGTCGCCAGCACGCGCATTTTGCGCACGCCGAGATCGATCAAAATCTGCGCGCCAACGCCGTAGGTACGGAGTTCGCCACGTAATTCGCCGTCAGCAACCGGCGGCGCCGGTGTATGCGGCTGCTGCAAATTCAAAATGCTTTGCACCAGATCGCGCGGCGACTCACTACGGCGCAACAGCACAACAATGCCGGCACCTTCATCAGCCACGCGTTTCAGCGCTCGGCGTAGCGGCCAGGAGAATTCCTCGCTCTGCACGCCGAGCGTGTCCTGCAAGGTATTGCTGATGTGAACGCGCACCAACGTCGGCACTTCAGATTTGATCTCACCCTTCACCAGCGCCAGATGCACCGCTTTTTCGTTACGGTCTTCGTAAACCACCATCTGGAATTCGCCGAATTCCGTCGTGACTTTCTGCTCAGTTAACCGCTCAACGCTGTGTTCGTTCGCAAGCCGGTAGCGGATCAAATCGGCGATCGTACCGATCTTCAGATTGTTCTCGCGGGCAAACGCGAACAGATCAGCGCCGCGCTTCATGGTGCCGTCGTCGTTAACGATTTCGCAGATGATCGCCGCTTCTGCCGGCATGCCGGCGAGGCGAATCAAGTCGATCGACGCCTCGGTATGGCCAGCCCGGGCCAGCACGCCGCCCTCGGTGTAGCGCAGCGGAAAAATGTGGCCTGGGCGCGCGAAGTCATCCGGCTTGCTGGCATGGTCGGCCAAGGCCCGCACCGTTGCCGAGCGATCATAGGCCGAGATGCCGGTCGTGGTACCGTGGCGGTAATCGACGGAAATCGTGAACGCCGTACGGTGGCTTTCAGTGTTCTCGGCCACCATTAGTGGCAGCCGTAATTCTTCAAGCCGCTCGCGGATCATCGGCATACAAATGATGCCGCTGGAATGACGAATGATGAACGCTACCGCTTCCGGCGTGGCGTATTCCGCCGCCATGATCAGATCGCCTTCGTTTTCGCGATCTTCGTCGTCCATCATGATGACCATGCGGCCCGCTTTAATGTCGGCAACAATGTCTTCGATGCTATCCAAACGGCGTTCTCGCGCCGCGTCCAGCGCTGTCACTTTGCTATTCATTTCAATTCTCTCGCTTCGAGCAAACGCTCAAGATAACGGGCGATTAGATCCACTTCTAGATTTACAGCTGCGCCGGCCACCAAGGTGCCCAGCGTCGTGTTTTGCCAAGTATGCGGCACGATATTCAATTCGAAACGGGCATCGGTAACGGCATTAACCGTCAAGCTTACCCCGTCAATCGCGATTGAGCCTTTGCGGGCGATATAGCGCGCCAGTGCGACGGGCGCTTCAAAGGTCAGACGCAAGGAACGCGCGTCCTCGTGCTTTTCGAGCAAATGGCCGACGCCGTCGACGTGGCCCGACATCATGTGGCCGCCCAGCGGCTTGGTCGCCGTTAACGCGCGCTCCAAATTTACAACCATCCCGAGTTGCCAATCGGCGGCGGTCGTCGCGTTTAAAGTCTCAACCGAAACATCGGCGACAAAACCTTGCGGCGGTAATGCGACAGCGGTTAAGCAAACGCCGTTTACCGCAATGCTATCGCCGAGCTGTACGCCGTCGAGGTAGGCGCCGTCGGTCGCGATCGTTAGCCGGCGATCGCCGCCAACATTTTCGACCGTCAACAGCCGCCCTTGGGCTTCGACTATCCCGGTAAACATCTCAAACTCCCCTGCTCGCGACGCGAGCGCCAATTTTTAAGTCGTCGCCGAGCTTTTCGACGTTCTCGAATGAAACGGCGATATGGTCGGCCAAATGGTTTAGCCCCGGCAGCAACGCTAGCGGCCGCGCCGCGTCACCGAGCAATTTCGGCGCGACGTAGACCACTAGCGCATCCACCTGCCCGGCCAATAGCAATGCGCCGGCCAGCGTTGGCCCGCATTCGACCAGCACTTCGTTAATAGCGTGCCCGCCTAGCGCGGTGAACATCGCCGCCAACGGCGCACCACCGGGTGCATCCGCAATCGGGATCGTGACGACGTCGGCGTCGTACCGGCCACACTCGCCTGCGGCCGATACCACCGCAAAGCGCCGTGCGCCGGGGCGCCAGATTTTGGCTGCGGCAGGCACACGGCCGTGGCGATCAAGGACAATTCGATCCGGCTGGCGCCATTCGCCGGGCAGGCGCACCGTAAGTTCGGGGTCGTCCGCCAAGACGGTCGCGCTGCTGGTCAGCACCGCCCCGGCTTCGGCGCGGAGCCGATGCACGTCTTCACGCGCTGCGGCGCCGGTAATCCAGCGGCTTTCACCGGAGGCCATCGCCGTGCGCCCATCCAGGCTCATCGCCAGCTTCAGCGTAACGAAGGGGCGGCCACGTTCGATGCGCGATAAGAAGCCGCGGTTCAATCGCCGCGCCGCCTCGTTCAGCAAGCCGAATTCGACTTCAATGCCCGCAGCCCGTAGTTTTTCGATGCCGCGACCTGCGACCTGCGGGAACGGATCGACGGTCGCGATCCAGACTTTGCGTAAACCCGCTGCGATCAAAGCGTCGGCGCACGGCGGCGTCCGACCGAAATGGGCGCAGGGCTCCAGCGTGACAAATGCTTCGGCACCGCGCGCGCGCTCACCGGCTTCGCGCAAAGCAAATACTTCTGCGTGCGGTTCACCGGCACGCTGATGCCAGCCCTCGCCGACGATCTCGCCGTTGCAAACGATGACGCAGCCTACGCGTGGGTTCGGCTGGGTACTGGCAGCGCCACGCGCGGCTAACGCCAGCGCGCGTGCCATAGAGGTTTCAGGGGTATTCATCAGCGCCGACTCGCGACTGCGCGATCGCAACACCGACGGCCCGATTGCGGGCGCACGCGTAATTCCAACGTCAACTGCCCTGCCGATCCGGCCGCGGCTTGCGCGGCGGCTTCGTCGGCGCCGGCGCGGTTTCGCCAACAATTAATGACAGCTGGCTGCGCCGTGCCTCCGCGGTCGGAAGCTGCTCCAGACGGGCAATTTCTTCGCGAAAGGCGTTAACGTCTTCGAAGCTGCGATAGATTGATGCAAAGCGAACGTATGCGACATGATCAAGATCGCGTAGCTCGTCCATCACCCATTCGCCGATCCGCCGCGACTCGACTTCTCGCTCGCCTGTCGCCCGCAGTTGCCGTTTGACGTTCTCGATCGCGTGGTCAACGCGCTCGGGCGTCACCGCTCGCTTAAACAGCGCGTGCTCAATGCCGCGCCGTAGTTTGTCTTCGTCAAAAGGTTCCAACGTGCCGCTGCGTTTGAGCACATACGGCATCGTCAACTGCGCGCGTTCGTAGGTCGTAAAGCGATTGTCGCAACGTGTGCATTCGCGCCGCCGCCGCACCTGCGTGCCATCCTCGAACAGTCGAGAATCGATGACACGGGTATCCGGCGCTTTACAGAATGGGCATTGCATCGCCTAGTCTCGAACCGTCATTGTCGGCGCCGCAGCGCCCGCGCTGCTGGCCTGCGCAACGCAGTCCGGCACGACACGCACGATCGTAAATAGCCGCTTCACGCCGCCTTCTTAGCGGCGCTATAAACCGGA
The DNA here is from genome assembly GCA_023229645.1 of Nevskia sp. GTDB lineage: Bacteria > Pseudomonadota > Gammaproteobacteria > Nevskiales > Nevskiaceae > Nevskia. Next base: position 54,936 of record JALNYU010000018.1, on the reverse strand, counting down.
AACCGACCACAAAGCGCTTCGACTTGGCTGCGCACATGGGCGATGACCGGCTCAATGGCTACGCCTGCCGCCATCGCATCAACTAGGTCAGCAATCCAGCCCGCGACCTGCGCCATCTCCGACTCTTTGAACCCACGCGTTGTACTCGCCGGCGAGCCCAGACGCAGACCCGAGGTTACGAACGCCGACTTCGGGTCGTTCGGAACTGAATTCTTATTGGCCGTGATATGCGCCTGGCCCAGCACCGCTTCCGCGTCTTTGCCAGTGACATTCTTGGCAATTAGATCAAGCAAGAACAAGTGGTTATCGGTTCCACCCGAAACCACCTTATAGCCGCGGTCAACTAATACTTGCGCCATTGCCCGTGCATTGGCGACGACTTGTTGCTGATAACGCTTGAACTCAGGCTGTAACGCCTCGCGGAAGGCAACGGCTTTCGCAGCGATGACATGCATCAACGGCCCGCCTTGAATACCTGGAAACACTGCTGAATTCAGCTTCTTGTAAAACTCTTCACTTTGACCCTGGGCCAAGATAATGCCGCCGCGCGGACCGCGCAGCGTCTTATGCGTGGTGCTGGTAACAACATGCGCGTGGGGCAGCGGGCTCGGGTATTCCCCTGCCGCGATCAGCCCAGCGACGTGCGCCATATCGACCCAAAAATACGCGCCGACTTTATCGGCAATCTCGCGCATCCGGCGCCAATCTTTGACTCGCGAATAGGCCGAAAAACCGCCAATCAACAATTTTGGTTTCGCGTCTAACGCGATCCGCTCCATTTCGTCGTAGTCGATCAAGCCCGTCGCCGGATCCAAGCCATATGGCACGATTTTGTAGTGCTTACCGGAAAAGTTCGCCGGATGACCGTGCGTTAAATGCCCGCCCTGCGCGAGATTCATACCCATGACGGTATCGCCCGGGTTCACCAACGCCAGGAAAATCGCGGCATTGGCCTGCGCGCCAGAATGCGGTTGGACATTGGCGTAGTCGCAACCGAATAACTGCTTTACCCGATCAATCGCCAATTGCTCAGCAATATCAACGAACTCGCAGCCGCCGTAATAGCGTTTGCCTGGATAGCCCTCTGCGTACTTATTGGTCAGTAAGCTGCCCTGCACCTGCATCACCGCAGGGCTCGCATAGTTCTCGGACGCGATCAGCTCGATGTGCGCTTCCTGACGACCGGCTTCGGCTTCCAATACGGCGAAAATTTCGGGATCAGCCTGAGAAACGGGTATCGGAGAAGTAAACATGCGGGTTCCAGAGTCAAAATTGCGACGAAATAAGACGTGCTCAAACACTATTTCGATCGGATGTATTTCAATCGACCACTTCAAGCATCAGATCCAACGCCAAACGCGCCGGCTTCGCGATCGCCTCAGGCACACGGATTTGATTCACGACATTGCCAGCAACGAGGTTTTCCAATACCCACGCCAGATGCTGAGGATCGGTACGGAACATCGTCGAACACATACAAACCATCGGCGACATGAACTGAACTGTCACGCCTTTCGCTTTAACTTCATCGCGTAAGCGATTAACTAAATTCAATTCTGTACCGACTAGCCAATGACTACCGGGCGCCGCCGCGCGAACTGTGCGCAGGATGTATTCGGTCGATCCGACGTAGTCCGAGGCTTGGCAAACCTCGTAGGAATTTTCCGGGTGGCTAATCACCAGGCCTTGTGGCACTTCGCGCCGGAATTTCTCGATATGCGCGGGATGGAACATTTGGTGCACCGAACAAAAGCCTTTCCACAAGATGATTTTTGCGTCGCGGATTTCATCAACGGTTAAGCCGCCCTGTGGCTTGGCGAAATCCCAGGTCACCATCTGTTCCAGCGGAATGCCCATCCTGAGACCAGTATTACGCCCAAGATGCTGATCAGGAAAGAAAAGAACTTTTTCTCGGCGACCAAACGACCACTCAAGAACCGCTCGCGCGTTCGAGCTAGTGCAGACAATGCCGCCGTGCTCGCCGCAAAAACCTTTCAGATCGGCGGCAGAATTAATGTAAGTAACGGGCGTTACTTTTTCATCAGGATCAAGTAGTTCTGAAAGTTCACTCCAGCACTTTCTAACTTTGACCAGATTGGCCATATCGGCCATCGAACACCCTGCGGCCAAGTCCGGCAGAATTACCGAACGGCGGCCAAAAGTCAGGATGTCAGCAACTTCAGCCATAAAATGGACGCCGCAGAAGACGATGTATTCCGCATCCGTCTGCGCTGCAAGTTGCGACAGCTTCAGAGAATCGCCCGAATAATCCGCATGCTTGAACACTTCATCGCGCTGATAATGGTGTCCGAGAATAGCTAAACGGCCGCCGAGTATGCGCTTTGCGGCGTTGATTCTCGCATCGCAAGACGCGTCATCCAACAGATCGAACTGATCAATTTTAAGTACGGCTGACACAATCCCATCCTCGACGCAAAGCGCCCGAGCTTAAACGGTCGAAGATTTTAGCCGATCCAGCCGGTAGCCGTTGGGCTCATGGAGGATCCTTATGTTTATTACCGCGAGTCGTCTGAATTGCTTCGTCTAGCCCGATCAGCCTGCGGCCTCTACTGCGGACCTGATCCAGAAACTGTCGTTGTCGTCAGTTGTGCCGTTGCAGCCGTGACCGTGGTCGCGGTCGGGATGTTGGCAGTAATCGTTACAACACCTAGTGTCCGGCTCGTGGAAACCGCCTGTCCTGGCGCGCCAACACCGGTAGACACGGTTGCAATGCCATTGTCGCTACTAATCCAGTTCGCGATGCGGGACAGATCTTGCGTACGGCCATCGGCATAAGTCCCAATGACATGAAAAGTCAGGATATCGCTGCTACCTGCAACGACTGTCGCAGTAGCGGGTTCGATCGCGATCGACTGTAGCGTTCCCGATACCGTGGTCAGCGCCACCGCTGGCGCCGTAAGAGGCGAATTAATCTGCGCAAAAGTCGTATTGAGCGTTACCGGTCCGCCAGCGGTAACAGCACTAACGACGCTCGTGGCACCAAGTGCAGTATTTACAGAAGCAACTACTTCGCTTGAGCTAACCAGCACCGATGCCAAGCTGATATCTTGTTCAGGCCCCGATCCGAAGTCTGCAAAAATTCGGAAAGCCTCCCTATTGGGAACAATCAGGTCGGTCGCCTGACCATTTGTTTCAAATTCCGGCCGTATAACAATCCCAGTTGCTGGAACAGCATTGATATTGGCTGTTACGGAATCACCACATGCCGGAAACGTCGCCCTTGCCACGAACGGGCCACCTGCGCCTAATGTAGTGATTACACCGGACGGCGGCGCAATCGTCGCAATTTGCGGGTTTCCGTTGTCAAAGCTCCAGGTAGCAGCCGCCTCGACATTCTGGTTGATCCCGTCAAGAGAGGCCGTGACCGTCAGATCTTGCGAGGAACCCGGTGCCATCCGAAAACTATCCCCGGCTATTGGGGAAACGGTGCCGCTTATTCCATCAACTAGCTGAACCTTAAAATCAGTTGGAACGCTGGCGTCTACATTCAGACTGCTAGACAGTCCAGAAAAATCAGCGCTGATAACAGCACTTCCGGTTAGCGTATTGGACGCGACTAGCGTGCCGCGAGGATAAAAACTGTTACTCGCTCCGGGGAAAGGAATGTCACCGTTGCTAACTGCAACGACAGCGGGATCAGAACTCGTCCAACGAACTCGGCTCGTGAAGTCACCAACGCTGCCATCGCTAAACGCCAGCGCAGCGTTCATCTGCGAAGGCAAACAACGATACGCAGCGGCCCGGCTGGTTAGCGGGTCTGTTGTCGGCGACGTTATCGTTAGACTCGTAGGTCCAATACCGTTGCCGATAGGGTTGCAGCCAGTTACCAGCAGTGTCGTAGCCGTCATTGCCATAATATGCCGAATCGTCGTTACACGTCTCATGATGCGGGGGTCTCTGCTGATGGCTTGGTTTCGGGCTTTGCGGCTATTACAGTGCTGCGAATCGATAATTCGCGCAGCTGCTTGGTATCAACCATTCCCGGCGCGTTTGTCAGCGGGCAATGTGCAGTCTGCGTTTTCGGGAATGCGATGACTTCGCGGATCGATTGGGCGCCGACCATCAACATCACCAAGCGATCCAAGCCAAGCGCAATACCGCCGTGCGGCGGCGCGCCGAACTTTAGGGCATCGAGCAGGAAGCCAAATTTCTCGCGCGCTTCGTCGTCACTGATCCCGAGCAGGCGGAACACCGAGGCTTGGATGTCGGCGCGATGGATACGCACCGAACCGCCGCCGACTTCGATACCGTTCAGCACCAAGTCATAACCCTGCGACAACACACCGCCCGGATCCGCTTCTAGCGCGGCAGCATCAAATACTTTCGGCGCGGTAAACGGATGATGCAGCGCAACCCAACGGCCCTCGTCCTCTTCGAACATCGGCCAGTCGACAACCCATAACGCACGCCAACCCGATGCCGTAAAGCCATGATCGAGGCCGACTTTGATGCGCAGCGCGCCCATGGCGTCGCAGACCACTTTGTATTTGTCAGCGCCGAAGAATAGGAGGTCGCCGTCAACCGCGCCGGTGCGCGCCAGGATGCCGCTGATCGCGGCATCGCTGAGGTTTTTCACGATTGGCGACTGCAAGCCATCCCGCCCTTTGGCGATTTCATTAACCTTAATCCAGGCCAAACCGCGTGCGCCGTACTGCCCGACCAACTTCGTGTAGTCATCGATCTGCGAGCGCGGAATCTTGCCGCCACCCGGGACGCGCATAACTACAACACGGCTCTTCGCATCGTTCGCGGGGCCGGCAAACACTTTGAATTCGGAGTCGGCAACGAGATCTTTGATCTCGATAAGTTCCAGCGGGTTGCGCAGATCCGGCTTGTCCGAACCGTAGCGGCCCATCGCCTCGGCATAGGACATATGCGGCAACGTACCAAGATCGACCTGCATCATCTCCTTGAATAGTTCGACAAACATGCCCTCGATCAGCGCCATGATCTCTTCCATCGACAGGAACGAGGTCTCGACGTCGAGCTGCGTGAATTCTGGCTGGCGGTCGGCGCGCAAATCTTCGTCGCGGAAGCAACGCGCGATTTGGTAGTAGCGATCCAGCCCGCCCATCATCAGCAATTGCTTAAACAACTGCGGCGACTGCGGCAGCGCGAAGAATTTACCTTCGTGGGTACGGCTCGGCACGAGGTAGTCGCGCGCGCCTTCTGGGGTTGCGCGGGTCAAAATCGGCGTTTCAACATCGATAAAGCCGTGCGCGTCCATGTAACGCCGCATGCGGCTGATCAGGTCGTGACGCAAACGCAGATTCCGCTGCATCAGCGGCCGGCGCAGGTCGATATAGCGATATTTAAGGCGCGCTTCTTCGCCAACAGTGTCGTCATCCAGCTGGAACGGCGGCGTTTCAGAACGGTTCAGCACAACAACCGACTGCGCCAGAACTTCGATCTTGCCAGTGGCCAGATTCGCGTTCTCCGTGCCGCTCGGGCGCGGACGAACACGGCCGGCAACCTGTACGACGTACTCGCTGCGTAAGCGTTCTGCCTGCGCGAAACTCTCGGCGTCGTCCGGGTCAAAAACGATCTGCAGCAGCCCCTCACGATCGCGTAGATCGATAAAGATAACACCGCCATGATCGCGGCGGCGCTGCACCCAGCCACAGACACGAACAATTTCGCCGGTCAACGCTTCGGCGACCTGGCCACAGTAATGAGTACGCATCATCAGGGGAGAACTAAATTCAGAAGAAATCGAAACGGGATTGTAACGCCCCAACCGGGGTATTGCAGAAGTTGCGAGCGCCCTAGCCGTCACCCACCGCAGCCACCGCACGCGCCGGACTATTAGCACCGTTCGGTGTCACCACACCGAGCGAGATGATATAGCGCATCCCTTCTTCGATGCTCATATCCAGCACCGTCACCGATTCCGGCGGGACTTGCATGATGAAGCCGCCGGTCGGGTTCGGCGTTGTCGGGACAAAAACCGGGATCAGCTCGCGGCCAGTCTTGGCTGCAAGTTCTCGAATTGGCTCGCCAGCTTGAAAGCCGATCGACCACTGGCCCGCGCGCGGCCATTCAATTAACACCACTTTTTTGAACGACGACGAATTTTCCGAAAAGAGCGTTTCCGCGAGCTTTTTCACGCTACCGTAAAGCGTGCGGACTAGCGGGATGCGATTAACCAGCTCCTCGGCCCAAGTCAACAACCGGCTGCCGAGATAATTCGCCGCCAGCGCGCCGGTGCCGAGCACCAATAAGACGCTCAGGATCACCCCGAGGCCGGGAATATCAGGCCGCGCTGACGCCGGAATGAGGAGCAAGCTTGTGTCGAGAACCCCAATTAGAAAGCGGATCACCAGCAAGGTTGCCGCCAGCGGAATCCAGATAAGGAGGCCGGCGAATAGCCAACGCCGCAACACACGCTGCCCAATTCCGCCGTTAGCGGGCTGGGCGGCCTCCGGCAATTCGCTCATGTAGCGGCGGGCGTCGGCGCCGGGGCGGGCGTCGCGGGCGCGGCAGCTGCTTCCGACTTTTCCGCCGGCTTATCGCTTTTCGCAACCGCGCCACTGCTACCTTCACCGGCCAAGTTTTTCTTATCGCCGGATTTAAAATCGGTCTCGTACCAGCCGCCGCCTTTTAATCGGAAACCAGCGGCAGAAATTTGCTTGCTGAGCCCCGGCTCGTTGCATTTCGGGCATTGCGTGGCAACCGGGTCCGAAATTTTCTGCAGAATCGTCGTCGCTGCGCCGCAGCGGGTACACACATATTCGTAAAACGGCATGGCTTACCTCAGTTCTGCTTCTATTTTAACTTGTTGTGGCACCGCCGCGCCGAAATTCAAGGCAAAAATCGAGCAATCTTTCCTAGGGCCTGCTCAATAACTTCGCTTACAGGCAATAGCTAGGCCCGCTGATTCCGCGTCGAATCTTGGGCCCTGTTGCATAAAATATTTAACGTGATGATCGTTTTACCGCCGATTGATCCAGTGCAAATGGCGTAGCCAGCGGGCGGTACAAGCGCGCATCGGCAGCTGTGACACGATTTACAGCCCACCGGAAAAACCGAAGCCGCATAGGCCCTACCGATACGGTTAGGCCAATGCGACAGCAGCGGCGGCGGCGATTTGTCCGGCACTCGGGCGCACGCCGGTGTACAGCACGAACTGCTCAACTGCTTGTAAAACAATCACTTCGGCGCCGGTAATTACCAATTTTCCAGCGGCGCGGGCGTAGCGAATAAACGGGGTCTCGGCCGGGAGCGCGACGACATCAAATGCGAAAGCGGCGGCATCGATCACCTCCGCGGGGAACGCGAGATCGCCCGCTTCAGCGCCGCCGGCCATGCCTATCGGCGTCACGTTTACCAGCATCTGCGGCCGCAGATTGCCTAGTGTTGCCTGCCAGGGATAGTTGCAGTCGGCCGCTAAGCGTTGCCCCGCTTCAGCATTCCGGGCAATCAAGGTGCCGGCGGTATAACCGGCGTCGCGCAACGCGCTGGCAACGGCCCGCGCCATGCCGCCGCTGCCGGCAAGCGCGAACGTGGTAGCCAGCGGCACCTGATGCCGCTGTAACAACTCGACAATCGCGAGATAGTCCGTGTTGTAGCCGCGCAAATGGCCGTCATCGTTGACGATGGTATTAACCGACGAAATTGCGGTTGCCGACGGCGCCAGCGAATCGAGCAGCGGAATACAGGCCTCTTTAAACGGCATCGATATCGCACAGCCGCGAATGCCGAGCGCACGAATGCCGCCAACGGCGGCCGATAAATCTTTCGTGGTAAACGCTTTGTAGACGTAGTCGAGATTCAGCAATTGGTACAAATGGTTCTGAAACCGCGTGCCAAAATTTCCCGGTCGCGCGGATAACGACATACAAAGCCGAGTATCTCGGCTGATTTTCGAACGTGACATCGCAATTCCTTGAGTTTTTTAAGAATACTCGGCGCGCGCTTGAACGCTGCGCCGCAAGTAAATCAGGGGCTAGGGTTAAGCAACGCCAACGACAGCAGCTGTAGAGCCGCGCACGATGCAGCGGCCACTGAGCACCACTTTGCGTACTGGCTGCGTGGGTGTTTTGAGGCGCTCATAAAGCAGCGCCATCGCGGTATGGCCGATTTGTTCGACTGGCTGCTCGATCACCGTCATCCCCGGCTCAACCAGTTCAGTCCAGCTTTCGTTATCGAACCCGGCCAGCGCCAGATCTGACGGGATCTGCAGGCTCATCGCACGTGCGGCTTTGATCGCGCCCATCAACAACAAGCTATTACTGACGACAATCGCATCCGGTCGCTGCGGTTCCGAAAGCCATTGCTTAAGTTCCGCCGCAGCCGCCTCGGCCGAAGGCGCCACAAGGCGGGCATCGGGCATCAACCCGGCGCGGCGCAGAGCTGCCTCATAACCCTCACGACGCTGCGCTCCAGTGCTGCTGGCGTTGCCGAATAAACCACCGATGCGGCGATAACCACGCTCAATCAAGTGCGTGACTAAATCGGCCATCGCTTCGACATTGTTCAGCACCACCGCGTCGTGCAAACCGCTGTTGCCGACGCGATCGATCAACACCACCGGGAAATCAAGTGCGCGACGCGTAAGTTGATCGGCAGTTTTGCGCGTCGGCGCGAAAATTAGGCCGGTAATCCGTTCTTCCTGCATCAGTCCCAAATACAGCGCTTCCCGTTCTGGGTCTTCGTCCGTGTTGCAGAGGATGACGCGCATGCCGGCTTGGTAAGCACTTTCTTCGACCGCACGGCCAACCGCGGTAAAGAACGGATTGCGGATGTCCGCGACGATCAAGCCAATCGTGCCTGTGTGCTGAGAACGCAAGCGTCGCGCCGCCAAATTCGGCCGATAGCCGGTTGCGCGCACCGCGGCGGCAACTTGCTCACGTAGTGCATCGCTAACCGGGCCGCGGCCAAGCGCGCGGGACACCGTAGCCGGAGAAACGCCAGCGGCACGCGCAACATCCTTAATGCTTACGGTCATTTCAGAAATCGTTTTCACTTTGGCGGCGGTATTCATAAACAAATAAAGCCGATTTTGCAAGCGCTTCCAGCGAGATCAGGATGCGCGGCGATGAACGGCGCTTGACACAGCTATGAAAACGTTTTCACATACAAAAACAATAACGACAACTCTGGAGGAGTCCAGCCATGTCAATCGCCACACCGATCACGCTGTTGCCAGTGGAGTTAATCCGCCTCGGCGCAGCGCCCGCAGACAAATCCGACACCATTCGGCAGGCGGCACAGCTGCTGGTGGCCGCGGGCTGCATCGACCCCGCTTATGTCCCCAGCATGCTGCGCCGAGAAGCGGTTGCGAATACCTTTCTGGGCCACGGCGTTGTTATCCCGCACGGGCTCGGTGAAGACCGCAATATGGTCCGCCGTAACGGCATCGCCGTGCTGCAAATCCCGGGTGGGATTGTTTGGAACGAAGGCCAAACTGCGTATCTCGCGGTTGCGATTGCCGCGCAGTCGGATGCACACATCACAATCCTGCGCCGCTTAACGCGTTTGATGCAGGACGAAGTCCGGTTGGCTCAGCTGTTCCGAACCACGCGCGCCGAAGATATTGCTGAAGCGCTCAGCGAGGACGCGCCGACGCTCATCATCGACGTACCGGTAACTGATCTCGCCGAGCGATTCGAGTGGGCCGTCGCCTACCCAGCCGGCCTGCACGCACGGCCGGCGTCGCGCTGGGTCGAAACGGCGCGCGCGAGTGCCGCCGCGATTCAAGTGCGCAGCGGCAACCAAATCGCCGACGCAAAAAATCTGGTATCGCTGCTGCAACTCGGCCTGCGCCAGGGCGATCGCGTTATCGTCTCCGCCGAAGGCCGCGAAGCCAGCGCCGCGCTGCAGCGCCTGAAATCCGTGATTACAAGCTTAGTCGCACAGGAACGAAGCGACGCCGAGCAAGCCGCCCGCCGCGCTGTGGCGCCGGTTCTGGGCTGGGCGCCGACCGATGCGCCGCTGACGATTACCGGCATTGGTGCCAGCCCCGGCTTGGCGATTGGCACGGTGCATCGCTTGATCGCCGACGTCACGCCGGTACCGGATCATCCGGAGCCGCTACAAAACGGCGGCGCCGTACTGCAAGACGCGATTGTTACCACGCGCCTGCAGCTAAAAGCCGTTGCCGACGATACCGCGCGCCGCTTGGGCGCCGCGGACGCAGCCATTTTCAAAGCCCAGGGCGAACTGCTAAACGATACTGATTTGATCACGCTGACCTGCCAGCTGATGGTCGAAGGTCACGGCGTGGCATGGTCCTGGAATCAAGCCATCGAACGCATGGCCGGCAAGCTTTCGGCGCTGGGCAATGCGGTGCTCGCCGGACGCGCGGCGGATTTGCGCGATGTCGGCCGTCGCGTACTGGAGCAAATCAACCCAGCACTGCGGCGTGAGGCGCCCGCCAATATGCCGGCCGGCAGCGTACTCGTCGCCGCCGATTTATCGCCGTCAGACACAGCGGTGCTTGATCCCAGCCGTATCGCCGGACTCGCCACCGCACTCGGCGGCCCGACATCGCACTCAGCAATCTTGATGCGCACGTTAGGGCTGCCGGCGGTGGTTGCTGCCGGCAACGCCTTGCTGGATCTCGCGGCCGATACGCCGGTGATTATCGATGGCAATAACGGCCGTATTTATCTAAATCCGTCAGCCACCGATCTCGCCGCGGCGCAGGCTTGGATTGAAAGCCAGCGCGAGACGCGGCTGCTCGAAGCCGAGCAGCGCAGCCTGCCGGCCCGTACCCGTGACGGCCACCACGTCGACATCGGCGCCAATATCAACTTGCCTGAACAAGCCGCATTGGCCTTGGAGCAAGGCGCAGAAGGCGTGGGTTTGATGCGCACCGAGTTCCTATTTTTAGAGCGCGGCAGCGCGCCAACCGAGGACGAGCAATACGCCACCTATACCGCGATGGCGCAGGCGCTCAGCGGCCGGCCGTTGATCGTGCGCGCGCTGGACATCGGCGGCGATAAACAAGTCCCGCACTTGGATCTTCCGCACGAGGAAAATCCGTTCCTGGGCGTGCGCGGCGCACGCTTGCTGCTGCGCCGCGCCGATCTGCTCGAACCGCAGCTGCGCGCGCTCTACCGCGCCGCGCGCGACGGCGCCGCGTTATCGATCATGTTTCCGATGATCACCTCGGTGCCAGAACTACTGGCGCTGCGCAGCACCTGCGAGCGCATTCGCGCCGAGCTGCAGGCGCCGACCGTACCGCTCGGCATCATGATCGAGGTGCCAGCAGCGGCGATTCAGGCCGATGTGTTGGCGCGGCACGCCGATTTCTTCTCAATCGGCACCAATGATTTAACCCAGTACACCTTGGCGATAGACCGCCAAAACCCGGAACTCGCGGCCGAAGCCGATAGCCTGCACCCGGCGGTGCTGCGGCTAATCAAACAGACCGTCGAGGGCGCCGCGCAGCACGGCCGCTGGGTCGGCGTTTGCGGCGGTTTAGCCGGCGATCCTTATGGCGCGATGTTGCTGACCGGCCTCGGCGTGCAGGAACTTTCGATGACGCCGCGCGATGTTTCGGCCGTCAAGGCGCGGCTGCGTGGCTGCCAATTCGGCGAATTGCAGGCCCTGGTACAGCAGGCGTTAGCCTGCGAAACCGCGGCCGAAGTCCGCGGGCTGGAAGCGGGCGTCGCATCGACCGAGGGCGCCCAATGAGCACGCGGATTATCACGGTTTCGCTAAATCCGGCGTTGGACCAAACCGTAACCCTTGACCGACTAACACCCGGCACCGTGCAGCGCGCGCAATCAGCGCGGATCGATGCTGGCGGCAAAGGCGTGAATGTCGCGTCCTGCCTCGCCGACTGGGGTGTCGCCACTGCGATCACCGGCCTGTTGGGCGCCGATAACGCAGCGGCGTTCGAGCATCTATTCGCCGCCAAAAATATCGAAGATCGCTGTGTCCGCGTTCCCGGCACAACACGTACGAACATCAAATTGGTCGACGAAAGCCGTGGCGAAACCACTGACGTCAATCTCCCCGGCTTCACCGCCGATGCCAGCGTGCTAACCGTCGTCCGGCGGGACCTCCGCGCGCTATGCGCCGACGCCAATCTCGTCGTGTTGTCCGGCAGCCTGCCCAACGGTCTGGCCAGCGATGCCTATGTCGAACTACTGGAAGCGTTGGCGCGCCACGGCACTCGCGCGGTGCTCGATACCAGTGATGCCGCGCTCACCGCCGCGCTCACGGCACCATCGGCGGCACTGCCGTACGCAGTAAAACCTAATCGCCACGAGCTCGAAGCCTGGGCGGGCCGCGCGCTACCGACCCAAGCCGACTTGCTGATCGCAGCCCGCGAGTTGCAAGCGCGCGGCGTCAAACTCGTTGTGATCTCGATCGGCGAAGCCGGCGCCTTATTCGTACACGGCGACGACGCCCTGCATGCGTTACCACCGGCTATTCATACCTCGAGCACTGTAGGCGCCGGTGACGCGATGGTCGCCGGCATCGCCGCAGCGTTGCTCGAAGGCGCGAACTTGGAAGCAACGGCGCGGCTGGCAACCGCCTTCGCCACCGCCAAGCTCAGCCGCGCCGGTGCGCATTTACCGGCCTGGGAACGGGTGCAGCAACTGGCGATCGCGACAACGATTACGCGTTTGAACTAGCAACAAAAAACTAACGACACGCAAGACAGTCAGCGCGTGTCGTGAACACGGTGTGAGCACAGCTGGAGGAACTGCAATGAGTACATTAATAGCGGTAATCGGCGGCGGGGAACGAAGCGTCCATGCGCTACTCGCCGCCGAAGCTTTACGCCACGCGGCCAGCCTGCGCGGCTGGCAACTACGAACCGAAATCCGCACCGCGGACGGCATCATCCATCCACTTGGGGATGCGGGCAATGCCGAACGCGTGCTGTTGATCGGCGCGCAAGACCAAGACGATGTTCGATTCAAGACGCTGCAGCGTATCGAGGCGACACTTGATGACGTACTCGCCAACCCCGACGCGGTTTTACAACGTGCTCATGGATCCGCCACCGCGCCAGCGCAAAGCGGCGTGAAGCGGATCGTCGCCATCACCTCGTGCCCAACCGGCATCGCCCATACGTTCATGGCCGCCGAAGGCATACAACAGGCGGCGAAAGCGCTGGGCCACACGATACGCGTCGAAACCCAGGGTTCAGTTGGCGCCCGCGATACGCTGACCGACGCCGAAATCCGCGACGCCGATTTGGTCTTGATTGCGGCTGATACGCAAGTCGATCTCAGCCGTTTCGCCGGCAAGCGCCTTTACCAAAGCACGACGAAATTGGCGATCAATGACGGCCGAGCGCTGATCAACCGTGCACTCACCGAGGCGCTGCCGCACATCATCCGCGACAATACTACCGGCAACGCCAAGGAAGCCGATAAAGCCAAAGCCGCAACGCGCACCGGACCCTACAAACATTTGATGACCGGCGTCTCGTTCATGCTGCCGTTTGTAGTTGCGGGCGGCCTGCTGATTGCGCTGGCGTTCGCACTCGGCGGCATTTACGCCTACGACGATGCCCACAAAGGCACGCTTGCCTATTCGCTATTTCAAATCGGCGCGAAAGCTGGGTTTTTATTAATCGTACCGGCCCTCGCCGGCTACATCGCGTTTTCGATTGCAGATCGCCCTGGCATCGCACCCGGCATGATCGGCGGCGTACTCGCAGCCAATATCGGCGCCGGCTTTTTCGGCGGTATTCTGGCCGGCTTCATCGCCGGCTACGGCGTCGCGTTTCTAAATAAACACATTCGTCTGCATCGCAATCTTGAAGGCTTAAAACCGGTGCTGATTTTGCCGGTATTGGGCACGCTGCTCACCGGCCTATTGATGATCTACGTCGTCGGCGGGCCGGTTGCCGAAGCTTTGGCGGCGCTGACAACTTGGCTGCGCGGCATGCAAAACAGCAGCGCGATTTTGCTCGGCCTCCTGATCGGCAGCATGGCCGCGTTCGACATGGGCGGCCCGGTAAACAAAGCCGCGTATGCGTTTTCTACTGGCTTGATTGCCAGCGAGGTCTACACGCCGATGGCCGCATGTATGGTCGCCGGCATGACGCCGCCGCTCGGTATCGCCCTCGCAACGTGGTTGTTCAAAGATCGCTTTACAAAAGACGAACACGAGGCCGGCAAAGCGGCTGCAGTGCTGGGCTTGGCGTTCATCACCGAAGGCGCGATTCCATTCGCGGCACGCGACCCATTTCGGGTTATTCCTTCGTTGATGCTCGGCTCGGCCGTCGCGGGAGCGATTTCAATGGTCGCAGGCGTTGAGCTGAAAGTGCCGCACGGCGGCGTTTTCGTGCTACCGATTCCAAACGCGGTGACACACCTCGGCGCTTACCTCGTTGCGCTAGTCGTCGGCACGGCACTGACTGCCGTTGCGCTGGGCGTACTCAAAAAACCAATTCGCGCTTGACGCAAGGACCTTTGAGCTGAATCCACCCGCGCTCTAAATCGCGCGCTACTCGTGCCTGGATAAAACACCGGGCACTGGAGAAATACCATGACGCTGTTCCTTTCATGCCGCCCTTGGCTGGCGGTGCTAGCCCTGCTGTGCTCCGCGTTTGTCGTTGCCGCAGCTTCCGACACGCCACTCGCTGATCGCGGCATTGGCATCACCGCCAGCTACACCGGCGAAGCCGCCGGCAATCTCGATGGCGGCGCAAGCACCGGTGGCGCCTACGCCGGGCAAGTCTTCTTTGGCGGCGATCTCGATTTCAACAAGCTCGCCGGCTGGCGCGGTGCGGCCTTGCATCTCGGCTTCGCCAGCCGCCACGGCAATAATCTCGCCGCGACACGTATCGGTAATAGCACGTCAATTCAGGAAATCTACGGCGCGCAAAACACGCGCCTCGCAAATTTGACGTTGGAGCAGCAGCTCTTTAACAACCGCCTGTTTCTGGAAGCTGGGCGCACCGTCGCCAATATTCACTTCCTAGGCTCCGAACTATGCAATTACTTCCAGACCAATTCCGCCTGTGGTAACCCAACTTTCGTATTCCAAACCAGCGGCTTCACGTATTGGCCGGTGTCGAGTTGGGGTGGCCACGCGCGCTGGTGGTTTACGCCGCGTATTTACGTGCACGTCGGCGCCTACGAAGTGAATCCAGACCACGCCGCGAACAGCGATCACGGCTTCGATTGGAGTCTTGGCAACGCAACCGGCGTCGTGCTGCCGTACACATTCGGCTACAAAACCACGGCGGCAACGGACCGCCTGCCACGCTCGTATGAGATCGGCGGCTGGTACGACACCTCTGATTACACCGACCCGCTGCGGGACGCATCGGGTATACCGGCCGTTACCAGCGGCCAAGCCTATGCCCCGCGCTCCGGCCGCTCCGGCTTCTTTGCCCGCTTCGAGCAACAAGTTACGCGACCGGATGCCTCCGAACGCGGCCTGATTGTGTTCGGCGCTGCGCTAGCCGGGACTTCCGGCGAACTGGTCGAAGATCGTTTCTTCGAACTCGGCTTCGTGCAAAAAGGCACGTTCGCCGGCCGCAATCGCGACACGCTAGGCTATGTCATAACGCTGCAGCACTACAGCGACATCGAAGTGGAGAATCTGCAACTGGCCCGGGCAGCGGCCGGCGGCAGCGCAGCGATTCCGCATCAGCAAATTTTGATGGAACTCAGCTACGGCATTCAAGTTACGCCGGCGCTGCGCATCCAGCCGAATCTGCACTACATTATCGACCCTGATTCGCGCTCGGCGCCGTCGCGAACGCAGAATCTGCCGAACGCCTTTGCCGTTGGCCTGCGTTTCGACTTGCAGCTCTCGCCGACCTTGCAAGCTGGCGCCGAGCACCTGTTCCGGCGTTGATTGATACGGCACTACCCACCCCGCGGGTAGTGCCAAAACGCCACGGCGCGTTCAGAAGACCAGATAATTCCATTACAATTCGATACACATCAACGTTATCGAATGCTCGGCCATGGAACTCAAAACTGCTCGCCTGACCGTCTTGATCGATCCTGACAAAAAAAAGGCATTCGAAACGCTGTGCGCGACGCAGGATTTAACGCCATCACAAGTGGTGCGGCAGTTAATTCGGGACTATCTCGCGTTACATGACGTGCGTTATGGCGCATTGCCCGCAGCGGTTAATCCGCAGGTTAAGAAGTAAGCGTTGCCGCAGCCATCGGCACGGAACACCTCATCTTTTAGGATTCAGATCGGCGTCCAAATCCACCGCAAGCCGCTCGTTTTGATCTAGCGGCACCACCGTGACCGCCGGATTCGCCAACTCCCGGCAGAGGGCAATCGCCGCCGAGAACGTACTCAGCATATTTTCCGCAGAAATTTGCGCGACGATGCCCGCCTTTTGCAACTTGCCCGCAACGCGATGATTGGCTTCCGTCAGCAGCACACGCACGCCGCGTTTCTGAAAAGCGGCAATCGCCTCTTCAAGGCTTTGCAAGCCGGTAATGTCGATAAACGGCACCGCGCGCAACCGAATGATGACAATCCGCGGATCCGAGTGCGTTTGCGCCAATGCCCGCTCAAAACTCTCGACCGCGCCGAAGAAAAATGGCCCATCGACGGCATACGTCATCACCCCTGGCGGCGGCGTAGCAAAGCCATGCAACGCAAATTCCTGCTGCAGTTCTTGCGCCGATGCTTCACGCACTTCCACACTCAGCACCATGCGGCGCATGAAGTGCAGAATTGCCAGAATGACGCCGATGTTGACTGCGATGACCAAATCGGCAAACACGGTCAGCGTAAATGTCGTCAACAGAATCACAACGTCGGCGCGCGGGGCGCGGCGCATCATTTTGATGAAGTGCGGGACTTCGCTCATGTTCCAAGCGACGACAAACAAAATCGCCGCTAGCGATGCCAACGGAATATTTACCGCGAACGGCGCCAGAAACACAATGATCAACACCAGTGTCAGCGCATGCACTATGCCGGCCAACGGGCTCGTGCCGCCGTTGCGGATATTGGTTGCGGTACGGGCAATTGCACCGGTCGCGGCGAAACCGCCGAACAACGGCGCCGCAATATTCGCGATGCCTTGGCCGATCAGCTCCTGATTTGAATCGTGCCGCGTACCGGCCATGCCATCGGCAACGACCGCCGATAACAACGACTCAATCGCGCCGAGCATCGCAATCGCGAACGCCGGGCCGATCAATTCGATCACACGTTCAGCGGTAATCGCTGGCCAGTGCAAGCTCGGCAAGCCTTGCGGTATGCCGCCGAAAGCGCTGCCGATAGTGGCAACCCCGCTGAAATGCGCCACGGTTTGTAAGACGCTCACAACAATCAGCGCCACCAAAGGCCCCGGCACCCGCTTCATCCCTGGAATTTTTGCGGTGAACAGCACCAAGACGAGCGCTAATACCGCCAAGCCGGTCGTCGCCAGATGCAAATGCGGAAAGGCTTGCAGCAGATGCCACAGCTTCTCGTGAAAATGCTTGCCCGCCGGGGCCGGCAAACCAAAGAAATCCTTCCACTGGCCAATCCAAATGATGACGCCGATGCCTGCGGTAAAGCCGACAATCACCGGGTCCGGGATGAATTTGATAACACCGCCGAGCCGGGTTACACCGAGGACAAGCAACATGATGCCGGCCATCATCGTTGCGATCTGCAAACCGTCGACACCGTGCGCGGCCGTAATGCCCGCCAGAATGACGATAAACGCGCCCGTCGGCCCCGCAATCTGCAGCCGGCTGCCGCCAAAGGCCGAAACCAAAAACCCGGCGACAATCGCCGTGTAAATCCCCTGCTCCGGCTTAAGACCGGATGCGATGGCAAACGCCATCGCCAGCGGCAGCGCCACGACACCAACAATGGCGCCGGACACGATATTGGGTAATAACTGCTGACGGGTCAGCAGGCCAGCATTACGAGCTTCAAGTAACGCAATCATGGCGTGGTATGCCGCAGTGATCCAGACCCATCAGCCAGCCCGCGGCCACAATCTCCGCGGCTGCCGCCGACCAGCCCCTGCCTGGCTAACAACCAGCGTCTGCTGGCGTTCGCCGCCAACCTTGGCTTCGGTATCAAGAACGCCTGCAGCCAGCGCCGAAGCGGGTGAATTTTTAACGCATAGCGCAGGGATGGCATAGCTGCTCGCAGGCCCTAAAATGTGCTTTTTATTATAATGAAAAGCACATATTTTGCGCGGACTTGTGATCGATCAACCGTTGAGGCTTGACTGCAAAATTCTTGTTTTTCATCGTCATGACTGAATTTTCCAATGTCATTTTCGGTGCGGGCGTGTCTCCCCTCGATTTTCTGACCGAGGCTTTCCTGAACGATGCTGCGGTTGCCGGCACCGCGTCGCAGCGGTCGGCGGTCTAACGGTGATGGTGGCGTGACTTGCGGGCGGCTGTTGGCTTAGCGAACAACTGCCACGCGGATTTCACGTTCGTCGGCTCGGCCATGATCGTCGACGACACGGACGGTGTGGCTGCCGCTTTGATTCGGCCGCCACGCCAGCGCAACGCCAGCTGCGCTGCTGCCAGCATAGCCATCATCAACAAACCAATACAGCACGCGGGCGTCGCCGTCGGCATTGGCTTGCAGCGGCACGACGTTGCCGCTGGCCGCGGATTCGCTACGCAACGTGTAGGTTGCGCCGCTTAACGGTGACGTGATGTTCGGCGACACACCCGCAACATCACTGCCGAGATTGCAGTCGCCCGACGGCGGCGGGCTACGCCGTGGAATCCCGGCCTGTGCGAACAGGCGGGCAAGATCCGACGGCCAAAACTCGTAGACTTCGCTGCGCGTTGTCGCCGGGTCGTAGGGCGGACAGGCTTGGCGGCCGGTACGCACATCGATGTAGATCCGCCGATGTACTTGGCTGACGCGAATCGGCGATTTCCCAGGGATGAACCAGGTCGTTGCGCGTTGCGGGCAGTCAACGTTCGGCAGATCGCCGCTCGCCGCGCACACGTCCACCCGGGCGAGCCCGACCGGCGTGCTGCGCAGCGGCGCTGATAAATTCGGCTGCTGCGCCAGTACGGCATCGACGATATCGAAAAACAACGGCGCCGCCGCCTGCACGCCGACAAAAGCAGGGTTGCTACTGCCGTCAAAATTGCCGACCCAAACCGCGAGCACGTAAGGGCCAAACACGCCGACGCTCCATGCGTCACGGAAACCCCATGAGGTGCCGGTTTTCCACGCCACCGGCAGCCGCGTTGAGCCGTGCAATAGCGCGTCGTCGGGGCGTGGGTTATCGCTCAACATGTTCAGCACCAGCCAGCTGGCTTCGTCAGACAAAACCGCAGCCCCGGCAGAGGCGGGTTCATCCGCGCGGTATCGCAAGGGCCGCAAGTGGCCGTGATTCGCCAGCGCCGCATAGAGGGTCACCAATTCCTCCATCGTCACTTCACCGCCGCCCAGTGCGAGCGCGAGGCCATAATGCTGCTCACTCGCCATGCGCGAAACACCAGCGTTCTGCAGAAACTGGTACAGGCTGGGGCTGGCTAATTTTGACGCTAGCGACACGGCGGGGATATTGCGCGAACGAATCAAGGCATCGTGCGCGGTGATCGGGCCGGCGAAGCGGCCGTCGAAATTCTCTGGCGAAAACGGCCCGAACGCCGTCGGTGAATCTTTCAATACCGATAGCGGATGAATCAGCCCTTGATCCATCGCCAGCCCGTAGATAAACGGCTTCAGCGCCGAACCCGGTGAGCGCTTCGCCGCAGTGCCGTTGACTTGCCCTTCGATCGCGTCATCGAAAAAATCGGCCGATCCCACCAGCGCTTTCACCGCCATCGTTCGGGTATCGATCAACATCGCGCTGGCATTGTTGATTCCAAGCCGCCGCTGCCGGGCAACGTACTGCTGCACACGCCGCTGCAGTAGGCGCTGTGTTTCCAGGTTCAGGGTGCTGTGCAAGCTTGCGGTACCGGCGTGCGGACTCTGCAACAGCGTGTCGGTCAAATGCGGCGCCTCGAACGGCAGCGCGGCTAGGCCGCGATACCGCAGCGGCAGCGCCACCGCGGCACGCTGGGTTGCACTTTCGGGATGGTCTTGCAACCAATCCTCAAATAAGCGCTGCCGGGCGACACGCAGACTTTCCGGCTCGCGCCCGGCGGGCGTGCGCCGCAGCGGCGACTGTGGAATCAACGTCAACGATAAGCTTTCGGTCAAGCTGAGACGGTCTGCAGTCTTGCCAAAATAGATCAGGCTTGCTGCACCTGCACCCTGAATATTGCCGCCGTACGGTAATAGATTGATATGGGCTTCAAGAATTTCACGTTTGGAATATTCCAATTCCAATTCCAAAGCGCGGAACATCTGCTCCAGCTTGCCGAGTGGCGTTCGGGTATTTAAATGCCAAATCAGCCGCGCAAGCTGCATCGTGATCGTCGAGCCGCCTTGTCGAACGCCGCCGGAATAAGTGGCACTCGCAGCCCGCACTAAGGCCGCTGGATTAACGCCGAGATGCCAATAGAAATGCCGATCTTCGTGCAATAACAACGCCTGCACTAATTGCGGTGAAACCTCGGCCAGCGGCGTCCATAATCGATATTGGTCATCGCTGGCCAAGGTCAACCGGAGCAAACGGTCTTTGTCGTCGAACACCGCCGTTGAACTCGGCGCGTACGCGGAGAGCGGGGGCCGCGGCCAGAAACGCACCGCGGCCAGAACCAACAACGAAGCCAGCATTAGCGCGGCGGCACCGGTATAGCGGCACGACAACAGTCGCCGGAATAGTGCCGCCACGCGCATCGTCGAGTTCAGGGTTGCTCAACGATGATTTTGCTGCCCAGCGAACGCGCGCGGATCTGCCTTTCGTACATTGACTCACCGTATGCCGGCGGCACGTTGAACTCGCCGACAGCGATGGCTTTGATCCGATAAACCAGCTCTTGGATCTCTGCTTTGACCGGGGCGTAGAACACGACGCGGTCTTCGCGGAAGTCAGCGTAATCCAGCCGCGCTGAGGTTGGCGTACAAATCGCGCACTGCCAGTCGGCGACATAAGCCCTAGCGTATTCCTCTTCGCCTTCTACCTCTACACCTTCGTCGGACTCGCCCTCGCCGTTCTCGCCGGATTCATTCTCTTCCCGCGTGCCTGCGCTTGCTGCAGTGTAGTCCTGCGCCTGTGCCGCACTGGCGGGGACCACGAGTTCGAAACCGCCGGGCAGGAGGTCAACCAGTGCGACGTCGTAGATCGGCGCCGGCTTCAACGCGCGATATTTCAGATGCACGTAGATCTCTTGGCCCAGTTTCACACGAGTTAGCGAATTGCCGGTGGCGTCTGTGTACTCGTGGAGTATTTCGAAACCATCGGTAATCGCGGCCGTCGGCAGCTTTCGATCAAAGCCCGCCTGGGTTACGACGTAGTAGGCGTTGAGCTTGCCGTCATTGGTAATTTTGAGCTTGGCGGTTTGATCGCTAAACGCGACGCTAGGCAACAGCGTTTGCGGCAGGCTCAAAGCATTTGATTTGCCGTTGCGTAAGACCTCGGTGAGGCCGAGCTTTCCAGCTTCGATCGGGCCAGCGGCCGTTGCGTAAGCATCTAGCGCCAAAATCACATATGACGACGATAATGTATTGTAATTGTTGCGTTTAATGGCATCCACCATACCGTCTAATGCCGTCGGTGGCAGCGCCTTCAACCGGCTGGGGAAATGGCGTGCTAACAAATAAAGCAGCTGCGCGTCACGGCCCAGGCCGCTGTAGTACGGACTGTAGGTCTGCGGCTGCTGGCTAAACTTGAGTTTTGCGATCAACTTCTCGCCGTTGCTGGTCTGTTTCATCAGTTGATACGCGCTGGCGAGATAGGCGGCAGTGATGTCCTGCGGCCACGCGGCTTTCTGGGTGTTTTCAAGCCGTTCTTGCAAAGCCGCGGCCTCGTTCGCCATCACGATCCCTTGGCGCGTCAGTAGATAAATCGCATAGGCCGAATTCCGCGCTTGCGGCAGGGTATCGAACGAGCGCGCGGCGAGTGTGCGCAGATACCGATTGCCGGATTCGATTAAGTCTCGTGGGGCCGGTTGGCCGTGCTCGGCTGAGTCAATCAGATAGTGCTGGGCATACACCGAGACAAACTCGTTCACATGTGCATTCGCCGCCCAAAGACCAAAACCGCCTTCGCTATTCTGGCGCGCACGCAGCACCGCAACCAAGCCTTCTAGCGTGTCGCCTTTCGGCGCAATCGTTTTGCCGAGTGCTGGCGTGTTGGCAAACACCATTGCTGGCACCGCCTTGCTCACCAGCTGCTCAGTGCAGGAATAGCCATAGTTGTCGAGATACGTCTCCAGCCCCTTACTCAAGCTCATCGGCAGCACGGAAACGCCGGCGTCCAGCTGGCGATACGCGGGGTAGAGATCGCGCTTGATCAAGATCTCGGCACTGCCGTCGCGTATCGTGCCGGCATCGAGCTGAGTCAAGAACGGCGACGGCGGCCGCACGCTGAGCGATACAGCTCGCTTCGCCGATTTCCCGCCGAATTTGGCAGTAAACGCCAAGCTAGCAGCGCCGAGTTCATCCCGTGCCCGCACTTTGAACCGGGCAACCGACTCATGCTGCTCGGCGATCTTCAACTTGGTTTGCACGGCGCCGAGCACTTCCAGATGAGACGATGGCTGCAGGCCGATCGCAATCTCAGCGTCCGGCCCACTGCCGTCGACATTATTGGAAACGCCGACGCTGACTTCGAACGTATCGCCCGGCGTCACCGTTGTCGGTGCGTTCGGCGAAAGCACGAAGTCGCCGCGCACCAGCGTCTTGCCGTCAAACACGCCAACCGCGTCCGGCGCCACGGCAACCGCCATGATGCGCAAACTGCCGTTGAAGTAGTCCGGCACGGTGTAGCTCAGCTCGCGTTCGGTGGCATCCGCATCAAGAATTCCCGACCAGTACGCGACCGGCTTATCGGCTTTGCGCTTGAACGGATTTAAGAAACGGCCGAGCGCACCTTCGCCATCACCACCGGGCGCTGCTCCCGCCGCCACGTTGCGAAACTCCGGCAGAATCAAGTCCAGAATCTGCGTGGTACTGACATCCAACGCTCGTTTTTGGAAGAAATACGCCAGCGGGTCAGCGGTTTTATAACGCGCGACCTGCAAAATGCCTTCGTCAACCGCGAAGACGACGATACGCGATGGCTTCGCCGTCTTGTATTTCAGCTTCAGCGTCTCGCCCGGCTTGACGCTATTGGCGAAGCTGAGATTCACCGCATCCCGGCGCGCATCGAGATTCACCGAGAACGGTTGCACGCCGTAGGACAGCGGGCTGGTGTAGATCTCGCTGGAACCCGGATCACGAACGAAGCTGACCGAGACATAGGCATTGCCTTCGATGCCTTCCGGCAGTCGAATTCTCTGCACCGAGCTGGTCGTATCTGCACGGAACCATTTCCACGCGTAGACCTTGTCGCGTTCAATCGTGATCAAACCCGCGCCGGCATACGGTGCGGTGATCTGCATTTCGATCTCTTCGCCCGGCGTGTAGTCATGCCGGCTTAGCGCCAACTGCAGCTCGGCGTTCTTATCCAACGAGCGGCTTAGGTCCGCACTGCCGGCGACGGTGTAATCAACGCGGGCAAATTGCTGCCCTTCGGCATCGGTAACGACATACGCAAAGCTACCCGGCGCGCCGGTATCGAGCGGCAACGTGTAGCCCGCGGCGGGAATGATCAACGGCTGGCTATCCAACGTCAGCTCTTTTTTGCGCGATTGATAGCGGTACGTGCCGTTATCCTGCTTGATCAATACCGAGACGTAACGGACTTCGATCCGTGTCAGCTTTAAGCCTTTGACCTCGGTCTTTTCTGCTTTCGGATCGATTGCGATCAATGTCGCCTTATGGGCACTGCCACGGCTGAGGTAGCGCAGATCGCCATCGGCCTTATAACCAACTAGATAAGCGAGATTGGACACCAATGTCGCCGCCTCAGCGGCGACGCCGCGGCCACCGTCGGCCTCAAAACCCTGGGCGACAAAATGCAGGCGATACGTGGCTTTCGCGAAACGCCGTAGATTGAGATCAAACGTCGCCTCGCCTTTGTCGTCAGTCTTGGTCTCGGTTAGCGTATCGGTAACGCCTTCCCTCGCGCCCTGCGGATCATAGAACTGGAAATCCCGATAGGCTGGAAATGCTGGGAACTGTGGCGTTAACATCATCTCCGCGGTAACGCGGCGGCCTTCCGCTGGCGTGCCGAATAGATTCTGCAGGCTGATCCTCGCTTTCAGATCCTGCGGCGATACCCAGCCCTGTGCGGCCTCGCTAGAAAGACTGGCAGTCATTTTCAGCCGATCCGGCTGAAACTCCTGCACTTTGACCGTCGTCGATCCGATCAGCGCCTCGTTGTAATGCGCGGGATCACTGTTGCGAATCAAAAATACGTTGACGGCATACTGGCCGGCCGGCGCCGTGTCCAGCGTGGTGTAGCGAATCTCTTCAAAGCCTGCGGCAGAAAGTTTGACCGTATTGCGCTTAATCGCGATGCCACGCGGATCAGCGATTTCAACCCGTAGCGGCAAACCCGCCAACGGTTGCTGCCAGTCTTGCGACTTAACGATGGCGCCGACGCGAATTTCTTCACCCGGCCGATAAATGCCGCGGTCAGAGAATAAATACGCGGCGAGCTTACCGGTATCGGCGCTATTGGCGACGCCGCCGACATCAAAGCGCGATAAATCCAGCGGCTGAACATGCCGATTAATCGGCAGGAAGCTGCTGTCGCCGCCACGCTGGGCTAAATAGAGCACCGGCTCGTGCTCGCGGCGGAAGCTGCGCAAATCAGCGAAATGGACGTGCCCTTCGGCGTCGGTGGTTTGCTTCAGCAGCGTATCGCCATTCTTGCCTAGCACTTCAACACTCACGCCGGCCTGCGGCGCACCGGTGGCGATGGACTGCACGAACACGTCCTGTGCGCCGGTCACCGAACGCTTGACCAGCAAGCCGAGGTCGGTGATGACGATCAGCCGCGTATCGCTGAGGCCGTTGATCGTGCCGTCGCCCGACACTGCCGTAACATCAGCGCCCTCGTCCCCGCTCGGCTGATGCACGCCCACTTTCAGCAAGAACACGCCGCGGTCCAGCGCGCCGCTACCCTCTTTCAAAAACTCACTGAAGTTAATCGGCTGATAATGCGCAACGCCCGGCGCAAGCTTCGGCAAGCGGATATCCCGAGTTACGCGCTCGGTGATGTTGCTGGCATCGAACGAATAATTATCGAACTGCGGATTCGCCAGATCGCCACCGGTCTGAGTCACCAAATGTTGCAGTTGGTCGGGCAATAATCGCCCGATCTCGACCCGCAAACCCGGTACGTCGCGGCTGAACACGGTCAGCGTTTTGGCGCCGGACATCGCCAATAGCGCACCTGCGTTGGTGATGCGTAACTCTTGCGGAAACGGCGGGACCGCCACTATCGCATCGGTCGTCTCCGGCAAGCGATAGCCGCCAAACGACTGCAAGCCCTTATCGACCCGGACATATATATAACGACCAGGGTCCGCCCGATAACGGAAGCCGTGCTGTTCAACATGTTCGCGCTCGTTGGCGATGTACGACAGCGGCAGCGGCTCGCTGGCCTGCAAAATCTCAGGGCCGATTTCTTTATCATTCCAAATTCCGTAAGGCTTGCCTTTGTTGTAGTCAGCCCACGATTTTTGCCGCTCAGCGTCGGGATGCCGCAGCGGCAACAGCCACGCGTGCACCTTGGTATTCATCTCCGTTTCGACCACTGAGAAACTGGTGGTCAAGAACATCACCTGATCGGGTTCGTCTTTGTCGTTACGCGCGAATTCCAGCGTCGGCGCTTCAACCCGAAGGCTATCCGCGGCCGGCACGGTGGTGCTGGCGGTCAACTGTGTGTCGGTGCGATTCCCGCCACGCGCCGCACGCAGGCCTTTGTCGATCGTTACGGTAACCGTACTAGCCTTATCCGAAACCGCCAACCGCGCCGAATGGATGTAGGCGTTGAGCTTGAATTTGTCGTACAACACGGTGAATGTGATCGGGGTTTCAGTCGTTTTGCCGTTCGCCAACTGGCTGCTCAACTTCAGCTTAATTCGGCTCTCGAGCTCGGCCTGATCCACCGGAAACGAGAAATGGAGTGTTGTAACTACTTTTTTATCGACAGCCTGTTCAGGATCTTGGTAGAACTCAGTGGCCTTGACTTCCGCCGCGAACGGCGGTGTGCTGAATGTGTACTCGTAAGCCTTAAGCTGAACGTGACTGGCGACGACCTGCTTGCGCAGCAGCGTTACGCGATATTTTTGGTCAATCGGCCAGTGCTGCTGCGGCTCGAAGCTAAGCGTTTGATCGTTCTCCCAACGCCATTGCCCAGCAAATGCCGGTTCGATAATGAGGCCTTTAGGCACCACCTTCCCAACTTTCTCAAGCGGCGCGGCCGAGCCGCTGAAGTGCAGTTTCAGCGGATTGATTCGCGAATACTCACATTCGATGCACGGGGCCTTCGGCGTTTCAACGTCGACGCTCAGCAAGCTTGGCAACGGTCTGTGCTGGTACCAATACACGCCACCACCGACAGCCGCGATGACCGCGATAGCCAGCACCGCCACGCCGGCCGCCTGCCGCGGCGACCGCCGCACCCACGCCTGAACAATACGATATGCGCGCTGCAGATTCGCCCCGAGCAGGCCCAGCCACGCCGGCGGCTGCCAATCGATTTCGCCAAAAACCAACCCAAGCAGAAATCCTAATAATTGGCGTAACAGATTGAGCCCCGCGACGAAGGTCGAGACGACGCGCCGTATCGTGTCCATTTACCCATTTCCCCGAATACCGTGGGCCGAGCTCGAAGAGTCCAGCGGACGATCAGGGCAAGAGTCTAAACGAGGCGACCGCGCGGATTAGTGCCGGACCTGTGACGAATTCGTGCAACCACCGATTTTTATTCGTTCGGTTTCAAGGCCGTCCGACTTTTCATCGACACCGATTGCAACTATTTCCCTGGGGTGCCGCATCCAAGAGCGAGCCTAATAACCGGAAATAACGATGCGCTTGAAAATGCTATTGCTGCTTGCTATGGGGATTGCGCTCGGTACGGCGGTCGGCGCGGTCCACGCCGGCGTCACGATCGAGATTAATAACAACTGGCCGATCAAGGGTTCCGGGCAGATTCGCAGTGAGACGCGTGCGCTAGCCGATTTTGATTCGATCGAACTCGAAGACAGCTCCGACTTACAAATTATGATTGGCGATCGCTTTGCGGTTACCGTCACCGCAGATGACAACCTACTGCCTTTGATTGGCACCGAAGTCCGCGGTCATCGGCTAAGCATCGGCCCGAAAGGCAGCTACCGAACCCGCCACAGCCCGAAAATCGCGATACAACTGCCGCGTTTACAAGCGCTGCAAATCAGCGGCAGCGGCGACGTCGACATCAGCGGACTGAACGGCGGCGCACTAAAATTGGCGATCGATGGCTCCGGCGATATCAAGGCACGTGGCGCTGTCGATCAACTGACGCTGAGCATTCAGGGTTCGGGCGACATTAATGCCGACGCCGTAACGGCAGACCGTGTCGATGTTGAAATCGACGGCAGTGGCGATGCAACTGTCTTTGCAGCCAAAGCGCTGAATGCTGTTATCAATGGCAGCGGTGATATCACCTACCGCAGCAGCGGCGCCGTAGTGCAGCAAACCGTTCATGGCAGCGGCGAAGTTCATAAGCGCTAGCGTTCGTGAACATAAGCACAGCGTTCTGCGGTTTGGCTGCTGCGAGGCGAACGGCCAAACCGCTACTTGAATCCGAGCTTACTGCGTAGACGCGACATAAACCGCCCGGAATCTTCTGTCGATAGTGCAGCGTCCTGCGTGCTTGTCTGCACTGCACCCACCTGCGCCAAGCACCCGCTCAGCGCGCCAGCGTTTAGCCAGATGATCAACTGATCTTCCGTTCCTTTGGCGGTCGCGATGATTTCGGCGTACGTCATCGGCCGCTGCGAGAGCCCTGATGCGGTATTGATGAAGTCGCGCCAGTCCGACTGCTGGGTGAAGTCCGGCCAGCGGTTCAGCGTAAACAAGCGATCTCGATTGAGCCTAGCAAGTAATTGGCCGTGTGACGCCAGCTGCGCCAAACGCCAGATCAGCTCATTCAGCGGCCGCGCTTGATTCCAGTCGCACGTATTCAACTGCTCAGCGGCCGCTGGCCGCGCCAGGAGCATCGAATGCCCGGCCGCCGCACTGATCCAAGCGGCGCCATCGTCTTTCGGCAACCAGCACCGCTTTACGAAATCGATGTAGGCAATATCAACATCCTCAACCGAAATCCGCTGGACGGTCGTGCTGCTGCGCTGTAGCAGCGAGTCTAGCCACTGCAGCAAGGACCAGCTGACGCGGCGGCTCGGCGCAGGCACTTGATCCAGCAATTCGCCGACACGGTTTAAAAGCGCGATTAACGCCTGCGGCTTTACCGGCGCCTGCAGAACAAACGGATGCGTCGTTGAAGTCGGCAGCGCACCGTCAACGTAATAGATCAGGATGGGTTGTCGCCCCGCCTCCGCCAACGGTGCGTCGGCCACCAACGCAGCGGACTTGTAACTGACTATCTTCGCGAATGGCGGTGATTTTTCATCCAGCCGCCAATCTTTCCGCGTTTTCCCTTTTACGAGCTTGAATACTGAACGCAACAGCATCTCGTCCCAATGCGGTAAGCCAGACAATTCAACGAGTACTTGATCCTGAGACGCCATTTGAAAATTTACATTAGTCGACTATTGACTAATATTTTATCAATCTTATTCGCTTTAAAAAGCCGTTAAAACATATAAATTACAAGCAAATTTAGAACTAAATCACAAAAGTATTTCTATTAATATTGTTTAATTGGTTACGCTCTGGCAAAAACTAAATGAAAAAAGGCAAATATGAAAAATGAATCATATTTTTTTATAGATTCTTCTTCAAACTTCGCCTTCGCGCATTTCAATATCACACTGCCGAACCAATTCCGCCTACGAGAAACGCTGCGGCAGCGCGGTTACCCTGCGAGCAAGGCCGCGAGTTGCGCCAAACGCTCCGGGGTGCCGACGTCCGACCACAGACCTGAATGCAGTTCGCCACTCACACGTCCGGCAATGGCCGTAGTGCGTAGCAAGGGCCCGAGCGGAAACGCACCCGACGGCGGCTCAAAAAATAGCGCCGGCCGCAAAATCGATAGACCACTGAACGTGAAGTGCTCGGCGCATTGCGGCACCACGCGGCCACCCACAAGCCCGAAATCGCCGCGCGGATTGTGCTGAGGGTTGGGCACGAGCACGAGATGCGCGGCGTCGGCGGAGGGCAACGCCTGTGCGCGTTCGACCAACGTTGCCAGCGGGTAGTCGCTATAAACGTCGCCGTTGATCAGCAGAAACGGCGCAGCGCCGAGCAAAGGCAGCGCGCGGGCGATGCCACCGCCGGTTTCCAGCGCCGGCCAGCCCTCATCCGAATAGTCGATGTGAACCCCGTAACGCGCGCCATCCCCTAGAGCTGCACGCAGGCTGGCACCGAGCCAGCCTAGGTTGATAACGCAATCCCAGACGCCGGCACGGTGCAGCGCTGCAAGGTGATGTTCGACCAGCGACCGGCCGCCGACTTCGATCAGCGGTTTGGGAATGCGATCCGTCAGCGGGCGCATCCGTTCGCCGCGGCCAGCGGCCAGGATCATTGCTTTCATTGTGCGGCGAATGCGGAATACGCCGTCAAAGCGCGAAGCCAGCGCGCGGCAACACTTCGGCTTCGACCAACGCCGCTAGCGGCGTCAACTCCGAATATTGACGGGCGACGGTTAAGACGTAACGTAGGAAACGCGGGGTATCGGCAAGGTACTTCGGCTTACCGTCACGGTAGTTAATGCGCGCAAATATACCCAGCACTTTCAAATGCCGCTGCAGCCCAATCCATGCGGCGTCACGCTTAAATTGCGGCCATGGTGGCACGGGCAAGCCAGCTGCCAGCGCGCGGCGATGATAAAGCTGTAACCAGGCTTCGACGCGCGCCTCCGGCCAACTCAGGAAAGCGTCTTTGAATAAGCAAATTGGATCGTAGGCGATTGGACCATAGACCGCGTCTTGGTAATCGAGAACACCGGGATTCGGCGCGCTTAACATCAGGTTGCGCGGCATATAGTCGCGATGAACAAAAACCCGCGGTTGCGCAAGTGCATTTTCCAGCAAATGGTCTGTTACACCCTGCCACGCGGCCTGTAGCCCGCCGCTTAGCGTCAAACCAAGATGGCGTGCGAGATACCAGTCCGGAAACAAAGCCAACTCACGGCGCAATAGCGCGGCGTCGTATTCGGGCAACACGCTGGGCTGGCTGGCGCGCTGCCAAGCGATTAGCGCATCGATTGCCGGCTCGAATAGCGCATCAGCGTTGTCGGGCGTCAGCACGTCGAGATAGGTCTGCCGGCCAAGATCACTGAGCAGTAAAAAGCCGTTCGCCAAATCTTGCGCGATCGTCTGCGGAACGTGCAGCCCGGCTTGGCGCAATAAATCGCCGACCCGCAAGAACGGCCGGCAGTCCTCGGTGGCCGGCGGGGCGTCCATGACGATCCAACTTTGGCCGCCATTTTCGATACGGAAATAGCGGCGGAAGCTGGCGTCAGCGGAAGCCGGCGCGAAGTGCGCGTCGTTTAGGTTTAAGGCAGCAAACGCCCAGCGGCGTGCCTGCTCAGCACGGGGATCGTCATTGAGCACAGTTGCAGTCGGCATCGAATTCACGGCGGATTGGGCTCATAGGGCATTCATGCTAGAGCCCATAGATTATTGATCTGGCCATTATATGTTTGAATAAAAGCGCGGCGCCAAACTGAGCGCCGCACTTCTGAGACGGTGAGAAATGGCTGGATCAATAAACAGGACGTGCCGGTATTTGCACCGCGTCGGCGCAAAACCGATACTGCGCTGCCCCGAACTGTAGCGGCACTGTCCAGCCCGCAGCGCGGCCATAATCCGAGTGCAGACAGCCCCATTAACTGGAAACGACGCTTGCCCCCCTCGCCCCATCTTCTGCTGCGCCGTTGCGCGGTGGCATCGATCTTTCTGAGCAGCGCAGTGCATGCTGCGCCCGCGACGTGTCCGCAGTTCGATTACCTGCAGGAATTGCCACCGGTTCCCGCCGATCCGAAGCTCATCCTGAACGCCGATCGCGCCGATTTCAGCGAAAACGGCATTTCGACGCTGACCGGTTCGGTTCATGTCAGCCAAAATGGCCGGGAATTTGCGGCCGAACAACTCGAATACAACGAGGCCGACGCCCACATCCTGACGCACTCGGAGTCGATATTCCGCGACAACCGGCTGGCGATCCGCAGTAACCGCACCGACTACGACCTTAAACTCGGCAGCGGCGTATTCCTCGACAACCGCTTTACGCTGCGCGAAATCTCAGGCCGCGGCGAATCGCAACGTCTTGTTGTGTCAAAAGATGGCGTGGCGCATCTTGAAGGCGTGCGCTACACCACCTGCGCGCCCGGCGACGAGGCCTGGACCTTAAGCGCGGACGAAATCACGCTCAAACACGAGGAAGGCATCGGCACCGCGCGAAACGCCGTGTTGCGCTTTCAGCATGTGCCACTGTTCTATCTGCCGTATTTTCAATTCCCGATCGATGGCCTGCGCCATAGCGGCTTCCTGTTCCCAATCGTCGGCAATAACAACACCAATGGCTTTGATATTCGCGTCCCGTTCTATCTGAACCTCGGGCCGAACTACGACGCCACATTGATTCCGCGTTATTTATCGGAACGCGGCGAGCAAATCGGTGGCCGTTTCCGCTACCTTTTCAGGAGCAGCCAAGGGGGGTTATTTGGTGAATTTTTACCGAATGACGACAAGCTCGGCGGCGCCGAACGCAGCTACCTCGATTTTGAACACCAGGGCCGGTTAACGCCCCGCTTCGGTCTTGAGGCGAAATACGGCGAAGTTAGCGATCGCAACTACTTCGCTAATTTCGGTGGCGGGGTTGATTTAACCTCCACGCCGTTCCTCGAACGCGGCGCAACGTTGACTTACCAAGCGCCGACTAATTTCCGTATTCAAGCGCAGGTTCAGGATTACCAGATCCTGACCGCGCCGACATCGGATATCACGACGCCCTATCAGCGCCTACCGCAGATCCGCTTAAATGCACTGACCAAGAACAGCTATTTCGACGCCCGCGCCGGGCTCGATGGCGAATTCACTAACTTTGCCCGCGCTAACTCGGTGGAGGGTCAGCGCATTATCGCGCAGCCGTATTTACGCTGGGAGAAAGATCGCGCCGCATGGTTTGCCTCGGCACAGGCTGATCTTTCGTACACCGCCTATAACCTGACCGACACCGCGCCGGGTCAGGCTGCCGAGCCGCGCCGCACGCTGCCGCTATTCAACGCCGAAGGCGGCCTGCGCTTTGAGCGTCTGAACGAAAGCGGCCGCCTGCAAACGCTGGAACCGCATCTCTATTATTTGTACGTGCCGTATCGCGACCAAAGCACGCTGCCGCTATTCGACTCCGGCCTTCCCGATTTCGATTTTCCGCAGCTATTTGCGCGCAACCGCTATTCCGGTCAGGACCGTATTTCTGACGCCAACCAGCTGACCTCGGCACTAACCACGCGGCTTATCGAGCCCACCACCGGCGTCGTGCGTTTGAAAGCAACCATCGGACAGGTTTATTACATCCGCAATCCGCGTGTGAACCTGCCCGGATTCGACACGCCAACCACCGGTAGCTCTGACTACCTCGCAAATATCGAGTACCAAATTACCTCGCATTGGTCGGCAAGCGCGACGGCGGAAGTAAGGCCCGAGTTTGATCGCCTAACCCGCACCGCATTTGATCTCCGCTATCGCGATCCGCAAGCCGGAGAAGCCGGCAAGCGCTTGGATCTTGCGTACCGCTACCGCAACGGCCTACTGGAACAGGCCGACGCCAGCTTTTCGGCGCCGATCACCAGCGCCTGGCGACTCGCCGGCCGCGTACGCTACTCGCTGCGGGACAACAGCACATTGGAAGCTTTTGGTGGCATTGAATACCAAACCTGCTGCTGGGCGATCAGCACCACCTACCGCCGGTATTTGAGCGGCAGCACGATCGATCGCTTCAACAACGGCTTCTATATTCAGCTCGAGCTGAAGGGTTTGACGCGCATTGGTAACGGTTTCGAACGCCTGCTGCCGACCGAAGATTTTGTCGACGCCAAGCGCCGTATCGAAAAGCAATAAAGCCGGTTTGCCGGCCGTGGTAACCTTATTCACTCACTGGAATCATGGTCGTTCGATGAAGCTGCCCTGTCTGCCCCTGCTTGCCACGCTGTGCCTAACCTTATTCTGCAATGCGACAAGTGCCGCCGAAGAACCGCTAGACCGCATCGTTGCCGTCGTCAACACTGATGTCGTCCTGCAAAGCGAGCTCGATCGGGCAATCAAAATCACTGAAAACCAGTTGCGCGAACGCGGCATCGCGGTGCCGCCGACGAGCGGCCTGCAAAGTCAGGTTTTGGAGCGCTTAATTGTGACGCGCCTGCAAACTGAGCGCGCCACTGAGGCCGGCATCCGCATCGACGATCGCGAGTTGAACGAAGTTTTAACCGCCATCGCCGGGCAAAACAAAGTTAGTCTCGAACAGTTCATTGAAACGCTGAAACAACAAGGCCTCGATTACGCTGCGGTGCGCGAACAGGTACGCGACGAAGTATTGAGCCAGCGCGTACGCCAAAAAGAAGTTGGCTCGCGCGTTGTTGTTACCGAGCAGGACGTCGATTTCGCGCTCGCCAACGCCAGCGCCGAAGACAACACCGAGTATCGCTTATCGCATATCTTGGTCGCCGTACCGGATGGCGCGAATACTGAAGTCCGCGCCAAAGCACGGGCCAAGGCCCAGGGCTTGCTGAAGCAAGTCCGCGAAGGCGGCGATTTTGCCCAGATTGCAATTGCCAGCTCCGATGGCCAGCAAGCCTTGCAAGGCGGCGACTTGGACTGGCGCAAAGGCAACAACCTGCCAACCGCGTTTGCCAATGTCGCGCCGCGCCTGTCTATCGGAGAAATCAGCAATTTAATCGAGTCCGGCGGCGGCTATAACATCATCAAGCTGGTCGAAAAACGCGATACCAGCGAGCGCACCACCGTCAGTGAAACCCGCGCCCAGCATATCCTCGTGGCACCGAATGCGCTGCGCGATGAAGAAGCGACACATGCTCTGTCGCGCGATCTGCATGATCGCGTCGTAAAAGGCGAGGACTTCGCGACGCTGGCAAAAAAATACTCGGACGACCCTGGCTCGAAAAACTCGGGTGGCGATCTGGGCTGGCAGCCGCCGGGCGTATTTGCTGCTGAATTCCAAGCGGCTATCGATGCGCTGCAGCCCAACCAAGTCAGTGCACCGTTCCATACCCAGTTCGGTTGGCATATCGCGCGGGTCATCGAACGCCGCACGCGCGACGCCACCGATGAAGCACGTCGCGGTCGCGTTCGGCAGGCCATCGGGCAGCGGAAAGAGGCGGAAGAGTACGAGGCTTGGGTTCGTCGCTTGCGGGATGAGGCTTACGTCGAATACCGCTTGGCAACGCCTGACGCAGCGAGCAGTACGAAACCGGCAGGCTGAACAATGGCGCATCCCGCGCCTGACGCCGCGCCGAAGCCTTTGCTCATTACGTCGGGCGAGCCGGCGGGCATCGGCCCTGACCTGGTTATCGAGATCGCACAGGAAATTTGGCCGACGCAACTACAGGTCGTCGCCGACCCGGCGCTACTGGAACAACGCGCGCGGCAGCTTGGCCTGCCGCTACGGCTAGTAAATGCCGAATCGTCCGGCCCTCACCGACCGGGAACCATGGCCATTATTCCGGTCGCCACTGGACAACCTGTGCAGCCTGGCCAGCTGAATCCCGCGAACGCCGGTTATGTGTTGGAAACTTTGCGCGTAGCCACCGAGCAGTGTTTACATGGCACTGCAGCGGGGATGGTTACGGCGCCGGTGCATAAAGGCGTCATCAACGACGGCGGCTATCCGTTTACCGGTCATACCGAGTTCCTCGCCGAGCACTGCGGCGGCGTAACGCCGGTGATGTTGCTAACCGCGGGCACACTGCGCGTCGCACTGGCAACCACCCATCTGCCGTTGCGCGCCGTTCCCGACGCGATCACCGCTGAGACGCTGACGACAGTGCTGCGCATTCTGCAGCGCGATCTGATCGATAAATTCGGCATCGCCACGCCGCGGATTCTGGTCTGCGGGCTGAACCCACACGCAGGCGAAAGCGGCCATCTCGGCCGCGAAGAAATCGAAATCATCGAACCGACACTTAACACGCTGCGTGGCGAAGGCCTGGATCTGATGGGTCCGCTGCCCGCGGATACGCTATTTACGCCGAATCGCCTCGCCGCTGCTGATGCGGTGCTGGCGATGTATCACGATCAAGGATTACCGGTACTTAAGCACGTTGGCTTTGGGCAAGCGGTGAATGTCACGCTCGGGCTGCCGATCATTCGCACTTCAGTCGATCACGGTACTGCGCTGGAACTGGCGGGCAGCGGCCGTGCCGACGCCGGCAGCCTCCGCGCCGCACTGCGCCTCGCGTTGCAACTTGCCCTTCGTCAGCCGGCAAAATTATGAGTTCTTACGCTAAGAAACACTTTGGCCAACACTTTCTGCACGACCCGCAGGTGTTGGAGCGCATCGTCCGCACGATTAATCCGCAACGTGGCGACTGCCTGATCGAAATAGGCCCCGGTCGCGGCGCACTCACGCGGCTGCTATTGCCGCGGGTCGAGCACTTGCATGTGATCGAAATCGACCGCGACGTCATTGCGCCGCTCCGCGCAGCCTGCGGCGACGCGCCCGGCCTGGAAATTCATCTTGAAGATGCATTGCGCGTCGATTACGGCCGATTCGTCGAGGAAGACACCCAATTACGGCTGATCGGCAATCTGCCATACAACATCTCGACGCCGCTGCTATTTCACCTGCTCGGCTACACCGCCCGCGTGCGCGACATGCACTTCATGCTGCAGAAAGAAGTGGTTGATCGCATTTGCGCCGAGCCGGGCAGCGACGACTACGGCCGACTCACCGTCACTATCGCCGCCCGTGCTGAAGCCGCGAGCTTGTTCAATGTCGGCCCCGGCGCATTCAATCCGCCGCCGCGAGTTGACTCCGCCGTGGTCCGCATCACGCCGCGCCCGGCGCCGTTTCAGATCGACGATCTGAATGCCTACGACCGCTTAGTCACCGCCGCCTTCAACCATCGCCGCAAGACTCTCTCAAACGGTCTGCGCGGCTGGCTAACACCGGCACAGATCAGTGCTGTCGGCATCGAGCCCGGTATTCGTGCTGAGCGCCTCGCACCAGCCGAATTTGCTCGCCTCGCCAATTGCTGGCTGGCCGTACGCGATAACAACCCACCGGCTTAGCCTTATCGATTCCGGGCACACCACCCGTGCGCTAGGCTCTTGCATCCACCCGCCAGAACCTCCAGCATTGTAGGCGCGCCGAAGGCGCTAATCTGACGGAATTAAACGAGCAAATTTCATGAGCATGTCTCTACGCGACCAGTTGCTGCAAGCTGGCCTGATCAGCAAAAAACAGGCGCAGGCCGCTACCCGCCCGCAGCCAAAAAAGAATCAGCAACAGGGCAAACCCGCCGAACCGAGCTTAGCGGAAGCGGCACGGCTGGCGGCTGAGGCCACGCGCGCCGAAAAGCTTGCGCAAGATCAAGCCCGTAATCGCCAGCAGCAAGAAAAAGCTGAACAAAAAGCGCGGCGCGCGCAGGTTAAGCAACTCGTTGAACAAAACCGCGTAGCAAAAGTAGATAGCGAAGACAGCTATAACTTCGTCGACGGCGCTAACGTCCGCCGCCTCGCTGTTACGGCAGAGCTACGCAAACAGCTGATTAATGGTCAGCTGGGAATCGTGCGGTGCGACGGCCGTTACGAAATGGTGCCGGCGGCGATCGTCGAGCGGATCCGCGAGCGCGATGCGCGCTCGGTCATCCTATTGAATACCGCGGCTTCTACGGCGAGCGCTGCTGCCGAGGATGATCCCTATAAAGATTTCCCGATTCCAGACGATTTGACCTGGTAGCGCATCAGTTGGCCGGAACCCGCTGAGGGCAATATACGGGCTAATATCTGCGCATTAATTACCCCCGGGCGCCACATTGCTCATTCTGCGCCCGGGGTGATGCAACTATTCCGCCGCTTAGAACGTAACGGAATACTTCAGACCTAACACCCAGATGTCCGGGTTGGCGTTTGTGCCACCTGGCGTGTGGATGTACTGCACATTCGGCCGCAATACGATTGCGGGTGTAACGTGGAAGCTGTAATAGACTTCGAACGGATACTCCGAGCCACTCTGCACCGGAATTGGTGAAATACCAGAACCGATCGGAATGCTTGCGTTAGCGATGCGCTGGCCGTCAGCAATTCGGCTATTGGCGTGCGTTTTACCGGCCGCGAACGCGATATCGTCGTGTGGGCGATAGTCGAACGGACCGCTATAGATCAAGCCCACCGTCAGCAGCTGATCGACCGTCGCGGTGTGGGCGTCCGCCTGCACCCAATTGCCAAATACCGTAAGCCCACGTGAGGCGTCATTTTTATGTCGCGTAAGTTGCTGCCGCGCCATCACAAATACGCCCGATTCGCTCCCGCGCACCAACGGATCAGCGCCGGTCTGCGCGCGTGGACTACCGTTGACGTCGAGCAATACATCGCTGCCATTTGAGTTATCGCGCCAGCCGCCAACCGCGTAGATACCAGGCAGATTGTCCGGGCCGAGTTTTGGTTTCCAATCGAGTTCTACCGGCACGAGGCCGCCGATGGTGCCGCCCGGGTTATCGAGACGCAGCCCCTGCTCGTTTTTCAAATAATTGGGGTTGATTTGATACAAACCGAGCGAGAACGACACCGTGTCGGCAAGCTGGAATTTAGCCCGAGCGCCCCATTGGCTCACCGGCCAGTTGTACCACGTGGAAACGATGTTGCCGGGCAGCGAGCCGCAGAAACTCAGGTTTTCAAACGTGCACGGGAACGGGAAGAAATCATCGCCAACGTTCAAACGGCCCAGTTTTAAGTCGAATACTTTCTGGAAGAATTTTTGCTCGTAATAAAGTTGCGTCCAGCGCACCGTGCTGCCACGGCCATAAACTTCCTGTACTTGGTTCAAAGTGCCCAGATTGGCTTTTGAGCTCAAGTTGGTGCCGTTACGATCGGTCAACGTAACTTTAAAGACCGCATCGTGCCAGCCAAACAAACGATCCAGATCGAGTGTCGCACCGACCACGGCCTGATCGGCGTACGCGCCACGGTGACTGGTGCCGCCAGCGGGGTTATAAGCAAATTGCCCACCGTATTCGAACGCGAAATCGACGCCGCTTTTGTGCAATTGCGATCTCAGCCCGCCCCAGTCGCCGAGCAGAAAATTCTTTGATGAGTAGTCGTCGTCAGCTGCACTAGCACCGCTAAACAGCGCGAGTGCCAACAACGGAACTGCGACCGCCCCGATGGACTTATTCATATTGCTCTCCTCCAACGTTTTGATTCTGATTTTTGAGTTCGACTTCTATCGAAGCCGACTACTTTTTAGTGCTGCACCCGCGCCCCCATTCGCAATTACATAAGCGCCCTCCCTATCGGCCGGTACGATACGGCTATGCCGGCGTTGAAATGATTTCGGTGGTTATCGTGTGTCGCGTGCTAAGACCCGCGGCCATCGACGTGTCTGCTTGCGCATCGGCAGTTGCAGCGCTGACGCTAAAAAGTGCGTCGTTATCAAGAAAGCGCGCGGCGCCCGTCAGCCCCGGATACGGTGCGCGAATAACGAAAGTAGGAATATTGGCGAGGTACTGACTGAAACGGCCCTTTTGTTCAAACCGTGCGCGGAACGGCGACTGGGCAAAATAACGCCCGAGTTGCGGCACGATGCCGCCACCGATATAGACACCGCCGCGCGAGCCCAGAACCAACGCCAAATTTGCTGCGACGGTGCCCAACATCGCGCAGAAAACGTCGAGCGTCGCCGTGCACTCGGCGCTACTCCCATCGACGCCGCGGCCGCTGATCACTTCAGGGCGCAGACGTTCCGGCGTGCGACCGTCAAGCTGCGCCAAGGCCATGTGAAGATGGCTCAAGCCCGGCCCCGACAACACACGTTCAGCCGAAACATGCGGAAATTGCTCGGCCAAGATCGCAATTACCGCAGCTTCTCGGGCATTTGCCGCGGCCAAGGTCACGTGACCACCCTCGCCGGTGATTGGCACATAGCCGTCTCGACACGGCATAAGGCCGGAGATCCCCAAGCCGGTACCCGCCCCTAATAAGGTGATCGCGCTGCCGGATTCGGCGTGCCCACCGCCAACGCGTTCAAGCTCGTCGGCTGCCAAGCCCGGAAGTGCCATCGCTAATGCGGTGAAATCGTTGATGACCTGCAAATGTGCGAGGCCAAGGCGCGCTTTTAACTGGACGATCGAAAACGACCAGTGATGATTGGTCATTCGAACTTCGTCGCTAACCACAGCCGTTGCGATCCCAATCGCCGCCCAACGCGGGCGCGGCGCGCCGGTAGTCACCAGATAATGCTCAATCGCATCGCCCAGACTTGGGAAGTCGGCGCAGGCCACGGTCAGCACATTGCGCAGCGGCGCGCCGGGCGCGGCCAAGGTCGCGAAGCGCGCGTTCGTCCCGCCGATGTCGCCAACCAAACGCGGATAAGAACTAGCGGGAACGGATGACATCAGGAATAACCTTAAATTGTTGGGGAACAACGCCAATCGACGCCGTGTACTGAACCGAATCGATACGGCGAGCAGCCGCAAAAATCGAGATTGCGCATCGGCCAACGTCGATCAACGAGGCGATATCCAGCCATGACGACACACGACAACTTGCCGAAATTCCTTTTTCTATAGTCGACACGGCAACCTGATCTCCCTGTTTAACGCAGTTGATCAATCTCAGTACGGGGCGAGTATGTAATAAAACGACATAAATTTAAAACACCTGATAACGAAAAAAATGCGTGTGCACGACCGCAACGATATTTATTTAAATCAAAAATTAATAATAAATATATTTATAAACAAATCGTTATATTAAATTTTCATTCAATTACAAAAAATCTATATTTTCCTTCAAAGTCTAGTTGCGCGGAATATGTAATATAACTATAGTTCGTTCACTATAAATAACGCAGGGTGTCAATACGCCCACTCGAGGAGGAGAGAACAATGAACATCCGTAAGAATGTGATCCATGCGGCAGTGTTAACGATGGCTATGGCCGCGTCGGCGAGCGTCAGTGCCGCCACCGTCGAAGTGCTGCACTGGTGGACTTCCGGCGGCGAAGCACATTCCGTCGCCGAACTCAAAAAACTCCTTGAATCTCAAGGTGATACTTGGAAAGATGTGGCTGTAGCCGGGGGCGGGGGCGATAACGCCAGCACCGTGCTGAAATCCAGAATTGTCTCGGGCAGCCTACCAACGGCCGCGCAGATTAAAGGCCCGAGCATTCAAGAATGGGGCGAACAAGGCGTGTTAGCCGATCTCAGCGATACAGCCAAAGCCGGTAACTGGGATGCTTTATTGCCGCCTGTCGTCAGCAACGTTATGAAATATCGCGGCAAATATGTCGCCGTTCCGGTGAACGTGCACCGCGTGAACTGGATGTGGGTCAATCCAGCTGCCTTTAAAAAAGCCGGGGTCGAAATCCCCAAAACCTGGGATGAATTTCCGGCCGCGGCGGACAAGCTACAAAAAGCCGGCATAACGCCGGTCGCACACGGCGGCCAACCGTGGCAGGACTTCACGCTGTTCGAATCGATCGTACTCGGCATCGGCGGGCCGGAGTTTTACCAAAAAGCGTTTGTAAAGCTTGACCAGCCGTCTCTGAAAAGTACGACGATGGAAAAAGCCTTCGACACCTTGCGCATGGTTCGCCGCTACATCGACAAAGATGCCGCCAATCGCGATTGGAATCTTGCAACGGCGACCATCATCAACGGCAAGGCCGCCATGCAGTTCATGGGCGACTGGGCGAAAGGCGAATTCACCGCCGCTGGCAAAGTGCCCGGCAAAGACTATCTCTGCCTGCCCGCACTCGGGACCGACAACGCATTTACCTTCAACATCGACAGCCTCGTGATGTTCAAACAAAGCTCTACAGACGGCAAAAAAGCAATCAAAGACCTCTCCACTGCGGTCATGAGCCCCCAGTTCCAAGAGGTTTTCAATCTCAATAAGGGCTCGATTCCGGCGCGCTTGGATGTCAGCCTGGCTAAATTTGACGACTGCGCGAAACGCGCGTCTGAGGATTTTGTCGCGACATCGAAGTCGGGAACCTTGGTGCCGAGCGCCGCACACAAAATGGCAATGTCGGAGGCGATCTCCGGGGGCATGCAGGACGTTGTAACCCAGTTTTTCAACTCGCCGTCGATGACCTCGAAAGCGGCTAGTGAGGGGCTCGCGGCTGCGGCACGCAATAATTATTGATTCGGCCACAAAATAGTTGAACGCGGTGCTACGCGGCAATTTGAGATCGCACTTTTTCGAGACGGCGTGAGTGGCCGAATTAATAATAAAATCAAATTGCTTTGTTATTA
Organism: Nevskia sp.; assembly: GCA_023229645.1. GTDB lineage: Bacteria > Pseudomonadota > Gammaproteobacteria > Nevskiales > Nevskiaceae > Nevskia. The sequence goes on along the minus strand of JALNYU010000018.1, from coordinate 13,443 downwards.
ATCCGGCCATTTCTCGCTTTCTCGGAAGTGCGGCTTCCGGTTTGGCATTGCACTGTCTTTATTCAGTACTTAATGGCCGGATCAATAAGGTTCACTGCGCCGGCCTGAGCCCTCAGCGTTCAGGCCGGCGATACCCAGTGAAAAGCGGCCGTTTGGCAATGGTGCACAATGATCCCGCCGGCCACGGAGGGGGAAAACGATGGAGGAAAACCGGATGCATGCTGTAACCCAGTCCGCTGCTGCCGGAGGGCCGTTCGCCACTGTTCGCCCGGCATGGATCGACCGCTTGCAGGCTTGGTTACCACGCTTAGTGCTGGCGCCGACGCTAGCCTGCGCCATCCTTTTCATTTACGGCTTCATCGCGTGGACGGCGGTACTGTCGTTCACCCATTCACGCTTATTGCCGAGTTACGAATTTGCCGGCTTTGATCAATATCAATTGCTATTTGGCAATGATCGCTGGTGGCTGGCGCTGCAAAATCTCGCTGTTTTCGGCATCTGTTTCATCGTCATCTGCCTGTTGGTCGGCCTGTTCCTGGCAATCTTGCTGGACCAGCGCATCCGGACTGAAGGCCTGATCCGCTCTATCTATCTGTACCCGATGGCGCTGTCCTTCATCGTCACCGGAACGGCTTGGAAATGGATACTCAATCCGGAATTTGGCGTCGAGAAGCTCGCGCACGATTTCGGCTTTATGAATTTTAAGTTTGACTGGTTGATCGACCCCAAGATGGCGATTTATACCGTCGTCGTTGCCGGCGTCTGGCAGTCATCCGGATTTGTTATGGCCCTATTTCTGGCCGGCCTGCGCGGCATCGATAGTTCAATCATAAAAGCCGCGCAAGTCGATGGTGCGTCGATGTTTACGATCTATCGCCGCATCATCATCCCAAGCCTGCGGCCGGTGTTCTTTTCCTGCTTCATGATCTTGGCCCACATTGCAATCAAGAGCTTTGACTTGGTCATGGCATTAACGGGCGGCGGCCCTGGTTTTGCCAGTGATCTCCCGGCCACGTTCATGTACGCATTCACGTTTAACCGCAGCCAAATCGGGCTCGGCGCCGCGAGCGCGATGATGATGATGATGATCGTCGTCGCGGTTATCGTGCCATTCATGTATTCAGAAGTCCGGAGGTCGCGCGATGTCTGACGCCAGCCTAGCGCACAGCGCTGGACCGAATCGGTCTGGCCGCTTTCTCATCTACGGCTTACTGGCATTGGTTTGCCTGTATTACCTCGCGCCGCTTTACGTGATGATTTCAACATCGCTAAAGACACTCGATGAAGTCCGCTCTGGCAACTTGCTGTCGTTGCCGCAACATCTGAACTTCGACGCCTGGACCAAAGCGTGGTCGGCTGCGTGCACCGGGGGAACCTGCGGTGGAATGCGCGGTTACTTTTGGAATTCGGTCTCGTTCGTCGTGCCGGCGGTGGCGATATCAACGCTAATCGGCGCGCTCAATGGCTATGTATTAGCGATGTGGCGTTTCCGCGGCTCTGATCTCTTATTTGGTCTGCTGATGATCGGCTGCTTCATCCCGTTCCAAGTCGTGTTGCTGCCGATGGCACGCACACTGGGAACGCTGGGTTTGGCCAATTCGATTCCCGGCTTGATCTTCGTACACGTGGTCTATGGGCTGGCGTTCACCACCCTATTTTTCCGCAATTATTACGTCACGATTCCCGATGAATTGGTAAAAGCGGCGAAGATCGACGGCGCCGGCTTTGTCCGCATTTTCCGCAGCATCATCTTGCCGCTGTCGCTGCCGATCATTGTCGTCACCGTGATCTGGCAATTCACGCAAGTCTGGAACGACTTCCTGTTCGGCGTCGTATTTTCAGCTGGCGACCATCAACCGATCACCGTCGCGTTGAACAATTTGGTCAATACCTCTACCGGCGTTAAGGAATACAACGTCGATATGGCCGCTGCGATTATCGCGGCGCTACCGACGCTGTTCGTATACGTCGTCGCCGGCAAATACTTTGTGCGCGGCCTCACGGCCGGCGCCGTTAAAGGCTGATGCCGCACGGCGCAAGTCGAGCGTAATCACCCCCGCATTTTGAGGAGTTAAGCAGTGGGCGCACTATCCATTAATGAGGTTCGCAAAGCCTACAACGGCACCGAAATCCTCAAAGGCATCAATCTGGAAATTGAGAAAGGCGAACTACTGATTTTGGTTGGCCCTTCTGGCTGCGGCAAATCAACCTTGCTGTCGATGATCGCAGGGCTCGACACCGTAACTTCGGGCGAGATTCGCATCGGCAATCGCGTCGTCAATGACCTGAGTCCGAAAGATCGAGACATCGCGATGGTGTTTCAGTCCTACGCGCTGTACCCGACGATGACCGTTCGCGAAAACATTTCGTTCGGGCTCGAGATTCGCAAGGTACCGAAAGATGAGCGTGTGAAGATTGTCGACCGCGTGGCGCAGACGCTGCAGATCGGCCCGCTGCTCGACCGCAAACCGTCGCAGCTTTCCGGCGGTCAGCGCCAGCGCGTGGCGATGGGCCGCGCGATTGCACGCAATCCCTCGCTATTTTTGTTCGACGAGCCGCTGTCGAATCTCGATGCCAAGCTCCGCGTTGAGCTCCGCACCGAGATCAAGCTGCTACACCAGCGCATGGGCACGACGATCGTCTACGTCACGCACGATCAAATTGAAGCGATGACGCTCGGCGATAAAATCGCCGTCATGCGCGCCGGCGAAGTGCAGCAATTCGGCACGCCGCGGGAAATCTACGGTAATCCGGCAAATTTATTCGTCGCAGGATTCATCGGCTCACCGTCAATGAATTTCATCACCGCGCGGATTGAGCCGCTCGGCGATGGCTGCGGCGTGCGCCTTGAACACGAGGCGTATCGCTACCTGTTCCCAATTGCCAACGGCGAACAGGCGCTGAAAGCTTGGTGCGGAAAAGAAGTAATTTTCGGCATTCGGCCGGAGCAAATCACGCATCGGGTTGAGTCGGATGTCGGCGCGCCGCACCGCCATACCGCCACGCTACCGGTGCGGCTGACCGAGCCCACCGGCCCGGATACGTTGGTACTGGTGCCGCTCAACGGCAAGGAAATTACCTGCCGCATTCATCCCGAACACGCGCGCGCACCGGGCGAAAATATCGAACTGATGTTCGATTTATCGAAAGCGGTTTACTTCGATCCAAAAACCGAGCTGCGCATCGCCTAGGCGCGATGCGTTCATCTCGGCGCATTGACAGCTGAGCAGCATCGGGCACGAATAAGTCTTCATGCAGCGTATCGAACAAATGCGTCTTGGAAGCAGGACTTCACAGGTTCTGGATTCAAGGCCAATCGCGCCATGTGATCGTTAGCTACGGCGTGTAGATGAGCCTCGGTTCGTACCGGCGCACTTTAGATCGGCATTGAGCCGTTCATCTGGATAGAGCTCGAAGCTATAGGACGGCAGAAAAACTTCAACATGATTCCAATGCCTGCCGGCAAGGTCTTAACCGTTTTGCAGCGGTGGGCGCCAAGATTTTCCCAGAATCAGGAAAATTTTCCTGCGCGACCGCCGACCCTTTGACCAAGGCTTCGAAGGATTCAATTCGCAAGCACGCTTGATCGGCTTCTGCGGGGTAAAGCCCCAGCGCGCCAGATAATCGCCGACCGCTCGTACGACAGTTTCAACCCGTACTCGCGCCAATCAGTTGCGCTACCGCTGCGTGCGTCCATAAGGCAAATTCCATCATTCAATTGCTCGGGACGCTTGTTGCAGATCGCGCGTCTAATCGCCGCTCTTGCTCAACACTCAGACTGTGGCCTTGACCCTTGCTGCGCCCGCGTGCTGTGGCATTCAGCGCGGCAACGCCGCCAGATAGCTCAAGCCCGTCAATTCGACAATGTTCACGACGCCATGCCCTTTCCAAGGCAGGCGGGCTACTTGCTTGCATCGCTCGTAAAGTTGTTCGAGTTTCTGGTATCGCGCGTTCTCTTTATTAGCCCTATTTTAGGCACTCAATGTTCCATTAATTTTAGACGTTATAGCGCTGGTCAATAATGTGGAGTCTATGAAAACGCGCCGCCGAAATAGAGCTATTCGCGACTAACTGTCGTGTATGGTGTTGTCTAAATATGGCTTTCGATAGGTCTAATTCATCTGACAAACGGTACGTCCAAATGCCTTGCGCGTGAAATGGTCGTCCCTGTATAAATCCACTGCCCAAGACGATGAAAGGGCAGAATGGGCAAGACTTACTAGAATTACTCAGGGACTCGCCATGAAGGGAAGCATTGGCTTTACTTTCAGTCTGCACGTCGTTGTTGTCGTGCTGATCGCCGTCTTCGCGCTAAGTATATTTAATGACAGCGGCGCAACGGACTATCAATATGACGACAATGGGCGTCTGGTCTCGGTCGGTAGCGATAACGGCGAGACCGCGCAGTACGTGTATGACGCCCTCGGTAATATCGTTCGAATCGAGCGTAAGGGCGGTCCGCAGATCGCGATTTCGGCGCTTTCACCGAACCATGGCACGCCGGGCACGCAAGTGCTGATCACTGGTACCGGCTTCGGCGCCACGACGGCGGCAAATACAATCCGTTTCAACGGTGTAGCGGCTCCGGTGCTTTCGGCCAGTGCCACGCAACTGCTGGCGATGGTGCCGTTCAACGCCAGCACCGGCCGCGTTACCGTCACCGCGAATGGCGCCACGGCAACCAGCGCCGAGAATTTCGTCATCTCGACGGTGGGCGATGCGCCAATCATCACCGGCATTGCCCCGACCACCGGCCCATTCGGCACCATCGTGACGATCACCGGCACGCACCTGAACCCGATTCCGGGCCAAACCGCCGTCCGCATCAACGGCATCGGGCTGGTCGCCACCACGCTGGACGATCAGCAGATCACGGTCACGATTCCGCCGTATGTGGGGTCCGGCCGGTTTGAAATAACAACCGCATTCGGCGCTACGCAAAGCAATGAAATATTTTACATTCTTCCCGCTGGTATCAGTCCCAGCAACCTTGCTGTCAATGCGACGATTCAACCCGGCGGCACCCCGCAATCCGTCGACTTGGCGGCTAACAAATATGCGGTGTTCTACTTCGATGGGATCCAGGGTGACTATCTGAGTCTGCAGACGAGTAGTTTCTCATCCTCCGGCAACGTCAGTTACAACATAACGTCGCCAACCGGTACGGTGGTTGCGAGTGGCAACGTTTCCCAAGCCAGCCCTTCGGTGCACCTGCCACCACTCAACGCCAGTGGCATTTTTTCAGTAGTGCTGGGTGCCGGTGCCAACGCTGCAAAACTTGTATTCTCCGTACAGCGGAATGCCGCGCTGATTTTAGACGGCGCGCTTACTACAATTAGTGCGCCGGTTCCCGCACAAACGCAGCGGTTTTTATTTACTGCTACCGCTGGAAAAAATCTGGGTTTGGATATCGGTGGATTGACCGTTACAGGGGCTTCGAGTGCTGGATCGTATCCGGTCTATTTCCGTGTTTATCGGCCGGATGGCGGTACGCTGATCGACTATTTGCTCTGCTATCCCAGCCCTGGCACCTGTGATCTCACTTTAACGAATCTGCCGCTGGCAGGAACCTACAGTGTCGTCGTACAACCGTATTATTCAAGCCAGACACTCAGCTTCAGTTTCGCGGCGATAGCGTCGCATGAAGTCACAGGTATTTTGACTCCGAACACGCCTTTCAACGTCAATATTAGTCGGCGCGGCCAGAGCGGACGGCTGACATTTCCAGGCAACGCGGGGAGCACGGTTGCCGTTAGGATCGGAGGAATCACAACGGCGCCGACTGGCAGCAGCCTTGCGTTGGCAGTGCTACGCCCGGACGGTACGTCATTGACGTCGGCTTCGGCAACGGCGGGCACAACGTTCTACCTTGCCAACTTGCCCACAACAGGCACGTATACGCTCCTCATTAATCCGAGCGGCGGTGCAACAGCGAACCTTACAGCGTCGTTGGTGCCTAGTTTAAGCGTAGCGGTTCCGGTGGATGGCGCGGCCGGAGTGGCTATCGGCACAACGACGAGCAGTCAGCCTGTTTACTTTACTTTCGCCGGAACTGCGGGTGAAAACTTGGGCCTGGGAATCGACGGGCTGACGATAACGGACACGTCGAACCCTCCGTCAACCTACGCATCCCTTACCGTTTACCGGCCTGATGGCGTGGCCTTGTCCGGCACCAGCGCCTGCTCATTTGGCTACTGCGGTATTAACCTGCTCAACCTGCCGGCAAGTGGTACTTACAGTGTGGTAGTACAACCCGGCCCCTATGGAACCGGAACGCTGAGCTTCACTGCAGCGGTATCGCACGAGGTCACAGGAACGTTGGTCTCGAATACGCCCTTGGCGGTCAATCTTGCCCGTCCCGGCCAAAACGGCCGATTAAGCTTCCAGGGCACTGCTGGCAGCGCGGTTGGTCTGCAAATCGGGGGCATTACTACAAATCCGAGTAATCAGGCCGTCAGCCTGACAGTGCTACGACCGAATGGTACAAGCCTTGCCGGAACGCGCGTGTCTGCAGGTACAACGCTCAACCTGGCCAACTTGCCGGAAACTGGAACGTATAGCGTCTTTATTGACCCGGATTCTGGCGCCACTAGTACGCTGACCGCGACGCTGGTGCCGATTCAAAGTGTCGTATTGCCGACTGATGATAGCCCTCATGTCTATAGCACGACTCTGAGCGGCCAGGGGGCTTACTTCAGCTTTACCGGCACGGCCGGCGAGAATCTCGGGCTCGGAATCAATGGCCTGCAGGTAACAGGCGCGTCGACCTATGCTTCTGTCCAAATCTATCAGCCGAATGGGATGCAATTGGCTCTAGTTATTTGCTATCTAATCAATGGTCGATGTGATGTCAATCTCAATAACTTGCCGGCGAGTGGCACCTACAGCGTCCTTGTTTCTCCGGGCTCTAATTCTGGAACACTAAGCTTTACAACAACGGTTTCGCACGAAGTCACCGGAACTTTGAGCCCCAACACGCCATTGAATCTTAGCCTCTCTCGCTACGGCCAGAACGGCTGGCTGACTTTCCAAGGCGCAGCAGCCGCATCAATGGAACTGCAGATTACTGGTCTTTCGACGACTCCAGTGGGACAGCCTCTCGCCGTTACGATTTACCGGCCCGACGGTACGGTCTATCAGTCCGCAACGTCAACCCGCCTAACCTTTGATTTCCCCGATCAGCTGGCGGCTGGCACTTATACCGTGTTCATCGATCCGCAGTATGGCGCGACAGCGAACCTGACGGTGGCCCTGGTGCCCAGCCAGAGCATCGTGATGTCGGCTGACGGAGATTCCACCTCCGTAAGCACTTCGGCGAGTGGGCAAACTGCCTACTTCAGCTTTGTTGCCGTCACGGGCGAAAACCTAGGCTTGGGATTGGCCGATCTGACGGTGAGTGATTCCCAGACAAATACCACGTCAACCTATGCATCTTTCACCGTCTACCGACCCGATGGCTACGCCCTGACGAGCGGTGATTGTCTGCCCAGCACCGGCGGCTGCGGGGTGAGCCTGATCAACTTGCCGGCCAGTGGTACTTATGGGGTGCTTGTCAGGCCGAACTACGCCACGGGCGTTCTGAGCTTCACCGCCACGCTCTCGCATGATGTTGCCGGAGCCTTAGCCCCGAGTACGCCGTTCGGCCTGAGTATCAGCCGTCGCGGTCAGAAAGGGCGGCTGACGTTCAGCGCGAATGCCGGTGGCACGGTTGCGCTGCAAGTAGGCGGCATTGCTATTACGTCGCCCCAGTACGGCCTATATCAATATCTTGGCCTCAAGATGCAGGTATTGGACCCGAGCGGCGCGCCGATCGCTTTGGCTGCTGCCAATACAAGCTACACATTTAATCTAACGAATCTGCCGTCAACGGGCACTTACACCCTGGTGGTCGAGCCTTATTACGGAGAGACGGCAAATCTAACGGCGACGCTCCAATGAGGCACTCGGACGACACAGGCATTCGCCTCAAATTCCAATCGCAGCAAGAAAGTATGGAAAGCGCCATGACCTCACGGAACCGCCCCGCCCGGCTGCTGCTGGCCCTGACGGTGGCTTTACTCGGAATCTGTTTTTCCAACAGCGCTTTTGCTTATGGCTTCATCGCAATGCCGGGCCCGGCGCGCGCCGAGCCGGCCACGCAGCCGGGCTGCAATCAGTGTGATGGTAGTCCCGGTGAAGGCGGCGCCGCGAGCGCTGCTTATCCAATCGATCTGCGCACCGGCGTCTTCACCCACAGCTGGGTGGACTTGGCGATCGGCGACATCACGCCGCTGACGCTGCAACGCACCTACCGCCCTGGCGACCCCGTCAGCCGCGCGTTCGGCTACGGCATGAGTTCGGACTACGGGATGTACCTCTACACCACCAGCAGCCCGCTGGACTGGATTCAACTAATTCTGCCGGACGGTGAGCGCATTGCCTTCAACCGCACCTCCGGCAGCGGCCCGGCCGGCACCTGGGGCCACAACGGCTCGCGCACCCGCTGGTACGGCGCGGTGATGACGCTCACCAGCACTTGGAACATCACCCTGACCGACGGCAGCCAATACCGTTTCATCGCCAATACCGCGATCAATACCCTGAGTGCCACCGCCGATCGTTACGGCAACACCCTTAACTTCATTTACGACCCCAGCAACCGGCTGAGCCAGGTGCGCTCGGCCAGCGGCCGGCTCATCAACTTCAGCTACGACACCAGCAACCGCATCACCCAGGCCCGCGACCACACCGGCCGCACGGTGGCCTACGTCTACAACAGCCAAGGCACGCTCGACACCGTCACCTATCCCGACGGCAGCACCGAGCACTACACGTATGACGGCAGCCGGCGGATGCTCAGCTACACCGACCGCCGCGGCAATCTGTTTTTATCCAACAGCTACGATGCCCAAGGCCGCGTCGCCAGCCAGACCCTGGCCGACGGCGCCGTCTACCAGTTTGCCTACACCGCCGACACCAACGGCACAATCACGCAAACCGATGCCACCAACCCCCGCGGCACCGTGCGCCGTGTGATCTTCGATCCGGTTTCCGGCTACCCGGCCAGCGATACGCTTGGCTACGGGACGCCGCTGGCGCAGACCTTCACGTTTGAGCGCAACGCCGCCGGCCTGATCACCGCGCGAATCGATCCCCTGGGCCGAAGAACCGAATACAGCTTCGACGCCGCCGGCAACACCACGCAAGTGAAATTGCTGGCCGGTACGCCCAACACCATTACTTACCAGTACAGCTACACGGCCGACTACAACCAGCTCGCTTCCATCACCGACCCGCTGAATCACGTCACCCGCTTCGCCTACACCAACGGCTGTCTGACATCCGTTACCGATGCCCTGAACCACGTCACCCAATTGACCTGCAACGCATCCGGCCAACGCACCGCCATCATCGATGCCCTCGGCCGCACCACGCGCTTCACTTACGACGGCTACGACCTCTATTCGATCACCGACCCGCTGAACCGCAGCACCACCCTCTACCGCGACAGCCTCGGCCGAATCATCGCCACGCAGGACCCGCTTGGGCACCGCACGCTCACCCAGTACGACGCCCTCGACCGCGTTACTCAGACTACCGATGCCAACGGCGCGATCACCCAATACCGCTTTGATGCCAACAGCAACCTGACGCAAATCCTCGACCCGCTCGGCCGCGCAATCAGCTATCTCTACGATAGCCGCGACCGCGCCACGCGCCGAACCGACCCGCTGCGCTTTTCCGAATACTGGACCTACGACGCCAACGGCAACCTTCTAGCCCGCACCGACCGAAAAGGCGCGAGAACCTACTTTATCTACGACGCCCTGGGACGCAACACCCGGATCACCTACGCCGATGCCAGCACGATCAACCGGCAATACGACGCCGGCAACCGCGCTACACGATTTACCGATAGTGTCTCGGGCATCATCAACCGGACCTTCGATGGGCTGGACCGGCTGACCCAGGAAAGCAGCCCGCAGGGCACGGTTAGTTATTCCTACGACAAAGCCAGCCGAAGAACCAGACTCACCGCCGGCAGCCAGACGCCGGTCACGTATGGCTACGATGTCGGCGACCGGTTGAAAACGATCACCCAGGGCAGCGACGTCACCAGCTTCATCTACGACACCGTCGACCGCCGCACCCGCCTGACCCTCCCGAACGGCGTCCGCACCAACACCGGCTACGACACGGCAGGTCAGATCACGGCGCTGACGTATTTGAAAGCCGACGGCAGCGCGCTCGGCGATCTGAAATATTCGTACGACCCGGCGGGACGCAGAACCCAGATCACCGGCAGCTTCGCGCCGCAGAGCCTACCGAGTGCCACCACCAGCGATTATCAGTACAACGCTAACAACCAATTGATTGGCGGCAACGGCATTGCGCCGACTTACGATGCCAACGGTGATCCAACGACCAATGGCCTGGGCATCCAGTACACCTTTGATGCAAGACATCGGCTCATTCAGATCAGCCAGGGCGTCGTGATCACCGCCAGCTTCCAATACGACGCACTCGACCGCCGGGTCAGCAAGACCGATGCGAATGGCGTTACGACGGCTTATCTGTACGATGGCAGCGATGCCATACAGGAGACCAGCGGTACCACCACCCGCACCAGCCTCACCGGGCAGAACATCGATGAGCGCTTTGCCCGGGACGACGCCTCCGGACGAACCTATTTCCTGAGCGATGCCATCGGATCAACGATTGCGCTGACCGATGCTACGGCGAACATTCAGCAACGCTATGACTATGAGCCGTATGGAGAAGTCAAAGCGACTGGTACTACCGGGCTGACGAATCCGTACCAGTACACCGGCAGAGAAAACGACGGGAATGGCTTGTATTACTATCGGGCAAGGTACTACGATCCAGCAACAAAGCGGTTTATCTCGGAGGATCCGCTGCAGGAATCGGCCGGGATCAATTCGTACGGCTATGTCGGTGGGAATCCGCTATTTTTTAGTGATCCATTTGGCCTATCTCCCGTTGGCGACAGAAGTCGCGATCGTCCAGGACGCGAACGTGGACGATCATCGAGCGCCCAGCGTTCTATTTCGTCTTTGTTACAGGGATATAGACCCGACTTAACCGATGATGAAAAAGAGTTTTGCCGAAAGGAAAGAAGAGTTTGTTCTGAATTATGCGCAGAAGCTATGGACAATCCAGATGCGTGTAACGTATATGGAGGATCAATTGAGACTTGTATACGCGGATGCTTACCTTATATTTGCGGTGGCAACAGAATTAATTGATAACTAAAAAATGAAAAACAGATAAAATTCTATAGTAAAATTTCTTATTATTTTTTATGGATTAAAAAAGAATTTATGACGAGCAATGAAAAGCAATTAGAAGCCGCTTTGAAGGGCAGTTTGGCTCATTTAGATGAGGCATACAGATTGATAAAAAAAATTCCGTTAGAACCAATAGAACAGAATCGCATCTATTTGGGGGAGGCAGTAGGGTTACTTATTCAGGTTCAAATGCACCTATATGGCAAATTTCCATATTTAAAAGAATAAACTGGTTCAATGAGACTGATTACAAGCTCTAGAAATTGAAATACTTGGCCGCTCAGGTTTTCCGAAGTAGAGTTAAATTTCTCTGGGGCTTGGTCCTGTCCGTGAACATCAACAAATATATCTATATTGACCTCCCTAGAATGATCAATATATTCGGATATATTTTATTGAGCACCGCATTGATGTGGTGGTTAAGTGTCAGCGATTGGAGTATTTATTATCCACGGTTTACTGCGACGGCAAGTGTTGGCTTCGGAACTTTCCTATTAATCATATTTGTTCTTTTGTCAAGACTTGCAGCGGGCATAACTACTACTTTTATTATATTATCCATCGTACTCCGGATTTCCTTTGTGTCTTCTATATGGATTAGTCAGGCCTTGTTTGTTCACTATTTAATTGGTCCAGTTCCAACCGATGAACGCATCTACAAGCCTTATTTCTTTTTGCAAGATATAGGCAATTCAGTCACGGTTGTGCTTTTTTACATTGATCTTCTTATGCTAATATTTACTTCAGTTAAAACTATCCGAATGCGAACACATACCCAAGGCGCGTAAGACGTACACACTCCGTATCTTGGAGCAGAAAAAAGCATCTGTAGAAGTAGGCCCATGACCCTGGAGTCAAATGCGCGTAAGGTGCACCCAGTAGTAGGGCGCCGGTAAGCGCAGCGCACCGCGCCGGAAGAATCCAGCCACCGAGGAATCACCGAAGATGGATTCGCCGTCCGAGTCGATCGAACCACCACCGAGATCGGTATCCAGATTGAGAGTGATTACCGACCCGCTGATTGATTCGCGGCAACGGCATTGCGCCGACTTACGATGCCAACGGTGATCCAACGACCAATGGCCTGGGCATCCAGTACACCTTTGATGCAAGACATCGGCTTGTCCAGATCAGTCAGGGTGTGGCGATCACGGCGAGCTTTCAGTACGACGCCTTCGACCGCCGGGTCAGCAAGACCGATGCGAATGGCGTTACGACGGCTTATCTGTACGATGGCAGCGATGCCATACAGGAGACCAGCGGTACCACCACCCGCACCAGCCTCACCGGGCAAAATATCGATGAGCGCTTTGCCCGAGACGACGTCTCCGGACGAACCTATTTCCTGACCGATGCCATCGGATCAACGATTGCGCTGACCGATGCTACGGCGAACATTCAGCAACGCTATGACTACGAGCCGTATGGAGAAGTCAAAGCGACTGGTACTACCGGGCTGACGAATCCGTACCAGTACACCGGCAGAGAAAACGACGGGAATGGCTTGTATTACTATCGGGCAAGGTACTACGATCCAGCAACAAAGCGGTTTATCTCGGAGGATCCGCTGCAGGAAGCGGCCGGGATCAATTCGTACGGCTATGTCGGTGGGAATCCGATTTCACTAATTGATCCGACAGGTTTACAGTCGCGAGACTTTAACTACGAATATAGGCAATCTGGTGCCAGGTCGCCTGGGCCTAATGTTGGATACCACTACTACAATATCTTTGTTCCTCTATGTGTTGGGTGTTCGCCATCGGACGCTTTCAACGCGATGAGAAATTATTCAGCGCCTCGCGCACCTTATGCACTAAACGGAACTCATGATGTTCTTTTATTTGGCAACAATCCAATACGTCAAATTGTTAACCAGTGCGACAAGGCCATCACAAATGAAACTTTGCCAGGCCATATTTTTGGCGGATCAGTCACTATTTCAATTATTGAGAATAATGGCGTTGTCGGAGCACAAATAGTAGGAACTGGAACTGGGCCTAATGCCATTGGGAATCAGCTTGGAGGCCCCTTACTAATAAGTCAGTATATTAGGGAACAATAAGGGCGAAGTGTTTGTCCAACCCGACATGAAGAGAGACGGAAGAAGGGTATCGCGATCGGCGTTGGAAGAAATGCGGATGATGGCGCTTGAGCG
>JALNYU010000017.1 GCA_023229645.1 Nevskia sp. | reverse complement strand
CAGGAGAAGCACAAGATCATGGCGTGGGCGGTCGAACCGCTCCGGGTAAAAGCCGATAACCCTTCCGAGCAAAAGCTCGCTTGAACGTGAGGCACCCCGGGTGCGAATTCCATGAAGGCTCAGAGCGTCACTATCGCTCCATCGGAAGCCGGATATACGACTGCAACCGATTCGCTTCGTCAGATCTTTTCAACACTTCAACTGCGGGGCTTGCGGGTGGGGTCCATATAGGAAGGGTTAGCCGTCATTGAAACTTGGTGAGCAAGAACTGCTCGACGAATGCAATCACGCTGCTGACATCGGGTTCCGAGATTTTTGACCAGTCCGCGTGCAGAGCTGCATTGCGCAGACGAGGCATTGCGTCAAGCAGTGACTTCTGAGCTCCAACAACTAGGCCGGCGGACTTGAGCGCATTGATGACCTCCGTCATGGACTTGTCGGTGATGTTGAGCTGGTTAAGCGAAGCGTACCGCTTGAGAACGTCTTCAAGCGCGGCGCAGGCCAGAACCGCAGCAACATCCTTGTGACCTTCGCTGAGGGACTGCCTTGCCAGTGCAACGAAGTCTCCGAAGACTTCACCCGAGACTCGAAGCTCTACGTTGAACAGGTAGCCACCCTCGAAGTCGTCTTTGGCACTCTGAAACACCGCATGCAGGGCCTTCACGTCGTAGTCTTGACCGTCGCATTTCTCATACAACGAATTGAAGTTCTGAACATGCGGAGAAGTAGGTCCAAATACTGCGGTGATCAGACTCTGAGTGCTGGTCGCCCACTTGCGCCAGAAGCCATTAGTCACCTGGGAATTTCGATATCCATCTCTCGGGACGAACGGCATCTTGCCAAACTCAGTCTCCAGTTCGGCGAAGCGCTTATGAAAGGTGTCGTTCAGCATAAAATGGAGTGCTCCTGATGACGGCTAACGCTCAAGTCCCGCGTCGGCTGGAAGCGATTGTTGGGCATCAGTCCTGCGCATCATTGATAAGTTCACCAATTTCCTCAGCGATCTCCTCAACCGTGTACGTGGATGTGTTTCTGGCGACGCGATCTGCTAGCGACGGACTGTAGGCCATTACTTCTTGCTTGGTCAGTTTGTGCCAGATTGGGAGCAGTACCTGCTCCCCAGATACCGCTCTCGCCCAAGCCCGTCTAGTTCGTAGTTGGTCCAGCCCTTTGCAATGAACGATGGCGAAAGAACTACAAGCCCAAAGCGGCTGGATGCGAGCCCCTTGTCGATTTTGCGGCGCAGACTATCGCCGATACGCAGCTCAAACTCGTCATACCAAACTCGCAAGCCTTCCGACCGCAAGGCCTGGGCAAGTGGTCTAACGATTTCTTCTTTGTCTTCGGACGCGTGGGAAATAAACACGTCGTATATATCGCCGGGACCGTCTTGAGGTGGTGCGATGTCTCGATGGACAAGACTGGGTATATCAGCCAGGGGAGCATCCTGAAGAGTAGGCGCTGGACCAGGCAGGATGCGGAAGGATGCATTCACTTGACCTCCGAGGCCCTGCAAATCGACGACCGCGTGCCAATGCCCCGGGCGAGGAATAGCCAAAACCGTTGGCGATTTCGTTGCGCGCCCTCCGTGGTAGCGGAAGTTGCGCCCATTCTTGTAGCTGCTGAAGTTTGAGCTATCTATCAGCCGCACGTTTGCAGAGTTTCCCTTGAGCGTGAATTCAACTCGCTCACCACGTGATCTGTAACCGAGGTCGCTATGAATGAACTTCATTGCTTACTTGAACTCCGGAACTCGCTGCTTTGGATGCCCAACGTAGAGCTAACCGGCGATGCGCGGCTTTATCGCGCAGCGTCCAGCGACTGAAAGGAGCGGGGTTGAGCGCCGGGTTAGCCATGGCTGAACCGAGCAGCAAGTTTTGCGCATGCTGCAGGGGCAAAGGACGCTGCCCACTTCTGTGTTTTTTCAAGTTCCGGCTCCAAACGCGCTAGCGCTTCGGGTGCCCACAAATGACGCTGAGCTTCCAAAGGTAGGTGATCAGTCTCTGACGCGATAGCAACAAAGGCGTTGAAGTCCTTATCGTGATCCCCGACGCCGCCGACTTGAGCTTTAAGGCGAAGCACCTGAACTGCGCCCTCAACATACGGAAGCTCTCCAGAAAGCATTGCGCGGACGGTGGCGACAAGTGATTTTCTTGCCTCAGCTTCAGCCCCATTAAGGGGTGGCCGATCATTCATAATGGCTAACGCCAATTAGATATCACTTTGAAATATAACTCTGACATAAAACTCGACGTATAATCCGTTGGCCTTCACATAAAAGTCTTTTGGAAACAAGCTTATGATTCCAGAAAACGCGTCAAAATTCCAGGATTATACGTCAGCTGACGTATCAGCAGCGCAATCGCCCCGGTTGCTGGAGCAGGTCCGGGCACTCATTCGGGCGTTGCATTACAGCCTGCGTACGGAAGATTCCTACCTGCACTGGATTCGGCGTTTTATTCTCTTTCATGGAAAACAGCATCCCCGAACGTTGGGGGCGCCTGCGGTTGAGGCGTTCTTGTCGCATCTGGCTACTGATTTAAACGTCGCGGCCAATACTCAGAATCTTGCCCTATGCGTTTTCTATCGCAAGTCTGTCGATAATTCCATCGGACAGCGCGCGATTAAACTTACGTTATTTGAAGCGCTAAAATAAACCCGCTGCACTATCTTGCTATCTAACGGCCTTCACTGGGTCGCAGAGTGTTTTGTATTCAGCGTAAAACAATCAGTGTGATCAAGCCGAAAGGCAAAAGCCGGTGAAATGCTACAGCCGCTTAGATCCGAGTAGCGTTACACATCGTAGCCGATGAATTACCGCATTTGAGTCAGCTCGACAGCGGGCACCTGGGAGCGCCCAAGGCATTTGCTAATAAACTTGAGGTCAAGTTAGGCGGATCAAGCCTCGATACAAATCGCTTGATTATTACTTGGCGGAAGGCAATGAAAATTTCATTGGCATCTCGAATATAAATTCTTCGATTTCAGTCGAGACGCTTTCTGGAAAAGCGGGGAACTTGTCAACACGGCGCGACGCCGCCAGACATTCCCGATCTAAATCCGCATATCCAGCGGACTGCGTAATTTCAGCACTGATCAGCGTCCCGTCTCGACGCAGGGCAACTTTTACAATGCAAGTCCCCTGCTCATTTGCCAACAGAGCCCTGCTTGGGTAGCGGACGCCAGCTGCGATGATATGCGTTAGCTGATCATAGTATCCGACTGTTTTACGTGCTGGAGGATTGGCAACTGGATGGGCAGCACAGCCATGTAGTGCGATTGCGGCCAGTAGAAATAAAATCCGGGTCTTCATCGGTGTTCTTGTTAGTCCAAATTTTAGGGAAAAGCCATTCTCATAGCACCGCCCCACCCTCATCCAAATTGTTAGCGCTTTGGCAGCAACGCCAACGGATCAACCGGCCGGCCTTTATTGCGGATTTCAAAATGTAGCAGCGGCCTTTGTTCGGGGCCGAGGCCGAGTTCGGCGATGGGTTGGCCGGCGGCTACGGTGTCGCCTTCCATAACAAGGCGGCGCCGGCTGTAGCCGTAGGCGGTGAGATAGTCTTCATCGTGTTTGATGATGATCAGCTCGCCGTAGCCTTTTAATGCACTGCCGCTGTACACCACTTTGCCGCTGCGGCTGGCGATGACGATCTGCCCCAGTTCGCCGCCGATATCGAGGCCTTTGTTGCCGTCGGCATCGAATTTCCGCAGTAGATTCTCACCGCGTGTTGGCCATTCCCATTCGCCGGACGCCGTGCTGATCGCTTCGTTGGTGGCCGCCTTCGCGGCGGGGGCCGACGCTACGGCCGCTGGGGGCGGCGAAACTTTACGAATCTGCGGTGAGGTGCTGGCGCTAGTCGGCGCTGGAACGGAGCCTGGCAACGGCGAGCGCCCCGGTGGCGAGAGTCGCAGCACTTGCCCAGGCACGATTAGATAATCGCGGCCGATGCCGTTCCAATCGGCGAGGTCGTGGTAGTCGAGTTGATTTCGGAACGCGATTGAATAGAGCGTATCGCCACGGGAAACAACATAGGTTTCGCCGTAGGTCGGCTTGCTCGGCGTGGGTTGCCGGCTTACGACTGCAGAATGTTTGCCGGTAGCCGGTTCTGGCCCAGGGGTGCTGCACGCAGCCAGCACCAAGGCAGTCACACACGCGAGCGCTAAGCCACCTGTTCGACGCCTTGTATATAGCATCCTTGCAGATCTATACATCAGCGTTTTCGGAATAGAAACCAGATTCCAAAAGCGACGATTGCGGCGACTACCGCGAGTGTCAACTCATGGGTATAGCGGCTGAATACCTGGACTGCGGCTTCGCCGAAATAATAACCGGCAGCAACCAGTATTGCCGACCACAGCGTGGCACCGGCTAGCGTGATCGCGGCGAACGATAACGGCTGCATGCCGAACACGCCGGCGGGAATGGAGATCAGATGGCGCACCACCGGCAATAGCCGGCCGACGAATGTAGCCACATAGGCATTGCGCAGAAAGAGCGCCTCGGCCTCGTGGTATTTGTCTGCATTAATCAGCAGATACTTGCCGTAACGGAGCAGAAACGCGCGACCAACATAGCGACCGAGCAGGTAATTGCAGCTGGCGCCGAGTAAGGAGCCAGCGCCACCTGCCGCGATTGCCAGCGCCGGATCGAGTTTGCCGGTTTTTGCGAGATAGCCAGCGGGAATCATCACCAGCTCCGAAGGCACCGGAAACAGGCTGGACTCCAAGGCCATCAACAGAAAAATTTCGAGGTAGCCAATTTGCGCAAGCCACAACGCCAGCCAATCTTGAAAAACCTGCATGGGCTGTGCGCTCAGGCCTTGCCTTCGAGCAGCGGCACGAAGCTAACGGCGGCGACATCGCGACTTTGAAAGCGCGCGCCAACGCGGTCCACTACCCGTAACACCTGCTGATTCGGCGGCCCGACGGGGATCACCAACCGCCCACCGCGCGCCAACTGCTCCTGCAGCGCCTTGGGCACTTCGCTGGCAGCAGCGGTGACGATGATCGCATCGTACGGGGCGTGCGCCGCCCAGCCGGCGGTACCGTCGGCGTAACCGAAATGCACGTTGCGGTAACGCAACCCCTGCAGGCGGTTTCGCGCGATTTCGGACAAAGCCTTCAAACGCTCGACCGAATATACCCGCTCCACCACTTCCGCCAACACCGCCGTCTGATAACCGCTGCCGGTACCAACTTCGAGCACGTTCTTGCGCGCCGCGCATTCCGCCGAGGGTTCCAGCAGCAGCTGCGTCATCAAGCCGACGACATACGGTTGCGATAGCGTTTGGGCCAAGCCAATCGGCAGCGATTTGCTGCGGTAGGCTTCGCCGCGCCAGGCTTCTTCAACGAACTCGTGGCGCGGGATTTTCAGCATCGCCGCCAGTACGCGCTCATCGGAAACGCCCTGCTGCCGCAGTTCGTCGATCATCCGCGCCCGGCTCACCGGGGAGGTTAAACCGAGACCGCGGCTGTGCGGATGCACGCCTGCCGTCACAGTGCCTTAGCCCAGGCACCGAGCCGGTCGAGCAGGCTGTGACGTGTGAGATCGACCAGCAGCGGCGTGATCGACACGCGCTGGTTGGCAACCGCATGGAAGTCCGTGCCCGGCCCGAAGTCAGACTCGGCACCGGCAACACCGATCCAGTAAATCGGCCGGCCGCGCGGGTCTAGCGCTTCAGCAACGGGTTCGGAGCGGTGGCGATTGCCAAGCCGCGTTACTTCGTAGCCTTTCAAGGCCTCGAACGGCACGTCCGGCACGTTGACGTTCAAAATCGTATCGCCCGGTAGCGGCTCTTGGCGCAGCCGCTCGACCAACCGCAATGTCACTTGCGCGGCGGTTTCATAGTGCTTCGGGTCGTGCGAATTGCACGATACGGCGATCGCCGGAAAGCCAAGATGGCGGCCTTCCATCGCCGCGGCAACCGTGCCGGAATAGAGCGTGTCATCGCCCAAATTCGGGCCGTTATTGATGCCGGAAACAACCATATTCGGCGTTTCTTTGATCAGACCGGTTAGCGCCAAATGGACGCAGTCGGTGGGCGTGCCGTCAACACAGATTGTGCCGTCCGGCTGCCGTTGCAAACGCAGCGGGTTGACGATCGTCAGCGAGTTGCTGGCGCCGCTACGGTTGCGATCCGGCGCCACCACATCAACCTGGTGCTCTCGGCGTAAATATTCTGCAAGGCACAGCAGCCCGGGGGCTGTGTAACCGTCGTCGTTCGACAATAAGATCCGCATCGGAATGTGCTTTTGGAAAATCCAAATTAGTTTACGTGTTGGCAGGCTATGATGCCCGCATGGCGTCGAATTCCAAAACCGATCCGGCAAACGACCTGAGCTTTCGCGATGCGATGGCCGATGTTCAGCCGCGGGCGTCGTCCGATCGCCTGCCGCCGGAGCGGAAGACGCCGCCGCCGCGCGCGCGCAACGCCGAGGCCGATGAACGCGCGGTGGTCGAGGAATTGCTCTACGGCATGTTTGAGCCCGAGCTGATCGAAAGCGGTGACACACTGAGCTTCCGCGCCGATGGCATTCAAGACGGCGTCTGGCGCCGGCTACGCCGCGGCGCGTACCGGGTGCGGGCCGATCTTGATCTGCACGGCCTGAACCGCAATGCCGCACACGCGGCGGTCAGCGAATTTCTCGCTGATTGCCAGGATCACGACGTGCGCTGCGTCCGCATCGTCCACGGTAAGGGCAATCGCTCGCCCAATACCGGCCCCGTGATCAAAACATTGCTCGATGGTTGGCTGCGCCGGCGCAAGGATGTGCTCGCTTTCTGTTCTGCCCGTCCGCACGACGGCGGCACGGGCGCGGTCTACGTTCTTCTACGCGCAACGACGGGCAAGACCGAGCGTTAGCCGCCGTGCTGCGCAAGCTCAAGCTCGCGGATTGGCTGCTCAGCTTGCCCACCGCAGATTCCGGCCATGTTTTGCTTGGCGGCACCGGCCATTTGCTGCTTTCGGCGCAAGAACAAGCTCAGGCTACGACGCAGCTCGAAAAAACTGTGCTGCCGGCGTTGTTTTCCGGGCGCGATAGGCTGACGGTTACGCTGATCAGCTGCCTCGCACCGGGGGCCGACTTGCTCTTTCAGCGCGTCTGCGCCACGTGGTTGCGCCGCGCCGGCATCGCTTACCGGGCGGTTGCATTGCTGCCGTTGCCGGTGAATACCTTGATCAGCGACTGGTTGATCAAAGCACGCGAAAATGGCGTCTCGGTAGACGCCTGCGGGCTTGATGACGTGCAAAAAGCGATCAGCACGGCGCTGGCCGCCTGCGAAACGGTGGTTGACCTGCTGCCGCCGTCTTACGCGCACGCCGAGCTGGCGGATCAGGGCTTCCGGCAAGCGCAGTACCGCCGCCTCGCCGCCTGTCTCGCGGAACAACCCGAGCAACTGCTCGCCGTGCTGCGCGGACAAAGCCCGCAACTGCCGGGCGGCACCGCTGAGGTGGTTGAATGGCGACGCAATCCGTCGCTAATCCCGGCTGAATTCTCGACCTTGGCGCTGCGAACCGCTCGGCACGCGCGGCGCGCGCTGCACATCGTCGATCCTCAGGCAATGCCGGCGCCCGCATCGGCGCCCATGCCGACCGCCGCTGACGCTGAAGACGCACTCGTCGAACACATCCGGCAGTGCCGACAGGCGCTCAAAGCCGGCAATTACCTGCAAGCCTACGACCAAACGGTAAGGGCAAAAGCCAGCGGCGTGACCTCGCGAACGTTGGACTATCTCTCGGTGCTAGCGCTGGCAAACGCCGGCAGCACGCAACTTGGCCTGCAACGCTACTACCAGCTGCAACTCGCCGAACACGAGCTGGGCGAAGATTGGTTGGCGCTTGAAGGCCGATTGCTGAAAGACCTTGCGCTGAGCCGCCGTGCCGACCGCGCACTGTTTCTGCGCTCCGGCGCCGCCTATCACGCGGCATTTCAGCGTACCGGTGGCTATTTCCCGGCGATTAACGCGGCCACGATGTTCTTGCTCGGCGGCGAGGCGGTGCAGTCGGCAACGCTGGCACAGGCAGCGTTGGCGCAAACGCGCGCAGCCCTCCCCGCCGATGAAACGGATGACTACTACCGCTGCGTCACCGCCGCCGAAGCGCTGTTGCTACTGCAAGATCTCGACGGCTGCGGCGCCAACCTGCGTCGCGCCAACCAATTGCTGCGCGGCAACGTCAACGTCCGCAGCCGTGCCGCCGCGCAGCTGCGGCTGATCTGCCGGCATCACGCAATCGATACCGCGCTACTCGATCACCTGACACTGGCGCCGGTGGTTTGCGCGCTGCGCTGCTCGCCAGAAGTTGGTGTGATGCCGGCCGTGCACGCAGCGTTCGTATTTGCCACCCTCATCGCACCGGCTGACCTCGGCGTCGTCGAAGCACTCGCCAAATTCGACAGCCGCCTGCATTTGATTTTGTCAGCTCCGAAAGCAACGTTGCTCGAAGCCTGGCGCACGCGTTATGACGACCTCACCGCGCAGCGCCTGCACCGGTGTTTGCAGCGCGCGGACGAGGTTTCAGTCGCCAATGGCTTTCTCGACGAGGAAAGCCACCGCCTCGCCGACTATGTCGCAACCGTCGCGCTGGGCTTATCCAAACTCACGGCAAAAAGGCTGGGCTGCGGCTGGCAGGTATTGGCCCTAAACGACGATGCCCGTCTGCTCAGCGACGAAGAAGCCGACGCCGTGCTGAACCGCCGCTGCGCCGCGAATACCCCGCCCGCGCCAACCAGTGCGGTGACGTTCGCGCGGCAATTTGTGGGGACGATCTTCGCCGACTTCACCGGCTTCAGCCGCTTGAGCGAGGCCGAAATGCCCCGCTTCCAGACCCTGCACTTTGGGGCGATTGCCGATGTCCTCAAGCGCGCGCAGGCGAAAATTCTGCGCCAGCACACCTGGGGCGACGCCGTGCATATCGTCACCGCCGACGCCGAGTCGGCGGCCGATCTCTTGGTCGAAATCCACGCCGCGATCGAACAGCTGCGGCCGCAGCTCGACGGCACGCTGGCGCAGCTGGAATTGCGCCTCGCCGCGCACTACGCACCGGTTTATGCGGGGATCGATCCAGTTGAGAACACGCCGGTGTATTTCGGCTCGCAGCTGTCGTTTGCGGCGCGCATCGAACCGGTGACGCCGCCCGGCATGATTTTCGTCACAGAGGCATTCGCGGCGCGCCTCGCACTCGAAGCGCCCGAGCGATTTGTTGCCGAATACGCCGGTGAGATCGAACTGGCGAAGCGCTACGGGCAATACCGACTCTTTTCGTTGCGGCCGGTTGCGGTATAGCGTGTGACCGCCGGACCACCGGCGGCGTCAGTAGGAGGAGAGACCATGACACGGCGAAAAAAAATATCAACGCCGACGATCCCGACCGGGGTGGCGCCGGGTGCCAACCCGAGCGGGCTGAATCGCCGCGCCTTTTTGCAGGGCGGGCTGGCACTAACGGCGGCCACCACCGGCGGCAAACTCAGCGCTGCGGAACCGCCGCTGCCGTGGCTGCACACGCCGGGTGCACCGCTTACGAACTACGGCCAGCCGTCGGAACAAGAGCGAAAAGTCATCCGTTGGATCACGCCGAACCGGCAAGTGCCCGGCAACGGCGTGTCTTGGACGCCGCTGCACGAACTGGAAGGCATCATCACGCCGAGCGGCTTACACTTTGAGCGCCACCACAACGGCGTACCGCAGATTCCGGCCGACCAGCACCGCCTGCTGGTGCACGGTTTAACACAGCGCGCGCTCAGTTTTTCAATCGCCGATTTACTCCGTTACCCGCTGCGCACGCGCCTCGCGTTCATTGAGTGCGGCGGCAATAGCAACGCCGGCTGGAACCTGGAACCGCTGCAGACCAAAGCGGGCTACTTGCACGGCATGGCCTCGTGCAGCGAATGGACCGGCGTGCCGCTATCAACCATCCTCGACGAAGCCGGTGTTGCGCCCGAGGCGCGCTGGCTGGTGCTCGAAGGCGCGGACGCAATCGCGATGAACGTCTCGCTGCCGCTACATAAAGCGACGGACGACTGCCTGCTCGCGCTGTACCAGAACGGCGAGCGGCTAAGGCCGGAAAATGGTTACCCGCTGCGCTTGCTAGTCCCCGGCTGGGAAGGCGTTTTGAACGTCAAATGGCTGCGCCGCATCGAACTCAGCCGCGAGCCGGTGATGGCGCGCAATGAAACCAGCCGCTACACCGAGCTACAACCGGACGGTAAAGCGCGTCAGTTTACGTTTGTCATGGGCGTGAAATCGCTGATCACGACGCCCTCGCCCGGCGCCGTACTGAGCAGAGGTCTGCACGAACTGCGCGGCCTCGCGTGGTCGGGCCACGGCCGCATCAAAAAAGTAGAGATCTCGGTGAATGGCGGCAAAACCTGGACGCAGGCCGAATTACAAACGCCGGTGCTACCACAGTGTTTCACGCGCTTCCGCCTACCGTGGCAGTGGCGCGGCCAAGCTGCCGTGCTGAAAAGCCGCGCCACTGATGAGGCTGGCAACGTCCAACCGGAGCGCACAAAATTGATCGCCGAGCGCGGCCGCGCCGGCTATTTTCACTACAATGCGATTGTCGCCTGGGCGCTCGATAGCGACGGAGAACTCAGCCATGTCTATGCCTGAAAGCCGTTACGTCGCCGTGTTGCTGCTGATGACACTGGCGCTGCCAGCGGCCGCTGCGGGCGGCAAAATCGCCGGGCCCAATCTCGGCCAAGTGCTGCCCAACACCGAGGCTGCGCTGCCCTATCCCAGCATTTATCCCGATGGCCGCGGCCTACCAGCAGGCCACGGCAACGCCGTTGACGGCAGGAAAGTCTATGACGCGCAGTGCACTGCCTGCCACGGCAGCGCCGGGCGTGGCGGCAGCGGTGGGCAGTTAATTAGCCACGGCCCGTTAACCGGCCCCGAGCCAGACCCCGCCGTCGATAACTACTGGCCGTTTGCGACAACCTTGTTCGACTTCACCCGCCGCGCAATGCCGATGACTGCGCCGGGTACGCTCAGCAACGATGAGGTTTACGCGGTCACCGCCTATTTGCTCAATCTCAGCGGTGTAATCGGCGAAAACGACGACATCAACGCCGAAACCCTGCCCAAAATTCGCATGCCAAACCGCGATGGCTTTGTTTGGATCGACGTCCCGAAATCACCCCGCTAGAGCCGTATTCCTATACGCTACATCGGCTTATCTCCTTTCGTCGCACCGAGCTTGGTTTGGACAAAAAGGCTTTGAATCACGGCTGAAGACGTTATAGATTGGCGAAGTGGGTTATTTCAGCCCAGTTTTGACGGCACTGAAATAGCGCTTCATCCACAGTACCGAGCCTGCGAGCAGCGCGGTAACGCAGTTCGCGATGACGATCGGCCAGGCGGCGAGCATCCAGCCGTAGACCGTCCACAAACCAACGCCGAACAGGAAGACGGCGTACATCGCGGCGGAGATGTCTTCGCCGGAGCGCGAGCGCCAAACACGTAAGGCTTGCGGTAAAAAGGATAAGGTAGTGCAACTGGCGGCGGCATAGCCCAGGGCATCAAGCTGACTTGGAGACACGCAATGTTCTCTTCAATGAATAGTGATGGACGGTGCGGACAACGACGAATTTATTTTTGTAGCGCGCTGCCAGCCGAGCGTCCGTTCGGACATACTGCGCGCAATGTAGGCAAAACCTCAACGTGTTCAAAGGAGTGATGCGATGAAAGTTTTGGTACTGGGTGCAGGCGCAACCGGTGGTTATTTCGGCGGCCGCTTATTAGAAGCCGGCCGTGACGTCAGTTTCCTCGTTCGCAAAAAGCGCGCAAGCCAATTGCGCACGCACGGCTTGGCGCTGCGAAGTCCGCAAGGCACGGCGCGATTAACGCCACACGTGCTAACCGAAAATTCGCTGCAAGAAACCTTCGATCTGATCGTGCTGAGCTGCAAAGCCTACGATCTGGAATCGGCGATGACGGCCATTGCGCCAGCAATCGGCCCGTACACCGCAATCCTGCCGCTACTGAACGGCCTTCGCCACTACGAGGCCTTAGATGCCCGTTTCGGCGCCCGCCGCGTGCTCGGTGGCCTGTGCTCGATCGCCGTGACGATGGCGGAAGACGGCGCGATTGAACACCTGAGCCCGATGCACGTGCTGCGTTTCGGCGAACGTGACGGTAGCGATAGTGCGCGTATCGCGGCGCTGACAACCCTATTTACCGAAATCAATGCCGACGCCAAACCCAGCCCCGACATCCTGCAAGCGCTGTGGGAAAAGTGGGTGATGCTCGCCAGCCTCGCCGGAATGACTTGCCTGATGCGTGCCAGCGTCGGCGATATCGTCGCCGCTCCGGAAGGCAAGGCTTTAATGCTGCAATTCCTGCACGAGTGCAGCGAAGTGGCGAAAGCCTACGGACACCCGCCACGACCGGCGGTCTTGGAAGGTACGCAAAACATGCTGACCGAAGCCGGCTCGCGTTTTACCGCGTCAATGTTGCGCGATCTCGAAAGCGGCGGCCGCGTGGAAGCCGATCATGTGCTGGGCGATATGATCACCCGCGGTGCGGCGCAGAATATCTCGACTCCGTTGCTGCGAATTGCCTACACGCATCTTAAAGCCTACGAAGCGCGGCAAGCGCGAACAAACAGCGCTCGTAGCGAGGCACAGCGCGCTGCCGCAGCGGCTTGATGCCGAGTTGAAGCTGACGTTGCCGAACTCCGGCAACGTCAGCTAAAAAATCGCCTGCGCAGCCGTGCAATGCCTTGGCGATTAAAACGCGCCAACGTGATTAACGATGGACGAAATGTACGCGGTTAGTCAAACCGCAAAATAGCTCGTAAGCCAGCGTCCCGGCCCAAGACGCCACCTCTTCCGCAGGCAAGCCTGTGCCCCAAAGCAGCACGGTATCGCCGATTTGGGCTTGCGGCAGCGTTCGTAAATCGACGGTGATCATATCCATCGAAACGCGGCCAATGATCGGAACCCGTGTGCCGCGGATCAGCACCGGCGCGCCGGTTGGCAAGACGCGGTGTACGCCGTCGGCGTAACCCACCGCTACCACGCCGACGCGCATGCGCTCAGCACAGCGGTAGGTGCCGCCGTAGCCAATAGTCTCGCCGGCTTCGACATCCTGAATTTTGATCAGCCGGCTTTCGAGTCGCATCGCTGGCCGCAGCCCGAGTTCGGCGCCGGTTTTATTCGGCAACGGGCTTGCGCCATAAAGCATCAAGCCGGGCCGCACCCAATCAGCGCGCGCCTGCGGCCAGGCGATTAGCCCGGCGGAATTGGCGATCGAACGCGCGCCTGGCAGACCGGCCGTTGCCTGCTCGAAACAGCGGATCTGCTGACCGGTCAGCGGATGTTCGGGGTCGTCGGCGCAGGCCAAATGCGTCATCCAGCCTTGTAGCTGCCAGCCTGGATGTGCCTGCACCAGCGCGTGCAATGCCGAAGCACGCTCTGGCGCGAAGCCAAGCCGGTGCATACCGCTATCAATCTTGAACCATAGCGACAGCGGCGTTCCGGCCGGCAAACCTTCTAACAACGCCAACTGCCATTCGGAATGCACGACAACTTGCAGCCGCTCACTCGCGGCGAGTTCGGCTTCGGCGGGCGAAAGTACGCCTTCGAGCAAAACTAGCGGCGCTTGCACATGCGCCTCGCGCAGCGTCAACGCTTCTTCGAAACAGGCGACGGCGAGCGCATCCACCCCGGCGTCGACCAAAGTCCGTGCGATCGGCACCGCGCCGTGACCGTAGGCGTCGGCCTTGATCGCCGCCATCACTTTCGCCCGCGGCGCAAACGCCCGTACCCGCGCAAGATTGGCGCGGATCGCGGCGTGATCGACGTAGGCGACGACGCGCGGAACATACAGCGGCGTCATCGCAAACGACCGCGGCGTGAGAAATCGGAAGTGCCGGCCATCATCAGCTGTAAACGTACTCCGGCGCCAAATTGTCGAAGCGCGTGTACTTGCCGAGGAACGCGGTTCTGACTTTTCCGGTCGGGCCGGAACGTTGTTTGGCGATGATGATTTCGGCCGTGCCCTGGTTCGGCGATTCCTTGTTGTGGTAGTCATCGCGGTAGACGAAGAGCACCACGTCGGCGTCCTGCTCGATCGAGCCCGATTCACGCAGATCGGACATGATCGGGCGCTTATCTTGCCGCGCTTCAAGGCTACGCGATAACTGCGACAGCGCGATGATCGGCACCTTCAGCTCCTTCGCCAAGGCCTTCAACGAACGCGAAATTTCCGAGATTTCGTTGGTACGGTTTTCACGGTTATTCGGCACCTGCATCAGCTGGATGTAATCGACCACGATCAGCGACAAGCGCTGTTTCGCCGCCATGCGCCGCGCCCGGCCGGCCAATTCCTGCGGCGACAGCGAGCCGGTTTCGTCGATATACAGCGGCGCCTCGCGCAACAAGCCGCTGGCCGAAACCAGCCGACTCCAGTCGTGATCTTCCATATCGCCGCTGCGCAGGCGTTGCTGGTCGATCCGGCCGAATGATGACAATACGCGCAGCGCCAATTGCTCCGCCGACATTTCCATCGAAAACACCGCCGTTGGCAGCTTGCGTTCGATTGCCACGTGCTCGGCGATGTTCATCGCAAAGCTGGTTTTACCCATGCCGGGGCGGCCGCCGACGATGATCAAATCGCCTTCGTGCATGCCCTGGGTCATTTTGTCCAGTTCGGTGAAGCCGGTTGGCACGCCCGCGAAGCTGTCCGGATTATTTTTTAGCCGCTCTAGGCGTTCCTCAATCGCGTCCATCAGCATCGGCATATCTTTCGCCTGCTTCTGGCCGCGGTCGCCGCGGGCGCGGATGCGGAATACCTGCTGCTCGGCAATATCGATCAAAGTGCCGGGCTCGCGGCCGTCTGGCTGATAGCCGAGTTCGGCGATGTCTTGCCCGGTCGCGATCAAGCTGCGCAGTACCGCGCGTTCGCGAACAATTTCAGCGTAGGCGCGAATGTTTGCTGCGCTTGGCGTATCCGCCGCCAAAGTGCCGAGGTAGCTGATGCCGCCGGCTTCGTCGAGTTTGTCCTGATGCCGCAGATGTTCCGACAGCGTGACGAAATCACAAGGCCGGCCGGCGTTCAGCAAATCGCCGATCGCGTGAAAAATGACGCGGTGATCGTGGGTGTAGAAGTCTTCTTCGGTAACCTGATCGATCAATTCGTACCAGGCACGATTATTCAGCAACAAGCCGCCCAGCACCGACTGCTCCGCCTCAATCGAATGCGGTGGATGCTTGGGGCTGGCGGCGAGCTTGGTCGCGCTCGGCGTCGGCGGATTGGGCAGATAGGTCGGCATGGTTGGTTATGCTCGCGCCGAGAAATTCTGTTGGCGGTCCAAGACACGGGGGAACAACTGCTCGCAGCTTACGCTGACCGACCACGGCGCGGCGCGCTGCGGCGCTATTTTCTCGCCTAGGCGCAAAAAATGCGATGTGACGACGGTGAACAGAAACAAATCGGCCCGCACTGGGCGGGCCGACGGCATCGCTAAAAACCGCGAATCAAGCTTTTTCTTGCTCGACGACGACGATCAACGAGCTTTCCACTTCCGAGTGCAGACGAACCGCAACGGTATAGGTACCGACGACGCGAATCGGGCCTTCCGGCATATCGATTTCGCTCTTCTCCAGACCCAGACCTGCGGCTTCCGCTGCGCGGGCGACATCGGCCGGACCAACCGAGCCGTACAAGCGGCCTTCTTCGGCGGTCAGTGCTTTGATCGTCACGTGCTTGCCGGCCAGCTTTTCGGCGCGCATTTTCGCGGCGTTCAGCGAGTCGGCATACTTCTTCATCAACTCGGCTTTGCGCGTTTCGAAGACTTCTTTGTTGCCGGTGGTGGCAGTGAGCGCCTTGCCCTGCGGCAGCAGGAAGTTACGGCCATAACCGGGCTTGACGTTAACGACGTCGCCGAGATCGCCGAGGTTCGTTACTTTTTCGAGTAGGATCAGTTCCATCGTTTATCTCCTTACTCGTGCGAGTCGGTGTACGGCAGCAGCGCCAAATAGCGCGCGTTCTTAATCGCCGAACCGAGCTGGCGCTGGTAACGCGCCTTGGTACCGGTGATGCGGCTCGGCACGATCTTGCCGTTTTCGGAAACGTATTGCTTCAGCGTTGCCAGATCTTTGTAATCGATCTTGACGGTGCCTTCAGCGGTGAATTTGCAGGACTTCTTCTTACGGAAAAAACGCGACATGGCTTAGGCCTCTCCGGATTCAGTTTCAGCGGCTTCGGACTCAGCGGCGCCGGCTTCGGCTTCGCTCTCGGCATTACGCTTGTATTCCGGCTTCTTGTCTTCTTCCGGCGCCTTGAACAGCGGCGACTGCTCAGTTTCTGCCTTGTCGGTACGCATAACCAGCTTGCGGATCACAGCGTCGTTGAAGCGGAACGCGGATTCGAGTTCTTTCAGCACGGCGTCGCTGCATTCCACGTTCATCAGCACGTAGTGTGCTTTGTGCAGTTTGGCAACGGCGTAGGCCAGCTGACGACGGCCCCAGTCTTCCATACGGTGGACTTTGCCGCCGTCGGATTCGACCATATTCTTGTAACGCTCGATCATGGCCGGAACCTGATCGCTCTGGTCAGGGTGAACCATGACCACGATTTCATAATGACGCATGTTGTCTCCTTGTGGATGTGGCGCCGGCTCGATGCCAGCTGCCTGGACAGTCCCCCGCGGCGTCATGCGGTGGGACAAGAGTTTTCCGCCGAGATTGGCCGGAAAGGGCGCGCAGTGTAAGGGAGTGGCGCGGATCCTGCAATCGCCGGCCGTTAGCCGGTTATGACGCTACGGCGTGATAACGCAGCAGTTTGGATTCGATAACAAGGCTTTGGCCCGAGTCTCGGCCTGTTCCAAGTCAATCGGCCGCAAGCGTCGCTTCAAACCGCCGAGCATCTGCCCGAAGCGTTGCGGCAAGCCGGCAGCAGCGTTGATTTGATCCAAAGCTCGGAAATGGGCGTAGGCCTCGATATCGTTTTGCGGCAAGACCTCGCCCTGCACGTACCAGCCGCCGATGGTCCACAACGCGGCGACCGAACCGGCGTCACGCGCTCGGTCGACGTAATCGATCGCCTCTTTCTGCAGCGCCGCCTGGGCATCCCGCTGTTCCGGCGTGCATTCGGATAAATACTGGCAATACTCGGCTTCCGGCAACTTTAACGGCAGATTGATCAACGCCTCGATTACACCAGCGTCGGCTGCCGCCTTTAGTTCATCGCGAAACTGGCCGCGTGCAGCGGCCGGTATGCCTTCGCAATTACCGTAACGATGGCGCAACGCGCGCACTTCATCGGCCGGCGATTGCACATCCCAGCCGCGATGCCGGCGAGTTTGATAGATCGACTCCACTTCGGCATCGAGCGCCGCTTTGTCGGCCGGCACATCGCGGCATTCGTACAGCACCAAGCCGAGCTGGTACTGCGAAACCGAATTGCCGGAACGCGCTTCCTGCTCCAGCCGGGCATAGGTGGCGACCAACGCACCGGTCGGCACCGTGATTGCGGCGCGACGAACGATGCGCAGCGGAATCCCCGAAACCACCGCTTTTTGTACTGTTTGTCGCGGTGCGACCGGCACTGGCGGCGGTGGCGCCGGTACTGGTGGGGCAACAATTGGCGGCGGCTCGTCTGCCGGCACCGGGGTGCTCACCGGTTCCTGCGGCGTCTGCTGAATCAGCAGATAAATCGCCGCCAGCGTCAGCAGCAGCGTCGCGAGCAGGAAAACCGCGCGCCGCATTATTTTTTCCGCTTACCGTTGCGCTGCCGGAACGCCTCATACAAACAAACGGCGGCGGCTACGGAGACGTTCAGGCTTTCGATGCGCTCGCTGGCCATCGGAATTTTGACGATGCGATCGCAGGTTTCGCGCGTCAGTCGGCGCAGGCCTTCGGCCTCGCCACCCATGACCAACACCAGCGGCCCGGTTAAATCGACGTCGTACAGCGACTCGCCGCCTTCGGCGTCTAGCCCAACCGTCCAATAGCCGAGCTGCTTCAACTGCTCCAGCTTGCGCACTAGATTTGTCACCGCGACCACCGGCACACGCTCAGCCGAACCGGCCGCCGCCGACCGCACAGCGGGCGTAACGCCGACGGCACGATCGCGCGGAATGATGACCGCGTTCACGCCCACGGCTTCCGAAGTGCGCAAGCAGGCGCCGAGGTTATGCGGATCTTGCACGCCGTCCAGCACCAGCAGCATGCGGTCCGGCGTCGCCTGGAGATCGAGTATTTCTTCGCCGCCGAGATCGGCCGCCTCGATTTCAGCCAGCACGCCCTGATGCCGCAGCCCCGGTGCGCGCAGGTCCAGCGTGTCGCGAGAAACCTTGCGGACGGTGATTTTGCGCTTTGCAGCGAGTTCCAACAGACGCTCGGCACGCGAGTCTTTGCGGGTTTCGGCGAGCAAAATTTCGCGCGGCTTCGGCGTGCCGTCTTCGATTGCCGCGATGACGGCGTGGAAGCCGCCGATATAAGTTTCAGCCATTCTGGGGAGTTCGTCCGGGGTTTTGAAAGCGATGCAGGGCCGTTAGTTTATGCCGCTGCCTCGCACCGTGGCGGATTTAACGGGCGAATTACGCCGAATAGGGCGCATCGACCAGCCGCTGCGACAGCCACCAGATGTTGCCGAACGGGTCCACCACCCCGCCCTGGCGGTCGTCATACGGCATATCGGCAACCGCCATCTCCAAGCGGGCACCAGCCGCCAAAGCCTGCGCCATCGCGGCGTCCGCGTTGGCAACGTACAAATAATACGAGCCCGGCATCGCTGGATAGCGCGCGCTGGCCTCGCTGACCATGACCGTGGAACCACCGATGCGAATCTGGGCGTTGGCAATGGCGCCGTCTGGCCGCAGGCTGCGATGTATTTCAACGCCACCGAACGCCGCGCTCAGAAAATCGACGAAACGCGCGGCATCGCGCACGAAAAAGTACGGCGTGATGGTGTTGAAACCTTCTGGGATAAACATAAAGCCGCTCCACAGATCGTGATTACGCGCTGATCGGGGGTTCATCGTCGTCGCCATTACGCGGCGGCGGCAATGGCGCGAGATAACCCGTTATCAGCATCAGCACGCCGACGGTCAAAAACGCTGCGATGCGCGACAAAGTACCGGTCCCGGCGGTGTCGACCAGAAACAGCTTTAACGCCACGACCACCATCAGCGCAGCGCCCGCCAGCCAGGCCGGCCGCCAGGCACGACGCGCGGCGAGCACCATCGTCGCGAAACCAAGTACGCCCCAGAAAATCGAGAACGCCGCCTGAAGCAGTGCCGAATGGCGAATGCCATCCAACGATAACGGTGTGCCGATGCCATAGTGCAGGCCACGCAGCAGCGCGCTGTTCAGCCATAAGAAGACGATGCCGGCCAGCGCCAGCGGCAGCGCCCAACGTCGTTCAGGCGACAGCGATTGCTGGCTGTCGTCGTCTAGCCCGCGCCACCAAAGCGTAATCACGCCGAACGCAGCGAGAATCGCAAGATCCAGCGGATTCAGTAGCGCCAGCGTCGCCAGCGGTGCGGCGTTGCCGGCATCGACCAAACTCAGAATCACGATCAGCAATAGCAGCCAAACCGCGAGCAACGCCCCGCCCCAGCGTCGATAAATGTCTGGATACGCGCCGACCGGCCAACGTGGCAGCCCGCGCGCCGCCGCGAATAGCCATAGCATCGGCAGCACCAACGGTGCCAGCAGCGGCCAATCGCCAGCCCAGCCGGCACGCAGCTGCCAATGCGCTTCGCCGGTCAGAAGCCCGCAAAGCGCGAAAAAGGCGCCCAGATGCAGCGGCGGTGTTGCTGCATCAACCCGCACTGCGCTGTCGCGGTCCCGTTGCCAAAGCAAGCCATAACCGACGGCAAACAACACCGGCCAGCCATAAACGCCGCCGGCTGCGAACGGATGTAGCCTGATCGCAGACGGCGCAGCAAACCACGCAAACAGCAGCAACACCGCCAATGCCAGTTGCCGCGGCCAAGCCCATGCCGCGCGTTGGCCGAATAGGTAGAGTGCGGCGGCTAGGGCACTGCCGTAAATCAGCTCAGCACCAATCGGCGCTGCGAGCTGTAGATGATGGATCTGCGCCAAACCAGCATAGACCGCCCAACCGGTTGCCCAGAGCAGCGCAGCAGGCGCGGCGGTGCTTTCATAGTCTTCCAAGCGTTCACGGCCACGATGAAACCAGAGACCGCTAATCGCGCCGGCGATTGCCAGCAACACGGCGCCCGGCACTGGGTTGGCGAGCCATGCTGCGCCATCGGCGTGGTCGCGCACGCCCTGCATCAGCGAAATGCCGGCCAGGAACTGAATCAGCACGCCGAAAAACCGCGCGCGGCGAGAATCCTGCCGCATCCCCAACCAGACTGCACCGGCGCCTTCCAAGGCCCAAACGGCGGCCGTTGCGTGCGGGTCGTAACGCAAGGGCACGGCGATGCTAAGCGCGACCACACCGATTGCGATAAACGCCTGCACCAACAGCGCCCAACGCGCGCGGTTGATGCCACGCAGTAGCGCTGCCAGCAGCAGATAGAACAGACCGAAGCCAAACGCGCTCCAGGCCAGGCCGTATTCGTAGTCGCGGATGATCGTCGCCTGCAGCGATAACACAACCGCCGGCAGACCGAAGGTCAGCGTTCCAGAGACCACATAGTCTCGATCATCGCTGGCATCGTCCGCGCTCAACACCGTGACCGCGACATACAGCACGAAGAACAGCAGCAGAAAAAATTCGGTGCTCGCGAACAATTCCGGCGTGTAAACGATGTAACGCCACAGCGCGGTGATGATGAACGTGAACACGAAACCGAGCAGGTTCAGTACCGTCCAACGGCGATACGCGGCGATTGCGAATACGCCGAGGTTTAGCACGGTGTAGTAGGTAAATAACGCGATGTGGCTGCCGCCGCCGCCGATCAACAGCGGCGCTGCAAAGCCGCCGGAAAACCCGATCACGGCCAACGCCAGCGCGTTCTGCCGCACTGAGAGCAAAGCTGAAGCCGCGGCGACCGCAATCAGCAGCGGCAACGCCCAGCCATTCGGCAACAACTGATATAGGCGATGCGCTGCGAGGACGACGAGATAGAGCACGGCCAAACCGCCGCCCTGCAGCGTCAGCGCGTAAACGCTGGCCTTGTACCGCAAACGCAAACCGGTGCCGACCATCGCCAGCGCGCCGATAGCAAGCGCGCCCAGACGCCAAGCAATCGGCAAATAGCCTTCCTGCGCCGCGTATTTGATCAAAAACACCGCACCGAAAAAGGTGATGATCACGCCCAGCCGCGCCAGCGGATTGCCGCGTTTCAGCCACGCTTCAAACTGTCCCCACCGGGCCGACTCCGAAGCCTCGGACGATTGCCACCGAGCGGTATTTGCCCACGGCGATGGCGCAGCCGTCTCAGACGCCTTGCCGGCGCCCAGCGCGCGCGTCGCCGCAATTGGCTCGGCGTATGGGCGATCAGCGACCGCTGGCGCCGAAACAACCACGGACGCCGCGACGGTCGGCGCTGCGGTCATCGGCGCGGTCTTAGTCGCCGTTGTCGGCGGAGTTGTGGTCGGGGTTGGGGACGGGGGCAAACGGACTACGGACGGCGTCGGCTGCGCAGCAGCCGCGCTTTGCGCCTGCAATTCGGCAACCTGCTGTTCGAGTTCCCGCAAACGCCCGATCAGATAACCGATCACCGCACCGATCCACGCGGCTTTCAGGCTGCTGAGCAGGTATACCGCGAGCACGGCGAATGCCAGCACCCAGCCGATCGGGAACGCAGTTTTACGCTGTGGCGCAGAGTTCATGGCGACAGCTTAGAGCCTGCGGCGGCATCAATCACGTCGGGATTACCGCCTGCAGCAATCTGCCGCTAACGGCTGGGCGGCTTCCAGGCCCGGGCCTCGCGGCCGACGATAATCGGCTCGAATACCAATTCAACGCTGCCGTTTGCCGCGGCAACGGTACGTGCCTGACTGACACGGATGCGCGTCTCGGCAACACCGAGTTCTGCGAGATAGGCCGCAACCGCCGCGGCGCGGCGTTCGGCAAGACCATTGGCCTTGCCGGTGGCCATCGCATCCGCCAAGCCCAGGACGTGGACGACAACGGCGCCGAAACTCTGCGCCACGGCCGCGCACTGGGCGACCGGCGCTAAGGTTGCCGGCCGCATCTGCGCACTGCCGACCTCGAAGGCCGCCGCGTTGATCGTCACGCTCGGAGCGCTGTCTGCAGTCGTCGCGATGCGTTGGACACTCGGAACCGCGCCGGCCGGTAGCCGCTGCAGTAATTCTGCCTGCATCGCTTTAGCGACGGCCGCCGCCTGCACCGCTGGGATTGCGTCTTCAACCCAAAAAGCCGCGCCCAGCGGCTGCACCACCGGCGCCGGCTTTGCCACCGCAGGCGGCGGCGTTTTTATCGGCGCGGAGCACGCCGCGAGCAAGACGACTGGCGCCGCCGCGAACTGAAATCGCCGCATTAACGCCGCCGACGCTTCTTACGCGCCGGGCCGTCCGGCTCCGCCGCCGCTTTCGGCTGACGGTCCCCAGCCTGCTTTTCCAGCTGCGCTTTTTTGCCATCGCGCCGCGGCGTTAGCGCTGGCTCGGTGCGGCCGGCGAGGTCGAGATCGATCTTGCGTTCGTCGAGGCTGACTCGAATCACTTTGACGCGCAGCCGCTCGCCGAGCGCATAGACCTGCCGGCTACGGCTGCCGATCAAGCGCTGATGCTTAGGCTCGAACTCGTAGTAATCGCCTTTCAAATTCGAGACGTGCAGCATGCCTTCGATGTACAGGCCTTCGAGTTCAACGAATAAACCGAACGACGCAACGCTGATGACGATGCCGTCGAACTCCTCGCCGACGCGGTGGTGCATGAACTCGCACTTCAACCAGGTGTTGACGTCACGCGTGGCGTCGTCAGCCCGGCGTTCGGCCATCGAACAATGGGCGCCGAGTGCCTGCATCTGATCTAGCGTGTAGATAAAGGATTTCGCTTTACCGCGCTTCAAAATGTGCTTGATCGCGCGATGCAGCAGCAAATCGGGATAACGGCGAATCGGCGACGTGAAATGCGCGTAGTGCGTCAGCGCTAGACCGAAATGGCCGGTGTTATCGGGCTGGTAACAGGCCTGCATTAGCGAGCGCAAAATCACGGTTTGGATCAACCCGGCGTCGTCGCGGCCTTTGAGGCTGGTCAGCAGCTTGGCGTAATCGCCCGCGACGGGCGTTGCGCCGCCGCCGAGGCGCAGGCTGCGCCCGGCGAGAAATTCACGCAGCAGCGCAACTTTGTCGCCATCCGGCTCGGCGTGCACGCGATACAGCGCCGGCATGCCGTGTTTCTCGACCAGCTTCGCCGACTCAACGTTTGCGGCGATCATGCATTCTTCGATCATCCGGTGCGCGACGTTGCGTTTCACCGGCACGATCTTCTCGATCTTGCGCTCGGTACCGAAAACGATCTTGGTTTCGGTGCTTTCGAAGTCGATTGCACCGCGCACTTCGCGCGCCGCGAACAGCGCCTCGAACACGGCGCGCAGCGTTTGCAAGCGCGGCAGCAGCTCCGGCTTGGCCTGCGCGGCTTCGCCGTCCGGCGTTTCCACCATCGCCGCGACGTCTTCGTAGATCAGCCGCGCTTTTGAGCGCATCACCGCTTCATAGAAGCTGGCCTTGCTGACTTCGCCGTCCTTAGAAACCCGCATCTCGCAGACCATGCACAGACGATCAACGTCCGGATTCAGCGAGCACAGGCCGTTTGATAACGCTTCCGGCAACATCGGAATCACGTTGTTCGGGAAATAAACCGACGTACCGCGCTCGGTCGCCGATCCGTCCAAAGCCGTGCCCGGCAACACGTAAGCGGAGACATCGGCGATTGCGACCCACAGCTTCCAACCGCCGCCACGCCAGCCTTTCACCGCCTCGGCGTAGACGGCATCGTCGAAATCGCGGGCGTCGGCGCCGTCGATCGTCATCAGCGGCAGCTCGCGTAAATCTTTGCGGCCTGCCCATTGCTCAGGGCGGACCACCGGGCCGTAGGCCTCAGCCTCGGCTTCAACGCCTTCTGGCCATTCAAACGGCAGATTATGGGCGCGAATCGCAGCCTGAATTTCCATGCCCGGCGCCAAATGCTCGCCGAGAATTTCCGCAATCCGCCCCACCGGCAGCGTGCGTTCGCCCGGCGGCGAAACCAAGGCCGCGACCACCATCTGGCCGTGCCGCGCACCGCCCAGCTCGGTCGCTGGAATCAGAATTTCCGATTGCCGCGGGTTGCTCGGCACCACGGTAAACACGCCGACCGCGTTGCCGGTGCCAGCCTGCAAACGGCCGACGATTTGCGTCGTGCCGCGCTCTAAAACTTCGACCAAGGCGCCTTCGCGCCGGCCGCGACTATCGGTGCCGGTGATGCGCACGCGCACGCGGTCACCGTTCATCAAGCTGGCCATCTGGCGCGGCGAGAGGAATACATCCGGGCCGTTGCCGGCGTCGGGGATCAGGAAGCCGTAGCCATCACGATGCGCGGCGATTTTGCCATCGACATACGTGCTAACGCGGCTCGGCGCCGAAACCGGCTCACCGTCATCGGTCAACACCGCGCGGTAGGCGCCACGGCGGTCCGCCGGATGCACCTGCCCTTCCCGCCCCATCGCCACCAGGCGCTTAGTAAACGCTTCCTGCTCGTTGAGTTTATTCAAGCTGAAATGGGCGATCAGTTCGTCCAAGGTCATCGGCTCGGCTGATTCGGCCAAGGTGCGCAAAATATGGTTGCGGCTCGGCAACGGGTTGGCGTAGCGCGTGGCTTCATTGGCGAAATCAGGGTCCGCGGCGCGCCAATCGTCCGGCGCCTGCGTCTCCGCTTTCAGCACCGGCTTGCGGCCCCAGCTCAAGGTCCGCCGCGGCTTTGCCGCTGCCGAGGGTTTATCTAAATTCTTGTCGTTCGCGTCATCGCGATGACCGTTTTTGCTTTTTCTTTTCATTATTTTTCTGTTCAATGTTGACACCGCAACGCGGCATCATTAATCTGCGCCTCCCTTGCCGAGGTGGCGGAATTGGTAGACGCACTAGTTTCAGGTACTAGCGGGTAAAACCGTGGAGGTTCGAGTCCTCTCTTCGGCACCAGTCTTTCGAAAGGCCGCTCACGCGGCCTTTTCGTTTTTCTGGCAGCGATGGCAAGCGTTTTGATCGACTGATCGGTACCGCAACGCCAACCGGCGCGGGCTAAAACTAAGCAGCTATGCACCCTGGGCGATCCTCTGCCTAAACATCATGGGCATTTCGTGTGTTTACTCCTTACTCGGGTTGCAGCGGCTGATAAGCCGCTACAACGTTGAATCATAACGCTCGGTTGGTCAACCGAGCGACTTTGCCAACAAATCACCCTACAGCTTCCGCAGTCAATCAAACGGATGCCGCAGCACGATCGTGTGCTCGCGATCGGGGCCGGTGGAGATAATCGCGACTTCGGCGCCGGATAAGGCTTCCATGCGCTTCAGGTAGGCTCGTGCGTTGGCCGGTAGCGCTTCGTAACGGGTGATGCCAAAGGTTGATTCGCTCCAACCTGGCAGGTCTTCGTACACCGGCACGATATCGACAAAGCCTTCGGCGCCGATCGGCAGCGTTTCGGTGGTTTTGCCGTTGACGGTGTAGCCGGTGCAGATGCGCACGGTATCGAGGCCGTCCAGCACGTCGAGCTTGGTGACGCAGAGGCCGGACACCGAGTTATTGAAGATCGACCGCCGTGCCGCGACGGCATCGAACCAGCCGCAGCGCCGCGGCCGGCCGGTGACGGTGCCGAACTCTTTACCTTTTTCGCGGATCAGGCTGCCAATGTCATTTTCCTGCTCGGTTGGGAACGGGCCGGAGCCGACGCGCGTGGCGTAGGCTTTGACGATGCCGAGCACGTAGTCGAGATTGCGCGGGCCGACGCCGGAGCCGGTCGCTGCGCCGCCGGCCGTGGTGTTGCTGGAGGTGACGTAGGGATAGGTGCCGTGATCGACGTCCAGCAGCGCGCCTTGCGCG
This sequence comes from Nevskia sp., assembly GCA_023229645.1. Lineage (GTDB taxonomy): Bacteria > Pseudomonadota > Gammaproteobacteria > Nevskiales > Nevskiaceae > Nevskia. The sequence continues at coordinate 53,434 of JALNYU010000017.1, read as the reverse complement.
CCTTCAAACAAAACGTTCTCGCCGCGGCCGAGCCCGAGCCGCAGCAGTTCGGTGACGTCGGCGACCATTGGTTTGATGATCTCGGCGTAGGCCAGCAAAGTATCGAGCGTGCTTTGGAAATCGACCGCGGTCTCTTTGTAGTAATTCACCAGCACGAAGTTGTGATAGGCCAGCAACTCGCCGAGCTTGGCCGCCAGCTGCTCGCGATGGAACAAATCACCGACGCGAATAGCACGGCGCGCGACTTTATCTTCGTAGGCCGGGCCGATACCTTTGCCGGTGGTGCCGATCTTGGCTTCGCCGCGCGCCAGTTCGCGCGCTTGATCGAGCTTGGCGTGTACCGGCAGCACCAGCGGTGCGGCTTCGGAGATCTTCAAGCGATTGCGAACGATGCAGCCAACGGCTTCGAGCTTTTCGATCTCTTTGATCAGATCCGGCAGCGACAACACCACGCCGTTACCGATCAAGCAGGCCACGCCCGGCCGCATGATGCCGGACGGAATCAGGTTCAGCGCCGTTTTCACGCCGTTGATGACCAGGGTATGGCCGGCGTTATGGCCGCCCTGGAAACGGACGACGGCCTGGACTTTGTCGGTCAGCAGGTCAACGATCTTGCCCTTGCCTTCATCGCCCCACTGGGCGCCGATTACGACGACTGATTTACCCATGATTACGCGTGCTCTCCAGCATCGGGCGCGCCGGCAAAATCGCCATTGCGCCGTGGGGCGAGGCCCCGGTTATTTGATTCACTGCGCGGCGACCGCCGGCGGTGTTGCCGCAGACTGGGCCGCGCCCAGATGCAGCAGCTCGTTTAGGTCAGCCGAGAAGCCGGTTGCGGTGCGCGTCTTGCCAGTACCGCCCGCCACGCCTTCAAACCGACCACCGCGGGCGATATCGCGGCCGTGGCCGGGCGCGAACGCGGCAAAGACCAAGCCGGTTTGATAGCGATAACCGCGCAGCTCGCCGAGATCAACGTGTAGTGGCGTGTTCGGTGCCGTGCGTTGCAGCTCGTCTGCCGCCCGTTCCAACGCCATCAGCGCTTCACCGATCGCGGGCTTGGAGACATCCAGCATCTGCCGTGCACGCTGCAATACCGTGACATCGCCGTTCAGCTCCATCAACGTCGATAAATCGCGCGTAACGGCGGGCTCCAAGCCTTTTGCCGACGCGAAGTCGCGCAGATCCGGCTGCGACTTGCGCTGCAAAATATCGAAAATCGCGGTTTCGTCGTCCGCCGCCAAACCGAGCTGGGCCGCCAAGGCACGGTAAATGCCGACATGGCCGAGATCGATATGCGCATCGCGCACGCCAGCCAGCCGTATCGTATCCAGCATCAAACCGAGGATTTCCAGATCGGCGCTTAAATCGGCCTCGCCAAAAATCTCGCAGCCGACTTGCCGCGGCGCCCGCGAACCGCCGAGGCTATCCGGCCGGGCACGCAATACGGTGCCGAGATAGCACAGCCGCACGACCGGTACTTCGGCGAAATGACGCGCGGCGATGCGCGAAGCCTGCGGCGTCATATCGGCGCGCAAGCCCAACAGCCGGCCGCCGACGGGATCGGTAAGCTTGAACGTCTGGCTTTCGAGGTCGGAACCGGTGCCGGTGAGCAGCGTGTCCAGGTATTCGATCAACGGCGGAAAGATCAGCTCGTAAGACCGTTCCCGATAGTGATCAAGCAGGGCACGGCGCACGTCTTCCAGCCACCACGAGACCGGCGGTAGCGCTTCTTCGACGCCATCCGGCAGCATCCAAAAACGCGTCATGCCGCAGTCCTCAGGCGATCCAACGCAGGTATTGCAGAACGCCGAGCCCGGCGACCATGCCGAATAAGCCGAACCGGCGCAGCGTACGTTCGTTCATTCCCGCCAACGCGGTGTAAATCCGGCGGGTTCGCGCTGGCGCCAGAAACGGCAATATGCCTTCCAGAATCAGCATCAGCGCGCCCGCGCGCAGCAAATCGTCCAACACCTGCAGTCAGCGGCGGATGCCGGCAAGGTTCACTTGCCGGGCTCGCTTTGCTTGAAATACTTGAAGAACTCGCCTTTTGGTTCGAGTACCAGCACATCTTTTTGATCCTTGAAGGCATCACGGTAGGCATTGAGAGAACGGTAGAACGCGTAGAACTCGGGGTCGGTGCCGTAGGCTTTCGCGGACAATTCGGTGGTTTTAGCGTCGCCCTCGCCGCGTAGCTTTTCAGCGTCGCGGTAAGCGTCGGCCAAGGTGATCTGCGCTGAACGATCAGCCTCGGCGCGAATTTTCTCGGCTTCTTCAAAACCACGCGCGCGCAGGTCAGACGCCGTTCGCGTGCGCTCGGCGCGCATACGTTCGTAGACCGAATCGCTGACGCCTTTCGGCAGGTTGATGCTCTTGATACGGACATCGACCAGCTTGATACCCAACTCTTTGACTTTATCGGCGGCGGTTTTCACCAGCGCCGACATAATCTCGCCGCGTTCGCCAGACACCGCTTGCTGAATCGTGCGGCTGCCAAACTCGGCGCGTAAGCCGGGGTTGATGATCGTCGCGAGTCGGCCTTCGGCGACCAAATCCTGACCGCCGGTTGAGCGGTAGTAAGTGGCGATGTCGTCGATACGCCACTTGACGAAGAAATCAACTTCGACGTTTTTCTTCTCGATCGTCAAGAAGGTTTCGGTCTGATTGTCGAGCGTCAAAATCCGGCTATCGAATTTCTTCACGGTCTGCACGAACGGCAGCTTGAAGTGCAAACCGGGCTTGTAATCGCTGCCCTGCAATTCGCCGAATTCAAACAGCACGACTTTGCTATACCGCTGATCAACGATAAAAACGCTGTTCAGCACCAGTAACAGCGCGATGACGACCCCAACGGCGATAAAACTTTGGCGGTTATTCATAAATTTGCTCTCGATCAGCGGCTGCGATCGCGCGAGCGCGCCGCTTCATCGCCACCGTCTTTCGCCGGACCGGTGCGGTAGGTCTTGCCGGTCGAGCTATCAACTACGGCATCACCCGCGCGCTGCGCGTTTTTCAGCAATTGGTCCAGCGGCAGGAAGAACGTCGGGTTGCTCTTGTCGACATCGATCAAAATCTTGCTCGATGCGCCATAAACTTCGCCCATCACGTCGTAATACATACGGCTGCGGGTGATTTTCGGTGCTTTGCGATATTCCTCGTACAGCGCCAAGTAGCGCGCGGCATCACCTTGGGCGCGAGCGATGGTTTGATCGCGATAAGCCGTGGCTTCGGCGAGGTTACGCGCCGCTTCGCCGCGCGCGCGCGGCAAGCGGTCGTTGGCGTAGGCCTCAGCCTCGTTACGCAAGCGTTCTTTGTCTTCGCGCGCCTTGATTGCATCAGCGAACGCGGCCTGTACCTGCTCTGGCGGTTGCGCCTGCTGCAAGTTGACTTCGGTAACGATCAAGCCAGCGTGATATTCGTTCAGGCGCTCTTGCAACAGGATTTTGGTTTTATCGGCGACCGCTTGGCGGCCGTCGGTCAAAATAAAATCCATCAGCGATTGGCCAACCACTTCGCGCACCGAGGCTTTCGTGGCCTGCTGCAAGGTGCGATCCGGATCAGCCATGCTGAACAGATAATCTTCAGCCGAAGACACCCGATACTGCACGGACAATTCAAGATCGACGATGTTCTCGTCCTGCGTCAGCATCGTCGCGCGGTCGGTGACTTGGCGCACTTGCGTGTAGTCGATTTTCTCAACTCGCTCGATCGGCCACGGCAAACGCCATTTCAGGCCCGGCTCGGTGGTGCCGGTATAGGCGCCAAAGCGCAGGACGACGCCGCGCTGCTGCTCTTCGATCGTATAAAACCCGGACAGCAGCCAGAGCGCAACGATAAGCACGGCAATCAAGCCGATAACGCTCTTCGGCGTACCACCGCCGAAGCGCCCAGATGGGCCACGCCCGCTGCCTTTACCGAAGAAACGCTCTTTCAGACGCTTTAGCAGCGCGTCGAGATCAGGGGGACCTTCGTCACCGCGTTTACCGCCGGAATTTGGGTTCCAGGGGTCGCGGCCGGGTCCCGGCTCGTTCCAAGCCATGAGTCATTTACTCCGGGTGATGATGTCGCATCGCTACAGCGGCGATGCCGGGGTGGAAAGATCGCAAAATACGCGGGATTTTAGGAAGCCACAGGCGGCACGGCAACCGCGCGCGCCGGTGGCGTGATCCCCGCTTCGCGGCAAAGCCGCTCAAGCCGGGAATAAGGCAGGCGCACACTGAGTCGCGAACTGCCGTCAGATTCTATTGTTTCTGCGCGTACGGCCTGCAATTGAAACAGCTGCGCGCGCAATTTTGCCGCCTGCGGCGGTAGCACTAAATCGTCTTCGATCAGGTCTGGATACAGCCGCGCCGCGATCGCCGTGCGCAATAACGCTAGCCCTTCGCCGCTGCGCGCCGACAAAAACACCCGCTGCGGAATCCCTTCAGGATCGGTTTCGACATGCGGCAGCTCGCCTTCGCGCAGATCGATTTTGTTGAAGACTTGCAATCGCGGGACGTCGATCGCGCCGATCTCGCGCAATACATCCTCAACCTGCGCGATACGGACGTTCCGTTCAGGGTCAGACGCATCAATGACATGCAGCAACAGCTCGGCTTCGCGTGATTCTTCCAAGGTTGCACGGAAGGCCGCGATCAAATCATGCGGCAAGTCGCGAATAAAACCGACGGTATCCGCTAACACTGCGGTTTCGCCGCTCGGCAGCGCCACTTTGCGGACGGTGGTATCGAGCGTCGCAAAGAGTTGATTGGAGGCAAAGGTATCGTCGCCGGTCAAGGCATTGAACAAGGTCGATTTACCCGCGTTGGTATAGCCAACCAGGGAAACCGTCGGTATTTCGTTGCGCTGTCGGCCATTGCGGTTTTGCGCGCGTCGGCTTTTCACAACTTCCAATTGTTTGGTCAGTGTGCCCATGCGACCGCGCAATAAGCGGCGATCGATTTCGAGCTGCGTTTCACCCGGACCGCCACGCAGGCCGATACCGCCTTTCTGGCGTTCAAGGTGGGTCCAGCCGCGCACGAGGCGCGTTGCCATGTGATTCAAACGGGCAAGTTCAACTTGCAGCTTGCCTTCATGCGAACGCGCCCGCTGAGCAAAAATATCGAGAATCAAACCGGCGCGGTTGATCACGCGGCAGTGCAGCCGCTTCTCTAAGTTACGTTCTTGGCTCGGGGATAAATCGTGATTAAAAATCACCAGCTCGGCGCCAGAACCGGCGACCACAGCGGCAACTTCATCGACTTTACCGCTACCGGCGTAGGTGCTGGCGTCCGGCCGATCACGGTGGCCGCCAATCACAGCCACGACATTGAGCTTGGCGGAGTTCGCCAGCTCGATAAATTCTGCCTGATCAGCCTCGTAGTCGGTGCCGGAAAATTCCAAATGCACCAACACGGTCTTCTGGGCATCACCCGCCGACGGGCTGGCAGGGACGTAGGCGGGTGGTGTACTCAATTGCCCGATGATTCGTTCTCGTCGCTATCGGTTTCGGCAATACGCACCGAACGCGCTGGGACGATCGTTGAGATCGCGTGCTTGTAAACCATCTGACTCACGGTGTTCTTTAGCAGCACAACAAATTGGTCGAAAGATTCGATCTGACCTTGCAACTTGATGCCGTTGACAAGGTAAATCGAAACCGGAATGCGCTCTTTGCGCAGGGCATTGAGGAATGGCTCCTGCAGAGTCTGTCCTTTAGACATTATCAGCTACCTTTTTCAGTATTTTTGGATTGGCTTTGGGGGGAATGCCATAGCCTTGGAAGTGTAACACCGATTACGAATACGCTCCCTAAGAGCACTAGGAAAACCGTTGCACCGCAATGGCTTCTCTCAAGACCTGCGCCAGCCGAAAGGGTTCCGCAAGATTGTAATATCGCCAACTTTTATCGCCGCGTAACCAGGTTAACTGCCGTTTGGCGTATTGCCGGGTGGCGATGATGCCCTGCATTTCAGCCTCAGCGAGGTTCACCGCGCCGTCGAGATAGTGCCAAATCTGGCGATACCCAACGGCCCGCATCGATGGCAGCCCCAAATGGAGATCACCACGCGCGCGCAGCGCTGCCACTTCATCGACCAAGCCTTGCGCCAGCATCTGTTTGAATCGCAACGCGATATTGGTGTTGAGGCGATCACGATCGTCAGGGACCAAGGCCAGCCGCAGCGTCGGCCCTGGCAGGTTTGCTGCGGATTTCGGCCGTCCGAAATAGGCGTTCGCAGGCTCGCCGAGCAGCGCATAGATTTCCAGTGCGCGCTGCACGCGCTGGCTATCGTTCGGATGCAACCGGGCGGCGCTTTCGGGATCGACCTGTGCCAACCGCGCGTGCTGCGCCAACACGCCGATCTGTGCCGCTTCGGCCACCAATTCTGCCCGTATTACCGGATCCGCCGACGGCAGCTCGTTCAAGCCTTCAAATAAGGCCCGGAAATAGAACATCGTCCCGCCGACCAAAATCGGCACGCGGCTACGCGCCCGAATCGCGGCGATCAGCGGCAAAGCGTCGTTGGCGAAACGGGCGGCGGAGTACGGCTCGCTGGGATCGAGGATATCGAGTAAGTGATGCGGCACCTGCGCCTGCGTTGCGGCATCGGGTTTCGCGCTGCCTATGTCCATACCGCGATAAATCTGTGCCGAATCAACACTAATCAGCTCCGCCCCGCCCCAGCCGCCAAGCCCGCGGTCGAATTGCCGCCAAAAATCCAGAGCCAACGCGCTTTTGCCGGCCGCAGTCGGGCCAGCAATTGCAATCACGGGGGGTAGGCTCAACGCGGAGGCTTTCATCTTTGCGCCAATTCTACCGTCTGGCGCGCATGTAATCCCCCGGCCCTCACCAACCGGCCTACTCGGCAGCGGCACGCAAATTTTTGATCCGCTCCGCGGTTGCCGGATGCGACGATAAATAATCTGGAATGTCAGGACCGCCATGACGCTGTGCAGTCAAATGTTCCAAAGCGTCCGCAAGCAAACCCGGACTCAGGCCACGCGCACGCAGCTGGCCGGCCGCGTAGTCGTCGGCTTCCGTCTCGAACCTGCGGGAATAGCGTGTTTCCAGCAGGACCGTCGGCAACAACACCAGCATGGATGAGACGTCCCCCAGCCAAGCCGTCATCGCCGTTGCAACGACCGATCCTTGCAGCAGCCGTCGCAGGCTATGCCGGTAATGTACGTGGCCCTGCTCGTGTGCGAGCACCGCGTAGATTTCGTCATCGCTGCCGGCGATCGCAACCAGTTCGTCGAGCAACACAACCGTACCGTCCGGCAACGCAAACGCATTTGCACCAAGGGCCGGACTGGAGCGGAATTCGATGCGCGGCACCGCTTGGTTATCACCAAGTTTGAGCGCGCTGTAGCCACGAACGAGCGCAGCGCGGCGCTCAGCGTCCAGTGTCGAAGCGTTCAAGGAACTCCCGTCCAACGCCGCCAGTGCGCCCCGGCTAAGGCTTGCGACGAAAGGCATCGGTACTTTGCGCGCCACGACGTCAGCGGCGGCGGGCAAGCCAACGTAGTACGCCAGAACGCTGATGACGACGACCCCAACAAGTGCCGCAATCGCGATGCTGCCACTCCGTTGCCAGCGCTCCAGTGCGCCCGCGCGATAGCCCGACGCCGCAAGCGCCGTGTTGAGCGCGGCGTGGTCAGCCACCTCGCAATAGGCCCCGTCCGCGAAGCGGAGCACCCGCGCGCCAGCGCCAAAGTGCTCGGGCACTTCGATGTCGATCACCCGCTCATGACGCTCGAAGTCCGGCCCGTATAGGGAAACGACGCCCTGCTCAATGACTAAACTGATCGGATACCGCCGAGCGGTCTGGCCATCGTAATAAACCGCAGGAATTTCCACGCCTGGCTCGGCCGTTACAAGCTGATATCGATATCGAAAACCCCGCCGACCTCATCACCGAACGCAAGGTTTTCGGCTTCCGTGGCAGCAAGAACTTGATCGATGGGTTCGGCCAGAATTAGCGTCATGTGTTCGGCGCGGTAGCGCGCCGTCCGCACCATCGCCCACGGCGTGTAAAAGCCTAAGGTGCAAACAATCCCGATGAAGTTTGTGAGATACAGAACAATCAAGTCGCGAGCGCGCAGCCGATTCTCGAAGCGGTGCGGACCTAGCGCGGTGCTATTCCAGACTAGATTGTCGATACGGCTCCGAAAAAATGGCAGCATAACGAGCAACATGCCGCCATAAATGACGAACAAGAACGGCAGCATTTTTAATACGCCTTGCAACTCCTTCTGCTGGGTTGCAGCACCAGGAAACCGTGTATCGCCGACCATTGCTTGCGTAACGACCGAGACAATTGCGATGCCGATAAAGATCAGAAGTAGCTGAAAAAATATCCAGACGAAGGACGCGAGCCGACTGTTAAAACGAAATGCGGCGTTACCAAACCGTGCATTCCCATGTTGATATTCCTTAAACGCCCGATACCAGTACGGGTAGATCCCGAATGCCACTGTCAGCACCACTGCCAGAATCGTGACCCCGGTAAGCCACGGCAACTGCAAGGTTTTTTCGATGCCTATTAATATTGCCGTCGCGATGCCTAAAACGATCAGCAAAATTAGCCCGATAAAAGTGGCGAGATAAGCGTCCCCGAGCGACCCTGTAAAACCAAACCGCAGCCCACGGTAACTGCTGTTGTGCAAGCGAAAGCGCAACGCATTACGCATCAACCACGGGGCAACAACCGCCAGTAAAAGCCCAACGCCCGCGCCCAAGGGTTTTGAAACATAGGCAGCGTATTGATAGGCGACAAATAGCGCCACCGCGATGACGCGGCCAATCAAGATCGCCAGCGGACGTCCGTGATATTCGAAGCCGGTGCCGTCGAACTCCGTACACCGATAGAAATACCGTAAGCGCCGTACTTTCGCCCACGCCGAATAGACCCCCAGCGTGACGATCGTCAATAGAACATTAACGATCCAGATTCGAAAATATTCAGCGCCGCTACCGACGAATTTGAACGCCATTGGCTGCGGCGGAAATGGAAGCGAAATTGCTGGCGTTTCCGGCTCTATCGGCAGGTCACCGCTTATTGCCGCAGGTTGTGCGTCGTCCATATGGCCCTGATCCTTAATTATTTTTTTACCTTCAATAAGATAACGCGCCACTCCGATGCCGCCAACCGATTCTGAATCGAAACTGTGATGGAGTTCTCTTAACGGCCCCGCAAAAACAACCGATCCAGCGCATCAGCATCGATCTGCACCCAGGTCGGGCGGCCGTGATTACATTGACCCGCGTTTTCGGTTTGCTCCATATCACGCAGCAATGCGTCCATTTCCGGAATCGTTAGGCGGCGGTTGGCTTTAATCGCGGCGCGGCAGGCCATATCGGCAAGGATGCGATGTTGGGCGTCGAGGGCCTCGGAGAAATGCAGTGCGCTATCGGTTTCGTCGTCGTCAGACCGGCCGGCCAGCGTGCGCAGCAACGCCGTTAGATTGGTCTTAGCCAGCAACGGCGGCACCGCGCGCACGGTGATCGAATCGGGGCCGGCGCGATCAAGCCTTAAGCCTAAACGGCTCAACGACTCGGCCTGCGTTTCTAGTGCATCGGCTTCAGCTTCGCCAACACGTACGCTTTCCGGTAAGAGCAGCGCCTGAGATGGGATGGCGCCTTCGGCGAGTTGCTGTTTAAAGCGCTCGTAGATCACGCGTTCGTGGCCGGCGTGGGCATCCACCAGCACTAGGCCACGGTGATTTTCGGCCAGGATAAACACGCCCCGCAGCTGCGCCAAGGCGCGCCCCAGCGGTTGGAATTCGGAATCGGTTGCAGAAGGCGCATCGTCTGCCGCGGATGGCGCTACCCGCAATTCTGGCCCGGCAGCAGGCGCGTAGAGCGGCCACGGCGAAGCGCCGCGTGCAGGCGCGGGCTCCGCTGCCATCCAATGCGCCGTCGATGCTCTCGGCTGGCTTTCGCGACTATACAAACTGCGTTGCAGCGGCAGCGGTGGTGGCTGTGCTGAAGGCTCGAACTCAACGTGGTGATGGCGTTCCGGTTCTGGCCGCACCCGCCGCAACAACTGGTGCACACAGCCGAATAGAAAATCGTGCACCTGCGACGACTGCCGGAAGCGAACCTCGCTTTTCTGCGGATGAACATTGACATCGACCGTCGCCGGATCGAGTTCCAAAAACAGCGCAAACGCCGGGTAACGTGTGGAGTGCAAAACGTCGGCGTAAGCCCGCCGCAGCGCATGGCCGAGCAGTTTGTCGCGCACCATGCGGCCGTTGACGTAGAAAAATTGCTGGTCAGCCTGGGCGCGCGCGAAGCTCGGCAACGTCGCCCAACCCCAAAGCCGTAGGCCCAGCCGCGTTTCATCGACGGCGATGCTATTGGCGAGAAAATCGTCGCCGCAAATCTCAGCGATGCGCCCTGCGCGCGCGGCGTCATCGGCGGCCGGTGCCAGCTCAAACACGCGTCGATTATTGTGTTTGAGGCTGAAATGGCGATCGAAACGGGTCAGCGCCAAACGCCGTAGTTGTTGATCGATATGGCGGAATTCGGTTGATTCGGCACGCATGAATTTGCGCCGCGCCGGTGTATTAAAAAACAGATCCCGGACTTCAATCGTCGTCCCCAGCGGATGGGCAACGGGCCGTGCTCCGGCGGCTTCGAGCACGCCGGCACCGCCGACCGACCAGCCGTGGTCGTCCGCCGCAGTGCGTGACATCAGCTGGAAACGCGAAACCGACAGAATGCTCGGCAGCGCCTCACCGCGAAAGCCGAAACTGGCAACACTTTCAAGGTCGTCAAGATTGCTGATCTTGCTCGTTGCGTGACGCTGCAACGCGAGCAATAGCTGATCGCGGCCGATACCACTGCCATCATCGCGCACGCGAATCAGGCCTAAGCCGCCCTGCTCGACTTCGATTTCAACGCGCGTCGCGCCGGCGTCGAGACTGTTCTCAACCAATTCTTTGACGACGGCCGACGGCCGCTCGACAACTTCGCCAGCCGCGATTTGATTGATCAGAACATCAGGCAGCAGCTGAATCACCGCCATATCAAAACCCCCGCACAGCCGCAGCTGCGGTTGCTACTGTCAACGGGGGCAAAGTACGAATTAATACGAGATTCACGGCGTGCTCGACGGCAAGGGCGCCCAGCATAAAACAACGCGCCAACGGCGCGCCGGCTATTCGGTACCGGGATGGCTCAAGCTAACCCGAACGACGCGCCCCTGCCCCGCCCGCTGCGTCGGGGCCGCGGGTTCAGACGCAGGCGCTGCACTGGCAACCTGCTGCAACGGCCGGTAGCGGGTGAAATAGCTGCGTACGCCTTCGAAAATCGAACCGGCGAGCTTGTCGCGATAGCTGTCGTCGCGCAGCAAACGCTCTTCATAAGGATTGCTGATAAACGCAGTTTCGACCAGTACCGAAGGGATATCCGGTGATTTCAGCACCATGAAACCGGCCTGCTGCACTTGCTGCTTCTGCAAGGAATTAACCTTGCCAAGTGAGTCGAGCAAACGGCCGCCGAGATCGAAGCTTGCTTCCATCGTCGCGGATTGCGAAATGTCGATCAATACCGCAGCAAGGTCATCATCCTTGTTCTGCAGCTTCACGCCGCCGACCAAATCCGCGGCGTTTTCGTGATTGGCAATCCAGCGTGCCTGCTCGCTCGAAACGCCGCGATCCGACAGCACATAAACCGCCGTGCCGCGCATATCGCGATCTTTGTAGGCGTTGGCGTGTACCGATACGAATAAATCGGCCTGCACCTTGCGGGCTTTGACGGTGCGCTCGCGCAGATCAACGTAGTAATCGCCATCACGCGTTAACACGGCGCGCATGCCCGGCTGAGCGTTGATGCGCTGCGCAAGCTTGCGCGCAATCGCCAGCGTCACGTCTTTTTCGAGCAGGCCATTGAGCCCGCGCGCACCCGGATCTTCGCCGCCGTGGCCAGCATCGACTGCAACGACGATGGTCTTTTCGCTGATCAACGTGCGTTCGGCCTGCCCGGCGCGCTCCGGCGCCGCTGAGACGCGCTCGACCGGCTGCGCCGCGGCGACCGCTGGAGCGCTCGCCACCGTCACTGCTGGTGTGGGTGAAGATACAGCGGGTGTTTTTACGGCCGGTGTTTCGACGGCAGCGGTAATTTGCGCTGTGATTTCGTGATTGGCGGGTGGCGTCGGGGCAGGCGCCGTCGGCTTCGGGGGTGCGGCGCTCGCAGGGCCGACTAAATCGAGAATCAAGCGATAGCCGTAGCTACCGCTAGGTTGCAGACCGAAACTCTGCGGCGAAACTACGCCCTCGACATCGAGCACGACGCGCAGGCCTTTGTCATGCGGGCCGGTGCGTACCGATTTAACGATGCCTTTGCCAGCGCTATCGAGGCGTAGACCAGCCGCCCGCTTGGCATCGACAAAATCGACGACGACGCGATTCGGATTCGCCAGCGTGAAAATCTTCGGCGCGGTTTCAGCGTCGAGATCGAATACGACGCGGGTGCTCTCGGGACCGTCGAGCAAACGCAGGTCGCGCAGCTCTGTTGCCTGGGCACAGGCCAAGGGCAGCGAAAGCAGAATTGCTAGCGTCGGAACGCGCACAGCGGACCCCATTTGGGCGATAACTGCAGAGACGATACCGCCCGCGTCGTTATATTTCAATCGTTTTCTTTTCTTAATCAAATACTACAGGGCACTACTTAATGTTTTATGTCGAGCCCCGACATTTCTTCAAAAAAAGACAACAGGGCCGGCGCTAACAATGCGGCGATTTCCGCGCACGTCACGATTTCTAATTTTCTTTTCTGCTCAAAAACTTGCAGGTTCAGTTCGAGGTCCGCCGCTGGCAGCCGCCCGGCCCCACGCTCCGGCCATTCGACCAGCCAATCACTTTGCCGCGGCGGATAGTCATCGAGGCCTAGCGCGTCAAGTTCGTCCGGGTCTTGCAGCCGATAGAGGTCCATATGCAGCACATCGCGCTCATTGCAGCGGTACGGCTCAATCAACGTGTAGGTTGGACTGCGTATCGGACCGCTGACACCGAGCGCCCGCAGCCAGCCGCGGGCCAGCGTGGTTTTGCCGGCGCCGAGATCACCCCGCAAATAAACGATGGTGCCCGGACGCGCCGTCAACGCCTGCGCCAGCGCCGCGCCGATGCGCTCGGTCGCCGCGGCGTCAGCGAGGACGATGACCTGTGCCGTGCTCAATTCAGCACCGCGCGCAGCGCATCGATCAGGTCGGACGGCAGCAGGCCGCGTTCGCCATCTTGCGCCGCGTAATCTCCGGCACGGGCGTGCGCGGTGACGCCCGCTGCGGCAGCGTCTTCCGGCTTTAAGCCTTGGGCGATACACGCAGCGATGATGCCGGTCAGCGCATCGCCCATGCCGCCGACGCCCATGCCCGGATTGCCGAATGGACAGAGCTGAAGCAACTCGCCGCAGACCAACGAGCCGGCGCCTTTCAACACCGCCACGCCGCCATAGCGGGCGCGCAATGCCTTGACCGCCGCAACGCGATCCGCCTGCACCGCGGAAGTTTCGATGCCGAGCATCCGCGCCGCCTCACCAGGATGCGGCGTGAGCACCCAGTCGTCGCGCCGCAGTGGCCTTTTCACCAGTAGATTCAGTGCGTCGGCGTCGACCACCACCGGCACCTGCGCGGTCCACGCCAAACCACTGCCGATCCAACCCCAAGGGCCTTGGCCGAGGCCAGGGCCGACGGCGACGACATCGGCACGCGCCAGCAATGCACGCAATTCGGCATCGGTTTCAACGCCATGGAACATGACTTCCGGCTGCGCTGCCGTTAGTAGCGGCGCGTGCGCGGCGCGCGTGGCCACCGTGACCAAACCAGCGCCGGCTCGTAACGCAGCGCGGGCCGCGATCAAAATGGCGCCGCTCATGCCGTGATCGCCGCCGATTAACAACACGTGGCCGTTGTCGCCCTTGTGGGCGCTGCGCTTACGTGGCGGCAGCCAACGCCGCAAATCGTGCTCGGCCAGCACGCGAATCATCCCTTCCGGCAGTCGGCCGGGCAGCTGCAGATTTTCAAGGACGACGGCGCCCGAATACTCTGCGGCGTCGCCCAAGTAGAGACCGGATTTCACCGCGATAAAAGTGACAGTGACGTCCGCCCGGACAGCAACACCCAGCGCGCGGCCGCTGTTCGCATCTAAACCCGAAGGCACGTCGACCGCAAGTACCTTACTACCGAGCGCATGCGCGGCGTTGATCGCCTGAATCGCGCCGCGATACGGCTCCTGCACGGCGCGCGATAAGCCGATGCCGAACAGCGCGTCAATGATCACGGCACCCGTAACACGATCTGAAAACGCAGGTGCGTCGATCGCCCAGTCGCGCGTCGTACCGCCGTCAGCGATCCACGCCGCGCGCGCCAGCTCGGCATCGCCGTCCGCTGCTGGCGGCCCGACTTGCCAAACGTCCACGCTACGCCCTGCTGCGAGCAACAAGCGCGCAACTTCGTAGCCATCACCACCGTTGTTGCCAGCGCCGCAGATCACTGCGTAGCGCCGCGCCTGCGGCCAACGCCGATCAAGTTCAGCAAATACCGCGGCGGCGGCACGTTGCATCAACACGTGGCCGGCGATGCCCGAGGCAATCGCCTGCTGTTCAAATTCGCGCACCTGCGCTGCGGAATACAATTCCCAGGCTTTCATATCCATTTCATCAGTATAAGTGCGCGACCGCGATAATCCTCTGCCCACCGACGCATTAGCCGCCAACATACGCGAGCAGTTGCAAACTTGGGCGCGCGCGCTCGGTTTTGCTGATGCCGGCGTTAGCGCACCCGCGCATCGCGATGACATCGCCCACCTTGAACGCTGGCTCTCGGCCGACCGCCACGGTGGAATGGACTGGATGACGCGCAATCACGCGCTGCGCATCAACCCTGCAGAGCTACATCCTGGAACGCTGTCGGTGATCAGCGTTCGCCTGGATTACCGACCGAGCGCCGAAGACGCCGACGCGGTGCTCGCCGACAGCGAACTCGGCTACGTTTCGCGCTATGCGCTAGGCCGGGACTATCACAAGCTGATGCGGCGGCGCTTGCAGCAGCTCGCGGAAAAAATCAGCGCCGAAATCGGCCCACACGGCTACCGCGTCTTTGCCGACAGCGCCCCGGCCTTGGAAAAAGCGCTGGCGCGCAACGCTGGGCTGGGCTGGATCGGCAAAAATACCTTGCTGCTGACGCGCGAAGCCGGCTCCTGGTTCTTTCTCGGCGAAATTTATACCGACTTGCCGCTGACGCCGACCGCCAGCGCCGAACCGGCAAATCTTTGCGGCAGCTGCAGCGCCTGCATCGACGTCTGCCCGACACAAGCGATTGTCGCGCCGTACCAGCTCGACGCCCGCCGCTGTATTTCCTATCTGACGATCGAACACCACGGCGACATCCCGGAAGACTTGCGACCGATGATCGGCAACCGCATTTTCGGCTGCGACGATTGTCAGCTGGTCTGCCCGTGGAACCGCTACGCGCGGCTCGACGCCGAACCCGATTTTGCGCCGCGCCACGGCCTCGATGCGGCCAAACTCGTCGAACTATTTGCCTGGAGCGAAGACGAATGGCTGCGCAAAACCGAGGGCATGGCGCTGCGCCGAGCCGGCTACTGGCGCTGGCTGCGTAACCTCGCGGTGGCGCTGGGCAACGCGCCTACTTCCGACGCGACGATTTCCGCGCTTTTGGCGCGGGCCGAGTGTCCGGATCCAATGGCAAGACGTCATATTCAATGGGCACTGACACGTCAGCAGTCGGCGACGGACAGAAAATCGACAAGCCCGACGCACGCTTGATCTTGGCTTCGGTTTCGACGTAAACCGCCCGTAGTTTCGCGTCCGTTTCGTGTTCTATCGACCAATGGACTTCACGCTGAGCTAAGTCAATACAGCGCCGTTCGAGCAGAACCTGCGCCAGATTGTGATGCGCCACTGGATTCTCGTTGCGCAGCACGAGCGCGGTGACGTAGGCCGTCTGCGCGCCTTCAAAATTCAGCTGGTGGTAGCGCGCGTTGCCCAATGCCATCCACGGCAATACTTGATCGGACCAACGGGTTTGTGCCGCCTGCGCTGCAGTTTCGGCGAGCTGCGGCTTGCCGACGCCGCTAAAACCTTCCGATGCCGCGATCCATTTCTCCATCGTCGCCGTCGCCGGGAACACGCTCGGCGGCGTTGCCACCACCGCCCAGTCACCACCGGCATGCCAGGCTTTCAGGAACTCCCCTGGCGTGAGTCGCACACGGCCTTCAGTACCCGCGCGCAGCAACAGCGACTCCGTCGCCGGCTCAAAGCCGATAACTACGGCGTAACGCCAAGCCGGCAGATCGGCGCTGCCGAGATTCAGCAATACCAGCACCGGATGCTCGGCTTTGAGTTCGGTGACGATGTCCTGCAACCGCGGCGCGAGCGGATACGGCACCTGCCCGCGCTTGAGCGCAGCTGCAAGCAAGGCCGGTTTCAAAGCAGGCGCATCGACGCTTGCATCTAACGCCCCGACTTCGCTCGGCACCACCGGCGCGGCTTCGGTATACAGAATCATCGCCAAGGCTTCCGCCGCGCTGAAATGCTCAGCCTGCGGAAAGTACGCCGTGCGTGTTAACTCAAGGCGCTCGACGCCAACGCCGTAGTCAGCGAGGACGATGGACTCCGGCACTACCTTGCGGCTGGCGCAGGCTGCCAGCACTAAAACAATGACCAGCAGCGCGCTGCGCTTAACGCTAAACGCCACGCGTACGCTCCAATAGTTGCAACGTCGAGGCATCCAGCGCAGCAACTGCATTGGCGTCAGGTTCGGGCCCTTGCGCCGCCGAAACTTGCTGCGCCAGCTGCTTGCCGAGTTCGACGCCCCACTGATCGAAGGCATTGATATTCCACAGCACGCTCATGACGAACGTGCGGTGCTCATACAACGCGCAAAGCGCGCCGAGATGCCAAGCGTCGAGCTGTGGCAGCAAAATCGTGCTGCTCGGCCGGTCGCCGGTGAACACGCGATGCGGCACAGCGGCATCCAGTTCGCCTTCGGGCATGCCGCGGGCGATTAACTCTGCGCGCACTTGGGCCGCGGTTTTGCCGCGCATCAGCGCCGCACTTTGCGACAAACAATTTGCGATCAACAGCGGTTGCTGTTCCGGCAGCGAATGCAAGGGCTTCACCGGCAAGATGAAGTCAACCGGATGCAGCGCCGCGCCCTGGTGCAACATTTGAAAAAACGCGTGTTGCGAGTTGGTGCCGATATCGCCCCACAAAACCAGGGTCGTCGCGTAGTCGAGCGTTCGGCCTTCGCGGTCCACGCCCTTGCCGTTTGACTCCATTTCCAGCTGTTGCAGCCAGCCGACAAAGCGGCGCAGACGCTGCGCGTACGGCGATACAACCTGGCTCGCTGCACCGAGAAAGTTCGTGTTCCAAACCGCCAGCAAACCCAGCAGCACCGGCATGTTCACTTTCAGCGGCGCGCGTCGAAAGTGCTCGTCCATCGCGTGGGCGCCGTCGAGCATGGCGCGAAACGTTTGCGGACCAAGCGCGACGAGATTGGCTAAGCCAACCGACGACCACAACGAATAGCGGCCGCCGACCCAATCCCAAAACTCGAACATGTGGTCCGGTGAAATGCCGAATTTCGCGACTTCGGCGCCGTTGGTCGAGACCGCGACGAAATGCTTATCGACCGCCGTTTCACCCAGCGTCTGCGTTAGCCAGTCACGCGCGGAACGGGCGTTGGCCATCGTTTCCTGCGTGGTGAACGTCTTCGAGGTGACGATGAACAGCGTCCGCTCAGGTTTCAGCCGATACAGCACCGTGCTGAGCTGAGCGCCGTCGACATTGGCAACAAAATGCACTCGCGGCTTAATCGAAGCATCCGACAACGCGTCCCAAACCATGCGCGGACCAAAATCCGAACCGCCAATGCCGATATTGACGATATCGGTAATCGCCATGCCGGTAGCACCGCGCCAAGTCCCGCCGCGCACGGCATCGGCAAAGACCGTCATCCGGTCCAGCACCTCATAAACGGCCGGCACGACGTTAACCCCGGCCATTTTGATTTCGCTGCCGCGTGGCGCGCGCAAGGCAACGTGGCCGACGGCCCGGTGTTCGGTGTGGTTAATCGCCTCGCCGGAAAACATCCGGCCAATCCAGCCGGCGAGGTCTTGCTGCTCGGCCAGCGCAAACAGCAGATCCAGCGTACGGCTGCCGACACGCTGTTTGGAGTAGTCGAGAAACAGGTCAACGGCGTCGAGCGAAAACCGCTGCGCGCGCTCGGGGTCAGCGGCAAAGCGTTCGTTCAGTGTGAGTCCAGCCTCAGCCCGGGCCTGCTCCTGCAGGGCTCGCCATGCACCACTATCGGTCAATGCGGACATCAGACAAGGATGGTTATCGACGAAAGAGGCCCAAGCTTACTCAGCTTGGGCCTCGATATGCCACAAAGATGCGCTTTTACCAGGGTTTGCCCCAGTACCGACTCAGGCCGCCTGCACCGGAATCGTGTTCGCCGTCCGTGTGACGTGGTTTCCTTCATCGAGATACACCAGCTTCGGCTTGTGAATTTTCGCCGTTGCCGCCTCGACTGCCGCGTAGGCGCAGATGATCACGCGATCACCAACCCGCGCCTTATGTGCCGCTGCGCCGTTCACGGAGATCACGCCACTGCCGTTTTCGGCCCGGATGGCGTACGTCGTGAACCGCTCCCCATTTCCAACGTTATAAATCTGGATCTGCTCGTATTCGTGTATCCCGGCGAGATCCAACAAACGACCATCAATGGCACAAGAGCCTTCATAGTCGAGCTCCGCGTGCGTAACACGAGCGCGGTGCAATTTGCACTTAAGCATAGTCAGTTGCATGGCTTATTCCTGGCTGGCTGGTTGATCCAGGCGGCCCAAAAAGACATGCGCCAGGAGTCAAAAAGTTCAATAACCGAGGGCGGCCCACAAAGACATGCGCCCGTTGACGTGATCTAAATTCATAGAAATCTTCGATCACACAAGTGACACAAGTGTAACGACCCATTCGGGCTAAGCCAACAGCTGCGCCTAAGCTTAGAACCATTTAAACGCGCTCAGAACCGAAAAAAGCCTGCGCACTCAAGCATCGACGCGCAGGTAGAGATTATCAATCAACCGCGTACCGCCGAGTACGGCGGCGACCAGAACGACGAATTCGCGAGCGTCGGCAGGCGCCAGCGCCAAATCCGGCGTCCGCACTTCGAAATATTGCGGCTGGAAACTTGCCGCCCGTAATGTCTCAGCTTGTGTCGCGCAGAGTGCGGCGTAATCACGCCGCCCAACGCGCAGACCCTCGGCGACTGCAGTTAACGCGCGATAAATCGCCGGCGCCAACTGCCGCTGGTCCGCGTCCAAATACTGATTGCGAGATGACAACGCTAAGCCATCGACATCACGCTCAATCGGATGACCGATGATTTCGATCGGCATGCGCAAATCGGCCACCATCCGCCGGATGATCTGCAGTTGCTGCCAATCCTTCTCGCCGAACAAAGCCACATCCGGCTGCACGAGATCAAACAGAATCGCGACGACGGTGGCAACGCCGGTAAAAAAGCCCGGCCGGAATTCGCCTTCCAGTTGCGCGGACAGCGGTGAAACGGTGATCGTCGTCGCCGGCGGGAAGCCGTTGACGTAAACCGCTTCAACCGGCGGCGTAAACAACAAATCGGTACCGATCGCGGCGAGTTGCGCCGTATCGGCGGCAAGCGTGCGGGGATAACGGCCAAAATCCTCGTTCGGCCCAAACTGCAGCGGATTCACAAACACACTGGCGACCACCCGATCCGCCAACTGCCGCGCGCGCGCGACCAACGCTAAATGCGCGCGATGCAGATTGCCCATCGTCGGCACAAACGCAATCCGCTGCCCCGCCGCGCGCCAGACCGCAATTTGGCCGCGCAACTCCTCTGCTGTAGAAACGGTACGCATCAGCTAAAGCAATGCTCGGGCGCCGGATACGCGCCACTTTTAACGGCTTGCACGTAAGCGCGAACCGCCGATTCGATATCCGCCGCACCGGCCATGAAGTTCTGCACGAAACGCGGTTTGCGGCCAATCGTGACCATCGGCGAGATATTCAAAATATCTTGCAGCACCAGAATTTGGCCCGAGACATCCGGCCCAGCGCCGATGCCGATCACCGGCACGTTAGCAGCGTCGGTAATGCGCTTACCGAGTTCCGAAGGCACGCATTCGACGAGCAGCAAGTCAGCGCCGGCATCTTCAAGCACGCGCGCGTCGTGCAGCATGGCTTCAGCCGCGCCGCTATCGCGGCCCTGCACTTTGAATGCGCCCATTTTGTGGATGAGCTGCGGCTGCAGGCCAAGGTGGGCGCAAACCGGCACGCCACGCACCGACAAATATTCGACGATGTCAGCCTGCTCGCGGCCGCCTTCGAGCTTCACCATCTTCGCGCCGCCCTCTTGCATCAACCGCTGCGAGGCGTCGAGCGCCCGCTCGCGTGTGGCGAACGATAGGAATGGCAAGTCGGCGACCAAGAACGCGCGCTTCAAATGCGGCGCTACCGCGCGCGAGTGATAGGCAACGTCGGCGACGGTGACGGCGGTTGTTGTCGTACCGCCGTGTATGACCATGCCGAGCGAATCGCCGACGAGCACTAAATCAACGCCGGCGCGATCTTCAATCAGCGCAAAACTGGCGTCGTAACAGGTTAAACACGCGATTTTCTCGCCGGCGGCACGCATGCGGCGCAGCTCGGACACATGAACAGTTGAACTCGGGGCAGCATTAGGCGCAGTCATAACCTGAGCGAGACTCAGTGGCGATCGAAGCTGCGGAATATAGCACGCAGTTTTCCGGCTTTTGCGCGGCTAAAACCAGCGCCGCAGGCCCTCGTTTCCAAGCCGTTCTGCCAGCACTGAAACCGGGCCGAGGCCGGGGATTTCCAACGTCGGCGCAATCTCGGTCAACGGCACGAGCACCCAGTTGCGCGCGGCCAGATGCGGATGCGGCAACGTCAGGCTGACGTGGTCTGAGGCGAAGCCGACGATGTGCAGCAGATCAAGATCAAGCCGCCGCGGCCCCCAGCGCACACCATCACGCACGCGGCCAGCGTCGCGCTCAATCGCCAGCAATGCTTCGAGCAACGCTGCGGGCGCCACTGGGGTCTCGATGCTGCAAACCGCGTTGCAGTAGTCCGGTTGCTCGCCCGGGCCTACCGGATCACTGCGATACAAGCTGGAGCGCCTAAACCGCGCCGCACCCGGCAGCTCGGCGATGCGCTGCAGCGCATATTCGATTTGCGCCGCTGGCTCGCCGAGATTTGCCCCTAGACCAATGTAGGCTTCACGCGCCTGCGGCATCGCTGCCATTGCGCCGGTTACGCCCGCCGCGGCGGCGGCGTTTCTTAGGTGCCGCACCGCCCTCGTTGCCTTTCGGTGCCGGCGCGGCTTCGCCTGCTGGCAGCGCCGCAAACACCCCGGTCTGCGCTTTTGTCCACCAGTCGGCCAGCTCGGCGCAGCCGGGCTCACCCGCCTCGGCGCGCAACAACAGGAAATCGTAGGCGGCGCGGAAACGGGGGTGCGTTAGCAGGCGCTTGGCGCGGCCCGGGCGACGATCTTCGAAGCGCGGCTGCAACGTCCAAATTTCGCGCATCGGCAGCGAAAAGCGCTTCGGAATCGCGATGCGGCGTTGCTGCTGCGCCAAGATTTCCTCGGCCGCCTGCACCTGCGCCGCCGCTTCCGGATGGCCTTGTTCGACTTCGAGTTCGTAAACCCGGTCGGCATACGGCGGCCACAACAACGCGCCATAGAGAAACGCTGGCGTTACGGTGGCTTCACGGGCGATGCGGGCAGCGGTGTTGGCCAGTGCAATCCGCACCAATTCCAAGTCGCGCTTGGCGGCGCTGACCGCCGCTTCGGTGCCGGGGAATAACTCGCCGAACAAACCGTAGGCGCGCAGGCCGTCGAAGTTGGCAACGGCGTCGCGCGACAAAAACAGCTTCAGGATTTCGTCGAACAACCGCGCCGGCGGAATTTCCCGCAGCAAGGCAGCTAAACGCGGCAGCGGCTCGGCGGTTTCCGGCGAAATCGTGAAACCGAGCTTATTGGCGATGCGGATTGCACGCAGCATCCGCACTGGATCTTCGCGGTAACGCAGTTCCGGATCGCCGATCAAACGCAGGCTACTGCGGTTGAGATCGTCGATGCCGCCAGCGAAGTCGACAATCGAGAAATCACGGATGTCGTAATACAGCGCGTTGATCGTGAAATCGCGCCGGAACGCGTCTTCCTCCAACGTGCCGTAGACGTTGTCAGACAAAATGCGGCCGGTTTCGTCGCGCTCGTGGTTGTCGGTGATCGCGCCGCGGAACGTCGTGACTTCCAGCACTTCATCGCCGGAGCGGATGTGCGCAATCATGAACCGCCGGCCGACTAAGCGGCAGGAGCGGAACAGACGCTTAATCTCATCCGGATGGGCGCTGGTCGCGATATCGAAATCCTTGGGCTCGATGCCGGCGAGTAGGTCACGGACGCCACCGCCGACCATATACGCCTCATAGCCGGCGTCTTTCAGCGCGTAAAGCACCTTTAAGGCGCCAGGGGAAATTTTGGCGCGCGAAATCGGATGCTGTTCGCGCGGGATACGGTTTGGTTCGGTGATGGTGTAGTACCTAAATTTTGTTATCAACTTCGCGGAAATCCGTTTTTCGCCGATGCGAAACCGCGAATGTCCTCTATAATACGCGACGCATTGCATTGCTCCTATCGTCTAGAGGCCTAGGACGGAGCCCTCTCAAGGCTTAAACCCGGGTTCGAATCCCGGTAGGAGCGCCACTTCGGTGGCACTATGCCCTACATTTCAGGCACTGCGCCAATCGCCCGATTCGATCTATTTCTTGTTTCGGGCAACTCATAACGGCAGCGCGCACGTACGCCGTTTCCCTGTAAGTTTTCTCCCTAACCTACACCGACGTCAACCCGTAAGCCTGCCATCGGCACCAGATCTACCGTGGCTGCGGGAAATTCGCGGCCAGCGAGCGCAATAAGAGATTTTCCAGCTTTTCTCAGTTCGCCCTTTACCGGCGGCAGCCGCTAGCAAAAACTGTGGTAACTGCCGCTGAACAGCATAACGCAATGTTTTTAATAACTTTTATACCGGTATTCTGGTTGTTTCGGCGTTACCTGCAACATCGTGCTAAGTAAGATTCACCGAGCAGTAAATCTCCCTACTGTATACTTTTTGACCCATTTATTGTGCCCTTGCGGGGCGCTGTGCCCTGCTATTCTGATCGGAGACGCATCGCCATGTCGGACAGCTTCAAGGCCAAGTCAACACTGACTGTTGGCTCTAAAAACTACACCTTCTTCGATCTGACCAAGCTGGAATCGCAGTTCAAGGTTTCCCGGCTCCCCTATTCCTACAAAATTCTGCTCGAAAATCTGTTGCGCCATGAAGACGGCGTGAACACGACGACCGAAGAAGTGAAAGCGCTGGCAACGGCTGATCTGAAGAAAGTCCCGGCAAAAGACATCAACTTCACGCCGGCACGCGTGATTCTGCAAGACTTCACGGGCGTGCCCTGCGTCGTCGACCTCGCGGCGATGCGCGATGCGATCACCACGCTCGGCGGCAATGCTTCCAAAGTAAACCCGCTGTGCCCGGTTGAGCTGGTCATCGATCACTCGGTGATGATCGACCATTACGGCACCAAAGAAGCACTCGATCTCAACGCGAAAGTTGAATTCCAGCGTAACGAAGAGCGCTACACCTTCCTGCGTTGGGGCCAGGAAGCGCTGAAGAACTTCAAGGCCGTGCCGCCGGATACCGGCATCGTGCACCAGGTCAATATTGAATACCTCGCCCGCGTCGTGTTCGAAAACGGCGACGGCATGCTCTACCCAGACAGCTGCTTCGGCACCGATAGCCACACGACAATGGTCAATGGCATCGGCGTGCTCGGCTGGGGCGTTGGCGGCATCGAAGCCGAAGCGGCGATGCTCGGCCAGCCATCGTCGATGCTGATTCCGGAAGTCATTGGCGTCCGCGTGACCGGCAAGCTCGCCGAAGGCGCAACCGCCACCGACCTCGTGCTAACCGTCACCGAAATGCTGCGTAAGCGCGGCGTGGTCGAGAAGTTTGTCGAATTCTTCGGCCCGGGCTTGGCCAATCTCTCGGCTTCAGACCGCAACACGATCGCCAACATGGGCCCGGAATACGGCGCCACTTGCGGCATCTTCCCGATCGACGAAGAAACCCTGAACTATCTGCGCCTGACCGGCCGTAGCGACGAGCAGATCGCCGTCGTCAAAGCCTATGCCCAAGCGCAAGGCATGTGGTGGACGCCAGAAGCGCCGGAAGCCGAATACACCGACGTGCTGCACCTCGATCTGGCAACGATCAAGCCGAGCCTTGCCGGCCCGAAACGGCCGCAAGACCGCGTGCTGCTGACCGACGTCAAAGCCAACTACAACAAGGCCTTCGAAGCCGAGCAGAAAATGCGCCCGTCAGCCGGCCCGGCCACGGTTACCGACATGGGCCAGACCTACCAACTCAAAGACGGCGCCGTCGTTATCGCGGCGATCACGTCTTGCACCAACACCTCGAACCCGAGCGTGCTGATCGGCGCCGGCCTGCTCGCCCGCAAGGCGCGCGCGTTGGGCTTGAAGTCCCAGCCCTGGGTTAAGACCTCGCTCGCCCCCGGCTCGAAAGCGGTAACCGAGTATCTGGCGAAAGCCGGCCTGATCGAAGATCTGGAATACCTCGGCTTCAACATCGTTGCTTACGGCTGCACCACCTGCATCGGCAACTCGGGCCCGCTGAACGAGCCGATCGGCAAAGCCATCGTCGACAACAAGCTCAGCGTTTCGGCCGTGCTATCCGGAAACCGCAACTTCGAAGGCCGCGTGCACCAAGACGTGCGCATGAACTACCTCGCCAGCCCGCCGCTGGTCGTCGCCTACGCAATCGCTGGCAGCACCGATCTCGACCTCACGTCGGAACCGATCGGCAAGGATAAAGACGGCAAAGACGTGTTCCTGAAAGACATCTGGCCGACCAACAAGGAAATCCAAGAGCTGGTCGCCAAGGCGGTCACGGCCGATCTGTTCAAAGCCAGCTACGGCGATGTCCTGAAGGGCGATGCACGCTGGCAGTCGATCAAAATCACCACGTCGGAAACCTATCCGTGGGATGCCAAGAGCACCTACGTGCAGAACCCGCCGTACTTCGTCGGCATCACCAAAACGCCGCCCGGCATCCCGACGATCAAAGGCGCGCGCGTGCTGGCGCTGTTGGGCGATTCGATCACCACCGACCACATCTCGCCGGCTGGCGACATCAAGAAAGACGGCCCGGCCGGCAAGTATCTGATGGAGCACGGCGTGCAGCGCGCTGACTTCAACAGCTTCGGCTCGCGCCGCGGCAATCACGAAATCATGATGCGCGGCACGTTCGCCAATACCCGCATCAAGAACGTGATGACGCCGGGCGTCGAAGGCGGCGTGACGAAGTACATCGACAAAAATGGCATGGCCGGCCCGGTCGAGGCGATCTACGATGCCTCGATGAAGTACCAAGCCGAAGGCACGCCGCTCGTTGTCCTCGCTGGCAAGGAATACGGCACGGGTTCGTCGCGCGACTGGGCGGCGAAAGGCACGATTCTGCTCGGCGTCAAAGCCGTTATTTCCGAGAGCTTCGAGCGTATTCACCGCGCCAACCTCGTCGGCATGGGCGTGCTGCCGCTGAACTTCGTTGACGGTCAGAGCGCCGCCAGCCTCGGCCTTGATGGCACTGAAGTATTCGATTTCGACGGCCTCGTCGCCGGCGCCACCGAAGTCAGCGTCAACGCCAAGAAAGCCGACGGCAGCAATGTCAGCTTCAAAGCCAAGGTGCGGATCAACACGCCGAAGGAATGGGATTACTACGCCAACGGCGGCGTGCTGCATTACATGCTGCGGCAGATGGCTGCAGCGTAAAGCGACACCGCGCGCGCCGTTGACGGCCTAGTCGTCAACGGCAGTCGGGCATACTGAAAGCGGCAGCCGGCATTACGCGACTGCCGCTTTTTTTTGCTTTAACAAAACGGTCACGCCGCATTCATTTGTTGCGTTCAGTCTGTACCCGCAGTCGCCGACATCGATGTCTGGCGCTCAGTCGCGGGGCATAGACAATAATTTTGCCGCCGCGATCTCGATCCGTATTTCTTAAGGAGAAGAAACGCATGCGCATTGCAATCCAATTTGCCGCCCTGGCATTAACTGCGGCAATCCTCGCGCCGCACGCAGCAACTGCCGCCGAAGCCGCAGACACCGAGCGTGCGCAACCCATCGTCATCGGCCACCGCGGCAGCGCCGGCTACCGGCCGGAACACACGCTGGCCAGCTATGCGCTCGCGATTGAACTCGGCGTCGACTACATCGAGCCAGATCTGGTTTCGACGCGCGACCACGTACTCGTCGCCCGCCACGAAAACGACATCAGCGCGACGACTGATGTCGCCAACCATCCCGAATTCGCCGACCGCCGCGCGACCAAGCAGATCGACGGCGTCAGCATCACCGGCTGGTTCACCGAAGACTTCACGCTGGCCGAACTGAAAACCCTGCGCGCCGTCGAACGCCTGCCCGAGCTACGCCAGCGCAATACGCTCTACAACGGCCTTTACGCAATCCCGACGCTGCAGGAAGTTATCGACCTCGCCCGCCGCAAAAGCATAGAAACCGGCCGCCGCATCGGCATTTACCCAGAAACCAAACATCCCAGCTATTTCGACAGCATCGGCCTTTCGCTCGAAGCACCGCTGCTCGCCACGCTACGCCGCAACGGGCTCGATCGCCGCAATGCGCCGGTCTTCATCCAGTCCTTTGAAGTCAGCAATCTGCGTGCGCTGCGGCAGAAAACGCGCGTCCACCTCATCCAGTTAATCGACGCCGCCGATACCCGCCCGGCTGATTTCGTCATCGCCGGCATTAACCGCACCTACGGCGACCTCACAACGCCCGCTGGCCTCGCCGAAATCGCCCGCTATGCCGATGGCATCGGCCCACCGAAAACCGCCATCGTGCCGCGCGATGCCGCCGGCAATTCCCTCGCCGCCACCACCCTCGTGCGCGATGCCCACGCCGCCGGCCTGCTCGTGCATCCGTACACATTCCGTAACGAAAACAATTTCCTGCCGGCAGAATTACGCGTCGGCGACGCCGCAGCCGCTGCCTACCCAACGTTCTACGGCCGCGCACTAGACGAATACCGCCAGTTCTTCGCGCTGGGTGTGGACGGCGTTTTCAGCGACAACGGCGACACCGCCATCGAAGCACGGCGCCCGCAAACGCACTAAAATTGCCGAATTAGGTCAACCGCACGCAAAATCGCTAGAACAACGGCGTAAATCCTATATAATGTGCGACCGGTCAGCCGAGATAGCTCAGTCGGTAGAGCAACTGATTCGTAATCAGTAGGTCGGAGGTTCGATTCCTCTTCTCGGCACCATCCACCGGTTTCTCAAGGTCTCACGACATCTCATAAGGCCATATTCCAACAGGATTTATGGCCTTTTTCATGCCCGCAACGTATCAAGCCATCGCTTGACGTACCGCCAAATTTGACGGTATCACTGACGGTACATCCCCAGTGCTGACGGTATCGACGTGCTACTGAACGACGCCAAGCTGAAAAATGCAAAACCGGCCGAAAAGCCCTTCAAACTCGCCGACGGACGCGGGCTCTATCTGCTGGTGAAACCCACCGGCTCCAAGTTGTGGCGCTTCGATTACCGGCACGAGGGATTGCGTAAAACGCTGGCGCTCGGCACCTATCCTGAAATCACCCTGGCTAAAGCTCGGGAGCGCCTGGATTCAGCCCGGCGGCAGTTAGCCGATGGCACGGACCCCAGTGCGGCCAAGCAGGAACAAAAGACCGCGCGCGAGGCGGCGGTGAAGAATACGTTTGAAGCCATCGCCCGCGAATGGCTGGAAAAGCAAGACCTCGCCGACGTGACCCGCGCCAAGGCGCTATGGATGTTTGAATCGTTAACCTTTCCCTGGATCGGCGCCAAACCGATCAACGCCATAACGGCGCCCGAAATGTTGGCGTTGCTCCGCCGCATTGAGGCGCGGGGCAAGCTGGAAACCGCGCAGCGCGTCAAGCAACAGGCCGGCCGCGTGTTTCGCTACGCCGTCGCTACCGGCCGCGCGTCCGACGATCCGACCGCGCCGCTGCGCGGGGCGCTGGCAACCCCGAAGACGCGCCACCGCGCCAGCATCACGGACCCGGCACAGATCGGCCCGCTACTGCGAGCAATCGACGGCTATCAGGGTTCGTTCGTCACCGCTTGCGCGCTCAAGCTGGCGCCGCTGGTGTTCGTGCGCCCCGGCGAACTCCGACACGCCGAATGGTGCGAATTCGACCTTGCCGTATCGGAATGGCGCATTCCGGCCGCCAAGATGAAAATGCGCACCGCGCACATCGTG
This sequence comes from Nevskia sp., assembly GCA_023229645.1. Classification (GTDB taxonomy): domain Bacteria; phylum Pseudomonadota; class Gammaproteobacteria; order Nevskiales; family Nevskiaceae; genus Nevskia. The sequence continues at coordinate 25,034 of JALNYU010000017.1, read as the reverse complement.
CCGTTGTCCGAGCAAGCCGTTACCGTTCTACGCGACCTGCAGCCGCTGACCGGATCGGGCCGCTACGTCTTCCCCAGTGCCCGTCGTCATATCGACCCGATGAGCGAAAACACGGTACTCGCCGCACTGCGTCGGCTCGGCTACAGCGGCGAGGAAATGAGCGGCCACGGCTTCCGCAGCATGGCATCCACGCTGCTGAACGAACAAGGCTGGCACCGCGATGCTATCGAACGCCAGCTTGCGCATGCCGAGCGCAACAAGGTCCGCGCGGCCTACAACTACGCTGAACACCTGCCCGAACGCCGGAAGATGATGCAGGCTTGGGCGGATTATCTTGATCGCCTGCGTCGAGGGGAAAGCAAGGTCGTGTCAATTAAAGCAGCGTAACGGTCGGTTATGACTCAGAACCAGGTAAATATGTCCCCGTCTTGGTATCGGGACGCGGCGGACGCCGGAATGGTATTGGCGGTGGTTGCATTAAATGCCGTTCCCGAAACAGATGCCCCGCAGTTCGCACTCGAACTATTCGAGCAATGGCGGGCCAGCGGCGAACCTTCAATAGTGCAATGGATGCCGATACGTTTGCATGGTCGCCGGGGATTAGGTCCGCCGCCTTCGCCGCCTAAAACGGTCGATGATCTGGATGATGCACAAGCCTACGCGCTGCTGGCGATGCTCTTTCGACGGGTAAATAAGACCTCGCCGCTGGTTCTCTTATTTGCGGCACAGAGCGCGCTCCTCATGGGCCGGACCCAACAGCATTGGAAGACGCTTGCCGCGCTGCGGGACGATGTCGCTTATGGGCGGTCCGCGAGAAATCGTGCTCAAAAAGGGGGACGCAAAACGGCGGCAAGTAAATCGCATGAGACCAGCTGCACAGAACTAAAAATCTGGCTCAAAGCAATAAGATTGCTCGATGCCGGAGTAGCACGCCGCGAACTGACGACGCGAATCTTCGAGGGCGGGGGCTTCGACTTAAGCACTCGTCAGATTCGTAAGTATCTGGCGAAATTTTTTTCACCAAGCGAACAAAAAACGGAACTTCGCTAGGCTCAGTTCCGTTTCGCCTGGAATTGTGTGGGCTCCACCTATACGGAGTCACACCATGCAATCCAGTTTCAGTATTCCCGACGCACTGCGTCACTTCGATTCCTTGCCCGCAGCCGCCCACGTTCGGCAGCCCGTTGTAGAAGCCCTCTTCGGAATTTCAGCCTCCACCGTCTGGCGGCGAGTACAGGCCGGCACGTTGCCCAAGCCCTTTAAGCACGGACCGCGAACCACCACATGGCGCGTCGGCGACTTGCGCGATGTTCTATCGACGGAAGGCGGCTCCGCGCACGCGCATCCCGACCTGACCAGACCAACGCCCTCAAAAAAGGGACCCAAACACCGGCCAACCCCCACCACCCCCTATTCTGAGACGCCGACGCAAGACCCCGGTACCGCCGCCGAAATCTCAGCCCAGGAAAATTTCGGACCACCCGCCGTGCGTGGAAGCCGCATCGGGGGCGGGCAATGAGCGCCACCGCCGATTTTTCCGACAAGGCGCATGCGTTGCTGGAGAATGGCTACCGAATTGTTCCGATCCGCCCGCAGACGAAAAGACCGACTCTTCCAGAATGGCAGCGTTCGAGCCTGACGGCTTCCGATATTCCCCGATTCTCCGGCCACGGCTGGGGTGTACTTTGTGGTCAGGGCGACAACCCCATCGCGGGGGTGGACATCGACTCCACCCATCCCGATCTGGTTGCGAAGGTGGTCGAATGGTTCCGGGTCAACGTCGATACCGCTTGCCAAAGAACCGGAAAAGCGCCGAAAACGCTGCTGGTTTTCCGCGCATCCGAACCGGGCTGGAAAAAGATGACCAGCCGCGCGTTCACCGACGCGGCGGGTCAGCAACACCGGCTCGAAATTCTCGGAGACGGTCAACAGTTCGTCGCCTATGGCATTCATCCCGATACGCGGCAACCGTACCAGTGGGTCGGCGACTTCGTCGAACTGGCCCAAGTCGAAGCGAAATTGCACACGACAATGACGCGCGAGCTAGCGCAGGCCGGCATAGCCGCCTTCGAGCAATTGGCGCTGGACGCGGGGCTTACCCCAACATCTCCGCCAACCTCGCCCAGCGTTACGACTGCTGCGAACCACGCCACCCCGCTTGCTCGCCTGGACCCCACCGAAATAACGAATGAACTCGTTTCCGATCTCCGGTCAGCGCTGAATCATCTGCGCGCCGATGATCGCCAGCTGTGGGTGCGTGTGGCGCACGCACTATGGGAACTGGATGACACTGGGCGCGAGCTTTGGTTGAGTTGGAGCCAGACCAGCGAGAAATTCGACGCGGCGGACGCGGCGCGCGTTTGGGACAGCCTCCGGCCGACGAGCACAGGGCACAATGCGGTATTCGCCGAGTCGCAACGCGCCGGCTGGAAAAATCCACGCTCGGCACCCGCAAAGACGAATGCGAGCAACGGCTCCACGGGCGTGCTGCTCACCCGTGCGGCCGATGTCACGCCGGAGCCAGTGGCTTGGCTTTGGCGCGATTGGCTTGCGCGAGGGAAGTTGCACATCGTCGCTGGCGCGCCGGGGACCGGAAAAACCTCGCTTATGCTTGCGCTCGCGGCGGTCGTATCGGCCGGCGGGCGCTGGCCCGACGGCACGCACGCCGATGCAGGGGACGTGCTCATTTGGTCTGGCGAAGATGATCCGGCCGATACCTTGCGCCCGCGCCTGGAAGCCTGCGGCGCCGATCTGTCTCGGGTGCATATTATTTCTGCGACTTGGGAAGCGGATGCTTCGAGTCGCGCATTCGATCCGGCCACCGACTTGCCGTTACTGGAAGAGGAAATTCGGAAACAGAATTTCCGTCCAGCGCTTTTAATTGTGGACCCGGTGGTATCCGTTGTTACGGGCGATTCGCATAAAAACACTGAAACGCGCCGTAACTTACAGCCGCTGGTCGATCTGGGGCAGCGGCTTCGTTGTGCGATTGTCGGCATCACGCATTTCAGCAAGGGCACTGCCGGTCGGGACGTGGTTGAGCGTGTCACCGGGTCGGTGGCATTTGGGGCGCTCGCCCGCGTCGTGCTCGCCACGGCAAAGCTGCCGGACGAACAGGGCGGCGGCCGTCTATTGGTGCGTGCCAAGTCGAATATCGGGCCGGACAAAGGCGGCTTTGGCTATGAGCTTGAACAATACGAACTACCCGGACACGCCGGGCTGTTCGCGCAAAGGGTGCGGTGGGGTGAGCCGGTGGACGGCAATGCCCGTGAATTGCTCGCGGACGCCGAAGCCACACACGAGGGCAAGCGCGAAGGCGGCCAAGGCGCCGCAGTCCGTGCCGCTTCCTGGCTCACGTCGTTTCTCGCGGCTGGGCCAAAACAAAAAAAGGACGTGGAAGCAGCGGCAGCCGAAGCCGGTCATAAATTTCGGACAGTCCAACGCGCCGCAACGGGGATCGGCGTCGAATTCCGCAGGGACGGTTTCGGCGGCGGGGCAATCTGGTCCTTATCAGTCGCGCCAAACGAACCTCAGTCACGCCAACATTTAGAGCTTGGCGCACTTGGCGTGAATGATCTTTTAGGGCTTGATACCAGCAGCCCACCACCTGCGAGCCGCGTAAAATAGACCCTTAGAGGAAATTTCAAATGGCAATCGGATACAAAACACCCGGCAGCGGCCGAAAAGCGGGCACGCCGAATCGAATAACGACAACGTTCAAGGAAGCGGTGCTGAATGTCTTCGAGAAAGGCGGCGGCGAAGCCTGGCTGCTCGAATGGGCGAAGGCCAACCCGACCGATTACTTCCGTGTCGCGGCTAGACTGATTCCGCAAGAAGCATCAGTCAACACGAACAGCGATTTGGATATTGGAGTCGCGTTGGCCAAAGCGACGGATCGGGTGCGTCGGCTTCATGTCGAAGCCAATCAACTACCGAGCGCCGTAAATAAGCCGTCACTTCCTAGCAATGCAATCAAAGAGAATACTTGAACAAAAGTACAGCAAATACCAAAATGACAATTAAACCAGTTGCTGCCCTCTTAAGCCTTATACCTGCTTTTTCAAGTAGTGAAGTGGTCGCGCGCAGGCTCCGTTCTAGTTGGATTATTTGTTTTCCATATCCCGCCAAAGGCACAGAAAAATCTATAGAAGCGACGTATAAACGAGGCGATGATTTATTGTCCCATTCCCTCTCTTCACTATCTAATAACTTCATGCCTCTTTCATGCACAGTAATTTCAGAAGGAACATTACCTAATTGAGCGGCAGTTAAAAGATCCCTAAATTGGTCATATGGCAGCAGAACCTTTATAGCGTACCCTTCCGGGCTATATTCGCCATCCCTATAGGACATCACGCCTATTCCCATACTTAGATCGTCTGGACTATCAGTTGGGGAGTAAATTGTGATAGACCCCTCCAGCTCATTCAGATAAGTACCTTCTGTAAGCCTTGTTTGTCTACAACGCTTAGATAGCTTTACTTGAAAACTAAGACGCATTCTTCGTTCAGGATTCGATATAGGTTCCGCCGGTTCCTTAATTCCGTCCCAAATGCTGGTATGGCCTCCGAATCCCTCAAATAGTGTTGCCCCGGTTACGTCGTAAATATGCATGTCGTGTCGTTATGTCCGTATTGCAGAAAATTATCTGACTTTTAGATAACTGTAAAGCAGATATTAGGGTCGCTGCATGACAAAGCGGCTCTACAGCGCCAAGCGCGAGAAATTCCGGGAATTATTGAAGCAGGTTCGATGCGATGCGGGCCTTACGCAAGCCGACTTGGCGGCAAAATTGGGGCGTGCTCAAAGCTACGTCAGCGACTATGAGCGCGGTCAGCGCCGGCTCGATTGGGTAGCCGTTGAGGAAGCCTTGCAGGCATGCGGCGGCGATCTGATCAACTTTGCGCAGAAGTACGCGGCAGTAACGCAAGACTTGGCCGAATAGGGCCGGGAATGCGGCCGAAGTAGCAAGACGCTACGCCCAAGCTCGGCTTACTCGGCGGCGTTGGACGAAAGATCAGAGGCGCCAAAAGTGTCTGCGTCTCCGACAGATTCAACGGGCAATGCCGCAGCCTGACGGTATTTATGGCGGTACTGACGAACATCGATAATTTCAACCTACTGTATTAACTGCGCAAAATATCTCGATTCGATTCCTCTTCTCGCACCAATAATCAACGACTTACCCAAGACAATTTCGCATTGTCCAGTATCTGTCCAATATCGTCAGCGTGTTGGACTGACAATTTCTGCAGTGTGATTGTAGCGCGCAGTTTGATTTGGCCTATTTTTACGTTTGATTTGTCCCACCAATTATTGGGATTTAAATGAGCTTTTTAGGACTGTCAAAAATCCAGGTTTAAGCCGATGGTTTCGGTCATTGATTTAGCTGCTGGCCAACCTTCACTCCGGTTACCGATGATCAGCTCTTTGGCCGATTGCGCGTTCTGCCCTCCACCGACGGTGTAGTTGATCGCTACTGTCGTCATCGGAAATTCAGCAAATACCTTCCGAATATCCGGGTGATCGTTGATCGACACGATCATCGTCCCGTCGATCTCGCGCATGTACTGGGCCATATTTTCGTAATGCTCGAAGCCAAACTCGACGCCATAGCCTGCAGTCTGCCAGTACGGCGGATCGCAGTAAAACAGCGTGTGCGGCCGGTCGTAGCGTTTCACGACATCGATCCAGGGCAGGTTTTCAATATATGCCAAGGAGAGATGCAGGTGCGCCGCGCTCAGTTCCTCCTCGATCCGTAGAAGATTGAGTTTGGGCGGTGCTACGGCGACATCGGCCCAGTGACGCTCGCCGCCATTCGCGCCCGCAACACCGCCAACGTGGTCATGCGCTTGATCACCGAGCGGCTGGACTTCTGGCGACACCTACCCACATGGCCAAAGTTTGGTGACGGCTGGGCCGGCCGCGCCGCGAACGATCTCCGCTACGGCGCGGAGGATCTGTGATCCCACTACCGCTCTGGGCCATACCCGCTGCCGCCGCCGTGCTGCTCGCCTGCAGCGGCGGCGCGTATTGGTTCGGCCGCACCGATGGCGCCGCCCTCGAGCGCGGCGCGCAGGATCGCGAACAGCGCATCGTCACTGCTGCAGCCGAGCAAACCCAACGCGCAGTGGCCGCGCAGATCGCCGGAATCGAAATCAAGCACGTCACCATTCGCCAGCAATTGGAAACCGAAATCCGTGAAAAGCCTGTTTATCGCGAGTGCCTGCACGCTCCTGACGTGCTGCGCACAATCAACGCCGCGCTCGTCGGCACCGAGCCCAACCCCGTTGGTGATCGCTAACTGCCCAGCCCTGACGCCGCTCACTGATCCCAGCTTCGGCGCCACAACCGCCAAGCTCGTTGATGTAGCTGGCCAATACCGCAAATGCCGCGCCGCCGCGCTCGCCGAACCTGAACCCGAGAACCCAACCCGCAAGGAACGCCCATGAACCCGAAAAACATCGCCGGAACCGTTGCCGCCGGCGCCGGCGCCGCCGCCGTGATGATCACCGCCGAACAAGTAAAAGGCTGGGTCGATGTCGCCTCCACCGTCGTCTCAAGCCCGGCATCCACGCTCATCTTCATGCTGCTAGTGCTGATGATGGTCGGCTGGCTCGCCTACCGCCTTTACTACCGCAACGAAGCTTGCGAAGAACGCATCAACCAAATGATGGACGCCATGCGCATCCTCCACACCATGCTCGCCAGCGATGAACGCTACGCCGACCAAATGCCCGCCTGGGAAGACTTCATCAAGCCGGATTCGATCGACGTACGCGCGCTGCGGAAGATGAGGTAGCGCCGCGAGGAATGAGCAGCTAACCGGTATCTAGCCCAATTTCAGATCGGCACGCTGATTTTTGCGCATTAATCGGAGCCAAGCCCCAGATTCGCGGCTTATGCCGCGCTATCTGCCGCCTGTAATTACGCTGCAACCTTCGACGCCAGATGTCCGTTGTACTATTCCGTTGTATCATTAAAATACAAAAGATAGCTTTGATGAAGCGCCGCTTTGGGTTGCGGATGAAGCGTTTATCCGGAGCTGAATCCTAAAATTTTAGGAATTAAGGAGTTATAAAAGTGCCTGCGCATTCGCACTCACCTTCAGTCATTCGCTGCATTGCGTCCAAAGAAGGTTCGCAATACGTTGCAATGTCGCTCGAATTTGGCCTCGCGGCGCAAGCCGACTCCTTAGCTGAAGCCAAACAGAAACTCGAAGCGCAGATCAAAGACTACGTAAAAACTGCGCTTACTGAGACGCCAGAGTTTCGTTCCGCGCTATTACGTCGACGCGCACCGCTGTGGGCGTATTTTAACTGGTACCGAATCAAGTTCTTCAACTATATCGGCGGCAACCGGCGCGCAGATAAAGGTGACCAAGCGTTCACCGAAGAATCCCCGCCGTTGGCCTTGGTGTGAGTGGGCAGCACCCTCCCGTAACCGCCAAGGATTTCAAAAAGGTATTGGTAAAACTGGGATTCAAGCCAAGACCGCAAAGTGGCACCAGTCATGAAAACTGGGATGGTATTTACAACGGGCAAAGGCGGCTCGTAACGGTAGATGCCCACCACGCGCCATTTACCGACAAGCTCCTGGGCTACATGCTCAAGCAACTCGGTGTAAGCAAAAAAGAGTTTTATTCAATACTTAGGGCTGCCTAGCACTGGCGGCGGCGCGAGCAAACTATCTCCGGAACGCAGGCTGCCGAGTGCGGGCGTCCACAGGCTGCTACGGCATCAAACCGAGACTGCACGCCAACTAGCCAGCTTCCTGATGACGCCCATTCCGCGCACGTGCCACCGTATCAAGCGCGTGCGCCAGCGCGGAAGGGTCGTTCTCTTCCGTCACAATGGTCAGATACTCGGCAACCGCCTGCGCGTCGCCCAGGTGCTCGGCCATGTCGAACTCAGGTAAAAATCGGCAACCTTAATTGTTACAGGTCACCAGCAACATCGTATTCGGCCGAATATCAATCAACAATTCTTGCCGCTACCGACTTGCCACCTTCGGTGCGGTAGGTTCTAGCGTGCCGGCTTGCCGGGCAAGCCGCGCCAAGCGCGCCCCGCCGATCTGCACCGGCTACGGCAGCAGCGCCACCGGCACGTACTCATTCATGATCATCACCATGTTTTCGGCGTTCTTCGGGTCGATGATCGCCGCGTGTCTTGGCACCGGCGTGGCCTGCAAACGCTGGGTGTGATCAACGCTCACCAACCAGCGGTTGGCGCCCAACACCGCCGCGATCAAACCATCCGCCAGCCGCTGCTCGGCTGCAGCATCCCACGCCGGTACCGCCGTGCCGGCTGGCAATAACGCTCGATACTGCGCCATTGTGTTTTGCGCAAACTGCTGCGCTTCCAGGCGATACGCTGGCTCGGTGAGCACGCGGCGCCTCAGCCGCCGCCGGCCGGGCTTTGCGCCTTCGGTTTCCGATTCCTCCAGTAGCGATCCAGCCACACGCTGCGGCTGCGATACCCGGCGGGATTAGTAATGCCGCTGAACGGGTTTGATCAAGTGGCAGCGCATTTCTCGCCGGAGGCGGGTTGCGCAGGACCGGCGCCTGCGCGTCTCCCCGACGCGGATACCGATGGCTTTGGAGAGCGCTAAGCCGCGCGAATGCCCACGCGTGGAGGCTTCATCAAGCCGGATTCAATCGATGTACAGCGGCTGCGGATGATGCGCCAGTAGCGCCCGGAATGGGCGCGGCTCAGGTGAGCCTATTGGCTTTCCGTATCGTCTTTCGGCTTGCCGTTTTTGTTTTTGCGGCCGACGATAAAAATGGTGACAACCGACACCAGTGTTCCGCCGCCGATCACGCCAGCAAGCACATCGTGGCTATACAAACCGAGCACCAGCGCAACGGCGATGCACACCAAGGCCAATATGAAAGCCATGATTTGGCCGCGGCTTGCCGTGGCAATTTCGGCATCGACCAACGCTTTATCCACGTAATGCCGATGCGCTTGTTCGCGCTCAGTAGACGCCATGATCCGCTCGGCGCCGTTTGCAATGATTTCTTGATATTTCGCCAGCATATCTGGCGGCGGTAATGGGCCAGAAAACCGCGTTTCCAGCAACGCCATACGCATCGTGTTTGCGATTTCTTCCTGCCGCTCGGGGGGCAGATCGTGCGTTGTGCGGGCAACCTCAGCAACAACTTTATCGACGGGGGTCTGCGGCGCGTCGTCGTTCGGCATCTGGGGCCTGTTAACAGTCATGCGATCACTACGTTATAAGTCAAAAATCCGCCTGGTGAACCGCGAGCCGCCATTGCGGTATCGGTCGTCGCGCAAGGGAACCAGCATTGCCTGCGCCGTCCTCGTTGCACTGGCGGTTCACGGCTGCCGTCGCAGCGGCTGCATCAGCGTTATTGATCCGGCTGTTTGACATTGATCGGCTGACAGGCTGATCGCTTCGGCAAGAATCGGTTCGGGCGCATGTTGCGGCGGCCGGATCAATAACAAAATCAATGTATTTTGGTTATTGAGTCGGCTCATCCACCACGTTCGCCAGGACGCAATAGGCTTCAATGGCGCACGTACGGTTCAATGTCTTGATGCCGACTCAATAACAGGCCTTAGCGGGTAAAGTCTTTTTTAATCGCTCGCTTCGCGTCATTTTGCAGCGCAATGGCATCGCGTTGGAGCGATACCGCATCGGATTCCTGTGAAGTACGTAGCACCTGCCGTACCCGGCCCGGATCCGGGAACATATTAAAAGCTTGGCTTGCACCCGCTAAATAAGCCGATGCGCCAGCGGCGAAAGCCAAACGCCCACCTTTTAATACGAAGCGCGTTTTCATAGAAGATGCTTACAAATCATTGCGATATAGGATTCCCACCAGCAACGCACCTAAAACTACGGTCACCCATTACATTAATCGGTGTTCCGAAATGGTACCACCGTTGAACGCAAACGGTTCATCGTTACCTGCTCGGGCGCCTGCTCAAGGCCAAACCACCGGCGGCACAGGTTTCTGCCAGCAAACTACGTGCCCTATCAAAGGCGGGCGATTCGAGATGACCTGTGTCCCATACCCTGCACGGTCGTGCGTCAGCAGGCATCATTACGTTTTATAACAACTTAGACCAACAGCGGACGATGATCACGGGCGAAATCAAGGGGCAGATCGATCGGATCTGGGACGCCTTCTGGAGCGGCGGCATCAGCAACCCGATGGAGGTCATCGAACAGATGACCTACCTGCTATTCATCAAGCGCTTGGACGAGCTGCACACCGTCGAGGAAAAGAAGGCCAACCGCCTCAAGAGGCCGATTGAGAAGCCGGTGTTCAAACCGAGCCAGAACGCGCTGCGCTGGTCGGTGTTCCGGCAACTCGGCGATCCAAAGGCGATGTACGCCGTGGTTGCCGATGAGGTTTTCCCGTTCATCAAGGGGCTCGGCATTGGTAGCACCTACGCCACGCATATGAAGGACGCCCGCTTCACGATCCCAACCCCGGCACTGCTGACCAAAGTCGTGGATATGCTGGACGCGATCCCGATGGAAAACCGGGATACCAAGGGCGATTTGTACGAATACATGCTCGGCAAAATCGCCAGCGCCGGACAGAATGGCCAGTTCCGCACGCCGCGCCACATCATCAAGCTGATGGTCGAGATGATGGCGCCGAAACCCACGGATACGATCTGCGACCCCGCCTGCGGCACCGCCGGCTTCCTCGTCGCCGCCAGCGAATACCTGCTCCAGCATCACCAGCAGGCGGTGTATGCGAGCAAGGCATCAGCCGAGCACTTCAATAGCGCCACCTTTCACGGCTTTGACTTCGACAACATCATGCTCCGCGTCGGCAGCATGAATATGCTGCTGCACGGCGTGGAAAATCCGGCGATTGAAAACCGCGACTCGCTGAGTCAAGGCCACTCCGGGGTGGAAGGCCAGTTCAGCCTCATCCTCGCCAATCCGCCTTTTGCCGGCAGCCTGGACTACGAGAGCACCGCCAAAGACCTGCAGGCGATGGTCAAGACCAAGAAAACCGAACTGCTGTTCCTGGCCCTGTTCCTGCGCCTGCTCAAGCCCGGCGGCCGCGCCGCCGTCATCGTGCCGGACGGCGTGCTGTTTGGCTCCAGCAACGCGCACAAGGCCCTGCGCAGAGCCATCGTTGAGGACCACAAGCTGGATGGCATCGTCTCAATGCCCTCCGGCGTTTTCAAGCCGTATGCCGGCGTCTCGACCGCGATTCTGCTGTTCACCCGCACCGACTCCGGCGGCACCGACAACGTCTGGTTCTACGACATGCAGGCCGATGGCTATTCGCTGGACGATAAACGCACGCCGCTGGATGCCACAAAGCACGAAGCCAACAACCTGCCGGATATTCTGGCGCGGTGGCAGTCCCTGCACCTTCCCGCTCCCGCTGGGAAAGCCGCGGCGCGCGCGAGCACGCAACCCGCTGCCGGCATCGCCGAACAAAGCGCCACCTACCGCGTCACGCGCAGCAGTGAAGCCCACCGCACGCGCACCGAGCAGAGCTTTCTGGTGCCGAAGGCCGAAATCGTCGGGAATGACTACGACCTCTCAATTAACCGCTACAAGCAAATCGTTTATGCCGAAGTGAAGCACGAATCGCCGAAGAAGATTCTGGCGGAGCTGAAGGCGCTCGAGGCGGAGATATTGAAGGGGATGGAGGAGTTGGAGGGGATGCTGTCGTGAGTTGGCCGACCGTCCCACTAGGCGATATTTTTCAGATCGCGCGCGGTGGGTCGCCGCGTCCTATCGACAACTACATCACCGACGATGCCGATGGCGTGAACTGGGTTTCGATCCGAGACGCGTCGAACAGCTCAAAGTTCATCACCAAGACGGAAAAGAAAATTCGGCCTGCTGGGGTCGCCAAGTCCCGGATGGTGTATCCGGGAGATTTTCTTCTAACGAACTCGATGAGTTTCGGAAGGCCCTACATCTTGCAAACCACCGGGTGCATTCACGACGGTTGGCTTGTGCTGAGCAGCGACAAATCAGTAGTTGATCAGGATTTCTTCTACCACCTGCTTGGCAGCGAGGTCGTTTACAAAAAATTTGCCAAGCTCGCTGCGGGTGCGGTGGTGAAGAATCTGAACTGCGATCTCGTAAAGACGGTAAAGGTCCCACTCCCACCCCTCCCCGAACAACGCCGCATCGCGGCGATTCTGGACAAGGCCGACGCGCTGCGCGCCAAGCGCCGTGCAGCCATCGCCAAGCTCGATCAGCTTCTGCAGTCCATGTTCCTCGACATGTTCGGCGACCCGGTGACGAATCCGAAGAATTGGCCCACGGTTGCATTGAGTGACGTCACAACAAAGATTGGAAGCGGCGCTACACCGACTGGCGGTGATGAGAGCTATAAGAAAGAAGGGATCGCGCTTATCCGAAGCATGAATGTCCACGACGGTAAATTTCGTTGGGCGAAGATTGCACACATCGACAAGGAACAAGCGCAAAAGTTAAGAAACGTCGTTGTTGAGTTTGACGACGTGCTTCTGAATATCACGGGCGCGTCTGTAGCACGTGTTTGTCGCGCGCCCATAGCGGTGCTGCCGGCGCGCGTGAATCAGCATGTTGCAATCATTCGATGCGGATCTCTTATTTCGCCAACATACCTCGAATACGCGCTTATGAGTCCGCCAATGAAGGCCAAATTACTGAGAACAGCAGAGAGCGGTGCCACTAGGCAGGCAATCACAAAAGCCGAGATCGAGAAGATTGTCGTAGCGCTTCCTCCGATTGATAAACAGAAGGAATTTGCGCATGTTGCAGAGCGCGCATCAGGCCAAATCGATAAAGGCCAGAAATCATCCCAGCGCATTGAAGCTCTATTCGCCACCCTACAATCTCAAGTGTTTGGTGCTTAGTCGTTCGTACTTCGCCGCTACCAACGCACGTTATGGCCCAATTCTTCCCCAGCCGCAGCACCTGCCGCTTCGATACGCCAGGCGAGCGTCGCTTGGCCGAGCGTCTGGACCAGAAGCTGGAAGACGATTACCTATGCTGGGCCAATGTGCCGGTGGGGCCGAAGGCCTTGCAGCCGGATTTCGTGGTGCTGCATCCGCAGCGCGGCTTTTTGGTGCTGGAGGTCAAGGACTGGAAGCTCGACACCATCCATTCGATGGACCGCGGCGTAGCGCAGATCTACGACTCCGGCACCTTGAAGAAAGTCAGCAACCCGATGACGCAGGCGCGGGTCTACGCGCTTGAGGTCGCTAACGCATTGCAGAAAGACCCGGCGCTGAAACAGGCAGCCGGCGCGCCGCACGCCGGCAATCTACTCATGCCGTATGGCTGGGGTGTGGTGATGACGCGCATCACGCGCAGGCAGTACCTGGAAGACAGCAATCTTTCCGAGGTGCTGGACCCGCAGCGGGTGATTTTCCAAGACGAGATGACTGAAGGCGTTGACGCCGAAACTTTCCAGCAACGGCTGTGGGACATGTTCCAGCATGTTTTTCCGTGCAAGCTGACGCTGCCGCAGCTCGACCGCGTGCGTTACCACCTGTACCCCGAAGTACGGGTTAGCGCCACGCCGGGGCAGTTCGGCCTGTTCGCCGACGAAGCCAACACATTGCCGAGCCTAGTGCGGGTGATGGACTTGCAGCAGGAGTTGCTGGCCCGCTCGCTGGGCGAGGGCCATCGCGTAATTCACGGCGCAGCCGGCACCGGTAAGACCATGATCCTCGGCTACCGCTGCGCACAGATGGCGAGCAATGCCGGCAAGCCGGTGCTGGTGCTTTGCTACAACAAGACGCTGGCCAGCCGGTTGCGGCAGGTGATGGACGCGCGTGGGCTGGGCGACAAGGTGGCGGTGCGCAACTTCCACGCCTGGTGCCGGGAGATGCTGATGGCCTATCAGGTGCCGCTGCCGCCGCAGGGCAGCCCGCGGTTCTTTGATGAACTGGTGGAGCGGACCATCGCGGGCGTTGATCGCGGCCAGATTCCGCGCGGCCAGTACGCGGCGGTGATGATCGACGAAGGCCACGACTTTCAGCCAGCGTGGTTCAAGCTGGTGGTGCAGATGGTGGACCCAGAAACCAATGCACTGCTCGTGCTGTACGACGATGCGCAGGCGATCTACCGCGGCAAGATCGGCATCGACTTCAGCTTTTCCAGCGTCGGCATTAAGGCGCAGGGCCGGACGACGATTCTGCGGCTCAACTATCGCAACACGCTGGAGGTGCTGTCAGTCGCCCGCGCGTTTGCCGTAGAGCTGCTGACCGAGCGCGGCGCCAGCGAGGACGGTGTGCCGATCATCGCGCCGGAAAGCGCCGGCCGCCGTGGCGCCTACCCTGAGCTGATTCGCTGCGAGGCGGATTGGCAGGAGTGGGATTGCATTGTCTCGCGCATCGCCGACGAGCACGGCCAGGGCCGCGCGCTGAGCGACATCGCGGTGATCTACCGCAGCGTGGACCAAGCCCGGCGTGCCGAGCAGGCGCTGAAGAACGCAGGTATTGCAACCGCGTCTGCCGCGTCTGCCACCGGCAAGACCGGCCTGTATGACGCAACCGACAGCGTGAAGATCGTCAGCATGCATTCCAGCAAAGGCCTGGAATTCGGCATGGTGCTGATTCCTGGCCTCGGCGAGATGCCAAAAAAAGGCGAGCCGGAGGCCGACGAAGCGCGGCTGCTGTACGTGGCAATGACGCGGGCGATCGACCGGCTGGTGATGACCTACCGCGAGCATTCTGACTTCACGCGCCGCGTGCAGGCGTCGATCCACGGTGTGCGGGAGCGGCTGGACGCGGCGGCTTGAGCAGCACGGCGACGGGCTGGTGACGAAACAGCTTGGCTAGCCCAACGAAGAGCACCTGTTTTCGTTTATTGCGATTACGGGCGACTGCGATCAAGATAGCGGGGTTATCAGCCTTCTTTCCGGAGACATCGTGTTATGTCTAATCCGTCTTCGATCAGCTCCTTGCCGGATCCGCAGTCGGTGCATCTGGCCCTTGAGAGTTCCGCCGCGCTCACGCGCCTGCTGCACGATCACCCCGAGCAGGATCGCGCGCATGTCCGCATGGACGGCACCGACCTGATTCTGCCGCGTCAGGCGCTCGAACTGCTGCGCAATCTGCTGGCAGAAATGGCCCAAGGCAACGCCGTAACCATTCTGCCGGTCCACGCCGAGCTGACGACGCAGGAAGCGGCGAATCTGCTGAACGTCTCACGGCCGCATTTGGTGAAACTGCTGGAAGAGGGCCAGTTATTGTTCACACGGGTTGGAACTCATCGTCGAATCAGCCTAGCTGATCTGATGGCTTACAAGCATCGTCGCGATGAACAATCCAAGGCGGCACTGCAGGCGCTAACCGATCAGGCGCAAGCGCTCGGCATGGGGTACTGATGCGGTTTGTCGTCATCTACGACGCTTGCGTGCTGTATCCCGCGCCGCTGCGGGACCTGCTGTTGCGGCTGGCGCTCACGGGGTTATTTGCGGCACGGTGGTCCGGCGAGATTCACCACGAATGGACTCGAAACGTGCTCGCGAGGCGGCCCGAACTGGCTGACAAGCTGCAGCGGACCGTGGAATTGATGAACAGCGCCGTTCCGGACGCCCTTGTCACCGGTCACGAGCCCCTGATTAACGCTCTGACGCTGCCCGATCCAGATGACCGCCATGTGCTGGCCGCGGCAATCCGGGCAGGCGCACAGCTAATCGTGACCTTCAACCTAAAGGACTTTCCGTCGGCGCAGTTATCGCCATTCGGCGTGGAATCAGTACATCCGGACGCGTTCATCACCCAGCAGTTCGATCTGCACGAAGGCAGAATCGTGTCCGCGGCACGCGATCATCGCCGCTCACTGCGGAGCCCGCCGAAATCAACGGTCGAATATCTCGACACACTCGCAGCACAGGGGCTGGTGGTGACTGTGGCGCGCTTGCGTAGTTTGCCGATGTGCTGTGATGTGCATACGCATATCGTCGTGGTGATCCGGTAACCTCTCTGGCATGAGCAACTTCCAGTTCCTATACCCCGAATTCAAGCCACTGCTAGACCCTGCCCGCGGCGCGGAGCAACTGATTCATTCCGATGCGCGGGCCTGCTGCATGCGTACGCGCTTTGCGCTGGAGCAAGCCGTTCACTGGCTGTATACCAATGACCGCGACCTGCGAATGCCGTATGACCGCAGCCTCAACGCGTTGCTCGTCAACATCGACATCGAAAAGCTGCTGCCGCCGGCGATTCTGCAGAAGGCGCGGTTGATTCAGAAACTCGGCAACCAGGCTGTGCACTCGAACCAGTTCATCGGCCCCGGTGACGCGCAAAAGCTGGTGCGCGAGCTGTTCCACGTCCTGTTCTGGCTGGCGCGCACTTATACGCGGGCCAGCGATCCGAAATCGATTGAAGCAACGTTCGATGAGCGGCGCATCCCGAAGCTGGTGCGCGCCGATGAGGCAGTCGAACTAACACGCAAGGAGCTGGCGCAGCAGGAAACGCAGTTTCACAGGGAGATTGCGGCGCAGCACAAGGCGTTGGAAGACAGCGAAGCGAAAATTGCCGAAGCGGCTGCCACGCTCGCCGAGCGCGAGGCGATGCTGGCCAAGGTCGATGCCGAGCTGGTTGCGGTCCGTGCGGAACTGGCGAAGGCGAAGGCCAGGAACGTTGCCGCGCCGGATGTGCACGATTACAACGAGGCCGATACTCGGACATTCTTTATCGATGTGCTGCTGCGTGAAGCGGGCTGGGAGATCGGCAAGAACGCTGTTATCGAAATGCCGGTAACCGGAATGCGCAATGAGAGCGGCGCAGGCTCCGCCGACTATGTGCTGATGGGCGTGAACGGCAAGCCGCTGGCGGTGGTCGAGGCCAAGCGCACGATGAAAGACGACCTCGCCGGTCAGCAGCAAGCCAAGCTGTACGCCGACTGCC
Source organism: Nevskia sp. (assembly GCA_023229645.1). GTDB lineage: Bacteria > Pseudomonadota > Gammaproteobacteria > Nevskiales > Nevskiaceae > Nevskia. The sequence goes on along the minus strand of JALNYU010000017.1, from coordinate 8,172 downwards.
TGGAACAGATGACGGGCCAGCGCCCAGTGATCTTCTACAGCAACGGCCATCATACCTATCTGTGGGATGATTCTCGCGCTGGCCCGCGCGAAGTACAGGGCTTTTACAACCGCGAAGAACTAGCGCTGTGCGTCCAGCGTCGCAGCCTACAGACGGACCTACGCCAGCTGCCGATCAATCCCGCGACGGTTGAGCGCAGCTACCAGCAGCGGGCGATCCGCGCGATGTGCGAAAGCCTGAGCATCGGCAAACGCGCTGGCCTGCTGACGATGGCAACCGGCACCGGCAAGACCCGCGTATCGATTGCCTTAGTGGAACTGCTGATGCGGGCGAATTGGATTAAGCGGGTGCTATTCCTCGCTGACCGCGTGGCGCTGGTGAAGCAGGCGGCCAATGCGTTCAAAGCGCATCTGCCGGAGTCCAGCCCGGTGAATCTAGTCACCGACAAGCAGGGCCAGGGGCGCGTGTACCTTTCGACGTATCCGACAATGATGGGGCTGATCGAGGAGATGGAGGGCGAGCGGCGCAAGTACGGTGTTGGCCACTTTGACCTGATCATCATCGACGAAGCGCATCGCAGCGTGTACCAGAAGTACGGCGCGATCTTCCGCTACTTCGACAGCTATCTCGTCGGCCTGACCGCGACACCGCGGGACGAGGTGCATCACGATACTTACCGCTTGTTTCACCTCGAACCTGGCGTGCCAACCGATGCCTATGGACTCGACGAAGCAGTCGCGGATGGCTATCTGGTGCCGCCCAAAGCGCATTCGGTGCCGGTGCGATTCGTTCGGGAGGGCATCAAGTACAACGAGCTGAGCGCCGAGGAAAAGGAGCACTGGGATTCGCTGGACTGGGGCGACCGCGATGAGGATGACCCACCGGACGAGGTGCATGCCTCCGAGATCAACAAGCAATTATTCAACGAGAGCACCGTTGACCTGATGCTGAAACACCTGATGCAGCATGGGTTGACGGTGGATGGTGGCGACTTGCTCGGCAAGACTATCGTCTTCGCGGTGAACCAAAAGCATGCGGAGTTCATCGCAGCCCGCTTCGACAAAAACTACAAGCATCTAAAGGGGCAGTTCGCGCGCGTGATCACGCACAAGATCAACTATGCACAGAGCCTGATCGACGACTTTAGTATCAAGAGCAAGCTGCCGCAGATCGCGATCTCGGTGGACATGCTGGACACCGGCATCGATGTGCCTGAGGTGCTAAACCTTGTGTTCTTCAAGGCGGTGCGCTCGAAGGTGAAGTTCTTGCAGATGATCGGCCGCGGCACCCGACTGTGCCCCGATCTCTTGGCGCCAGGACAGAATAAGACCGAATTCTTCATCTTCGATTTCTGTGCGAACTTCGAATACTTCAATGAGAACCCGAAAGGGGCGGTGACCAGTGTTACCGAGCCCTTGCAGAAGCGCCTATTCAAACGGCGGTTGGAACTCTTGGCGGCGCTGCTGCCGGCTGACGGTCTGCAGGACGAGGCCGGCAATGTACCGACCGGATATGCCGAGATTGCGACCTTGCGTGGTGAAATCATTAGCCTGCTGCACGCCGAGGTGGCGGCGATGAGCCTCAACAACTTCATCGTGCGAACCGAGTTGGATTACGTCACTCGCTTCCAGGATGAGCAGAGCTGGGTACAACTCGACTGCGAAGCACTGACCAACCTGCGTGACCACGTTGCCGGCCTGCCGAGCGCGCGTATGCCGGAGCACATCACAGCTAAGTTATTCGACCTGATCTGCTTGAATATGCAGCTGGCGCTGATCCAGTCCACGACCGATTTCGTCACACAGCGCGACAAGATCATCGAACTCGCCGCCGACCTCGAAAAGAAGGACACGATCCCGGCGGTGAAGCTGGAGATCGCGCTGATCCACGACGTTCAGACCGAGGATTACTGGCAGGGCATCACGCTGCCGATGATCGAAACGCTGCGGCGCAAGCTGCGTGGCCTGATCCAGTTCATCGACCGCAAGTCCATCCAGCCGGTTTACACGGTGCTGGAGGACACGATCGGCACGGCAACCGACGTGGTGCTCACCGACTTCAACACCGGCATTAACTTGGCGCAGTACAAAAAGAAGGTCGAGCAGTTTATCCGTGCCAACGAGAATCATGTTGCCATCGCCAAGCTGCGGCGCAATAAGCCGCTAACCCCGACCGACCTCGCCGAGCTGGAGCGATTTGTCTACGAGTCCGACGTGGTCGAGAGCCGCGCGCGCTTCGAGCAGAACTTTGGCCACGACCAGCCTTTAACCTTGTTCATCCGCGCGCTGGTGGGCCTCGATCGGGCTGCTGCCAAGGAAGCGTTCGGCCAGTTTCTTGATGCGAACCGCTACACAAGCGCGCAGATCCGCTTTGTTGAGATGATCATCGAGAAGCTGACTCAGAGTGGCGTAATTGACCCTGCTCAGCTCTACGAGCCACCATTCACAGGCGTGCATCACCAAGGGCTGGACGGCGCGTTTACCGATACCGAGGCTGAAGCAATTGTCTCGATTGTCGGGGAGATCAATCAACGGGCAGCAGCTTAGGGTCTATTAACACTATCAAGGAATGAGACGTGGCCATTTGGCTGGTTCGTGCAGGCGCACATGGCGCCTTTGAGCAGAAATTCATCGATGAAGCGCGGGTTTATCTCACCTGGGAAACCCTGAACGTCGATCTATCGGAACTGAATCGCGAAGAACTCACCGCGACGATCAATACAACCTATCCAGACCGCAATCCGCGGACAATCCGGAATTGGGTCAGCCAGATTTGGCCCTTTGCGCACGAGATGTCGAAGGGCGACTTGATCGTGCTGCCGCTGAAATTGCAGCCGTCAATCTACATAGGCGAAATCATCGGTGATTACCATCCAGAGCCTCAAGGTCCAGACCCATTTTTTCACTCACGGGCTGTGAAGTGGATTGGCGAGGCAATACCAAGAAGCAATTTTGGCCCCGATTTACTGTTTAGCTTCGGCGCTTTCCTGACGATCTGCAGGATCAAGCGCAATAACGCGGAATCGCGTATTGCGGCCATGCGCGCGAATGGCTGGAAGCCAGAAGCACGCTCAGCGTTGACCAGCGTCGCGGCACTAAAGGACGACGAGGCCGCCGAAGACACTGATCTCGAAGAGCTCGCACAAGACCAAATCCAGCAATTGATTTTGTCGCGGTTCAAGGGGCATGGGCTCACGCGTCTTGTCGATGGAATACTTCGGGCACAGGGGTACTCGACGTACGTGAGCCCGGAAGGCGCCGACGGCGGCGCTGACATCCTGGCTGGGGCTGGGCCATTGGGCTTTGGGAAACCCCGACTCTGTGTAGAGGTGAAATCCGGTGATTCGCCGATCGACCGGCCAACGGTGGATAAACTGTTAGGTGCAGTCACGAAGTTCGGCGCCGATCAAGGGCTCTTCGTATCAATGAGCGGTTTCAAGGGCAACGTCGAGAAAGAACTTGCCGGATCTTTCTTCCGCGTTCGGCTGTGGTCGCGAAAAGAGCTATTCGAGCAATTATTCCAAGTTTATGAGCGCCTCGACGATGAGTTGAAGGCGCAGCTTCCGCTGCGGAGAGTGTGGATGGTGACTGGGCCATCCAGTTCGTAGGCGTTCGTTCGAAGGTGACGTCGACTACATCGCGATTTAAGACGCTAGCCGGCGTCGCGTCGAGACTTGCTTAAAAGCTTCTGAACTGAAGCCGCCAAGATGGCTAAAGCTTTGCGGTGCAACCGCTGCAGTCAGCAACGATAAAAAGCAGCCCCCCGCGCACGCAGCATTTACTCAAAGGGTTCGTCGTCGATGTCGCGCTTGGACTGTGTGCCGGGGAGTATTCCGGCGGCGGTGCCGCCCAATGCCATCAGCAGCGCGCCGAAAAAGATGGAGGCGCCGTAGTGCGCCATAAACTGCCGCACAGCTGGGTTGCCGTTCTGAAAGCCGGCAACAAAGCGCTCGGCGAATTCGTCCCAAAACGTGGCTTGTTGTACAACGATAGACGCCTGCGTGGGATCGGCGAAGGTACTGGCGGCTAGGCTGCCCGCTGCCGAAGCAACAAAGCAGAACGCAAGAAACCACAAAACGCCAAAAGCGATGCGTTTCATACCTCACTCCTTGTGGTACCCAGTCCTAAAACTCGGCGTTCGAAACACTTTGGGCGCGCCGTCCTAGCACACCGCAAAGAATCGCCGACCAGCCTCTCTTATTCAGACTACGGTTTTCTCCACTGCGAATGCAAGGCCATGCGTCGGCTGAAAAAAATCGAGCTACGCGGATGCCTGCTCGCCTTTACTCGTGCGGGCATTGAAACGTTCTAGCTACGGCGTTTTGGCTTTTGGGGAACGCTGGAATTCGCACCTAGGCGGCTTTTATTAGTCGATATTGCCTAGTACTTGTTATTGATCCGGCCATTAAGTACTTGAATAAAGACAGTGCAATGCCAAACCGGAAGCCGCACTTCCGAGAAAGCGAGAAATGGCCGGATCAATAACACGCCCTAAATGCCATCGGACGCATTTGGGCCAGCCACGCTCGTAATTCTGCCGTTCGCGTGCGCCTAAACGCCCCGTTCTATAATCCGCAGCATGGAACCCGCCGATTTCGTCGCCGCGCTGCGCGGCGCCGCACCTTACGTTCACGCCCACAACGGCCGCGTGTTTGTTATCGCATTTGGCGGCGAGGCGGCTTTGCGGCCGGATTTTGATCGCCTGATCTATGACATCGCGCTGCTACACAGCCTCGGCGTCAAGCTGGTGCTGGTGCACGGCGTACGGCCGCAAATCGAGGCGCAGCTGGCGGCGCTTGGCTTGGCATCGCAATTTGTTGGCGATTTGCGCGTCACCAGCGCGGCGGAGATGAACTGCGTCAAAGCCGCTGTCGGCGCCTTGCGTATGGATATCGAAGCCAGGCTTAGCACCGGTTTGGCGAGCACGCCGATGGGCGGCGCACGGCTGAAAGTCGCTGGCGGCAATTGGGTGACGGCGCGGCCGGTAGGCGTGCGCAACGGCATCGATCACCAGCTCACCGGCGAAGTCCGCCGTATCGACATCCCGGCGATCCGCGACGTGCTGGCACAGGACCGCATTGCGCTGCTATCGCCCGTTGGTTATTCGCCAACCGGTGAGATTTTCAACCTGCGCGCCGGCGAAGTTGCCCAAACCGTGGCAACCGGCCTCGAAGCCGATAAGCTGATTTTCGTACTCGACTCCGACCCCGACCAATGGCAGCTCGCCGACGAAACCGGCGACGCCGGCCAGTTGCCGATCAGCGACGCGGAACGGTTGCTGGCGCGGCCGCTGGAAAATCAGGCGCTATCGAGCGAAGACCGCGCGCTGTTGAATTCCGCCCTCGCCGCCGGCCGCGGCGGCGTTGCTCGCGTGCATTTAATCGGCGCCGAAGCCAACGGCGCGCTGCTGCGCGAACTCTATACGCGCGACGGCTGCGGCCTGATGTTCTACGCCGATGAAAACTACGAGGCAGTGCGCGAGGCGACCATCGAAGATGTCGGCGGCATACTCGCGCTGATCAAGCCAATGGAAGATGCCGGCGTACTCGTGCCGCGCTCACGCGAACAGCTGGAATTGGAAATCGCCTACTTCGACGTAATGATGCGCGACGGTTTGGTAATCGCCTGCAGCGCGCTTTTTCCATTTCCGCAGAACGGCATGGCCGAATTTTCCTGCGTTGCGGTGCATCCCGACTACCGCCGCGCCGGCCGTGCCGAAGCGCTGCTGAAACGCGCGGAAGCTTCAGCCCGCCAGCTCGGCATGCGGAAATTGTTTGCGCTGACCACCCAAACGCCGCATTGGTTTATCGAGCATGGCTTCTCATTGGCAACCATCGAAGACCTGCCGATGCAGAAGCAGCGAATTTATAACTATCAGCGGAAATCGCTGGTCTTGGTCAAGGACTTGACTGCCTAAGGCCGACGCGCGTGCGGTCTGCGCGCGTCACAACTCGTATTTAAAAACGCAGAGGGTGTCACATGGCATTGATCGACTTCCTGAAAAAACAATTTATCGATGTCCTCGAATGGCTCGAAGACGGCGACGCAGTTTTGGCGTGGCGCTACCCGATGGCGGACCAGGAAATCCAAAATGGCGCCGTGCTAACAGTGCGGGAATCGCAGATCGCGGTGTTCGTCAACGAAGGCACGGTGGCGGATGTCTTCGGCCCCGGCCGCCACAAATTGACCACGCAAACCCTGCCGCTGCTGACCAATCTGAAGAATTGGGACAAATTGTTCGCATCGCCATTCAAAAGCGATGTCTACTTCTTCAGCACGCGCCAGCGGCTGGACCAGCGCTGGGGCACGGCGCAGCCGGTGACGCTGCGCGACGCCGAATTTGGCGCGGTGCGCGTGCGGGCATTCGGCAATTTCAGCTTCCAGATCACCGACGCCAAAATCTTCTATACGCAGATTTCTGGCAGCCGCGACGTTTACACCGTGGCCGATATCGAAGGGCAGCTGCGCGGGCTGCTGCTGCAGCAAATGGCGAGCGGCGTCGCCGCATCGGGCATCGCTTTTCTTGATCTCGCTGCGAATCAAAACGCATTTGCCGGCGTGATTGCCAACGCGCTGGCGCCGTCGTTTGAAGCGCTGGGGTTGAAGCTCACCGGCCTCACGGTACAAAGCTTATCGCTGCCGGACGAACTACAGAAAGTGCTCGATCAACGCATCGGCATGGGCATGGTCGGCGGCGATATGAGCAAATTCATGCAGTACCAAACCGCGCAAGCGATACCGAAGCTCGCCGAGGGTGCCGCTAACGGCAACAACGGCATCGGCGACGCCATGGGCATCGGCGCCGGTTTAACGCTGGGTCAGGTGCTTGCGCAAAACCTGCAAGCCGGCATCACCGCCCCGCATCCGGCGGCGCCCGCCGCGGCCAGCGGCATCAAGCCCGATGAAATTATGGCGACAATCGAAAAACTGCACGAGCTGAAAATAAAAGGCGTGCTGAGCGAAGACGAATTCGAAGCCAAGAAAGCCGAGCTGCTGAAAAAGCTAATCTAAGCCGTTCATGGCCGTGCATTCCATTCAAAACTGATCGTGGCTGACATCCCTGGCTCGGCGCCGCCGGGCGCGCCGGAACCGCAGCGCAGCTGGCAGGCGCCGTGCCCAAACTGCGGGGCACCGGTGCCGTTCCGCTCCGCCGCTTCTGGCGCCGCCGTCTGTGCCTATTGCCGCAGCACGGTGGTTCGCGATGGCGAAACACTGAAGAAAATCGGCGTCAGCGCCGAACTCTTTGGCGCCCGCAGCGCGCTGCAACTCGGCAGTAGCGGCCGCTATCAAGACCGCGGCTTTACGCTGATCGGGCGCCAGCAACTCGCGTATGGCAACGCCGACCCCAGCGGCTTAGCGCTAACCGAAGGCACCTGGAGCGAATGGCATCTGCTGTTCGACGACGGTGGCAGCGGCTGGCTTTCGGAAGACAACGACCAGTACGTCATCGTTTTCGCGGCAGACCCGCAGGGCCCGTTTCCGCTGGCCGAGAAACTACGCCCCGCCGCTGTGGTGCGCATCGCTGGCGCGGCGTGGCGGGTTGCATCGGTGGTTCAGGCGCGGCCAATCGCCGCCGAAGGCGAGTTACCAGCGCCGCCGTCGCTGGGCCAGCAATACACAATCGTCGATCTGCGCGACGAGCAAGGCCGTGTCGCAACCCTTGAATACGCCGACCCCGTGCAGCCGCAGCTTTCGATTGGCAGCGCCGTACGCCTAGCCGATTTAGCGCTGCAAAATCTTCGTGCCGGATTTGAGGATGCCGTCAAGAAGCTTACTGCGCAAAGCTTCGCGTGCCCGAGCTGCGGCGCAGCGGTCGAACTCAAGCTAAAAAACAGCCGCAGCATTTCCTGCGGCAGCTGCCACAGCATGATCGATGTCTCCAAAGGCATCGGCGCCGAATGGGTCGCGTTCGAGCAGAAGCAGCGCATCGTCGCCGACATTCCACTCGGTGCCATCGGCTGGCTGGCACTGCCCGGCAGCAAAATGGCGGCGTGGCAGGTGGTCGGCTTTTCTGCGAAGCACGCGCACACCGAAAATATCTCCGACACTGAGGTTTCCCCTCATTTTCATCTCCACTGGGATGCTGGTGGGTCATTCCATTGTGGCGGTTGCTCTGACAGCAATCGCAGGGCTTCGGTGAGTTCACGGTGAGCCAATTTGATAGCCTCGTCGG
>JALNYU010000016.1 GCA_023229645.1 Nevskia sp. | reverse complement strand
CCATCCCGAACACGGAAGTGAAACAGCTCAGCGCCGATGATAGTGTGGCAAGACCATGCGAGAGTAGGACACTGCCAGGCTCTATACCAAACCCCTGAATCTTATGATTCAGGGGTTTTTCTTTTGTCCACTGAAAATACACCGAACGCACGCATTGCGCGAGAAGCCATGCTTGTTACGCCTCAGCCATCCAATCTCTCCACTGCTAGCCTTCAAGCCGCAGTGGAGAGATTGTTAAATGTGCTTAGCGAGTTTGAGACCGCTTGCGCTGCGGCACAGGGCCAACTTTAATTTCATAAATCACGGGCCAGCATTTCCCGGTCACCCAGAAGTGCTTTTTCTTTGGATCGTAGGCGATGCCGTTTAAAACGTTATCCGTCGGATTCCAATTTGCCGGCTTGGGAAACAGCTGCTTGAGCGGAGATAAATCCAGCCAGGCCTCTACCGTGCCGTTTGCTGGGCTAATGATTGCAATTCGATCTGTCAGCCAAACATTGGCGTAGATTTTCCCTTCGGCAAATTCCAGCTCATTGAGTCGGGTGATGGGCGCTTCCCCGTCCCGAACAGGGATTTGCCGTAACTCGGAAAATGTATGCGGATCGTGGACTTTAAGGCGGCTGCTACCATCACTGCGGAGCAGTTCGTGGCCGTCGTAAGTCAGCCCCCAGCCTTCGCTGAAGTAATGGAACTCACCAACCGATTCTAGATTGGTGTCGTAGATATGGCCGCGCTCACTTTTCCAGGTCAGCTGAAAAAACCGATTGCCAACAACAGCGACGCCTTCGCCAAATTCACTCGGGCCTAACAACGTTGATTTTAAAAGCCGGCCGCTCGATAAATCTCTGATGATGAGCTGAGATTCCCCGTAGCGCCCCGTGCTCTCGATCAAGTGCCCGTTATCGATCGCCAAGCCCTCTGTAAACGCGGCGCTATCGTGCGGATGTTGCGCGATGATTGTGTATGCCAACGTTGGCGTCACCCCAGCGGATGACGCGCTGAAATAGAAAAGAGCCGCGCAGACAGAACGTTGCGCAAGTACAATCCGCATGCTGAAACTCAACGAAGGCAATTGAAAAAATGATCCGCAGCATGACGGGCTATGCCCGCGCCGAAAGTCAGGGATCTTGGGGACGCATGAGTTGCGAACTGCGTTCGGTCAACCATCGTTATCTTGATCTCCAAATCAAAGTGCCCGACGAGCTACGTGTTATCGAAAATGATATGCGTGCGATGGCCGCAGCGCGGATCAGTCGTGGCAAGGTTGAAATCGGGCTGCGTTTCAATCGTGATGCCGCAGGCAATAATGCCCTGGACATCGACCGAGAACGATTGTCGGCCGTGCTGACCGCTGTCAATGCTATCTCAGTCAACCTGCCGGCGTCTGCGCCCCCCGATCTACTGCAACTCCTTGCCTGGCCAGGTGTAGTTCGCCAAGACAGCCAGGATTGGTCCGCACCAACAGCCGCCGCGCTTGGTTTGTTCAAAGACGCCTTGGGGGGTTTTACCGAAGCCAGGCAACGAGAAGGTGAACGCTTACAGCATTATTTGCTTGAGCGCCTAGATGCAATGAACACGCTCGTCGATGCTGTACGCACGCGAGCGCCACTAGTGCGCGCAGCGTGGCTGGAACGCCTAAAGGGACGTTTTTTGGAATTGGGCATGGATATCGACCCCGGCCGCCTTGCGCAGGAAATGACCTTGGCAGCCCAAAAGCTGGATGTCGACGAAGAGATGTCTCGACTGTTGAGCCATTTCATTGAGGTGCGCGACGGCTTGAAGCGAGACGAGGCCGTCGGTCGCCGCCTCGATTTTCTAATGCAGGAATTGAATCGTGAGGCCAACACCTTGTCGTCAAAATCGCAGGACGCGGAAATGACCCGTGCAGCGGTCGAAATGAAAGTCATCATTGAACAAATGCGCGAGCAGGTGCAGAACATTGAATGACGTCCAAATACCCGGAACGCTGTGGATCGTCTCTGCACCGAGTGGTGGTGGAAAAACCAGCTTAACGCGGGCGCTGGTGCCGAAGTTAAACGCAAATAATTGGCCTGCAGAAATATCGGTTTCATATACAACCCGCGATCCACGGCCGGGCGAAGTCGACGGTGTTCACTACCACTTTGTCGACGAAATCACGTTCGCCACAATGGTTGAGCACGGTGATTTTCTTGAGCACGCCGAGGTATTCGGTAAGCACTACGGCACTGCGTTAAGCCGGACCAAGCAATTGCTGGGGAATGGCATTGACGTTATCTTAGATATCGACTGGCAGGGCGCGCGGCAAATCAGGGCGCGGCGCTCCGATGTACAAAGCGTATTCATCTTGCCGCCATCAGCCGAGGAACTGAAGCGCCGACTCAGCAATCGTGGGCAAGACAGCGACGCAGTTATCTCCGCGCGAATGACGCTAGCGCACGCCGAGATGGTGCATTACGCTGAATATGATTACCTCATCGTCAACCACGATTTTGATCGGGCGCTCGAAGAATTGGCATCGATATTCGTTGCCCGGCGCCTGCGCTCAGCAACTCAGCAAGTGCGTAACGAACGTCTGATCGCAAGTCTTCTGGAATAGCAGCCTGCATTCTGCTAGAATCCTAGGTTCCATCAGTAGTGCGAGCACAATTCCTATGGCACGAGTAACCGTTGAAGATTGCCTGGCGCGTATCCCGAATCAGTTTGAACTGACTCTGGTTGCAGCCAAACGGGCGCGCCAGCTCGCCCGCGGCGCAGAAGCAAAACTGCCGTGGAGCAATCACAAGTCAACCGTGTTGAGCTTGAAGGAAATTGCTGATGGTTTCGTCAGCACCACCGTGCTGACCGAGGCTGATCTGCCCGCTATCCAGCAGCCCAAGATGGAACTGGAAGCACTAGACCCGAGCTTTGATCTTTAAAAAGCGTTGAGGTCTGAGTGACTACCTAAAAAAGGGGCCGACAGGTCCCTTTTTTTTGCCTGAGATTCATCGGAAAAGGTTTCAAAGTATTCAAAATCCACGCAGATAAATCTGGACTGTGGACGGCTATTGCAGTCTATACTGAACCATGGACTTCCCGGTTATCCAGCGCATCGGCACCGCGATCCGGACTCAGCGTGTCGCACGCGAGTACGGCATAGACGCATTGACGCGCGTACTCGACGATTATCTGCCGGCGGCGCAGATTTCAGAGGTGCGTCGCGCGCACGAGTTCGGCGCGCGCATGCATGCGGGGCAAAATCGCTCTAGCGGCGAACCGTACATCTACCATCCGCTCGCTGTCGCCCGCATCCTCGCCGAAATGCGTTTGGACTCAACGACAATCTGCGCCGCGATTTTGCACGACGTTATTGAAGATACCCCGGTAGATAAGGAAGAGATCGCGCGCTTATTTGGCCGCGATGTTTCGGAATTAGTCGACGGCGTTTCAAAGTTTCAGAAAGTCGAAGGCATGTCTCGTGCAGAGCGCCAAGCAGAAAGCGTACGCAAGCTGCTGTTGGCAATGGCGCAGGACCTCCGCGTTATTCTGGTTAAGCTCGCCGACCGCTTGCACAACGTGCGAACGTTGGACGGTGTCGAGCCGGCAAAGCGCCGCCGCGTCGCCCGAGAAACGCTGGAAATCTACGCGCCGATTGCGCAGCGGCTGGGTATCAATACGCTGCGGATGGAGTTGGAAGATCTCAGCTTCCACAACCTATACCCGAACCGATATGAAGTTTTCCGCAAGGCGGTTAACGACCGTCTTGGCAATACAAAAGGCCTGATCAAAGAGATTGAGCACAAGCTGGAGCGCTCGCTGCGCGAAGAAGGCATTGGTGCAAGCGTTGTCGGCAGACAGAAAAATCTTTACGGTATTTACGAGAAAATGCAGCGGAAGCGGCTGCGGTTTCTCGACGTCATGGATTTGCTCGGGTTCCGAATTCTGGTTTCCAAAGTCGATGACTGCTATCGCGCACTCGGCGTTGTGCATCACGTCTATCGGCCGATTTCTTCGCTGTTTAATGACTTCATCGCCAACCCCAAAGTCAACGGCTATCAGTCGGTGCATACGACGTGTATCGGGCCACAAGGGCGTAAAATTGAGGTGCAAATCCGTACGCGCGATATGCACCATATTGCCGAGAACGGCATTGCTGCGCATTGGCAGTACAAGCTCGAAGGCAAAGGCCAGATTTCGCGCAACGACCAAGGCGCGCCACAGGTGCGCGCCCGCGAGTGGCTTAGCAACTTGTTCGAGACACAATCCGGCGCCGCGCCGCTTGATTTCATCGAAAACGTCAAAGTTGATCTGTTCCCGGACGAGGTTTACGTTTTCACGCCAAAAGGGCACATCCGGCAACTGCCGCGTGGAGCGACCACCGTTGATTTCGCTTATTCGGTACATTCCGAGCTGGGCGATCACTGCGTCGCAGCGCGCATTGATCAGCAGCTTGAACCGCTCAATACGCCGCTAAAGAACGGCCAGACGGTCGAGATCATCACGGCGCGGCACGCGCGTCCGAATGCGGCGTGGCTGAATTACGTCAAGACCGCGAAAGCGCGTACGCATATCCGTAATTTCTTGAAAAATCAGCGCGAAGATGAAGCGATTCGACTCGGGCGGCGCTTATTGGAAATCGCCTTGCGCGAGTTAAATGTGCCGCTGACGGTGCTGAAAGAAGAATCGACCGAAGCGGTGCTGAAGGCATTTGGTCTGCAGGACATCGAGGAGCTTTATATCTCGATCGGGACCGGCAGCCGCCTCGCGCCGTTGGTCGCTCGACATTTCTTGCCCGACCCTAACCAGACGACGATCCCCGGTGAGAGCGTTCCGTTGGCGGTTGAAGGAACCGAAGGCCTGGTCATCGACTACGCCAAATGCTGCCGACCGATTCCGGGCGACGAAATATGCGGCTACGTCAGCGTAGGTCGCGGCATTGTTGTGCATCGGCTCGACTGTAAGCACGTGCAGACGCGAAAAGGTGCCTCACAAGAGCGTGTGCCGCTGATCTGGGCGCCAAGTGTTCAGGGCGATTTTTTGGTTGAGCTGAAGCTGAAAGCCGAGAATCGCCGCGGTTTACTGGCGAATGTCGCCGGTGAAATCTCCAACGCCGGCGCCAGCATCGAAAATGTTCAAATGCCGGAGCGCAATAGCAGCGAAACCGCGCTGGAAATGCGCTTTGTAATCACGGTTCGTGATCGGGTTCACTTGGCGCGGGTACTGCGGCGTCTGCGCCGCGTTGAGCCGGTGCAACGGGTTACGCGCACGTAGCGCGCGCTGGCCGCCCAGGCCGGTATCGAGGTCAATTATCAGCGGCTGCTGTGGGGCTGGCGTAAACACACGCAACCGGCGATATTGCGCGTCTATCTATACGCCATGAGGCAGAAATGACGCGTCAAATCATACACACCGACCAAGCGCCAGCAGCGATCGGCCCGTACTCGCAAGCGGTCAAGTGCGGCAATACTGTGTATTTGTCTGGGCAGATTCCGCTTGATCCGAAGTCGATGACGATGGTCAACGCAACGATTGAAGACGAAATTCATCAGGTATTTCGTAATCTGCGCGCGGTTGCAGAGGCCGCAGGCGGCGGTTTGAAGGATATTGCGAAGCTCAACCTATTCCTGACCGATCTCGTTCAATTTCCCAAGGTCAATGAGATCATGATCGAATATTTCGTCCAGCCGTATCCGGCGCGTGCGGCGATTGGCGTGGCGGCGTTGCCGCGTGGCGCGCGGATCGAAGCCGACGCGATTATGGTGCTTGAGTAGCCACAACGTAACCGCCCGCGGATCCGCAGAGTATGGCAGGAGCGGCGTCGGCGAGGGTGCGCAGCGGCGGCGGCAAGCCGGCGCTGACGCTGGCAACCGAAGTCGCCTATCTCAAAGGCGCCGGGCCTGCTGTCGCGCTAAAGCTGCGCGCACTGGGTTTAACCCAGGTGCGCGATCTGCTATTCCATCTGCCGAGCCGTTACGAAGATCGGCGCCGCATTCTGCCGCTGAATACGGTGAAGGCTGGCGATGAGGTGCTGGTCTGCGGCCGCGTCGTTACCGCCGAAGTTCGCAATGCACCGAAGCGTGCACTGCGAGTAGTGATTGATGACGGCAAGGCGAGCGCCTTGCTGCGTTTCTTTCATTTCAATGAAGTGCAAAAAAATACGCTTGTCGAAGGCGTATGGGTGCGCGCATTCGGTACTGTTCGTGAAGGCATGAACGGCCCGGAGATCATTCATCCTGAATACCGAGTTGCAGAGAGCGCCGCACAACTGCCGCCCGAAGAACACCTGACGCCAATTTATCCGGTGGTTGCTGGCTTAACGCAAACGCGGCTGCGGGCATTGATCAAGCAAGCCCTGGATGTTGCGCAGCACGAACCAGCATTTTCTTTTTCCTTGCCCGGTGTCCCAGAGCCGGGAACGCTCAGCGCGCTGCGGACGCTGCACGAGCCCGACGGCCGTGATCTGGGCGATCTACTTCTGGAACGCCACCCGGCGCAGCTGCGCCTGATCCGCGAAGAACTCCTCGCGCATCAGCTCTGCATGCGCTTGCTGCGCAAGCAAATCAAAAATGCGCCGGGCGCGCGTATCGAGCATGTATTGCCGGCCACCGCTAGCCTGCAGGAAAAATTGCCGTTCGCGCTAACCGGCGCGCAACGCCGGGTGATCGCTGAAATCGCCCATGATCTCGATCTTGGGCGGCCGATGCTGCGGCTCATTCAAGGCGACGTTGGTTCTGGCAAAACCATCGTCGCGGCGGCAGCGATGTTGGGCTGCGCACTCGGCGGCATGCAAGCGGTATTAATGGCGCCGACTGAACTATTGGCTGAACAGCACATGCGAACGCTGGCTGGCTGGTTGGCGCCGATGGGGGTCGACGTCGGGATGCTATCGGGCAAGCTCAAAAAAAGCGAAAAGGACGAGGCGATGCGGCGCGCGGCCAGCGGTGAAACACGGGTTTGGGTTGGTACCCACGCGGTGTTTCAGAGCGAGGTTCGATTCAAGAAGCTGGGGCTAATTGTAATCGACGAGCAGCATCGTTTTGGTGTCGGCCAGCGCATGGCCTTGCGTGACAAAGGCCCGGCCGGCGTTGCGCCGCACCAGTTGATCATGTCGGCGACGCCCATTCCGCGCACTTTGGCGCAGACCGTTTACGCGGACCTTGATGTTTCGGTCATCGATGAACTGCCGCCGGGGCGCACGCCGGTGCAGACGGCGGCATTGAGTAACGAACGTCGCGGCGAAGTGTTGTCGCGCATCGGCGAAGCATGCCGAGCCGGCCGACAGGCGTACTGGGTTTGCACGTTGATTGAGGAATCCGATCAGCTGCAAGCGCAGGCGGCGGAAGAAACGTATCGGCAGCTGCGCGAAGAGCTGCCGGAACTGCACGTCGGCCTGGTTCATGGCCGATTAAAGCAGGGCGACAAAGACGCGCAGATGCGGGCATTTCAGAGTGGCGCCACGCAGCTATTGGTCGCGACGACGGTGATCGAGGTCGGGGTCGATGTCCCCAACGCCAGCATCATGATTATCGACAATGCTGAGCGCCTGGGCCTTTCGCAATTGCATCAGTTGCGCGGGCGCGTCGGTCGCGGTGCGCAAGCCAGCCAGTGTCTGTTGCTCTATCAGCCGCCGCTCGGTGAGGCGGCACGTGCGCGTTTGGACGTGATGCGGACGACCCACGATGGCTTTGTCATCGCCCAAAAAGACCTCGAACTGCGCGGGCCGGGCGAACTGCTCGGCCATCGCCAGACGGGTCTCATCGGCCTCAAAATTGCCGATCCGGTACGCGACGCTGCGCTAATTCCGCCGTTGCAAAAACTGGCAGACGATTGGTTGCTGAAGTCCCCGCACGAAGCGCGGCAGCTAATCCAACGCTGGGTCGGCGACGCCGAGCGTTACGCGCAGGTTTGAGATCGGAAGTGGAACGGACGGCTCGCCGCACAGCGTCGTGATCTACCGTTAAGCTACTGCGAGTACACGCCCTTTTTTGACCATGCCGTCTTCTCGTCCATTCCGCGCTCGCTGTGCTGACTATGCCGTATTGATGCGGCTGGACCGGCCCATTGGCATCGGCTTGCTGCTATGGCCGACGCTATGGGCATTGTGGTTCGCGGCCGGCGGGGTCCCACCGTTGGATATTCTTGGCGTGTTTGTCTTTGGCACGGTATTGATGCGCTCGGCCGGCTGCGTGATCAACGACTTTGCTGATCGGAAATTTGATCCGCACGTCGAGCGGACCAAAAACCGGCCCCTGGCCGCCGGCCGTGTGTCGGTACCGGAGGCCTTACTGTTGTTTGCGGCGCTGTGCGTTATGGCGCTGTTATTGGCGCTACGCCTGAATTCGGCGGCGCTACTCTTATCGATTCCGGCAGTGCTACTGGCCGCGAGTTATCCGTTTGCTAAGCGCTATCACGCGCTGCCGCAGGCGCACCTCGGCATCGCGTTTTCATGGGGGATTCCGATGGCCTTTGCCGCGGTGAACGGCGGGGTCGATTGGTCTTTGGCAGGGCTCTTGATGGCGGCCAATCTGTGCTGGGTTATCGCGTACGATACGTTGTATGCGATGGTTGATCGTGAAGATGACCGCAAGATTGGCGTGAAATCCAGCGCCATCTTATTCGGCCGCTACGATCTCGCGGTAGTTGCGGCGCTAAACGCAGCTGCACTGGTACTGCTGGTGCTCGCCGGGTTCAAGGCGGGGGCGCACGGCGCCTATTTCGGCGGACTGATCGTTGCGGCGATCTTACTCAGCATGCAGCAATGGCAGGTGCGCGACCGCGGGCGCACGGCTTGTTTCACCGCGTTTCTGCAAAATAACCGGGTAGGGGCAGTGATTTTTACCGGGCTATTGGCGGCCAGCGTACTTGCACGGTTTTGAGGCGCACGCCTCACGCCTCATGGCGCACGCGCCACCGTCCAAACTTCGATCAGTCCGGCGCCAGCATCGCGACAGATTCTGGCCACCTCACCAACGGTGCTACCGGTAGTCATCACGTCATCAATAATCGCGACGTGCAAACCCCGTAGATCGCGCGTTGCGACAAAAGCGCCGACGATATTTTTTGCGCGTTCGCGGGCGGTTTTTCCGATTTGGTCGGCGGTTGCGCGAACGCGGCGAATGGCGTCAGCATCGACGTCGATTTCGGCGTGCTGCTTAGCCCCACGCGCCAATTCCAGCGCTTGGTTGTAACCGCGCCAGCGCAGACGTGTCGAGTGTAATGGCACTGGAATGAGTAATTGCGGCAGCGCCCCAGGTCTTTGCGCCGCTTGCATTGCCATGATTCCGCCCAATAACGCGCCAAGATGGAATTTCGCATGGTATTTGAGGCCGTGTATCGCCCGTTCAATCGGCGCCTCGTAGCGGAAAGCTGACCACGCCGCATCAAAACTAGGGGCGCGTGCCGAGCAGGCGGCACATCGATGGGGGACGAGGGTCGTCTGCGGCAACGCGCAGACGGGGCACGCCTGTCTATTCCACGGCAAAGATTCCGTGCAACCGGCACACAGACGGGGTTGGAGCGCCGCGCGCCCGCAAAAAAGACATGGCGTCGGCCATTGCAATCGGGCTGAGCGCTGCTTTTGTTCCAAGTAATAAAGCACGTCGTTCCCTCGACGAGCAGATCCCACAGTTGCTTTCGCAATAGCCCCAGCAGCGTGTGCCACTGGGGCTATTTACAAATTCGAAGCCATTCTACGGGGAAATGGAGTTCGAAAAGTGCAGACGGCGAAGCGCTACGGCAGATGCCAGAGACCGGTGCCGCCGACGATGCTGTTTATGCTGCAACGTCTTCTGATAGGCGCGCAACGTCGTCCATGATGCTGCGCAGGACGCTGGCGACTGGTGTCGGCAGCGAACGTGCGAGGCGGTCGAGCACCATCAGTTTTTCCTGCGTTCCTTCAATCGGCGAGAGCCGGCGCGTAACGCCGTCCAGCGCTTCATGCAGATCACGCGGGACATACGCCAAGACCACCGCATTGCGTTTCGGCGCCTCAGCGGCCGGTTCGTCGATGACTTCTACCGGGGCACTGACAACAACGCCTTCGATCGGTTTAGCGGCGACCGGCTTCGCAGCAGGTGCCGGCTTGCTGCTTGCTGCTTTGCCGCTGAGGCGGATCATAACGACCCGACCGTCGCGCTCTGATTCAACGAGGCCGTCGTCTTTCAGAGATTTCAGATTCAGATAGAGCGAGGCCGTGGAGAAGCCGCCTTCGGTAACCAACTCGGCGCTGGAGCGCGGACCGGCTGCCAGAATTTCGAGCACCCGACCACGAACGCCAGTCTGGCGCTTTTTACGCGCAGCCTTGCCGCCTTTTGCCGTTTTTTGCACTTTGGAACTGGTTGCCTTTTTATCGGCAGCTTTCAACGTCTTCAATGGAGACTCCGAATTATTGGAGGTAAGTGATAAGTGATAAGGCGAGATCCAACCGACTGCTCGAAGATTCCGCCGCTTAGGAATCAATTGAACTGTGATTTTGCGCACAATATCAGAATAACGATGCAAACTGCATGCTTTCGTTATCGCTTGATGGCTAAATGTTCAATCCAATCGACATTGTCAGCGAGTGGAATCTGAATCACCAGCTGATTTTGGCGGCGCGTCTTGATTTTGCGCAAACACAGTAAAAGCATTCGCCAACGCTGGATTAAAAAGCGTTTTAGCCCGTTTGTAAGGCAAGTGTAAGTACAAAAAAGACAGTGAAAAACCTTACAAACCTGGCTAATCGTCGATTCGTCATCGTTTTAGGCAGCTGATAGCGGCAGCCCGCTAAATTTGTAAAATTCTATTTAGCGGATAGTCGCCGGACATGGAGGGCGTCGGCGTGTGCGCTTATTTGATCTGAAGCGACATGAAAACAGTGCAGGCTGTAGATGCGGCGGTCGGCCAATGCGGCATCGAGTCTGTAAACCGTATTAACACGGAAACAGTTGACAGGGCGTGGCGCGAGCGGAAAACTGCGCACATCGACATTTACCGACGGATAGGCATATGCAGGTTGAAGCGCGGGTATCGAACGAGGCGTTAGGCTGCAACGATGATCTTCGTCATGATTGGGCCTCTGACGAGATTGCGGCTTTATTCGCATTGCCATTCAACGATTTGATATTCCGAGCGCAGAGCGTCCATCGCCGGCACTTTGAGCCCAATACGGTCCAGCTCTCGACGCTGTTGTCGATTAAGACCGGCGCTTGCCCAGAGGATTGCGCCTATTGCCCGCAAAGTGCGCGCTTTAATACCGGACTAAAAAGCGAGCCCTTATTGCCCTTGGACGAAGTAAAGCGTGCCGCATTGGACGCCAAAGCAAACGGCGCCACGCGGTTTTGTATGGGCGCCGCTTGGCGTGCCCCGAAGGATCGGGACATCGAGAAAGTTGCGGAGATGGTGCGCGAGGTAAAAGCGCTGGGCCTAGAAACATGCGTAACGCTCGGCATGCTGAAGCCGAATCAAGCCCAAAATCTCGCCGAAGCCGGACTCGATTATTACAATCATAATCTTGACACGGCACCCGAATATTATCCGGAGATCATCAGCACCCGGACGTTCGACGACCGCTTGGAGACGTTGCGTAATGTTCGCGATGCTGGCCTGAAAGTCTGTTGCGGAGGGATCGTCGGCATGGGTGAATCAGAAGTCGATCGCGTGGAATTTTTGCGGGCGTTGGCAAACCTTCCGCAGCATCCGGAATCGGTCCCCATTAACGAATTGGTTGCGGTAGAGGGCACGCCGCTGGCGGATGCGCCGCCGCTTGATGGCCTAGCGTTTGTCCGCGTTATCGCCGTCGCGCGAATACTAATGCCACGCAGCTACGTTCGGCTGTCAGCGGGGCGGACGAGGATGAGTGACGAAGTCCAAGCACTGAGTTTTTTCGCCGGCGCGAATTCTATTTTTTATGGTGAGCGCTTGCTAACGACACAAAATCCGCAGAACGAGCGTGATCGCGCGCTATTTGCGCGATTGGGGATTCGTCCAGAGACCCGGGCAACAGCTGAGATTCGAGCCGACGCGACGACACAATGACCGAGGTTCAAGTGGCGACGACACGCCCTGAGCTGGAGCAGCGGCTCGGGGCGGAATTGAGTCGGCTGCGGGCAGCGCATCTATATCGCACACGGCGCGTAATCGACGGCAATCATGGCGTCATTTTGCATGTTGATGGCCGCGCCCTCATTAACTTTTGCAGCAATGATTACCTCGGCTTAGCGTCGGACCCGCGCATTGCCGAAGCCGCCCGCCGGGCCAGCACGCATTGCGGCTGGGGCAGTGGTGCGGCAGCACTAATATCCGGATATAACCGCGAACACGCCGCCCTGGAGGAAAGTCTCGCCGATTTTCTCGGCCGGCCGCGCGCGCTGTTGTTCACCTCCGGGTGGGCGGCGAACCTGGGCGTGTTGCGCGCATTATTCGGCAAACAAGACACCCTGCTGTGCGATAACTTGAATCATGCCTCGTTGATCGACGGCGCGCGGTTGTCGGGCGCGCAGTATCGACGCATCGCGCACGGCGATACCGCCGCTTACGCCGAAGAATTGGCGGTGGCTGAGGGCGCCGGTACGGGTGCGTTGGGGATCGTCACCGACTCGGTATTCAGCATGGATGGTGACCTCGCCGATCTCCGCGGCCTGACCGCTTTAGCCGAGCAGCATCGTGCGACGCTGATTGTTGATGACGCACATGGTTTCGGCGTGCTTGGCTCAGACGGCCGAGGCGCTTGTGAGCATTTACTCGGGCGCGGTGCAGCGGCCCCAGCGGTTTACATCGCAACGTTGGGCAAGAGTCTCGGCGCCGCTGGTGCTTTTGTCGCCGGGTCAGACGTATTGATCGAATACTTGATTCAACGCGCCCGTACCTGGGTGTTCTCGACGGCGCCGCCGCCGGCGACCGCAGCGGCCGCCCGGGCAGCGTTAGAGATCATACGAACCGAGCCAGAGCACCGGCTGCGCTTGCTGGGCAATATCGCGCATTTCCGGCGAGGTGCGGCGGCATTAAATCTTCCGCTGCTACCGTCGATGACCGCGATTCAACCGTTGGTACTGGGCGATGCGGCAAGTGCGCTCGCCGCATCGCGGCGGCTCTATGATCGCGGCTATTGGGTTGCCGCGATCCGGCCGCCGACGGTTCCGACCGGCACGTCGAGGTTGAGGATTACGTTGTCGGCTGCGCATACATTGGACCAGATCGATGGTTTGCTCGCAGCCTTGGCCGCGGCCTGAGTGTGACGGGGGCTGGACATGACGCGCACCTTATTCGTGACCGGGACTGATACCGGGGTCGGCAAGACGCACGCGAGCTGTGCGCTCATCCACGCGCTGCGGGCATCTAAGCGCCAGGTATGCGGGTATAAGCCGATTGCGAGCGGCTGCGTGGCAACAGCGGAGGGATTGCGCAACGCTGACGCACTGGCATTACAGGAGGCTGCGGGGACCTGTGAGCCGTATCAGGCGATCAACACCTATAGCTATGAGGCGGCCATCGCGCCCCATCTCGCCGCTGCGCGCCACGGCCCTAGTATCGAAGTTGGCGCACTCGACGCCGCGCATCGAGCGCTGGCCGCCCGCTACGACACGATCATCGTTGAAGGGGCCGGCGGCTGGCTGTTGCCGATTGATGCCCGCACGACGCTGGCCGGTTGGGTGGCCGCACAAGGCTGGCCTGTCGTGTTGGTTGTCGGGCTGCGTTTAGGTTGCCTCAATCACGCGTTATTGACCGTCGAATCAATACAGCGACGCACCGCACTCATCGGCTGGATTGCGAATGTCTTGCCGCCGGCGCCCGAGGAATGGCAGGAAAATTTAGCGACGTTGCAGGCACGGCTCTCGGCGCCGTTGCTGGGCTGCTTGCCGGCTGGCGTTGATCCGCACATCGCTGCAGCAGCGCTGAATTTACAACCCCTCGTCGACGCGGGCGTGATTGTCTAACTAAATTGACATCGCGCTGGACTAATCTAATTTCTCTATCGCATCTGTCTTGAACGATGCCGCAACTGCAGCAAACAGCTGATAAACAGACAAAGATTATCTCTTAACCTTTGCGTGCGTGATGCCGCATCCTCTACAATCGCAGAGTTTCCTCGGCTCCCGTCGATCAGTTGGATAACTTGCTGTGACTGTTCTGCCTAGCACCCAAATCGTAATCGGGCCCAATGCTTCGATGACGGCGCGCGCCGCCTGCATTTTGATGGCAGCGGCAAGTTCTGCATCGTTGAGCATTGCTGCACTATTCGCGATTCGCGGCTTCTGGCCGGTACTGCCGTTTGCCGGATTGGAACTGGCAGCACTCGCGGCTGCAATCTGGGTCAGCTTGCGGCGCAATCGCTATCAAGAAGTGATTCGATTTGACGCGCAGATGCTGCACATTGAATGCGGTGTCCGAGGCCACGGCGTGCATTTGCGGATCGACTGGCCGCGGTCATCGACGCGTGTAATGTGCGAGCCGCCGACTCGCCTAAACGATCCAATTCAATTGCAACTGGTTAATGCCGGCTGCGCCATAC
Organism: Nevskia sp.; assembly: GCA_023229645.1. Lineage (GTDB taxonomy): Bacteria > Pseudomonadota > Gammaproteobacteria > Nevskiales > Nevskiaceae > Nevskia. The sequence continues at coordinate 71,141 of JALNYU010000016.1, read as the reverse complement.
AACTCGCCGCCTGCTTGACCGACGAAGACAAATTGAAGCTCGCAACCCGACTGCGAGAGCTGATACACCCCGGCTGGATTTCTGCTCCATCAACATCGAGCAGGGTTGTTTCGGCCGATTTTAATATTTGAGTCTGGAGTGTTTATGTCGAACCTAAATCGCAGTCTTCGTGCTGCTGCTGTCGCCCTGACCGTCGGCTTTGCCAGCTTGGCAGCGCGCGCTGCGGATACGATGGACAACGCCTACTGGAATATGCCGAAGGGCGTAACCGATGTCAGCCACGAAGTCTTTGCGCTGCACATGGCGGCATTCTGGGTTTGTGTGGTTATCGGCGTTGTTGTATTCGGCGTCATGTTCTATTCAGTGTTCGCCCACCGGCGCTCAAAACATCCGGTACCTGCAACGTTCCACCACAGCACCTTGGTTGAAATCATCTGGACTGCGATCCCATTCGTAATCCTGATTGGTCTTGCAGTGCCGGCCGCCGGCACGCTGATCAAGGAATACGACACACGCAACGCCGATATGACGATCAAGATCACGGGCTATCAGTGGAAGTGGCAGTACGAATACGTCGGCGAAAACGTCAGCTTCTTCAGCACGCTGGAAAAGCGTGCCAATGAGGCGCGTCAGCTGCATTCAGGCATCGATCCGAAGACCGTGCCGAACTATCTGCACGATGTTGATAACTATCTCGTCTTGCCAGTCGGTAAAAAAGTACGCTTCCTGTTGACCTCAAACGACGTCATTCACGGCTGGTGGATGCCGGACCTCGCGATCAAAAAAGACGCAATTCCGGGCTTTATCAACGAAATGTGGACAAAGATTAATGAGCCGGGCATTTACCGAGGCCAGTGCACCGTGCTTTGTGGACGCGATCACGGCTTCATGCCCATTGTGGTTGAAGCGAAAAGCGAGGCGGATTACGCCGCATGGTTAGAGAAGATGAAGGGCGGCGAAACTGTTGCCGCCGCGACAACGACGGCTAGCGATGCAGTGGTCGATTCTGCACAGCCCGCAGCGGTGGAAGCGCCAGTTGAAGCGGCGCCGGTGGAAGTCGCTGCCGCGCCGGCTGCCGCCGTTGATAAAGACGACCTAATGAAGGCGGGCGCTAAGGTTTACGCCGCAAACTGCCAAGTCTGCCATCAGGCTGATGGTACGGGTTTGCCGCCGTCATTCCCGTCGCTGGTCGGCGGCAAGGTCGTGACCGGACCGATTGACGCGCACATCACGCAGGTGCTGAAAGGCAAGAACGCGATGCCGCCATTCCCGCAGCTATCGGATGCCGATGTCGCCGCAGTCGTCACCTATGAACGCAACGCGTTTGGCAACAAAGTGGGCGACGCCGCGCAGGCCGGCCAAGTTGCCAAGTTGCGTTAAGCACCCGCTGAATTTCAGCGGTAATCGACCGAATTTGATTAGAGTCAGGAGTAAATAGGCATGGCACATCCGCACGATCACGATCACGCACACGAGCATGACGATCATGCACATGGTCCTGACAAAGGCATCATGCGCTGGATCAAAACCACGAATCATAAAGATCTCGGTACGTTGTATCTGTGGTTCTCGTTTGCGATGTTTTTCGTCGGCGGCTTGATGTCGCTAGTGATCCGCGCCGAGTTGTTCCAGCCCGGCTTGCAGTTCATCGATCCTGAGTTTTACAACCAGATGATCACGCTGCACGCGCTGGTCATGATCTTCGGCGGTGTTATGCCGGCGTTCGTTGGTCTGGCGAACTGGATGGTGCCGATGATGATCGGCTGCTCCGATTTGGCGCTGCCGCGCGTCAACAACTGGGGCTTCTGGATTCTGCCGTTTGCGTTCGCCATGCTGCTGTCGACGCTATTCCTGCCGGGCGGTGGACCTGCTGGCGGGTGGACGCTCTATCCGCCGCTCGTTCTTCAGGGCGGCGCGTCGTTCCCGCTGACGATCTTCGCGATTCACATGCTCGGCATCTCGTCGATCACCGGTGCGATCAATATCGTCGTCACGATCATGAACATGCGCGCACCCGGCATGACGCTGCTGAAAATGCCGCTGTTCGTCTGGACTTGGTTGATCACCGCGTACCTGCTGATTGCAGTCATGCCGGTGTTGGCCGGTGCGGTAACCATGTTGCTGACCGATAAATACTTCGGCACCAGCTTCTTCAACGCCGCGGGTGGCGGCGATCCCGTGATGTTCGAACACATCTTCTGGTTCTTCGGGCACCCCGAGGTTTACATCATGATCTTGCCGGCGTTTGGCATTATCTCGACGATCATCCCGACGTTTGCGCGTAAGCAGTTGTTCGGTTACTCGTCGATGGTGTACGCCACGGCATCGATTGCGTTCTTATCGTTCATTGTTTGGGCGCACCATATGTTCACTGTCGGCATCCCGCTGGCTGGCGAACTGTTCTTCATGTTCTCGACGATGCTGATCGCAGTGCCGACTGGTGTAAAAGTCTTCAATTGGCTGGCAACGATGTGGCGCGGTTCGATGACGTTCGAAACGCCGATGCTGTTTGCAATCGGCTTCGTCTTCTTGTTCACGATCGGCGGTTTCTCCGGCATCATGCTGGCGCTGGCACCGGTGGACTTCCAATACCACAACAGCTATTTCGTCGTCGCACATTTTCATTATGTGCTGGTCCCAGGCGCGATCTTCTCGATCATCGGCGGCATTTACTACTGGATCCCGAAATGGACCGGCGTGATGTACAACGAAACGTTGGGTAAATGGCATTTCTGGCTGAGCGCTATTTTTATCAACATAACGTTCTTTCCGCAGCATTTTGTCGGTCTTGCCGGCATGCCGCGGCGTATCCCGGATTACGCCGTGCAGTTCACCGATTTCAATCAGATCTCGACAATCGGTGCGTTCCTGTACTTCATCGCGCAGTTCTTGATGGTCTACAACTTCCTCCGTTGCGCATTGTTCCGTAAGGGCATGGCACCCGCGAAGGCGGTGGTCTGGGAAGGCGCACACGGTTTGGAGTGGACGGTTCCGTCACCGGCGCCGTATCACACATTCGAAGATCCGCCCCATGTTGGCGATGACGAAACGGCCCACGCGCATTGATTCCGCGCGTGACCGAATCGACGCCCAACGGTAAGCGACGCAATCTGCGCACAGCAGCAGTGCTGGGCCTGATTGCGCTCGCGTTCTATGTCGCGTTCTTTTTCGCTGTTAGTCATCGCGGATTCTGATCGAGATCGAACGCAACCATGTCCGCAGCCCGCACCAATGTCTGGAAGCTACTCGCGGTCGTCGCGGCGATGTTCTGCTTTGGATTCGCGTTGGTCCCGATGTACAACGCGCTATGCCAGCTGACGAACCTAAACGGCAAAGATACCGGCATGTTGGTGTCGGCGAACATTAAGGAAAAAGCCGACCTTAACCGGTGGGTCAAAGTCGAATTTGTAACAACGGTAAATGGCGGTAGGACTTGGCAGTTCGAGCCCGAGCAGCCGTCGATCGAAGTCCATCCCGGGAAGCTTTACACGGTAAATTTCCGCGCAAAGAACCAGATGGATCAGTCGGTTGTTGGGCAAGCGGTTCCGAGCGTTGCGCCGTGGAACGCTGCCAAGCATCTGCACAAAACTGAATGTTTTTGTTTTAACCAGCAGCCGTTCGCGGCGTTGGAAGAGAAGCATATGCCGGTGCGTTTCATGCTCGATCCGGAGTTGCCGGCCGATGTTGAAACCATCACGTTGTCGTATACGCTTTTCGATGTAACCGCATTGGCGCGTGGTAGTGCCAATACGAGTAGCAAGCAGCCGCAGGCAGATGTCCCGCCTGAAGAGAAAAACGGCTAACAAGCCTTAAAGCCCCAGACTAGAGGAAAGATCCATGGCGACTCACGCCGCACCCCACGCTAGCGCCAATGCGCGCTATTTCGTCCCGGCACCGAGTGCTTGGCCGTTCATATTGACTGCCGCGCTCGGGTCGTTACTGTATGGCGTCAGCGCCTATCTGGAAGACCGGAATTTGGGGCCGTTGCCAATCGTCGTTGGCGCGCTGGTAATGGTCTACATCATTTTTCGCTGGTTCCGTGGCATTGCCCTGGAAAGCGAATCGGGCCAGTACAGTGCGCAGGTTGATCGCACCTACCGCCTGGGCATGAGCTGGTTCATTTTTTCGGAAGTGATGTTTTTTGCGGCGTTTTTCGGCGCGCTTTACTACGCCCGTGAACTGTCAGTGCCGTGGCTGAGCGGCGAAGGCGCAAAGGCGCTGACCAATTCAGTCCTCTGGCCAAATTTCGAAAATACCTGGCCGAGCAACGGCCCAGCGAAAATCGGCGGCCATTTTGAAACGGTGTCGCCGTGGGGTTTGCCGCTGCTGAACACGGTACTGCTGCTCACCAGCAGCGTTACGATCACGTTTGCCCATCACGCGATTAAAGAAGGGCATCGTCGTGCGTGCATTCTGTGGATGCTGGCGACGATTGCACTTGGCGCGACGTTTCTCTACTTCCAAGCGCATGAATATATCGAGGCCTATCACGAGCTGAATCTGACGCTGAACTCCGGCGTTTACGGCTCGACATTCTTCTTGCTGACTGGCTTCCACGGCATGCACGTGACGCTGGGCACGATCATGATGATCTCGATCACCGGGCGCCTGATGTTTGGCCACTTCAAGCCGGAACGTCATTTTGGTTTTGAAGGTGTGGCCTGGTACTGGCACTTTGTTGACGTGGTTTGGGTCGGCTTATTTATCTTCGTCTACATTCTGTAAGCCGCATCGTACTGCTTCGCGATTGATTCGTATCGGCATTAGAAGGCGCTTTGCCACAACTCTTGACGATGATCGTCAAGGGTTGTGCGTTTATCGGCCCGTCAGGCTATGGGGATGGATCCAGCCCATGCCAGCGGCGACGACGAGAAAGACAATCAAAGTTAACGACAGCAAGACACGAAATGTCAGCGCCTTCACGGTGCGTTTGCTGTTGTTGCTGTCTTTCATCAAGAAAAACAGGCCAGAAAAAAGCGTAGCGACGATCGCCAGCAGCAACGCGACGACAACGAGTTTTGCGAACATGGAACGGACGGCGGAGTGGACGTTGTCCATCATAGCGCCGGCCGATGTATCCGGAGCGGTGCGTGGCCGTTAACTGGACGTTTCAGCCCCGGCCGTGGGCGATCATCGGCGTGCTTGTCGGTTGCGCGCTGACGATTCACCTAGGGCGCTGGCAACTGCATCGCGGGCACGCTCGGGAGGCGCTGAGTGCGCAGTACGCGGATGCGGAACACGAAAAAGCGGTCGATTTACGCGTTGATACGCCGGTTCCAGCCGACGTCGCGGCGCTCGCCGCAGTTGCAGAAGGGGTTTATCTTGACCAGCAGCTATTGCTCGATAACCAAGTCCGGGATCGCATTCCGGGCTATCACGTATTAAGCCCAATGCGGCTCAGTAGTGGCGGCATCGTGATGATCAATCGAGGTTGGGTGCCGCAAAACCCGGATCGTAGACGGCTACCGCAGTTGCCGTTACCGAGCAGCACCGTCAGCGTGCATGGTTTATGGCGGGCGTTGCCAGAACCTGCCTTACACCTAAAAACCGATAATTGCAGCACCATCGGTTGGCCGCGCATTACCGAATATCCAACGCCCGCGGACTTATCCTGCATATATGCTGAAAAAGTTGCGGCGGGCATGCTGTTGCTGGATCCGGACGCCGCGGATGGCTACAGCCGAGAATGGACGCAAACCGATGCCCGCTTTCCACCATCGCGTAATTACGCCTACGCCGCACAGTGGTTCGCGTTTGCTGCAACGCTGCTGGTTCTCTTTATCACACTTAATTTGAAACGCCGAAAATGACTGTACGGCCCGATGCGTTACGCCGCTCTCGCTTGACGCTCGTCATGCTGGGCACACTGTTCTTTGCGCCATTTATTGCGGCGTGGGTGGTCTACACCTTTTTTCCGGACGTAAGGCCAAGCGGAACCACCAATCACGGGCAATTGATTACGCCCGCCAAGCCGGTGCCGACGCTAATGCTAAAAAATAGCGATGGCAGCGTTGCCGATGGGTTATTCCGCGAAAAATGGAGTTTAGTTGTACTCGGCGCAGCCACTTGCGATGAGACCTGCGCGGAGCGGCTAGTGCTGATTCGCCAAGTTCGGCTCGCGCTCGGAAAAGATCTCTCGCGTTTAGTCCGAATTTACATCGCGCCGGATGCCGCTGCACGCGCTGACGCCGAGCAGCGGCTTGCAGATAAGCACCCAGGATTACGCATCGTTGCCGATGACGGTGCGCTAGGCCAACGCGCCAGCGATTTCTTCCAAGGTGGCGACGCGCTGGCCGCGTATCTCGTCGACCCGAACGGCAACTGGCTGATGCTCTATTCCGGGCCGCTGGAGCCGAAAGATTTGTTGAGCGATTTGAAAAAGCTGCTACGCCTTTCAAGCATCGGCTAAGCGCTGTTTCTTTGCGCGCCGTTTTTTCGTAACCAGAAATGCGCGCGATTGTCGTTGTGGAACGCCGTGCCGATACGATCGGCATAAAATAGAACGTTGTTTTTAGATTGAGCCCGTCCATGTTTCACCGCTTGAATCTGCTGACACTGGTGCTGTGTTACATCCTCGTCGTGCTCGGCGCTTTTGTCCGTTTATCGAATGCGGGGCTGGGTTGCCCGGATTGGCCGGGCTGTTACGGCCAAGTGGTGGGGGTTCCGGAAGCGCGTCACGAAGTGGCTGCGGCCGAAGAGAAATTTCCAGATCGCCCGGTAGTTGCAAAAAAAGCCTGGAAGGAAATGGTGCATCGCTATCTCGCCGGCATCGTCGGCTTGCTGATTGCAGCTTTGGCGATCCTCGCTTGGCGCGATCGACGTCGCACGCTGCCGCGCGGGCTCGCCACTATCATCGGCGTGGTGGTAATGGTGCAGATCATTTTCGGCGCGCTTACGGTGACGTTGAAAGTTAATCCGCTGATCGTGACGACGCATTTAGCGCTTGGCCTCGCCACGCTCTCGCTGCTGTGGTGGATGTGGCTCAGCGGCAATCAGCGTGCTTTTGAGATAATCAGAACCCGGCAATTCCGGTGGTTGAAGCCGCTGGCTGGGGCCGCGCTACTATTATTGATTGGACAAATTCTGCTTGGCGGCTGGACGAGCACTAATTACGCCGCGCTCGCCTGTCCTGATTTCCCAACCTGCCACGGTTCGTTCTTGCCGAAGACGGCGCTGTCGGACGCGTTCACGCTTTGGCACGGTCATGACATCGATTACGAATACGGAATACTCGACGTTGCCGCGCGCGCCACGGTTCATCTCGTGCACCGTTACGGCGCGCTGGTGCTGAGCCTCGCGCTTGCTGGTGTAATCGTCTATCTGTTACGCAGCGGTAGTGCGACATTGCGTCGTTTGGGTCTATTCGTAATGGCGGCGCTGCTGCTGCAGGTCGCCATCGGGATTGGCTTGGTTCACTTACAGCTCCCGCTGTGGCTGGCTGACGCCCATAACGCAGGCGCTGCACTGTTATTGCTCGCGGTATTAGCGCTGAATCATCGCGCTTGGCGTCATTCCAACTGAGGACTCGCTGATGGCTCTCGTCGCCGAAACCGCGAAAGCCGCGGCCGCTAAGTCGCCGCGTTTACGTGAGTATTACGAGCTCTGCAAGCCGCGCGTCGTCATGCTGATCGTGTTTACCGCCGTGGTCGGGATGTTCCTCGCAGTGCCCGGCGTGCCGCCGCTGGAAGCCTTGCTCTGGGGCACGATCGGCATTGCCCTGCAGGCCGCTTCGGCGGCGGCGGTGAATCAGATTATCGACCGCGGAATCGATGCGCGGATGGCCCGCACCTGCGGCCGGCCGCTCGTAACCGGCACGCTGTCGCTGACCGAATCAATCGCGTTCGCGACAGCGCTCGGCCTCGCTGGTTTTGCCTTATTGTGGCTTTTGGTGAATCCGCTGACGGCGGTGTTAACGCAGCTGACGCTAGTCGGTTACGCTGGGGTTTACACGCTGTTCCTGAAGCGGGCAACGCCGCAGAACATCGTCATCGGTGGTGCCGCCGGCGCCGCGCCGCCAGTGCTCGGCTGGGCGGCTGTCACCGGCATGATCCATCCACACGCGTTGATCCTATTTTTGATTATTTTCGTCTGGACGCCGCCACATTTTTGGGCGCTGGCGATCGAGCGCCGAGAGGAATACGCCAAGGCTGGCATCCCGATGCTGCCGGTGACGCATGGCGTCTCGTATACCGCAACGCAAGTATTGCTCTATACCTTGCTCTTGATCGCAGTCACGGTATTGCCGTTTGCCGTCGGTATGAGTGGCTGGATTTATCTGGCTGGCGCACTGGTGCTCGACGGGATTTTCCTGGCCTACGCCATCCGATTGAAATTTGCGCCGCGGAAAGGCTTGCCGATGAAGACCTTCGGCTACTCCATCGTTTACTTGATGGGCATTTTCATGATGCTGTTCGCGGACCATTATTTCGGCTGAGCACAAACTCGCAAGCTCGACGTAAGGCGACTGCTGCAAGCTCCCCGCTTTTCGGAAAGCTGGGTCTAATGAGCGAAGAATACGAAGTCCCTGCGCCGCACGAGCACCATATCGAGCACGAAGCACACGGGGGCGTCGCGCTCAGTCAACAGGTCGCGATTTTTACCGCGGTGTTGGCGACATTGGGCGCGATCGTGAGTTACCTCGGCGGGCATACCCAAAACGAGGCGTTGTATTACAAGAATGATGCGGTTTTGAACCGCACGCTAGCGGCGGATCAGTGGGCGTTCTACCAAGCCAAGGCGATTAAGCAGCAGATCGTAGAAGCCGAAGCTGAGACGGCCGCCGACACGAATCGCATCGCCGAACTGAAGGCGCGGGCGGCGAAGTACGCCGCGGAAAAAGACGAAATTCAGCAAAAGGCTGATGCTTTAGACGCCGCTGCGGAGAAGTCGAACCATCAAGCCGAGCACGCGCTGCATCCGCATGAACGCCTCGCGTTGGCGATGACTTTGATCCAGATCTCGATTTCAGCTGCCTCGATTACCGCGCTGACGCGCCGGCGTTGGTTATTCGGATTGGCAGGGATTTCTGCCGCTGCCGGCATCGCAATCTGGGTCCTGGCGTTCGCGGCTTAACGCGACTGACCAGCACAATAAGCAAAAAGCCCAGCAACGCTGGGCTTTTTTATTGCCGTTATGGCTTAGGCAGGTTCCGACTCGTGCTCAATCGCCTTACGCAGCTTTTTCATCGCTGCGACTTCGATTTGGCGTATGCGCTCGGCGGAAACGCCGTACTCATCGCCGAGTTCCTGCAAGCCTGCTTTCTCGGCGTCGTTCAGCCAGCGCCGCTTGAGGATGTCTTGCGAGCGCGCATCGAGCGCTGACAGCGCGCTCTGCATCCGCGCTTCACGAGCACCTTGCCACTCGGCCTCTTCGATTTCGGAGTAATCGTCGTGGCGGTCGGCGAGGTAATCCTCGGGCACGTAAGACTCTTCACCGTCTTCTGGCGTTGCGCTGAACGAAATATCGCTGCCGCCGAAGCGCGATTCCATCTGCAGCACTTCCTCTGGTTTCACGCGCAGATCTTTGGCAACGGCCTCGACTTCCGAGCGCGTCATCCAGCCGAGGTGCTTTTTCGACTTGCGCAGATTGAAGAACAGCTTGCGCTGCGCCTTTGTCGTCGCGATCTTAACGATGCGCCAGTTCTTCAAAATATATTCGTGGATTTCGGCTTTGATCCAGTGCACGGCAAAGCTGATCAGTCGTACGCCAACCGCCGGGTCGAAGCGCTTTACCGCTTTCATCAGGCCGATATTGCCTTCCTGGATTAGGTCTGATAGCGGCAAGCCGTAACCTTGATAGCCGCGCGCGATATGCACGACAAACCGTAGGTTCGATAGCACCAGTTTCTGCGCCGACGCGAGATCCCCCTGGCCATGTAAGCGCTGGGCAAGGTTTTGTTCTTCGTCTGGCGTCAGCAGCGGAATTTGGCTGACGGAACGAATATAGATATCGAGACTGCCGGCCAACGGCACCGGTAGCGTGGAAAGACGCGGCGTAAGAGCTTGAGCGGTCATTTGGTTTACCCCCGTTCCTGCGATTTTAGCACTCGCAGAATTGGAGTGCTAAATCGGCAGAAAGTTCGCGGCTGATTTCAGTCCGGTTCAATTGCGCTGAGGTGCCGGGATACGGTCCAAAACGCGCCGAGCCAGCCGAGTAGCAGCGCGGCGCCGAACACTGCCAGCACTGCGTCGGACGACAGGCCGCTGAGTTGAGCTTGGGCGCCGTACAGGCCGGCGAGCTGCTGTGCCGAGTCTGACAGGAAAACGCCGGCACTGGCTACCAACAGGCAGGCGAGCACGGCGCCGGCTAGGCCGTACCAAAGGCCCGTGTATAAAAACGGCCGGCGGATGAAGGCGTTTGAGGCGCCAATCAATTTGAGCACGACGATTTCCTCACGTCGGCTTTCGATGTCGAGTCGGATTGTGTTGCCGATCACCACCAGCACCGCCAGCGCAAGCAGGCCTGAGACCAGTAACACGCTGCGCTCGACGAGCTGCAAAATCGCGTATAGCCGCTGCAGCCATTGGCGGTCGAGCTTGGTCGTTTCGACTTCTGGCAGCGTGGTCAGTGTTTTGAACAGCGCATCGACCTCCGCTTGCGGTTGCCGTGGGTCGGGGGTGACAACAATAACCGCGGGCAGCGGGTTGTCTTTCAGAATATCGAGCGCTTCGCCAAAGCCCGAGTGCGCTTTGAACTCAGCTAAAGCCTGTTCGCGCGATAAATAACGGGCTTCGCTGACCCCGCTACGTTTGCTGATCTGGCGCGCCAGATCAGCGCCCGCAGCTGCATCAACAGCGTCTTTTAGAAACAGCGAGGCGCGTAAAGTGCCCTGCAAGCCGCCCGACGCGGTATCGAGATTGCGCAGCAGTGTGTTCAGTCCGGCCGGCAGCGCTAACGTAATCCCGATAACGAAGGCGGTGAGCAGCGTGCTCAGCGGCCGATCGCGCAGCTGCGCCAAGGTCGCAGCAATCGCCCGGACATGGTCCAACGCTAGGCGCGAAGTCCAGCTCGGCTGTGTGCTGACCCGGCGGCTGGCGCTCATGCGGCGTCCTCGCCATCGTCGAATGGCGGCTCGTCGTCGAAGGCCTCATCGGCGGTGTCAACTGACGGGGCTTCGTCGCGTTCGCTCAAGTGGCCGCCGTCCAGACGCAGGATGCGATGCGGCAGGCGGTGGATGAGCGCTAGCGCGTGCGTCGCCACCAGAACACTGACGCCGACTTCGTTGAAGCGCATGAACAGCTGCATGACTTCGCCGGCCATATGCGGATCTAGGTTACCGGTGGGCTCGTCCGCCAGCAGTAGCATCGGTTTCGCGACAACGGCGCGGGCAATACCAACCCGTTGTTGCTCGCCGCCGGACAGCGTGATCGGATATGCGCGTTCCTTGCCGCGCAGGCCGACGGCATCAAGCGAGGCACGCACGCGGCGGCCGATGTCTTCGCCACTATGGCCGCGGATCAACAGCGGCATCGCGACGTTATCGAACACGGTGCGGTCTTGCAGCAGATTGAAATTCTGAAAAATCATCCCGAACTGGCGCCGATAGGCCGGGATTTGGCCGCGCCGAATTTCGCTTAACGGCCGGCCATCGACAGTAATTTTGCCGCGCGTCGGCCGCACCAACAACGCCGCGAGCTTCAGAAAGGTGCTTTTTCCAGCGCCACTGGGGCCGGTCAGGAACGCCAACTCGCCGCGTTTCAGCGTGAAGCTGACGTCGGTCAAGATGTCCTGGCCGCCGGGGTAGCGGTGGCTGACGTTATCGAATTCTATGATGCCGGACATCGCTGCGGCGCGAGCTCTTGTATGTTCTAGGGCCTGTACTCGGAAGCATACGGTTAAACGGCCTCGAAAATCTCGTTTTCTGTCGCCGCGTTGTTAACTTTGCTTGCCGATCAGTGCTTCGGCGTAGGCATCGGCATCGAAGACTTCGAGATCTTCCAGGCCTTCGCCGAGGCCGATGAAGCGCACCGGCAGGGCGAGGCGCTTGGCGATGGCCAGCAGGACGCCGCCTTTGGCAGTGCCATCGAGTTTGGTCACGGTCAGGCCGGTGAGGCCGATGGCCTCATGAAACTGCACGGCTTGGTTCAGCGCGTTGCCGCCGGTCGAGCCATCAACCACCAGCATGACTTCATGCGGCGCGTATGGATCTAGCTTCTGGACCACACGTCGAATTTTGCGCAGCTCGTCCATCAAATGGCTTTGCGTGTGCAAGCGGCCGGCGGTATCGGCGATGACGACGTCAACGCCGCGTGCTTTCGCCGCTTGCACAGCGTCGAAGATCACGGACGCGGAATCGGCCCCCGCGCCTTGGCTCAGGATCGGCACGCCGGCGCGATCGGCCCAGGTTGTTAACTGCTCGACGGCGGCGGCGCGGAATGTATCGCCAGCTGCGAGCAAGACGTTTTTGCCCTCGCGCTTAAAGCGTGCGGCGAGCTTGCCGATGGTCGTGGTCTTGCCGGCGCCGTTAATGCCTGCGACGAAAATCACATACGGCTTGATAAAGCTCGGAATCACCAGCGGCTTGGCACAGGGGCCGATCAAGTCCAGCAATGCCGCCTTCAACGCCGCCCGTAACTGCGCCTCGGATTTGATTCGGCCGGCCATGACCTCGTTGCGCAGCGCGGTACAGATTGTCGTCGTTGCCTCAACGCCAGCGTCAGCGAGCAGGAGGCGATCTTCCAATTCCTCAATCGCGTTGTCGTTGAGCTTGTCGTCGGTGAACAGGCGGCCGAGGTCGTAGGTTAACCACGAGTCGCCTTTGTTGATCTTCTTCCGCAGCCGCGCGATGAAGCCGCCGTTGTCGCTCATGCCTGGGCCAGCTCCGCGAACGCCTCGCGGGCAGCGGCGAGCGTAAGCTCGGTTTCACGCGCGCCGTGCGCGGCTGAGACGAAGCCTGCCTCGTAGGACGATGGTGCCAAGTAGATGCCGCGATCCAGCATCAAGTGGAAGAAGCGTTTGAAGGCATCTAAGTTGCAGCTCGTAACGTCGGCGAACGATTGAATCGCTGGCTTATCGGTGAAAAATAGACCGAACATGCTGCCGACTTGCACCGTTGTGAACGGTACGCCGGCGGTCTTGGCGGCGTCGCGCAGCCCGGCGAGGATGACGGCGGTGGTCTGCTCCAGCGTCGCGTAGATCTGGGCATCGTCGAGCGCACGCAACAGTGCGATCCCGGCCGCCATCGCTAAGGGATTGCCAGACAACGTGCCGGCTTGATACACCGGCCCGGCCGGCGCCAGTTTCTGCATGATGTCGCGGCGGCCGCCGAACGCGCCAACCGGCAAGCCGCCGCCGATGATTTTGCCGAGCGTGATCAGGTCTGGCGTGATGCCGTACAAGCCGGCCGCGCCGCGCGGGCCAACGCGGAAGCCGGTCATCACTTCGTCGAAAATCAGCAGCGCGCCGTCATTACGGCACAGCGTCTGCAAGCCTTCGAGGAAGCCCGGCAGTGGCGGAATGCAGTTCATATTACCGGCAACCGGCTCCACGATAACGCAGGCGATTTTGCCGGCATTGGCTTTGAACAACGTGGCTACCGAGGCGAGGTCATTGTAGTCCGCCGTCAGCGTGTACTTGGCGAAATCGGCCGGCACGCCAGGCGACGTTGGAACACCGAACGTCAGCGCGCCGGAACCCGCTTTGACCAGCAGCGAATCGCTATGGCCGTGGTAGCAGCCTTCGAATTTCAAAATCAGATCGCGGCCGGTGAAGCCGCGTGCGAGCCGCAGTGCGCTCATCGTCGCTTCGGTGCCGGAATTGCACAGGCGTACTTGTTCAAGCCCCGGGACGCGGCTGCAGAGCAGTTCGGCCATGTCGATTTCGGCTTCGGTCGGCGCGCCATAGCTGACGCCAATCTGTGCCTGATTGATGATGGCGTCGCGCACCGCCGGGTGTTGGTGGCCGAGAATCATCGGCCCCCAGGAGCCGACGTAGTCGACGTAAACCTTGCCGTCGGCGTCGGTGATATAGGCTCCGTCGGCTTTGGCGATGAAACGCGGATTGCCGCCGACGGCCCGAAATGCGCGCACCGGCGAATTGACGCCACCGGGGATGCTGACGAGGGCGCGGTTGAACAGGGTTTCGGAACGAGACATGAAATCGGCTTCCAGTAGCGAATCGGCGAGGGTGACAGGTTCCGCGGGCCAGCGCAGTGCGGCAAACCGGCGGTTATTTCTTAATCAGCTTGGAACAGCGCGCAGTAGGCGCGGGCGCGACGCTCAATGGCATCCGGCGTGGTATCACCGAAGACGCCGTCGACCGCCGCCAGCAAATCGGCCCCGGCGGCGAGCAGCAGCGCGCCGTTGTCCGGCGTAACGCCACCAATCGCGCAAATCGGTGCGGACACCGCTGCGCGTGCTTCAGTCAGCCATTCTACCGCGGCTGGCGGCGCGTCTGGCTTGGTCTGGGATACGAAAAAGCGTCCGAACGCGACATAGCTCGCGCCAGCGGTGAGGGCCGCCTGCGCGCGCGGCACGCTGCCGGCACAACTGGCGCCGATGATCGCCTGCGGGCCGAGCTGCGCGCGCGCCTGGGTGAGCGCGCCATCGGCAGCGCCCAAATGCACGCCGTCGGCGCCGGCCGCGCGCGCGAGTTCGGCATCGTCGTTAACGATCAGCCGCGCGCCGTAGTCGTGGCAGCAGGTAGCCAGGGCGCGGGCGTCAGCGAGGCGCTGGGCGGCGTCGGCGGGCTTATTTCGATATTGGATCAAGATTGCACCGCCGCGCAGCGCGGCGCGGACGCCGGCCAGCAGACGCGTGCGATCGCTGCAGAGCGCGGTTGACGTGATCGCGTACAAGCCGCGCAATGGCGATGAGTTCAAGGTAGTCGTCCCGGGATACGTCGGCCGTGACCGACTGCGTAAGCGCGCGCCAGACTGGCCTGGGTCCAGGCCTGTGCTTGTTGCAGCGCGGCGGCGATTGTATCGCCTTGCGCGAGGCGGGCGGCAATGGCCGAGGCCAACGTGCAGCCGGCGCCGTGAAAAGTCTCCGGTAGCCGCGGCCAAACATACCGCTGCGGCGCGGTATTCGGTTGATACCCAAGATTAACGACGGTTGGCCCAGGTTCGTCGCCGCCGGTGATCAGCACTTGCGCGCAGCCGGCAGTGAGCAAGGCGCGGCCGGCAGCATTGAGATCATCGGCTTCCGGCGCTAACCGGCGGGCTTCGGCGGCGTTCGGGGTTAGCACGGTAACGAGCGGCAGCAAGATCTGGCGGAGCGCGGCAGCGTAGCTGCCCGGCACCAGTTCGGCGCCGCCACCGGCGCGCAATACTGGGTCGCAAACCACCGGCACCGCGCAGCGACGGAGCACCTCAGCGATGACCGGCAGCTGTTCGATTGCGCCGATCAACCCGAGCTTGATCGCATCCGGCTGGCAGTCGGCGAGCAAGCAGTCCAATTGCGCGGCGAGCAGGTTGGGGTCGGTCGGCACGACACGGGCGACGTTGCGGCTGTCCTGAACCGTCAGCGCGGTGACCGCGCTTAAGCCATGAACCCCGAATGCGCTGAGCGTCTCGATGTCGGCGTGCAGGCCGGCGCCGCCGATAGGATCGTGCCCGGAGAGGCAGAGTACGAAGGGTGGACGCGCGGGCATGCACCGCAGTTTACCGAATTGCGATTCATGCAAGACAGGGGCCGTTTCGGCGGTTGTAAGTTATGCACATTCGTGGTGCAGCGCCGCGTGGAACGCCTGCGGTGGCTACACAAAACTGTAAAAATGCCCAAAAAGTTATTTAAGATTATGAAAACAAACAGTAAAACACTTTGGTTACAAAGTAAGCGGAATGCAGAAAAACCCCGCAGCGACGATCACTTAGCGACGCTCCCCAAGGGTTGTTAACACGCTTATCCACAGACACTGTGTGTATAGACAGGATTATTATTGATTTCGGTTAGTTACGAGTTTTTTCTCAAGTAACGCCGGCTATACTGGCTAACGCAGTGCAGCAAGGTAGCCGGTGCCGAGCTGCTGCATCTGCTGCTCGATGTCGGCGGTCCGTTCCTGCACGTAGTCCGAGGGCCGATCGGCGTGCAATTTCACCGGGTTCGGCAGCACCGCGGCGAGCAGCGCCGCTTCGTGACGGCTCAGCTGTGCCGCCGGTTTGCCGAAATAACGCCGCGCGGCTGCTTCGACCCCATAAATCCCCGGGCCGAACTGCGCGATGTTCAGATACACCTCAAGAATGCGCCGCTTCGGCCAGAGGCCTTCCAGGAGCAGCGTATCGCCGAGTTCCAAGCCTTTGCGGATATAGCTGCGGCCGGACCATAGGAAGAGATTTTTGGCAGTCTGCTGGCTGATCGTGCTCGCGCCGCGGATGCGTTTTGATTTCTGGTTGTGGTCGATCGCTTTGTCGATCGCTTCAAAATCGAAGCCCCAGTGGTCTGGGAATTTCTGATCTTCGGCCGCGACCACGGCCAGCGCCGCGCTAGGGGCGATCTTCGACCAAGGCACCCAGGTGTAGCGCACCGGGCGCACGTCGGACGCCAGCATAAAGGCGCTGGTCGGCGGCGGCACAACGCGCAACAGCAGCACCAGCAGTACGCCGAAGGCGATAAAGGCCAGCGGCAGCAGCCAGCACAGGCGGCGCACCCGGCGCAGCATCAGTCCTTATCCCGCTTCGGCGGGGCACGTTCATCGGCGAACGTGTAAACCGGCAAGCTCCAGTTCCATGCGATCGCGCCGAGCCGCAGCGAGGCGATGGTGATCATTCCAACCACCGTCGCCGGCCCCCGGGTGAGCCCGAAGCGCAGCGACAGCACGTAAACGGTGGCGCCGACGATGACGGCGGTTGCGTAAATATTGCCTTTGCGCAAGATCATCGGGATGTCGTTGCAAAGCACGTCACGCAAGACGCCGCCGAAGGCGCCGGTGATCGTCGCCATCATCACCACGATCAGCCCGGAGTGGGCTTTGCTTTCGGCAACTTGCGCGCCGGCAATCGAGAAAAACGCGAGGCCGAGGGCATCAACAATCTGCAACGACTGCAGTGGCGGCCGCACCCAGCGCGTGTACGGGATCGTCAGCAATGCAGCGCCCACGATAACCGCAACATAAGCCGGGTCGGCGATCCAGAACACCGGGTGGCGGTCGAGCAATAAGTCGCGAATCGTGCCGCCACCGGTCGCAGTGACGAGTGCGATGACGACGACGCCGAGCACGTCCAAACTCTTGCGCCCAGCCGCTAACGCGCCGCTGACCGCGAAGACCGCGGAGCCAGAATAATCGAGGAGTTGCAGGATCATGCCGCAGCTTAAAGCGGCAGCATGAATTCTGTCATCGGTGGCCTATTCCGGCGCGACCGCCTTGCCGCTGCGCTTGTACACCGTGCCGCCTTTCATAACAAAGGCGACGTGTTCGAGTTGCTTGATGTCGGCCAGCGGGTCGCCGTCAACGGCGACTAAATCCGCGTAGTGGCCGGCGCTGACGCTGCCGATCATTTTGCTGCGGCCGAGCAGGTCGGCGGCGCTGCTGGTCGCCGCCTTGATCGCCTGTATCGGCGTCTGGCCCCATTCGACTTGCTTTGCGAACTGCTTGCCGTTGTCGCCGTGCGGATAAACGCCGGCATCGGTGCCGTAGGCGATTTTGACGCCGGCCTGCGCCGCCTTGCGGAAGTTTTCGCGCTGCGTACGGCCGACCAAGCGCTCCTTGTCGAGAATTTTCTGCGGGAAGTTCAGCTTCGCGTATTCGGCGAGGATGTAGTCATCGTTATAGATGTCGGCGACCAGATACGTGCCGCGTTGCTTCATCATTTTGATGCCTTCGTCGTCGATAAAGCTGCCGTGCTCGATCGAGTCTACGCCGGCCCGCACGGCCATTTTGATGCCCTCGGTGCCGTGCGCATGCGCCGCGACTTTCCGGCCCCAGCGGTGCGCTTCATCAACCAGGGCGTCCATCTCGGCTTGCGTGTACTGCGGCGCGCCGACTGAATCTTCCTCGGTTAAGACGCCGGCGGTCGCGATCATTTTGATCGCGTCAGCGCCGTATTTGATTTGCTCGCGTACTTTCAGGCGCACGCCTTCGACGCCGTCGGCGACGCCGCTGAAGCCGTCGATATGCAGGTACGGTGAAACGCCGGTGCGGTCACCGTGACCGCCGGTGGCGCCGATTGCATGGCCGGCTGCGACGATACGCGGGCCGCGGGCGTAGCCTTCGTCGATTGCGTTACGCAGCGCGATATCGATGTAGTCGCCCGCGCCGACATTGCGCACCGTAGTGAAGCCGGCAAGCAGCGTGCGCTCGGCGAACACGTGCGCACGCACGGCTTCGTCGATGGCGCTCTCGCGCACCAGTGTCTTGTAGTAGTCGCTCGGATCGGAAGTGATGTGCGTGTGGCAGTCGACGAAGCCCGGTAGCAGTGTCGCGCCACCCAGATCGATAGTTTCATAGCCGGCGGGAATTGCGAGTTTGCTGCCGACGGCGGTGATTTTGTCGTCATCAATCAGCACGACGGCGTTGTCGATCGGCTTATCGCTCAGGCCATCGATCAAGTGTGCGGCACGTAGCGCGATGTGTACCGGTGCGGCGACCGGCGTTTCGGCGGCGACGGCGGTGCTACTGACGGCGTACGGCAGCGCGGTGAACAGCAGCGCGACCAGTGCGCGTGACGAAGGAAAGGACACTGAACATCTCCTGAGTAATAGGGCGGGCACAGATGCAGCCGCGGATACATCCTGAAGGCGAGGACTGTGCCACGAGTGCGGTGTGGTTATCGAGGCAGCGCCAGTGTTTGTTTTCTGCCGCGAGACTGGACCGTAGGCGCAAGCAGTGCGGCGGTTTATTGATCCGGCCATTAAGTAGTTGAATAAAGACAGTGCAATGCCAAACCGGATGCCGCACTTCCGAGAAAGCGAGAAATGGCCGGATCAATAACAAAGCAATTTGATTTTATTATTAATTCGACCACTCACGCCGTCTCGAAAGAATGCGATCTCAAATTGCCGCGTAGCACCTCGTTCAACTATTTTGTGGCCGAATCAATAATGCGGCGCGGGCAGGCCAAGGTTTTGCCACAACCGCAGCGTCGTCTCGGCTTGGTTGAGCGTATAGAAATGCAGGCCTGGCGCGCCCGCTTTCAGCAGGGATTCGCAAAGCCGGGTAATGACGTCCAGACCGAACGCTTGCAGCGAAGGTTTATCGTTCTGCAACTGTTCTAGGCGCAGGCGGATCCAGCGTGGGATATCGGCGCCGCAGGCGGCAGAAAAACGTGTGAGCTGGCCGTGGTTGGTGATCGGCATGATGCCGGGAATCACCGGGATCGCGATCCCAGCGCGCGTGCAGCGTTCGACGAAATCGAAATAGGCTTCGGCGACGAAAAAGTATTGCGTGATTGCGGCGTTGGCGCCAGCTTCGACTTTGCGGCGGAAATTGACGAAATCGGCGTCCGGGTTGGCGGCCTGTGGGTGGGTTTCCGGGTACGCGGCGACTTCGAGATGAAAGTGCTCGCCGTGCGTTTCGCGGATGAACTGCACCAATTCGCTGGCGTAGTGGAAATCCCCCGGCGCTGAGGCGCCGAGTGCGGTCGCTGGTAAGTCCCCACGCAACGCGACGATGCGTTTAACGCCGGCGGCTTCGTAGCGGTCGAGCAGGGCGCTGATTTTGGCGCGCGAGGAGCCGACGCAGGTTAGATGCGGCGCGGCGTCGATGCCGGTGTCTTCGACGACGCGAACCACAGTGTCGTAAGTGCCGTCCTGGTCTGAGCCGCCGGCACCGTAGGTCACCGAGAAATACTTCGGCTGCAGCGTTGCCAATTGCGCGACGATGGCGGGGAGTTTGGCCGCACCTTCCGGCGTCCGAGGCGGAAACAGCTCAAAAGAAAATTGCAGAGGCTGCGCGGCGGCTGAATTCATTGTTCGATCTCAATAAAAAAGGGGGCGGTTGCCCGCCCCCTGATGACATCGCCCCCGTCGGCGAACGCGCCGCGGGGCTATTTCGAGTCATCAGGCGTGGCCTAAAGACCCGAAAATGCCTTAGTAGCGGTAGTGGTCCGGCTTGTACGGGCCATCAACCGGCACGCCGAGATACTCGGCCTGCGCGGCGGTTAGCGTCGTTAGCTTCACGCCGATCTGCTCCAAGTGCAGCCGCGCTACTTCTTCGTCAAGCTTCTTCGACAGGCGGTAGACGGTTTTCTTGTAGCTATCCTTGTTCATCCAGAGATCGATCGCGGCCAGCGTCTGGTTCGAGAACGAATTGCTCATAACAAACGCCGGATGGCCGTGGGCGCAACCGAGGTTGATCAAGCGTCCTTCCGCCAGTACGTAGATGCTGCGGCCGGTGTCTGGGAACGTGTAGCGGTCAACCTGCGGCTTGATGTTGTCGCGCACAGCGCCTGAGGTGTTCAGGCGGTCCATCTGGATTTCGTTGTCGAAGTGGCCGATGTTGCAGACCAGCGCGTTGTTCTTCATCGCCTTCATGTGTTCGAGGGTGATGATGTCTTTGTTGCCGGTGGTCGTGACGTAGATGTCGGCGAACGGCAGCACGTCAGCGATGGTTTTAACTTCAAAGCCTTCCATCGCCGCTTGCAAGGCATTGATCGGATCGATTTCCGATACGATTACGCGCGCGCCCAGGCCGCGCAGCGAGTGTGAAGAACCTTTGCCGACGTCGCCGTAGCCGGCAACAAATGCAACCTTGCCGGCGATCATCAAATCGGTAGCGCGCTTGATGCCATCGGCCAGCGATTCACGGCAACCGTAGAGGTTGTCGAACTTCGACTTGGTAACGGAATCGTTGACGTTGATCGCTGGCACCAGCAGCGTGCCCGCTTCCATCATCTGATACAGGCGGTGCACGCCGGTGGTGGTTTCCTCGGAAACGCCGCGCCAGTCTTTAACCACGCGCGTCCAGTAACCCGGGCGCTCTTTCGCGACGCGCTTCAGCAGGTCTTTGATGACCTGGACTTCGTGGTTATCAGACGGGGTGTTGACCCAGTCCGAACCCTGTTCTAGCTCGTAGCCTTTATGGATGAGCAGCGTGACGTCGCCACCGTCATCAACCACTAGCTCCGGCCCCGCCAGCGTGCCATCGGCCAGCGTGTGGGTGACGCAGTCGAGCGTGAGGCTCCAATACTCTTCCAGCGTCTCGCCTTTCCATGCGAAGACTGGCGTGCCGGCAACCGCGACGGCAGCCGCGGCGTCGTCCTGGGTTGAGAAAATATTGCACGAGGCCCAGCGCACCGAGGCGCCGAGCGCCTTCAGTGTTTCCAGCAGCACGGCCGTTTCTTTGGTCATGTGCAGCGAACCGGTCAGGCGTACGCCTTTTAACGGCTGCAGCGGCGCGTATTTGGCGCGGATGCTCATCAGGCCGGGCATTTCTTCTTCGGCCATACGGATGCGCTTGCGGCCGAATTCGGCCAGCGTGATGTCTTTAACTTTGTAGTCTGGGGTCGCGGCGGGTTTCAGAACTGCGTTCATGCGTGAACTCCTATAGATGGCGCGGATCAGCTCTTCTTCGCGTCGGCCTTCAAGGCTTCAGCCTTGTCGGTTTTTTCCCACGAGAATGCGGTGAAGGTTTCGCCGCTGGCGAGCTTGACCTCGTACGGCTTGCGGCCGAAATGGCCGTAGCTGGCCGTGGCCTGATACATCGGGTGAACTAAGTCGAGCATCTTGATGATGCCGCCCGGACGCAGATCAAAGTGAGCGCGCACCAGCTGCTCCAGACGCTCGTCGCTGACTTTGCCGGTGCCGAAGCTGGTGACGAAGATCGAAGTCGGCTCGGCAACGCCGATGGCGTAGCTGACTTGCACTTCGACCCGCGAAGCGAGGCCGGCCGCGACAATGTTTTTTGCGACATAACGGGCGGCGTACGCGGCGCTGCGATCGACTTTCGACGGATCCTTGCCGGAGAACGCGCCGCCGCCGTGGCGGGCCCAGCCGCCGTAGCTGTCGACGATGATTTTACGGCCGGTCAGGCCGCAGTCGCCGACCGGGCCACCGATGACGAAGTTGCCCGTTGGGTTGATGTGGAACTTGGTGGCTTTGGTGATCCATTTCGCCGGAATCACCGGTTTGATGATCGATTCCATGACCGCTTCGCGCAGGTCTTTGAGCTTGACGTCCGGCGCGTGCTGGGTCGACAGCACGACGGCGTCAACGCCGACCGCAACGCCGTCTTTATAGCGCAGCGTGACCTGTGATTTTGCGTCCGGGCGCAGCCACGGCAGACCGGAATTCTTCGCTTTACGAACCTTCGCCTGCTGTTCCACAAGACGGTGCGAGTAGAAGATCGGCGCCGGCATCAATTCCTTGGTTTCGTTGCAGGCATAGCCGAACATCAGGCCTTGGTCGCCGGCACCGATTTCTTCCGGCGCTTTCTGCTTTTTCTCGGTGCCGTCAACGCCCATCGCGATGTCCGGCGACTGTTTGCCAATGATGTTCAACACGCCGCAGGTGGCGCCATCGAAACCGACTTCCGACGAGTTGTAGCCGACATCGCTGATCACTTTGCGGACCAGCGCTTCGAGATCAACCCAGGCCGAGGTTGTTACTTCGCCAGCGATGATCGCAACGCCGGTTTTGACCAAGGTTTCGCAGGCCACGCGCGCGCGCTTGTCCTGGCTCAGAATCGCGTCCAATACGGCATCCGAGATCTGATCCGCGAGTTTATCGGGATGACCTTCGGAAACGGATTCGGAGGTAAACAAGTATTCGGTCGATGGGGTTGTCACTGCTGCGCCTCGTTTGATCTGTTTATACGGATAGACGGATATTATAGTTCAGCTATCGGCGCAACGCACCTGCTGGCAGGCGCCGCCAAGCTGTTCGCCACGACCTTTGGTGCGCAGAGCCGGCTTTTCGAGCCACCCTAGATTGAAGCCGCGTCGCCGCAGCGGCGTGGCGGAATTGTCGTCGGCGGATCCTTACATCGGGCCGCCGCCCAGCCAGGCGGCGATACAAGCGGGCATAACTGGCGCTATGTTGGCCGCATTGAATATTGATTCAGGAGCACCTGATATGAGCATTACACCGTCCGCGATGTTGCCACTGACAACGCCCGCGCCCGATTTCACATTGCTCGACACGGCCAGCGGCCAGATAAAAACGCTGACACAGCTGAAGTCCCAGCAGGCAACGGTCATCATGTTTATCTGCAATCACTGCCCATACGTGAAGCACGTGCAGGCCGGCTTGGTCGCGCTTGCGCACGATTATTTGCCGCGCGGCGCTGCGTTTATCGCGATCAGTAGTAACGACGCCGAAAACTATCCGGAAGATTCGCCAGCTAAGATGCACGCCCTAGCGGCACACGCCGGGTTTCCGTTTCCCTATCTATACGACGAAACCCAGGCTGTTGCGCGCGCCTATCAGGCCACGTGCACGCCAGATTTCTTTATTTTTGATGGCGCATTACAGCTCGCGTATCGCGGCCAGCTCGACGATTCTCGGCCTGGTAACGGCCGCCCGGTGACAGGCGCTAGCATGCGCGCGGCACTGGACGCGCTATTCGCTGGGACAACTATCGATACGGCGCAGGTGCCAAGCGTCGGCTGCAATATCAAATGGAAATCGGCATGAACGATTTCTAACGGGGAGGATGAGAATGGAGGCTTATGATTTAGTGGTGCTCGGCGCCGGGAGTGGCGGCGTTGCAACCGCGCGGCGGGCTGCACAGTACGGCGCGAAAGTCGCCGTAATCGAGGCGGGCCGGCTGGGCGGCACCTGTGTCAACGTCGGCTGTGTGCCGAAGAAATTAATGTGGCATGCAGCTGAGATCGCCGAGGCGCTGCAACACGCGTCTGGCTATGGCTTCAACGTCGGCGCAGTTACCCATGATTGGGCGCGGCTGCGGGCCCGACGGGAAGCATATATCGCGCGGCTGAACGAGATTTATCGCGGCAATCTGGCAAAGGACGGGATCACGGTCGTCGCCGGGCACGGCGAGCTTGTTGACGCGCAAACAGTGACAATCGGCGGTGGCCCGCGAACGCTGCGGGCCGAGCGCATCCTCATCGCAACTGGCGGTCAGCCGCAGTGGCCAGAGGTTCCTGGGGCCGAGCTGGGAATCGACTCTGATGGCTTTTTCGCGCTCGATCACTGTCCAAAGACCGTCGCCATCGTCGGCGCTGGCTATATCGCGGTCGAGCTTTGTGGCGTCCTGCAGGCGCTCGGCGCGCAGGTGAGCTTATTTGTTCGCGGGGACCGGGTGCTGCGCGAATTCGACGCGATGCTAAGCGAAACCCTGCTGACGATGCTGCGCGAGCAAGGCGTTGATGTTCGCACCGATATGCAAGTGCGGTCACTTGTTGCCGCTGAAGCCGGCTTACGTGCAACGCTTTCGAACGGCACAACCGCGGATTACGAAACCTTAATTTGGGCGATCGGCCGTCGCCCAAACACAGCGCGATGCGGCCTGGAGGCTGCGGGCGTTGCGCTCGATGCAGCGGGGTATGTGCGCGTTGACGAATGGCAGGCAACAAATATCCCGAATATTTTTGCCGTCGGCGACGTGACGGGCCGCGCGCCACTAACACCGGTCGCGATTGCGGCGGGTCGACGCCTCGCAGATCGCCTCTATGACGGCCAAGCTGACCGCAAATTGGATTACACAAACATACCCACTGTGATTTTCAGTCATCCGCCAATTGGAACAATCGGCTTGAGTGAGCAGGCGGCGCGACAGCAGTTCGGCACTACGGTAAAAGTTTATGAATCACGCTTTCGAGCCTTGTCTTATGGTGTGCTCGATACGAAGCGCGACAGCCGTATGAAATTGGTTTGTGTGGGCGCAGAGGCGCGCGTAGCGGGTATTCACGTGATCGGTGAGGGCGCCGATGAGCTGCTGCAAGGTTTCGCGGTAGCAGTGCGCATGGGCGCGACGAAACGCGATTTTGACGACACTGTCGCGATCCATCCAACGAGTGCCGAGGAACTGGTTACCCTGCGCTGAGCGGCAGTACGGCGGGGCGACAAACCCCGCTAAGTCGCGCCGACGAAATAAAAAATTCGGCACGAAAACTGCTAATTACGAACCCGCCAGTACAACCAGATTGAGCCGCTGCCGAATCCGTCCCCGCCTGCCGAAACCCCCAGCGAATCCGTAATTTAGACCCGGAGCTTGGAGCTGTGCGCGGGTTCCTGGAGATGACGGCTGCGGCGGCTGATTTCCTCATCATTGATGTAAGAATATTGCGGCTTGCTTAATTTAGGGCGTACTGGCTAGTATTCGTCCCTTCCCAGCACGCCGCGCCAGTTGGTGCAAGTATTGCTAGCACCAGGGATATGGCGTTGGCGCAACAGAAATAATTTTTTGGAGTAATCCAGTGGCAGCGACTCTCATCAACATTGCGGCGGATGCAGCAGGCACGATTAATCCGGCTGACCTTTCGATCATTCATCTGGTCTCGCAGGCCGATCCCGTCGTCAAGGCGGTCCTGATTCTGCTGGTGTTCTTCTCCATGTGGTGTTGGACGGTGATGGTTGAGAAATTCATCGACATGTCGCGCGCCAATGCTGCGATCAACCGTCTCGAAGACAAGCTGGAAAACGGCACCCTCGAAGACATGATTAATTATCAGGACAAGCACCCGGTGGTCAGCGTTATCGACGCCGGCAATAAAGAATGGCGCGAAGGTTCGGGCGACCACGCGCACGAAGCCTTGCACGAAGTCCGTGACCGTATTGAGCACGTGATGCGGCTTGAGCTGTCGAACGAAATTCGCCGCCTTAACAAGCGCCTGCCGTTCCTCGCCACCGTGGGTTCGGCGGCACCGTTCATCGGTTTGTTTGGCACGGTTTGGGGCATCATGAACACGTTTACCGGCATCGCTGCCAACCGCGATACCAGCCTCGCAACGGTTGCACCGGGTATTGCCGAAGCGCTGATCGCCACGGGTATCGGCCTTGCCGCAGCAATTCCGGCGATCATGGCCTACAACAAACTATCGACCGACATGGGCCGTTACTCGGGCCGCGTTGGTACGGCTGTTGGTGTTTACGCGGGTCGTCTTTCGAAGCGTTTTGCCCCAGGCGCCCGGGCTTAAGCCATGGGCCTGAATGTCAAGACGTCGTCCGGCAGTGGCGAAGAGGGCGAGATGTCGCCCGTCGCCGAAATTAATATCACGCCGATGGTCGATGTCATGCTGGTGCTGCTGATCATCTTTATGGTCACAGCGCCGCTGATGTTGCCGCAGCTGCCGATCACGCTACCGAAGGCAAGCCTTGATGAAATGGGCAAGCCACGCGATCCGTTGATCGTTTCCATCGATCCCCAAGACGAATACTTTATTAACAACGGACCCACTACCCAGCAGGTTCCGCTCGACCAGCTTGGTGACACGCTGCGCCTGATTGCACAGAAGCAAGCGGATAACCTCGTATATGTTCGCGCTGATGAAGGCGTGGAATACGGCAAGGTTGTCGACCTGATCAGTCTGGTTGGCCAGTCGGGGTTCTATAAGGTGTCGTTGATGGCCGAAGCCCCGCAGTGACCGGCCGGAGCAAATCTAGTGAGCAACGCTCAACAAAATAAACCCAAGAAGAATGTCAGCACCGGTTTAATCATCTCGGTTGTTTTCCACGCAGTATTGATCTTCGTTTTGCTCAATCTGGTGCGGCCGCAGTTAACGATTACGCAACAGCCGAAGCGGCCGATTCTAGTAGACCTCGTTACCCCGCCACCCCCACCACCCCCACCACCGCCGCCTCCGCCGCCACCGCCACCGGTGAAGGAACCGCCGAAAATCACGCCGCCGACCCCGTCGCCGACGCCACCACCGCCGCAAGTGGTGGTTAGTAATGCGCCGGATACAGCGAACGTGCCGTCGATTCCGCCGCCGCCGCCGCCCGTGCCACCAGCGCCACCAGCGCCACCAGCACCTGCTGCGCCGACGGTTGTGCAAAAAGGCGTTCCAAGCACGTACTACAACATGCTGACAGGCGTCATCGGCAAGGCATTCTCTTACCCCGTAAAAGCGGTTAGGGACGAGGAAGAAGGTGCGGTGAGCTTACGGATTCACATCGCGCGCGATGGGCACGTGGTCAGCACAGAAGTAATTTCGAAATCGGGCTTTGTAACGCTGGACCGTGATGCTGTCGACACGATCCGACGGGTTGGCAGGTTCCCGCCGTTCCCAGCTGATGTCGGTGCCGACGTTGCCGAAGTTATCGTCGATATCCCGATTCAGTACACACTGCAGTAAGACGTTAAAAATTGCTGATCTGTAGGTTGTTGATTTTTAGGCGAGCGGAGTCGGTTTTACCGACTCCGCTTTGTTTTTTGGTGCGTTAGAATGACGCAGTTCGTCCATCCACAGCGCCCCATGATGGACGACCTAAAAAACTGACACTACCGCAGATCGCCGTCGGCGCTACAACTAAAATCGGCGATCCTTTACCGAGGATCACAATGGCAGTCAAAGTTGGCATTAACGGCTACGGCCGCATCGGCCGCAACGTACTCCGCGCGCTCTACGAAAGTGGCCGCAAGGATGTCGAAATCGTCGCGATTAACGACCTTGGACCGGCTGCAACCAATGCGCACCTGACGCGGCATGACACAGCGCACGGCCCATTCCCGGGTACCGTTACGGTCGATGGCGACTATCTCGTCGTTAACGGCGATAAAATCAAAGTGCTGGCCAACCGCGACCCATCGAAATTGCCCTGGGGCGAACTCGGCGTCGACGTTGTGCTCGAATGCACCGGTTTCTTCACCAGCAAAGCCAAGGCCGCTGCCCACATCGCCGGTGGCGCCAAGAAAGTTGTGATCTCCGCACCGGGCGGCAGTGACGTTGACGCGACGATTGTTTATGGCGTCAACCACGGCGTACTGAAGCCAGGGATGACGGTGATCTCGAACGCCTCCTGCACCACCAACTGCCTCGCGCCGCTGGTGCAGCCGCTGCACGAGAAAATCGGCTTGGTCAACGGTTTGATGACGACCATTCACTCGTTTACCAACGATCAAGTGTTGACCGACGTTTATCACGAAGACCTGCGCCGTGCCCGTGCCGCCGGCCATAACTCGATCCCCGCCAAGACCGGCGCCGCCGCCGCAGTTGGCCTCGTGCTGCCGGAACTCAACGGCCGTTTGGACGGCTTCGCGATCCGCGTGCCGACGATCAACGTTTCGATTGTCGACTTGAGCTTTATCGCCGCCCGCGACACAACGGTTGAAGAAGTCAACGCGATCATGAAGGCCGCCGCTTCGGAAGGCCCGCTGAAAGGCGTGCTGAACTACAACGAAGCACCGCTGGTCTCGAGCGACTTCAACCATGATCCGGCGTCGAGCACGTTTGATGCGACGCTGACCAAGGTTTCCGGCCGCCTGGTGAAAGTCACCTCGTGGTACGACAACGAGTGGGGTTTCTCAAACCGCATGCTCGATACGACGGTGGCCTTCGCCAACGCTGGCTAGATCGCGGGGAATGCTGGGTAAAACGGGAAATGTTGAAATGCATTTCCCGTTTTTTTATGTCCTGCGGCTGTTGTCCGCGATATTTTTTCACACTTTTTCGAGGCTCTTATGCTCTTCAAGAAGCTCGCAGATCTTGATCTGAACAACAAGCGCGTTTTTATCCGCGCCGATTTCAACGTGCCGCAAGACGACGCCGGCAACATCACCGAAGACACCCGGATTCGCGCCGCGATTCCGGGTATCCGGCTAGCGCTCGCAAAAGGCGCTGCAGTCATGGTGACCTCGCATCTCGGGCGCCCGACGGAGGGTGAATTCAAACCGGCTGACTCATTAGCGCCGGTTGCGGCACGGCTTGGCGAATTGCTCGGGCAGCCGGTTCGGCTGATTCAAAACTGGGTCGACGGCGGTTTTAGCGTGCCGGTGGGTGAAGTGGTGCTGCTCGAAAATTGCCGCTGTAATGTCGGTGAGAAAAAGAACAGCGAGGCGCTGGCGACGAAAATGGCGCAGCTCTGCGACGTTTACGTCAACGACGCCTTTGGCACGGCGCATCGCGCCGAAGCAACAACCCATGCGCTGGCGCTGAAGGCGCAGGTTGCTTGCGCCGGCCCGCTGGTTGCTGCAGAACTCGAAGCGCTGGGCAAGGCACTCGGCAATCCAGCGCGGCCGTTGGTGGCAATTGTCGGCGGTTCAAAGGTCTCGACTAAGCTGACGATCCTCGATGCACTGGCTGACAAAGTCGATCAGCTCGTTGTCGGCGGCGGCATTGCCAACACGTTTATGCTCGCTGCTGGCCTGCCGGTTGGAAAATCGCTGGTCGAAGCGGATCTGGTTGCCGAAGCAAAACGGATTATCGACAAGCTGGCCGCGCGCGGCGCTTCAGTGCCGATTCCGGTCGACGTTGTTGTCGCGAAGGAGTTTTCGCCGACGGCAGTTGCAACGGTTAAAGCGTCGAAAGACGTCGCCGAAGATGACCGCATTCTCGACATCGGCCCGCAAACCGCAGCACAGCTGGCCACAATTATGGCCGGCGCCGGAACAATTGTCTGGAACGGCCCGGTTGGCGTTTTCGAATTTGAACAGTTCGCTGGCGGTACCAAGACTTTGGCCGATGCGATCGCATCTTCCTCAGCGCTATCGATTGCCGGCGGGGGCGATACCGTTGCCGCAATCGCCAAGTTTGGTATCGGCGATCGCGTCAGTTACATCTCGACCGCTGGCGGCGCATTCCTTGAGTTCCTGGAAGGAAAAACGCTGCCAGCAGTCGCGGCGCTTGAAGAGCGCGCCAACGATTAGGCAGTTGTTGAAGTAGCAGCCGCGTGAGCGTTTGCCCGCGCGGCTTTTTTATTCCTGATTGGTCTTGCCGTATTTCTCGTTTAGTTCGGTCGAGAAAGCGTTGAATTCAGAAACCGCGCCATTGGCTGCAGCTGCATGCTGATCTGCATTCTTTTTCTGAGTATTGACGTAGGCTTGAACGCAGTCGCGATAAATCACGACTTTTTTGTTGAGTTCGTCCGCTTCTTCCTTTTTGCGAAGATTCACCGCGAGGTCTGGGCGCGGACAGGGTAGTGCGCCTTGTGCGGCCTCAACCGCAACTTCGGGGTCGGCCGCAGCCGCGGGCTGCAATAGGGACAGCGGTGCCAAAAACGCTATGAGTAGCAGTTTCTTCATGGAATTGTTCCTTTGCGCAGGCGCGCGTGGCTTTTATCGATACGACTATCTTACAAAATCGATCGCGTTGCCGTATTTCAAACCGTTAGGCCTGCGAGGCGTTCGAGTACACTCCGTCCAACTCCGTCCTTTGGGCTTTGATATGCGCTTTGCCGGCACTTCTGATTACGTTGCCACTGATGACCTAACCCTGGCTGTTAATGCCGCGGTAACGCTGCAACGTCCGCTGTTGGTCAAAGGCGAGCCCGGCACCGGCAAAACGCGGTTGGCGCAAGAAGTGGCACAGGCGTTGGGTCGGCCGTATTTTGAATGGCATGTGAAGTCGACGACCAAAGCCCAGCAAGGCTTGTATGAATACGATGCCGTGTCTCGGCTGCGTGACTCGCAACTGGGCGACAGCAAAGTCAAAGACATCGGCAATTACATCGTCAAAGGCAAGCTGTGGGAGTGCTTCGAGTCGGAAGAAACGCCGGTCTTGCTCATTGACGAAATTGATAAGGCCGATATCGAATTTCCCAACGATTTGCTGCGCGAGTTGGATCAGATGGCGTTCTACGTCTACGAAACCCAGCAGACCGTCCGCGCCCGCAAGCGCCCGATCATTATCATCACCAGCAATAACGAGAAAGAGCTGCCGGACGCATTCCTGCGCCGCTGTTTCTTTCATTACATCCGCTTTCCAGAGCGCGAGACGATGGAACAGATCGTCGACGTTCATCACCCCGGCCTTAAGAAAGCCTTGCTGAAAGAGGCGATGGAGGTTTTCTTCGGCTTGCGTGAATTGCCGGGGCTGAAGAAAAAGCCGTCAACGTCGGAGTTGCTCGATTGGCTGAAGCTGCTGATGGCCGAAGATATCGACCCCAATGTATTGCGTGAAACCAGCGTTAAGAAAACCCTACCGCCGCTATACGGCGCGCTGCTGAAAAACGAACAGGATGTGCATTTGTTCGAGCGCATCGCGTTTATGGCCCGGCGCTCGTAAAGCGCGATCATGCCTCGCGGTGCCGTTAAGCCCAGGCTTCAACGTCGCCATCGGATGAGCGCCACAGGTACCAGCTCGCAATAGACCGATACGGCGCCCAGCGCGCCGCGAATTTCAGTGTGGCATCGTCGTCGAGCTTTTCGCCGCCGTTGTGCACGCGGTTCAGTGCGTTGCGCAGGCCGACATCGCCGAGCGAAAAGATATCCAGCCGGTCCATCGCAAAAATCAAAAACATCTCGGCGGTCCAGCGGCCAATGCCGGGCAAGGCGTCTAGCGTTTTGATCGCAGCCTCGTCGTCAAGCTGTCGCAGCGTTTCAAACGACAGGTGATTTCCGTGCACCGCTTCCGCTAGCGCCTTCAGCCAGCGCGCCTTGGCGTTGGAAAGCCCGCAACTGCGCAGTTGTTCGTGTTCGGCGCCGAGAAAGTGGGCCGGTTCAAAGCGTGGCCCGGCGCTGAGCGCGATGGCGACGCGGCCTTGGATCGTATCCGCTGCCTTCACCGACAACTGCTGGCTGATAATCGAGCCGCACAGCACATGAAACGGGTCGCGCGGCTTCTGGCCGAGCGTGCACGGGCCATGCGCTTCAATCAGTCGGGCCAGTTTTTTATCGGCGCGGCCTAATTTCGCTTCGGCTTGGCGCAGGTGGTCAGGGTCGATCATGGCGAAAACTGCGGTGAGGGCGAGGCGCGCTAGAATGCCTGAACTTCTGAACCGTGCGTTAAATCACCATGCTGATCGGCTTCTTTCTGACCTTGCGCAGCGCCGGGCTCAAGCCGGGGCTGGGCGAGTTTTTAACGCTGCTGGAAGGCTTAAAGCAGCACGTCGCGCTGTACGATTTGAACGACTTTTACCTGCTTGCGCGTACCGTGTTGGTCAAAGACGAAAGCCATTACGATCGCTACGACCGTGCATTTTCTGCGTATTTCAAAGGTGCCGAAACCGCGTTCGATAGCTGGGCTGCGCTGGTTCCGGATGAATGGCTGCGGCGTGAGATGGAAAAGCTGCTAACCGACGCAGAAAAAGCACAGATCGCCGCGTTGGGCGGTTTCGAGCAACTGATGGAAACCCTGAAGCAGCGCCTGGCGGAGCAGAAGGAGCGCCATCAGGGCGGCAATAAATGGGTCGGCACCGGCGGTACTTCGCCGTTCGGCAACAGCGGCTTTAACCCGGAAGGCGTGCGTATTGGCGGCGAGGGCGGGCAGAAGCGGGCGGTGAAGGTTTGGGAGCAGCGCAATTATCGCAATCTCGACGACACCGTGGAGCTGGGCACGCGTAATCTGAAAGTGGCGCTACGCAAGCTACGCCGCTTCGCGCGGCAGGGTTCGGCGGATATATTCGATCTCGATGGCACCATTGCCTCAACCGCGCGCAACGCCGGCTGGCTGGACATCAAGATGCAGCCGGAGCGTCATAACGCGGTTAAGGTGCTGTTGTTTCTGGATGTCGGCGGGTCGATGGATCCGCACATTAAAGTCTGCGAAGAATTGTTTTCCGCGGCGCGCAGCGAGTTCAAACACCTTGAGCACTACTATTTTCATAACTTCATCTATGAGTCAGTTTGGCGCGACAATCGGCGCCGACACGGCGAGCGCATCCCATTGTTCGATGTGCTGCGAAAATACACGCCGGATTACAAACTGATTTTTGTCGGCGATGCGACAATGAGCGCGTATGAGATTTTGCATCCGGGCGGCAGCGTTGAGCATTGGAACGAAGAGGCCGGCGCGGTGTGGTTTCAGCGCTTGCTAACGGCATACCCGAAAACGGTTTGGTTGAATCCGGAGCCAGAGGCACGCTGGCCGCATACGCAGTCGATCATCGCAACGCGCGAATTGCTCGGGCAAGATCGCATGTTCCCGCTAACCCTGGCTGGCATGGATCTAGCCATCAAACGGCTCAGTCACTGACGCCGCCAACACCGGTCCTAAACGAATATCGTATAGATTAAGACGATGCCGATAATTCAACCCCGCGCCACGCCGCGCCCGGCGCTGCGCCATTTGTGCGCCGGAGTCTCAATTTGAAAATGAAGCGCAGCCTGCGCCGACGCCTGCGCCGCGGCTTGCAAATCACTGCCGTGCTGGTCGTCGTATTGATTGCCTTGATCAATAACTGGGTCATTAACAACTCCGAGGCTTATGTTTACAGCAACTGGTCGTTGCTGCCGGATAACGATGTCGGCCTCGTCCTCGGAACCAGTCCCTACACGCGCGGCGGCAAGCCCAATCCGCAGTTTTACGGCCGTATCGAAGCGGCGGTGCAGCTTTACCAGCTCGGCAAAATCAAGCATTTGATCGTTAGCGGCGCCAATCCGGATTCAACCTATAACGAGCCGCGGCAAATGTGGCGTGAATTGACCAAGGCCGGCATTCCGTCGCAAGTGATTACGATGGATTTTGCCGGCTTTCGAACGTTCGACTCGATTACGCGTGCGCAAGCCGTGTTCAATTTGGACCGGATCACGGTGATTACGCAGCAATACCACGCCTATCGGGCGGTGTTTATCGCCAAGAAGCTGCATATTCGTGTGGTGGGCTACGCAGCCGCGAGCGATGAAATCGGCGTGTTCAGCCGTACCTACTGGCGCGAGGTTTTCGCTCGCGTTAAAGCTGTACTGGATATCTATTTGCTGAACACCGCGCCCAAATTCATTGGCGAACAGCAGCCGATTCCGGCTGAGACGGCGCCGGATGGATCTTGAGCCAAACCTTTCTAAGGCAATTATTTTCGATTATTATTGCTGCAGAAATTTCTGGTCTGGCGAGGTTCTCGTATGACGGATTCAGCAACCAATCCACCCGGGGCAATGGGCAGTCTGGAAGCCGAGCACGCTTCGGCGGTGTTGTCGAAGGCGGTGGTTCGCGCTGGATCTTGGCTGGAGCTGAGCCAGATGCAACTGGCCCGAGCCTTGGGTTTGAGCGCGGCAACGGTATCGCGTTTGATGGCCGGCAGCTGGCGGCTGGCGCCGGATAGCAAACCCTGGGAACTGGCGGCGATCCTGGTCCGAATTTATCGCTCGCTATACGCGATCACCGGCGGTAAGGCCGAAGCCATGCGGGCTTGGCTGCACGCCACCAACACGGCGCTCGGCGGTGAGCCGGTGCGCTTAATCGGCACTGCCGAAGGCTTAGTCGATGTCCTCCACTACTTGGACGCCTCACGCTCTCGAATCTGAATCGACCACGCTGGCGCTGCCGTTATGGCGCGGGGTCGAGGCGCAGCATGTGGTCGCCACGCGGGCGTTGGTCGATACCCTTGCCGAGCAAGCGCTGCTCGAAAACATACTCGAAGCCGCGAAGCCGGCCATCCCCAGCGTTTGCACCCAACTCGATTACCTATTGTTCACGCCGTTTCGGTATCCGTCTGTACGCGGCGGCTCGCGTTTCCGGAGTCCGACCGATCCCGGCGTCTGGTACGGCGCTGACGCGGTCCGCACCGCTTGTGCCGAAGTTGGTTACTGGCGCTGCCGATTTATCGCCGACAGTGCCGGCTTAACCGTGCTGGATGGCGTGCCGCACACCTTGTTTCGGGCCACCGCACGTGGTGCGGGTATCGACTTACGCCAGCCGGCGTTCCATGACGGCGTGGCCGACTGGACCAACCCGAATGACTACGGCCCGTGCCATCGGCTGGCCCGGACTGCGCGCACCGCAGAGCAGCACATCATCCGCTATGCCTCCGTGCGCGATCCGATGCAGGGCGCCTGCGCCGCCGTGCTGGATTGCCGCGCCTTCGCCGGCGGCCGTGGCATCACCAGCCGCCAGACTTGGTTCTTGACCGCGGATCGCAGCCGCGCGTCGTGGTTGCGGTCCGGCGGTCGCGGCCCAACAGCAGAGATGTTCGAGTTCGTCTACCCTTAAGCAGCGGGTTGCTGCGCGGGGTTGATTTCGAGTCGCCTTCGCGTTGGGTCAGCCACTAACCCTGGCAGTAAAAGTGAGCACGTGTTGGTGTCGCTTGTATGTCGGGGATGGGTTACCTATAATGCCGCTCTTTTCTGCGAGCCGCTGAAATGCCCTCGCATCTGTTTGTCCGTTTTTAGGGGAGAACGCGTATCAGCGCGGAACGTCAGGATCGCCGCAACGAAGAAATCACGGTACCGCGGGTACGTGTCATCGGAGCGGATGGCTCGCAGGTCGGCATCATGCTTACGCGTGATGCGATCGCTAAGGCCGAAGAAGCTGGGCTTGACCTCGTAGAGGTATCGCCGACTGCAGACCCGCCGGTCTGCAAGATTATGGATTACGGCAAGTACATCTATCAGAAGGACAAGCAGCAGCAGGCTGCGAAAAAGAAGCAGAAGCAAATCCAGGTCAAGGAAGTAAAATTCCGACCGACTACGGAAGAAGGCGATTTTCAGACCAAGTTGAAGCACCTCAAGACATTCCTTGAGGAAGGCGACAAGGTGAAAATCACGGTTCGGTACAAAGGCCGTGAGTTGGCGCACCAAGACCTCGGCTTTAAGTTGATCGAACGCCTGAAGGCGGAGTTGGATGAACTGGCGCTGATCGAGCAGCACCCGAAACTCGAAGGCAAGCAGGCCATCATGGTGATGGGCCCGCGTAAACACTAGAAACCTGCGCCATTCGCAGGTTGTCGCAAATTAATATTGGAGTCGTAAGATGCCGAAGCTGAAGACCAACAAAGGCGCTGCCAAGCGCTTCGCACGCACTGCCAAAGGTGGCTTCAAGCGTTCGCACGCATTCAAGCGCCACATCCTGACCAAGAAATCGTCCAAGCGCATCCGCGACCTGCGTGGCCCGACGATGGTGCATCCGTCGGACAATAAAGAAGTCCGTCAGCTGCTGCCCTACGCCTAAGCCGGCGTTTGGGCTGTATCCAAAAGAAGCGTCGCTAACATTCTAGATTCGCTTAAGCGAACACCAGCTAAAGAGGTTTTAACAGATGGCACGAGTTAAACGCGGCGTAACTGCCCGCGCACGTCACAAAAAGATTCTTAAGGCCGCGAAAGGCTATTACGGTGCCAAGTCGCGCGTATTCCGCGCCGCGAAGCAGCAGGTCATTAAATCTGGCCAATACGCTTATCGCGATCGCCGGGTCAAAAAGCGCGAGTTCCGTGCGCTTTGGATCCAGCGCATCAATGCGGCATCGAACGAGCTGGGCTTGTCGTACAGCAAGTTCATTCACGGTTTGACGCTGGCAGGCATCGAGCTCGACCGTAAAGTGCTTTCCGATATCGCAATCCAGGATAAACCTGCGTTTGCACAGTTGGTGGAACAGGCTAAGGCTAAGCTCGCCGCCTAAAGCATTCGGTTTCACGTATTCAGGGGGAGCGGCGCCAGCGCCACTCCCCTTTTTTATTGCGCTCGATAACGGATAGTAAGGGCATGAACGCAAGTACCCAGACTAATTTAGACGCGCTGCAGCAGCAGGCGCAGGTGGATATCGCCGCCGCCGCCGATGCCCGCGCCATTGAGGCGCTGCGCGTCGATTTACTCGGCAAGAAAGGCCGTGTGACCGACTTGCTCAAGCAGCTCGGCACGATGGCGCCCGACGCCCGCAAAGCGTTCGGCGAGCAAATCAACCGGGTGAAGGAAACGCTGAGCGGCCAGCTCGAAGCGCGCGCACGCGCGATTGCCGACGCCGACCTCGCACGCCGCATCGCTTCCGAAACCATCGATGTTTCCCTGCCCGGACGCGGCGAAAATGCCGGCGGCCTGCACCCGGTAACGCGCACGATTCGGCGCATCGAGCAGATCTTCAACGCAATGGGATTTGAAAGCGTTGAGGGGCCGGAGATCGAAGACGATTGGCACAACTTCCAGGCGTTGAACATCCCGGAATCGCACCCGGCGCGGGCGATGCAGGACACGTTCTACGCCCTGAACGGCGCGCGCTTGCTGCGCACGCACACCAGCCCGGTGCAAGTGCGGACAATGCAGGCGCGTAAGCCGCCGATTCGCATCATCTGCCCCGGTCGGGTTTATCGCGTCGATTTCGATCGCACACATAGCCCGATGTTCCATCAGGTCGAAGGCCTTTACGTCGCCGAAAACGTCGGTCTGGCTGATCTCAAGCACGACCTGCAGAAATTCTTGTCGCTGTTCTTCGAGCGCGACGCTGAAGCCATGTTCCGGCCCTCGTATTTCCCGTTCGTCGAACCGGGCGCCGACGTGCACATGCGCTGGGGCGATCGCTGGCTGGAATTGCTCGGTTGCGGCGTTATCCATCCAAACGTCCTCGCGGCCGTCGGTATCGACCCTGAACGCTATTCCGGCTACGCCTTCGGCATGGGCGTTGAGCGTCTGGCGATGCTGCGCTACGGCGTCGATGATCTGCGCCTGTTCTTCAATAACGATCTGCGCTTCCTCGAACAGTTTCGATAAACGCCGCAATTCGTCTGGAATCGACTCATGAAACTCTCCGAAAAATGGCTGCGCGAATGGGTAAGCCCGAGCGCCAGCGCGCAGGACATCGCCAATAAGCTGAACCTTGCTGGGCTCGAATGCGAAGCCGAACCGCTACACGCGGCGCTGCCGCAGGGCGTGGTCGTCGCCAAAATTCTCGCCGCCTCGCCACATCCGCAGGCGGATCGCCTGCAGGTTTGTAGCGTCGATGCCGGCACCGGTGCAGTGCTGCAAATCGTCTGCGGCGCCGCCAACGCGCGGCCCGGCATCGTCGTGCCGGCCGCGCTGCTGGGCGCACGGTTGCCGAACGGCATGGCGATCAGCCGCGCGCAGCTGCGCGGTGTGGAGTCGGCGGGCATGCTGTGCTCGGCGCAAGAGCTGGGGCTGGCGGAAAAATCCGAAGGCCTGATCGAGCTCGATCTCAACGCCAAGCTGGGCATGGCGATTGACGACTATCTGCAACTCAACGATCAGCTGCTGAATCTGGAACTCACGCCGAACCGCGGCGATTGCCTCAGCATCGCCGGCCTCGCGCGCGAAACCGGCGCCCTGTACGGCTTGCCGGTTAACGCGCCGGAAATCGCGGCGGCGGTTATTGCCAGCGCCGAGCAAGTTGACGTGGTAATCGACGACAGCGCCGGCTGCCCGCATTACGTCGGCCGCGTGGTCAGCGGCCTGAACCCGCAAGCGCGCACGCCGGATTGGATGAGCGAGCGGCTGCGGCGTTCCGGCATTCGCACCATTCATCCGGTTGTCGACATCACCAACTACGTGCTGCTCGAACTCGGCCAGCCGATGCACGGCTTCGATGCCGCGCGCCTGAGCGGCGCGATTCGCGTGCGCCGGGCCCAGGCCGGCGAGACGCTGCGCTTGCTGAACGAACAAACGCTGACGCTCGACCCGCGCGATCTCCTGATCACCGACGGCAACGGCCCGCTGGTGCTGGCCGGCGTCATGGGCGGCATCGCCTCTGGTTGCAGCGCCGAAACCACGTCGGTTTTCCTCGAAAGCGCCTGCTTTGATCCGGTTTCGATCGCACACAGCGGCCGCCGCCACAAGCTGTTGTCGGACTCGCGCTACCGATTTGAGCGCGGCGTCGATCCCGCGCTGCAGCGCCGTGCGCTGGAGCGCGCCACCGCGCTCGTACAGCAAATCTGCGGCGGCAACGCCGGGCCGATCGTCGAAGCTGGCTGCGCGCCGCAGTACGCGGCCGAGATCAGCCTGCGCCATAGCCAAGTAACGCGCTTGCTCGGTTGTGAGATCGCGGCCGAACAGGTGCCGGTGTTGCTCGGCCGCCTCGGCATCGAAACCGAGTTGCGCGCGCCCGGCGTCTGGCTGGCACGCGTGCCGACGCACCGCTACGACCTGCGAATCGAAGCCGATCTAGTCGAAGAAGTCGGCCGTCTCCACGGCTACGAAAACATCGCACCGCGCGCCTACCGCGCCGAACTGGCTGCGTTCTCGCCGCCGGAAACGCGGCGCGCGGTCAATGCCGCCAAAGATGCCTTGGTCGCGCGCGGCTACCAGGAAGTGGTGACGTACAGCTTCGTCGATCCGAAACTGCAGGCGCAGATCGACCCGAACGCCGCCGCTGTCGCGCTCGACAACCCCATCGCCGACACCATGGCGGTGATGCGCACAACAATCTGGAGCGGCTTGATTCCGGTCTGGCAATACAACCGGCAGCGCCAGCAAAAACGCGCGCGTTTGTTTGAAATCGGCGCGGTTTACGCGCTGGATGGCGCAAGTAACCGCGAACATACGGTAATCGCCGGTCTGGTCGCCGGCAGCGTCACGCCGGAACAGTGGTCCGCGCCGTTACGGCCGGTCGATTTTTACGATGTTAAAGCCGATCTCGAAGCGCTATTCGGGCTCGATGCCGCGCAATTCCGCTTTGAAGCGGCAACGCACCCGGCCTTGCATCCAGGGCGCTGTGCCCGGATCAGCCGTAATGGTCAGGCAATCGGCTGGCTCGGCGCGCTGCATCCGCAACGCGCGGATGAACTGGGCATCAGCGATGCGCTGTTATTGTTTGAACTGGATTGGGATGCCCTGCGCTCGGCGGCGCTGCCAGCGCCGGCAACGGTTTCCGAGTATCCATCGTCGCGGCGCGACCTCGCATTTGTCGTCGAAGAAAGCGTCGGGGCGCAAGCACTTTTTGATGTAATCCGCGCAACTGCGGGCAATTTACTGGTTAACGTTCAGCTATTTGACGTTTACCGTGGGGAAGGTCTCCCGATCGGTCGGAAAAGCCTAGCCTTTGGCTTGATTTTTCAAGACTATTCGCGCACCCTGAATGTTGAAGAAATAGACGCTGCGGTGCAAAACATCACCGCAAGTGTATATGCCCGACTAGGGGGCTCCGTTAGAGAGTAGTCGAGGTTTGCAAACGTGGCATTAACCAAAGCCGAACTGTCCGAAGCACTTTTTGAAGAGCTCGGACTGAACAAACGCGAAGCGAAAGAATTTGTCGACCTTTTCTTTGAGGAGGTACGAGAGCGGCTGGAAAACGGAGAAGCCGTAAAGCTTTCCGGCTTCGGGAATTTTGAACTACGCGATAAAAGCCAGCGCCCAGGCCGAAATCCCAAAACGGGCAAGGAAATTCCAATTTCCGCGCGCCGGGTTGTGACCTTCCGCCCTGGGCAAAAGCTGCGCTTACGAGTGAGTGTGGATGAAGCAAACGGTTAAATTGGAGGCACTGCCTGAGATTCCGCGCAAACGCTATTTCGCCATCGGTGAAGTCAGCGAATTGTGCGGCGTCAAAGCGCATGTGCTGCGCTACTGGGAACAGGAATTCCCGCAGCTGCGTCCCGCTAAGCGCCGCGGCAATCGGCGCTACTACCAGCAAGACGATGTGCAGATGGTTCGGCGCATCCGCAGCTTGCTGTACGAGCAGGGTTATACCATCGGCGCTGCGCGCCTGCGGCTGAAAGAACAAATCGAGCTGCAAGCGCACCCGCCGGTCGTGGTGCCCGCTGTTGCGGCAAAAAATGACAGCCGGCAAAGCGAGTTGCGGGATATCCGCACCGAACTCGAAGCTTTGCTGCAGCGCTGGCCGGTCTAACCGTAGCCGCGTAAAGGCTAAAGTTTTCGCGTCGGGCTGCGGCGCGGGGTACAATGGCTGACAAGTTTCAAGGTTTCAATTCGGGGCGTAGCGCAGCCTGGTAGCGCACCTGCCTGGGGGGCAGGTGGTCGCAGGTTCAAATCCTGTCGCCCCGACCAATTTTTCTATTAAGCGCGCGGTCGCCATCGGCTGCCAGCGCCTTAGCTGCCAGGGCTCCCGGCGCCGGTTTTAGGCGCGGCGAAGCGCTTCGGCGCAGCGCAGCAGGCGCTTTTCTGTAGCAAATTCTTGTGCTTTTCTCGGCGGGCCTATTAAACCGGTGTCGGTGCGTTTGGCCGCCACGCGGGGTGTGGTAGCGCCTGCCGCCTCGTAATGGCGCTGCGCAATAACAGCGCGTTGGCTTATCGCGCAAACCTTGCTGGCTAGGCGCCCACTGCGGCAGGCGGCAGCTGCCATTCCAGTGGCCAGCGGTCCAGTCTGCCATCGGTGCCGCGGCCGGACCACGCCAGATCGCGCCACGCCGTGCCCTCGCAATATAGCAATTGATTCCGCGCGGGCCGCCAAGCAGCGGCGCCGTCCGCGCGGCCCGCGATGAGCGCCAGCAGGCAAATGCCGGTGTTGGCATCCCAGATCCGCAGGGTTTTGTCCCTGCTGGCAGAGACGATGGCGTGGCCGTCGGGAGGCCAGGCGCAGGCAGAAACCCAGCTTTCATGACCACGCAAGACGCTGCGGCAGGCGCCGGTCTCGGCATCCCAGATCCGCAGGGTCCTGTCGAAGCTGGCGGAGACGATGGCGTGGCCGTCGGGCGACCAGGCGCAGGCGGTAACCCAGTTTTCATGACCGCGCAAGACGCGGCGGCAGGCGCCGGTTTCGGCGTCCCAGATCCGCAGGGTTTTGTCCCTGCTGGCAGAGACGATGGCGTGGCCGTCGGGCGACCAAGCGCAGGCGGTAACTATGCGTTCATGACCACGCAAGACGCTGCGGCAGGCGCCGGTCTCGGCATCCCAGATCCGCAGGGTTTTGTCCCAGCTGGCGGAGACGATGGCGTGGCCGTCGGGCGACCAAGCGCAGGCGATAACTATGTCTTCATGACCACGCAAGATGCTGCGGCAGGCGCCGGTCTCGGGGTCCCAGATCCGCAGGGTCCTGTCGAAGCTGGCGGAGACGATGGCGTGGCCGTCGGGCGACCAAGCGCAGGCGATAACTCTGTCTTCATGACCGGGTAAGACGCTGCGGCAAGCGCCGGTTTCGGCCTCCCAGATCCGCAGGGTTTTGTCGAAGCTGGCGGAGACGATGGCGTGGCTGTCGGGCGACCAGGCGCAGGCGGTAACTATGTGTTTATGACCACGCAAGACGCTGCGGCAGGCGCCGGTCTCGGCCTCCCAGATCCGCAGGGTGGTGTCCCAGCTGGCGGAGACGATGGCGTGGCCGTCGGGCGACCAGGCGCAGGCGGTAACCATGTGTTCATGACCGCGCAAGACGCTGCGGCAGGCGCCGGTCTCGGCCTCCCAGATCCGCAGGGTTTTGTCCTCGCTGGCGGAGACGATGGCGTGGCTGTCGGGCGACCAAGCGCAGGCGGTAACCCCGCCTTCATGACCGGGCAAGACGCTGCGGCAGGCGCCGGTCTCGGGGTCCCAGATCCGGAGGGTTTTGTCCTCGTTGGCGGAGACGATGGCGTGGCCGTCGGGCGACCAAGCGCAGGCGGTAACCGTGTTTTCATGACCGCGCAAGACGCTGCGGCAGGCGCCGGTCTCGGCATCCCAGATCCGCAGGGTTTTGTCCTCGTTGGCGGAGACGATGGCGTGGCCGTCGGGCGACCAAGCGCAGGCGGTAACCGTGTTTTCATGACCGCGCAAGACGCTGCGGCAGGCGCCGGTCTCGGGATCCCAGATCCGGAGGGTTTTGTCCTCGTTGGCGGAGACGATGGCGTGGCCGTCGGGCGACCAAGCGCAGCCGGTAACTCTGTTTTCATGACCGCGCAAGACGCTGCGGCAGGCGCCGGTCTCGGCATCCCAGATCCGCAGGGTGGTGTCCCCGCTGGCGGAGACGATGGCGTGGCCGTCGGGCGACCAGGCGCAGCCGGTAACCGCCTCTGAGTGGCCCTGTGCCAGCACCAGCGCGGCATCCGCTGGGATTGCGGTCGGCGCGGTTGGCGCGCCGACGCAGCGGATAAACCGGATCGATTCCAGATTCACGCCGTGCCAAGTGCTGGCGACAGCTGCAGTGCCGAAATCGCTATTGCGGAAAATGGCGCCGGCGAGGTCGGCGCCGGCCCATTGCGCGCGCGCAGCTCGGCAGCTTAGAAATTCCGCTTGGTTGGCGATGGCGTTCTCGAACCGGGCGCCCTCCAGGTTCAAATTCCAAAAGCGGCAGCGGCGCAGTACCGCGCCGCGGAAATCGGCTTGGCTGAAGCTGGGTATGCGGTGCTGGCTTTCGGCGGCAATTGCTTCCGTGGCGCTGCCGAAATCGCTTTCGGTGAG
Organism: Nevskia sp.; assembly: GCA_023229645.1. Taxonomy (GTDB): domain Bacteria; phylum Pseudomonadota; class Gammaproteobacteria; order Nevskiales; family Nevskiaceae; genus Nevskia. The sequence goes on along the minus strand of JALNYU010000016.1, from coordinate 28,240 downwards.
ATCAGCGCCGCGCAGATCCATGCCCGCCGTAATCGGCAGTGGCCAGCCGCGGCCGGCGGCGCGTAGCGCATAGCGCAGTTGTAGCTCGCTGGCGCCGGCCAGGTAGGGCGCGCGCCAGCCGGAAAGCCGCGCCAGCGCTGTGCTATCTGGCCCCTGCTCGGCCAACATCTGGCCGAGAAAATCTAGGGTTTCGTCGCTGACTCGCGGCAGCGCCCAGGCGTTGCGATCCGCCGCTGCGGCGTTGAGCGCGCGGAAGAGGTAATCGGCGAGGAAAAACTCCTGCAACGAAGTGTGGGCGAACTCGAAACGGCTGTCGGTGGCGTTTGCGCCGTCGATACGGCGCAAAAACGTCGAATTGCGCAGGTCTTCGTGCAGCAGTTCGCGCGGTTTCCGCAAAAAGCTGGCGTGCGGCGGCTGGGCGGCGAGCCAGCGGTCCAACCAGTCTTCTAACGCGCGCGCGCTCAGGCCGCGTTGCTGCGCGCGCCACAGTTCGGCGGCGAGGTCGCCGGCAAGCTGCATTTTGTCTTCCGGCTGGAAGCTTTGTTTTTCCTTGTCGCGGATCAGCCATTCCTGCGCCACTTCCCGATACAGCGTCACGCCGGTGACGGGCCGGCCCTGCGCGCGCCAGTGCTCGATGCGCGGCAAAAATTGGGCAACGAGTTTCAGCGTGAACGGCCGGCCGGCGAGTTCGCGCAGGTTGTGCACGGATTCGATCTGGCGGAGCAGCGCAGCGGTATCGGCTTGCGGAAAGAGCGCGTCCAGATAGGCCAAAATTTGCGCGTCGCTGAACGGCGCGAGCACAACCGCGCGGTATTGCGTGGCCTGTTGCGCGCCACGGTGTTCGCCGGTCAGGTGATTATTTTGTTCGGACAGATTGCGAAAAAATTGCGTGCGGCAAGACAGCAGCACGCGCGGGGCGGCCGCCGCAGGGCCGCTGTGTTGACTGCGCCGCGCTGCGGCTTCCGGCAGCACTTTGAGCAGGTTGGCGGTGAAGCGCAGGCCTTGGGCATCGGTCAGGCGCGATAGCACTTCGTCGAGGCCATCGAAGATGACGAGCGCGCCGGTATCGATCGCGCTCAGCACTTCGTCGTAAGTGGGCGGTTCGCCACCTTCGTGTAGATACCCGTTTTTCAGGCAGTCTTCTATCGCTTCTTTTAGCGTTGGCACCCGGCCTTCGGGCATTTGCGGAATGGCCGCGAAAAGGCGCTCGACTTTGCGCAGATCGAAGTACAGCGGAATCGGCGCTGATTCGCCGTGCTCGCGGCGCTGTTGTAGGTCACACGCGAGGCGCTGGCAGGTGGTGGTTTTGCCCATGCCGTATTCGCCGAGCAGCGCGTACAGCGGTTTGCCGTCGGCGTCGGCAAGCCAGGCGTTGAGGTCCTCGAAGGCATTGACGTGCAGCGCGTTGGATTCCTCAGGCGCGTTTCCAGTATCGGTTTTGAGGGTGGTTAGGAGGCCTTGTTGGTCGCGGATGAGGTGGCCGGGGTCGAAGTTGTCGAGCAGCGCCCGTTCTTCGATCGACACGTGGCGGTTTTGGCCGGGCCGCGTGCTGGAATCTTCGCCCGGGCTGGGATACAGCGCGCCGTGCTCAAGTAAGGCCCGGACCACCTGCGCGGCGTTGGCGGCGGCGTCTTTTTGCCGGCGTTGGGTGTCTTTGCCTTTGCTGCCATCGCCCCAGTCGCAGATCGCTTTAATGACTACCCAGTGCGTCGGGTGGCCGTCCAGCGCGGTGTGGACGCCAACTGCTTCCATTTCACCGCCGACGATGTCGTCTTGTTGCCCGGCCAGCATTTTTAGCGATTCGCGGTAGTTGTAATTGTCGAGCAATTTCTCGCCGCTAAGCAGGCCGCCGAATAGCAGTTCCGGCCAAATGGCGCGGCTCGGCCCATTTTTCTGGCGTTGGTCAAGCGCGCCTAGTGCATCGAGCAAATTGCGCGAGGCCTTGGGCCGCGCACCGCGCGGCGTGATCTGACCATTGCGGTGCACTTTGCCCACTTCGTAATCGATGATGTACTTTGAGACCAACACTTGGCTTAGCCGTTGTTTTTCGGCGTCGGCGCCGAAGGCAATGCCGACGGCGATGATCGCCAGGGGCTGGTAGGCCGCGCGCAGCGCTTCGGCGGCGCGCTGAGATTCACGGTTGGTTTGGCCGCTGTGGTAGTGCAGTACCCGCAAGCCGCTGAATACGCCGAGTTCATCGACGCGAACCCCGTTTTTTGAGGCGGTAGGCGGTGCGCTTTTTTTGTTTGCCCAGAATGCGTTGCGGACGGCAGCGAACTCGTTGTCGTTAAACGTCATCAGCGCGATATAGCGCTCGCCGACGAGCACGGTGCCGAGCTGGCCGGGAATCAACTCATCGCCGGGCAGGTGGGCAAGTCCTTCGAGATCTGGCGTAAGTCCCGGAGCTGGCCCGGTGAAAGCTAGGCGTCTATTGGCGATAGTGGCGTTTTTTGCGCCGACGTAGTCGTAGCCTATCGCGAGGTTCTGCTTTTGGGCAGCCTCCGCAACAGTGCCCAATAGCTTGGACAGCATCGCGCTGGCGCTCTTGGTGCGCGCCATCGGGAATAAGGTCTGGTGCACGGTTTGGACGGATACCGTGCCATCGTCGTCGAGCAGCTCAAGCAGCCGCGTTGCGAGCCCTTGAACGGCTGGCGTTAGCGACGGCATGACGCGATTTAGCGCATTGCGCGCGCGGGGGCGATTCAGCGGGATTCCTGGATTTTTAACCATCGGCGGCTCCGATCTGGGGCTACGCAACGTGCCGGGCTAGCCTAATCGGAAGATGAGGCACGAGTCAATATTGTATTGGTTGTATTGAGTTGTATTTGGAAATCGAGGGCTTCTGAGCGCTCAAAGCCTTCGTATCGATTCCGTTTTTTTTAGCTGCAGCGCCGTGATGGGCGGCGCGTTATGCTCAATTGGCGATGGTTCAGCGTAGGTGTAACCGATCCTAAGCCGCACCTAAGAAACCTCTGCTGAAATAGCCGCACGCGGCGTGTGGCTTGTAGTTCGGCGCTGCAGGAAATAGAACGTTGATCACACGGGCGGCCGAGCAAATTTCTTTCGTGACGAATACAGGCGGCCTAGGCGCTGCGCTGCGCGCGCAGCGGCTTGCCATGCCGCAGACCGGGCGGTGCCGATGAGCGCGGCGGAGCCGGATGCCCAGCCGGTAACAACGACGAGCCCGCTGCGGCGGGTGTACGTGAACGCTGGCAAGCTGCTCAGCGGCAAAATCGCGGCCGGTTTGATTAGCGTGATTTATCTGGCGCAGGTTACCCGCGCGCTCGGCCCAGCGGATTACGGCGTATTGGTGCTGATCAGTTTCTATACCGTACTGCTCGGCAGCTGCTTGGTGCTGCAGGGCTGGCATACGATTGTTCGCTACGGCGGCGCGCGTTTGCTCGATGGCGATAACGCCGGCTTTCAGCGCCTATTTGCGTTTACCACCTTGGTCGAGTTAAGTAGCGGCGTGCTGGCGATTGCGATCTCCGCCGGCCTTTCGCATTGGGCCGGGCGTTGGTTTGGTTGGCGCGATGAATACGCCGGTTTGGCGGCGCTGTACGCGTTCGCGATTTTCGCCAATATGCACAACACCGCGTCCGGCGTGCTGAATCTGTTCGGACGGTTTGATCTGCTATCCAGCCAGCAAGTGGCCGGGCCGATCGTGCGCTTGATCGGCGCCAGCATTGCTTGGTGGAGCGGGGCGGGTTTGTCCGGCTTTCTGATCGCCTGGCTGATGGGTTCGATTGCCGAAGGCCTGATCGACTGGGTTTTGGCGCTGCGCGAAATGGCCAAGCGCGGCTTGCTGGCGGGCGTTTGGCGCTGGCCGGCCGGCGTGACCGGCGCGCATCCCGGCATCTGGAAGTTTCTGGTGACCAACAACGTTGATATGAGTGTGACTGATGCGGTGAATCGCATCACGCCGCTCGCCGTTGGCGCCGTGCTGAACCCGGCTGCGGTCGGGCTGTATCACTTGGCGCTGCGCGTCGGCATGGTGTTGCAGCAGCCGATACTGGCGCTGGGGCGCACGGTTTATCCCGAACTCGCGCTGCTCGCGGCGCGTGGCGAGCGGCACGCGCTGCAACGGTTGGTGCTGCGTACCGGCGGCATCGCGATGGCCGGCGGCTTTGCCGCGATGCTGATTTTTGCGCTGTTCGGCGAGGCGATTTTGCGCACCATTGGCGGCCGTGGCTTTGAGGGCGCGTACTGGATTTTGCTGCTGATCGCGTTCGCGCGGACGATACACCTGCTCGGCTTTCCGTTCAGCTCGGGCTTGGTCGCGCTCGGTCAGCCGTATGTGACACTGCGCATCAGCCTCGTTGCGGTGCTGGTGTTGATGCCGATGCTGTACCTGCTATTGCTGCGCTTCGAGATCATCGGCGCCGGTCTTTATGCCATCGCCTACGCCACGGCGACCGTCGGCGCACTCGCTTGGGCGCTGTTGCGGCCCAGTCCCGCCTTAATGCTGACCTGACAATCCGGTGCGCATCCATTACCTGTTGACCGATCTCAACGGTGCCGGCGCCGCGCTGCCGGTACCGGAGCTGGTGCGCGTCATGCGCGAAGAAGGCCACACCGTGCATGTACTGGCATTGTTGCCGCGCGACCGCACCGCTTGTGCCCGGCTAGACCGCGCGGGGATCAGCTGGGAATTGTTGAGCGAACACCCCCGGGACTTCATTGGCGCCGCCCGCGCGCTGCTGCGCGCCATCGACCGCGACCGGCCGGATTTACTGTGGAATTCGCTGACCCGCGCCAGCGTTTACGGCAGCATCGCCGGTTGGCTGCGCGGGATTCCGGTGGTCAATTGGCAGCACAATGCCTGGCTAAAGCCGTGGAATCGGTTCCAACTTCGGCGCCTCCGTCGGTTAACCGAATTCTGGGTTGCCGATTCCCGCACGGTTGCCGAGTTCGCGGCCGCGGCGCTCGACGTTCCGCCGGCGAAAATCGAAGTCTGGCCGTTGTTCCGCGCCCGCATCGAGGCGCCGCTCGCGAAACCTTGGGTGCCCGGCACGCGGTTTCGGATCGGCAGTTTGGGGCGCTTGCACCCGGACAAAAACTTTAGCGATTTGATCGCCGCCGCAGCCTTCATCCGGGATCATCAGCCAGAACTGGCCGCCGGCCTGGAGTTCATCATCGCCGGCCAAGGCCGGGAGCGCGACGCCTTGGCGCGGCAAATCGCCGAGGCGCGGCTCGATAACGTTGTATTGGCCGGCTATACCGACAAACCCGATGAGTTTCTCGCGAGCTTGCACGCCTACGTTCAGCCTTCGCATCACGAGGGGCTTTGTATCGCCGCCCACGAAGCGATGCAGGCGGCGTTGCCAGTGGTGGCGACGCGCGTCGGCGAAATGCAGCACAGCGTTATCCCGAATCAGACCGGCGCTTTGTTCGAAGTCGGCGACGTTGCCGCGCTCGCCGCCGCAATTGTTGCGATGGCGCAGGCGCCGGAGCAGGCGGCGGCACAAGGCCGTGCCGGCCGCGCGCGAATAGTGACGTTGTTCGGCGCTGAAGCGTTTCAGCGCGCCGGCCAAGCGATATTGACCCGTGCTGCGCACGCCGTCGCGCGCCGCGAACGCCAGCTCGTTTCGTAACGGCGTACTCAGGGCGGCGCGATTGCCGCGCAGCCGAGGTCTGTGACCGGCGTGGCGGCGGCAGAGAGCCGGGCGGCGAATGCGACGATGGCGTCAGCGGCGCGGCGGCAAGACGGCGTTTCGGTGAGATCAAACGTGTAGGCGAACATCGCTTGCTGCTGAGCGCGGTAGTGGTCGTGGCTGGCAAACGCATCGGCCAACGCGGTGTCGAGTTGCGAGACATCATTCAGCACCGGCCCGGCTTGCCAATGGCTATAGTTTTCATCGCCCTGCCACGGCGTGTTGTGCGCGTCCAAAAACAAGCAGGGGCGCGGCTGGTGCAGAAATTCGTAGATCTGGCTGCTGACGTCGCCGAGGTAGAGATCGGCGGCGCGGGTGTAGGTCATGTCAACACTGCGGGCGCTGCCGGTATCGATCAGCATGTGCGGGCAATTGCGATACCGTTCCGGAATAACGCCGGGCCGTTCGAAACTGAAACGATCGAGCGCAATCTGCAGCCGTTTCCGGAACAGCATGACGTGCGGGGCGAAGATCAGATTGTATTTGTCTGACTGATAAAAGTACTCGAGCACCGCGCGGCCGTTGTGGTACCAAGACGATAGACACGGCGAAAAATGCGGGTTGTAGACGACGGTCGGCCGGTCGTTATCAAACAACTTCGGCCGCGGCCCAACCGCGTGCAAGTCGAATTTCGGATAGCCGATGATCGCGTAGCCGCCGTCGCGCGCGAGGCCGGCGCGACTCAGGCGGTCGCGAATTTTCGGGCCGGACATAAACGCGAGATCGAATTTATCGCTGTGTTTATCGAAACCTACCGCGCGGTCGCCGGCACCGTGGCTGGTGTAGACAAATTTGAGCGCATTCAGGCCGAAGCGCGAGCGCAGCAAGAGGCTGGTTTTTTCCGGCACCACGAGGATATCCAGCGCTGCAAACGCGGCGCGGTTCGCCAGCAGCATCGCCACGCGTCGGTATGGCATCAGCGCATCGAGCCAGCGCGCCGGCAACGCCAGCGCGCGGTTCAACGTCAGGCGGTGCTGGCGGCAGTTGGCGCCGGGAAATTTTTCGGCAAGCTGCTGCAAATAGGCCGATTGTCCAGGACAGGTTGCGAAGAGGGTGACGTCCAGTTCGGCGCCGAGCCGCGAAAGCTCGAACGCAATCGGCGCGCTATGGGCGATCTGATGCAATTGGTCGTGATTAAACAAGAAGCCGACGCGGATCGGCCGCCGCTGCCCGCTGTGTCCGTAAATGCTTGCAACCATGGCGCAAACCTCGGAACGATGCCCGGCGTACTCACCGGGGCATCCGAGTCAGCACGATACGAAGTCAGAATTAAGGCGCCCTTAGGAGTTCATTGTGTTTGAGCGGCTCCGACAAATTTTTTTGTCTAAGCGTCATAACGCAGCGCCGATTGCTGCAGACATAACGCCCGGCCATCGGCCTTAGTCCGTAAGTTTCGAGTAAGGCGGGCGGTCGAAACTGCTAGTCTTCCTAACCATCTAAAGGAGCTTGGGATTTGAATGCGTGGGTCTGGCGCGTATCAAATTCGTGATTGAGCGCAATGCGTATCCTCATCATCGAAGACGACCGCATGATCGGCGAAGGCCTGCGGCGCGGACTGCTGGATGAAGGTTATGCGGTTAATTGGCTGCAAGATGGCGCGGCGGCGCTCACTGCGTTGTCCGACGGCCAAGCTGACTATGCCGCGGTGCTGCTCGACTGGGGCTTGGGCGAGTGCAGTGGGCTCGCCGTGTTGAAGGCGGCGCGCGATAGCGGCAACGCGGTGCCGGTGTTGATTGTCACCGCGCGTGATTCGATCCGAGACCGTATCGCCGGGCTCGACGCCGGCGCCGACGATTATTTAGTCAAGCCCTTCGATTTCGGCGAGCTCAAGGCGCGGCTGCGCTGCGTGATTCGCCGCGCTGCGGGGCGGGCCGAAACGGGATTGGTGCACGGCGCGCTGGCACTCGATCCCATCGGTCATCGAGTCAGTTTGAACGGCGCCGATATCGCGCTAACCGCGCGCGAATTTGCGTTGTTGCAGGCATTTCTGGAGCGCCCGAGCGTCGTGCTTTCGCGCGCGCAACTGGAGGAACGGCTTTATTCTTGGGATGACAGCGTCGAAAGTAATGTCGTCGAAGTGCTGATTCACGGCGTGCGTAAGAAGCTCGGCGCGAGCACGATCGAAAACGTCCGCGGCGTTGGCTGGCGGATCGGCCCCGCAATTTGCGGGACGCAGGCCAGCCCCAGTCCCCGCGGCTAAACATGCCGCCGCTCGGCTGAGCCAAAGCCAATGAACGACGCAGTAAAAGCTGCCGATAAAGTCGCCGCAGTAACGGCGGCATTTGGGATCATAAAGATCTGCGCGACGACCTTGGGCAGGCGGTCGGCGATCTGCCGTCGAATACGCTGAGCACAGCGTTCGGGGATTTCCTGGCCGACGATTCCGGCCTGGGTTTTGTCGGCGGCGCGGCACTGATTAGCGCCGCATTAGGCGTGCTACTTGCACTGTATGTATTCGCCATCGGCAACCGCGTGGCGTTGTTTTGGCTGGCGTTCGTATTAACGCGGCCGCTCGGCGCGACGCTCGGCGACATGCTGACCAAGGCGGTCACCGCGGGCGGTTTAAATTTGGGCACGATCGGCGCATCAGCCGTGCTCGCCGCCGTTTTGCTTGGGTTGATTCTGCTGACGAGCTACCGCGCGCGCCGAGCGGATCTAGCTGCGTGAGAACGATACGCCGCTGCGGCCGCTGCTTTCCGAACTCAGCAAGTACAGCAGGCCCGGCGCGGCGATTTCAGGCAGCGGCAGTTTCTGCACTTCTTCACTCAAGTAACCGCGCTTGCGCAGGTCCGTGCACATCGGGCCTGGATCGTAGGTATTGATGCGCAACTTCGGGTACGACTCCAACTCCAGGGCCCAGGATTTCACCAGCCCTTCCAGCGCGTATTTGCTGACGCCATAAGCGCCGCGTAGGGCTTTTGGCTCGCGGCCAGCGGCGTCAGTGACGAAGACGATGCTGGCGTCTGGTGCTTGCTGCAGCAGCGGCAGGCAGAGCCGCGTCAGGGTTTGGGCGGCGGTTAAATTTACCTGCAGGCTGTCCATCCAGTCCTTCGGTTTTTCCTCGGTGAACGGTGCGAACGTGGTGAAGTGCGCGGCGCAGTGCACAAGGCCATCAAGCCGGCCAAATTCGCGCTCAATAACGCCGACCAGCTCGAATAGATCGGCCCAGGTCGCGCCGATCAGATTCATCGGGTAGATCGCTGGAGTTGGCCCGCCAGCGGCTTCGATTTCGTCGTACACCGCTTCCAGTTTTTTTACCGTGCGCCCGAGCAGAATTACCGTCGCGCCGAGGCTCGCGCAGGTCAGTGCGGTGGCGCGGCCGAGGCCGGAGCCGGAGCCGGTGATCAGGATAACGCGTTGGCGCAGGCTATCGGCAGCCGGCACAAAGTGGGCGGGAGTGTTGACGATCATCGGAAATTTTAGTGGGAGGTGGCGCCGCGCAACGCGAGCATTTCGGCCAACGCGGTCGGCGTTTCGGCGATGTGGTCAGCGTCCCAGCTGCTAATTTTGGTGTTCGTTCCGAGATAACCCCAGCCGGCGGCGATGGTGCGCATGCCGGCAGCGCGGCCGGCGACGATATCGCGCAGGTCGTCACCAACGTAGATGCAGTCTTCCGGCGGTAAACCCGTTTTGTGCGCAGCAAGCCACAGGCCATCGGGCGCTGGCTTCGGGTTGGCGGTGCTATCGCCGCTGATCAAGCAGGCAGCGCGTTCGAACAGGCCGAGGTTGTGCATCACCGGTTCGCTGAGCCAACCCACTTTATTCGTGACCACGCCCCACGTGATCTTCGCTTTTTCCAACGCTGACAGCAGTTCCGGCACGCCCGGAAACAGCCTCGAATAGCGGGTTAAATTGCTGTGATAGTGGCTGAGAAAGGTCGTTTTATGGGTTTCGTAGTCGTCGTGTTTCGGCGTAATGCCGAGCGCAACTTTGAGCAGGCCGCGGGCTCCGCTTGAGGCTTGCGGCCGGTAGTCGGCGATCGGTAGCGGCTCAAGGCCGAGTTTGGCGCGAACTTGGTTTGCGGCATCACCAAGATCGGGCGCGCTATCGACGAGCGTGCCGTCGAGATCAAATAACACACAGCGGGGGAGCGGATTCACGGTGCAGGCGTCGGCGTTGGGGCCAGTTCGGGTTTCTGGCAGTGCATGAGATAGTTCACATCGAGATCGCGCTCGCTCAGCGAGGCGGATTTCAGCAAAGGGTTGTAGCGAAGGCCGGTAACGTTCTTCGGTACCAGCCCGGCCGCGCGCGCCCAGCGGGCGAGTTCCGAAGGCCGGATGAATTTGGCGTAATCGTGGGTGCCGCGCGGCACGATGCCGGTGAGATATTCGGCGCCGACGATCATCAGCGCATAGGATTTCGGGTTGCGGTTGATCGTCGAAAATACAACATCACCGCCGGGCCGCACGAGCGTGGCGATGGCGGCGACGGTTTCGGCCGGGTCCGGCACGTGTTCGAGCATTTCCAGGCAGCAAACGAGATCAAAAGCGCCGGGTTGTTCTTCTGCGAGCGCCTCAGCGCTGACCACGCGGTAGTCCACCGCGAGCTCGCGGTTGCCCGCGTGCTGCGCGGCGATTTTTATCGAGGCAGCGGCTAAATCAATGCCGAGCGCGGTGGCACCCGCTTCGGCCAGGGCTTCGGTCAGAATGCCGCCGCCGCAGCCGATATCGACCACGCGCTTGCCCTTTAATGTGCGCGTGGCACCGCCCGCATGTTGTTGAATGTAGTGCAGACGCGGCGGATTGACGGCGTGCAGCGCGGCCATTTCGCCATCGAGATCCCACCAGCGCGCGGCGAGGGTCTCGAAATGGGCGATTTCCTCGGGGTCGACGTTTGAAGTCATGGGCTCAGTTTAACAAATAGGGGGGCCTAAAGCTGTGAACGCGCGCACACTTGCACCGGCAGAAATCGGTTTTTCGCGGGCAGTGATCGAGTTCTGACGGCTTCAGGGTTTGATTCGATTGCGCCACTCGGCCGCTTTTGCGAGCACGGCCGGTTCGTCTAGCGTCAGCAAACGGCGGTCGCGCAGCAACGCGCGGCCAGCGACGAAGACATCAGTTACTTGGTCGCGACCGGCGGCGTAAACCAGTTGGGAAATCACGTCGTAGACCGGAGTTGTGGCCGCCGGGCTGAGATCTACCGCGATGAAGTCGGCTGATTTGCCACGCTCCAGCGAGCCAATTTCGCTTTCCAGACCCAGCGCCTTGGCGCCGTTGATCGTCGCCATGCGTAGCGCGGTGCCGGCCGGGACCGCGCGCGGGTCGCCCGAGATCGCCTTGGCCAGCAGCGCGGTGGTGCGCATTTCGCTGAACATGTCGAGGTCGTTATTGCTTGCGGCGCCGTCGGTGCCGATCGTGACATTGGCGCCTGCAGCGACCAGTTTTGCAATCGGCGCACAGCCGCTGGCGAGCTTTAGGTTCGATTCCGGGCAATGGGCAATGGAAACGCCGAGCAGGCCGCAGTCGGCGATTTCTTCGTCACTGAGTTGCGTCATGTGCACGGCGATGAAATCCGAGCCGAGCAGGTCTAGCGTTTTCAGCCGCGCCCAGGGCCGGCGACCATCGGCGCGCACCGCGTCATCGACTTCGGTCGAGGTTTCGTGCACGTGCATATGAATCGGTAAGCCGAGTTCGCTGGCCAGTTCGCGAATGCGCTTTAGCGGCGCGTCCGACACCGAATACGGCGCATGCGGCGCGAATGCGGCGCGCAGCAGTGGCTGGTTGCGGATGGTTTCGTAGACTTCCAGGCCTTTGCGCAGGTATTCGTCCGGATTGGCCGCCCAGGCGGTTGGGAAATCGATCACCAGCAGGCCGATCATCGCCCGCAGGCCGATTTGTGCCGCGACTTCTGCGGTCGCGTCCGGAAAGAAGTACATATCGTTGAAGCAGGTCGTGCCGCCGCGAATCATCTCGGCCGCGGCCAAGCGCACGCCGTCGACGCAAAATGCCCGGCTGACGTGCTGCCCTTCGGCCGGCCAGATGTGATGGTGCAGCCAGTCCATCAGCGGCAAGTCATCGGCTAAGCCGCGCATCAACGCCATTGCCGAATGCGTGTGCATATTGATCAAGCCCGGCGCTAAAACGTGCGTCGGCAAATTCAGTGTTTCGCGCGCAGCGTAGGTTTGGCGAGCGAAGTCGGCCGGCAGTACGTCGACGATGCGCCCGCCGTCAACGGCTAGCGCGTGCGCTTCAAGGACCAGCCCCGCTGGTTCTACCGGGACGAGCCAACGCGGAAATACGAGGAGATCGATCGCTTGCATGGCAACCTGAGAAGTCGAAAAGGGGAGCGTCTCGGACGAGACGTTTAAAATGACCTGCATTAGACCTGCTGGAAGACCATGATGACAAGCACCCGCGCCGGCACTGCCGGCAGCGCCGTACAAGCCCTGATCTGGGCGCCGAATTGCCTCCGCCTATTGGATCAGCGCCTGCTGCCTGCTGAGGAAACCTATATCGAGTGCCGTACAGCGGCCGAAACCGCTGCCGCAATTCACGACATGGTGGTGCGCGGCGCGCCGGCAATCGGCATCGCCGCCGCGTACGGCATGGCGCTGGCGGCACAAGGCACGGCCGAGGCGGTGGACGAAGCCGAGCGCGTACTCGCGGCCTCGCGGCCGACTGCGGTGAATCTGCATTGGGCGCTGCGGCGCATGCGCGACGTTTGGACGCACAGCCACAGCGCCGAGGCGATGACGCGTGAGGCGATTCGGATTCACGACGAAGATCTCGCACAGAATCTCCGCATGGCCGAGTTCGGCGCGGAACTGATTGCGCCCGGCGCGCGCGTGCTAACCCATTGCAACACCGGTGCGCTCGCCACCGGCGGCCACGGCACCGCGCTCGGCGTGATTCGCACTGCGTATGCGCAGGGCCGGATCGCGCAGGTCTACAACACCGAAACCCGCCCGTGGCTACAGGGCGCGCGCTTGACCGCCTGGGAGTTGATGCGCGAAGGCATTCCGGCGAAATTGATTGCCGATGGCGCCGCCGCGCACTTAATGAGCACGCAGCGCATCGACTGGGTAATTGTCGGCGCCGACCGCATTGCCGCCAACGGCGATACCGCGAATAAGATCGGCACGCACACGTTGGCCGTTGTCGCCCGCCAATACGGCGCCAAGTTCATGGTCGTTGCGCCGAGCGGGACGTTTGATCTCAGCTGCGCAGCCGGCAGCGGCATCCCGATCGAAGAGCGCACCGCAACTGAACTCACCGAATTCCGCGGCCAAGCGGTGGCCCCGGTTGGCATGGCGGCGTTAAACCCGGTGTTCGATGTGACGCCAGCGAGCTTGATCGATGCGATTGTCTGCGAGCGCGGCGTGATCGAAACGCCGAGTACCGAAGCGGTGCGGGCGATTATCAGTACACACTGAGCCGGCGCTCAAACCTTAGGGGTACACCGCGGCCGTGCAAGCGATCTACGTCATTCTTTGCGTATTGGGAGCGGCGCTGCCGCTGTCTCAGTTCTTGCCGTGGCTGGCAGAACACGGCTTGGCCTTGCCGTTATTGTTGCAGCAGGCCTTTGGCACGCCGGTTTCGGCGTTTGCTTGGCTCGATGTAGGGGTGTCTGCCGCCACAGTAATCGTGTTCGTCCGAGTTGAGGGTGGCCGCCTTGGTATGGGGCGGCTTTGGTTGCCCTTAATCTGCCTGTTCACTGTTGGTGTCTCGCTGGCGCTACCCGCGTTTTTGCTGATGCGTGAACGGCATCTAGCCGCAGCGCAGCGCTAGCGCTCAGTTGGCAGTGCAGTTCAAAGCACCGGGCTGTTTTAGACCGGCTTCGCGCCGCCGAGCGCTCCGAGTAAATCGGTCAGCAGGCCGCCGATTTCACCGCGCATTAGTGTGAAATTGACGTCGAAGGCGTCTTCGTCGTTGGGCTTGCCGCCGGAGGTCGCTTCATCGTCGTTCATGCCGTGGTAGCGCAGGCGTTTGACGGCGAGTTTGTCGGTCAGTGCGAACGATAAATGCTCGCGCCAGCCGAGGCCGAGCCGAGTGACGCTTTTGCCGCCGACGATTAGCGAGCGCAACTCCGGCCCATCAAGGCCGTGGCGGACGTAGCGCACCACCGACTTTGCTGCGTTGTCGGTGGTCAGCTCGCAGTCTTCTTGTAACGAAAGCGCACCCGGCGCGTGGCCAGCGCTGATCCAGGCGGTCATCGCCGCGGTTGCGGATTGTTGGGTGTCGAGCAGCACGCTCGGCAATTCGCCGAGATCAGCGCGCAACGCGGTGGTCAGATCGTCCGCCAATTTCGGCGAAGCCGAATCGACCAGGAGTAAGGACTGCTCAAAATCGAGCCAGGCGCGCACCGTTCGTTTCCGGACGAATGCCCGCGGACGCAGTTCGTCGGCAACTTGATCTTTGAGATCACGTAATTGTTTGCGCCCTAGCGGAAAGCCCTGGCGCTGTTCCAACTCCAGCGCTTTTTGTTGCGCGGCCTGATTGATCACCGAGGCCGGTAATAATTTTTGTTCGATGCCGAGTGCGATCAGCAAGTGCTTGCCTTGGGCATAAACCAGCGCCGCGCCGGGCGAGGGTGGCACCCATCCCTGGCTCTGCATGCTGGCAGCGTTGCACGGCAGCAGCGGATGCTTAGCCAGCGCTTCTTCTAGCGCCGCCGCGCTGAGGCTCCAGGTTGTGGGAAGGGCGTACAGCTGTAGATTCTTGAACCACATGGCGTTTATCCAGGGGCGGCGCGGGCGCCGTCGGCGATCGGGCTGCAGAGGTTACCGGAGTCGAGGCCGGAAACAAGCGGGGTCGGGTGCTTTAGGGGTGGCGGTAGCGCAGCACTGTCGCCGAGCCGGGCACGACCTCCTGCCAGCGCGAGTGCGGAAATTCCAGTTCCAGCACAGCGCAGGTTGGGAGCTCGTAAAACGGCATATCGGCGAAGCAGTGAGCGAGTGTGCTGAGGCCGGGATTATGACCAAACAGCAGCACCGGTTGATCGTCATCAACAAGATGATTGATCAAATGCAACAAACTCCCAGCGCTGGCGTCATAGATGCACATATCTTTGACGATTTCTATCGGCTGAACGGCCAGTGCTGATGCAAATATCTGCGCAGTGCTGATTGCGCGTAAGGCTGGACTGGTAATAATCAACGGCGCCGATGAGTAGTCGGCAGCTGCCGCACTTGCCATCTTTAACGCATTGTTTTTTCCGGTATTTGTTAGCGGCCGATCAAAATCTTTGAGCGCCGGATTATCGCGGCTGGCGTCGGCATGACGAATCAAGGCTAGTCGTTTCACGTTTATTTGGCCTAATCTATGGCAACAGATGGAACTTAATCCTTGAAATGAAGATCACACGCGCATGAAAAAGAATTGGATCAAATATGCTGTTGTCGCGCTCATCCCGGTCATCGGCTATTTCGGCTACGACGCTTGGCAGACGATGTTAGGTCAACAAGCGATCACGGCGACCGAGCTTGAGTTCCGCCCGCTTGATAAGGCACTGGCGCAAGCCAAGGCCGAAGGCAAGCCGGTTTTCGTCGATTTTTCCGCAACGTGGTGCCCGAACTGCCGAGCGCTGCACGCGCAGGTATTCACCGATGCGGCTGTTAAGGATGCCATCACGAAAGGCTTTGTCTTGTCTCGCGTCGACTATGAATCGCCAGAAGCGCCTGCGTTCATGGAGAAGTATGACGTGAATGGCTTCCCAGTCCTACTGGTGCTCGACGGTGACGGCAAGCTGATGCGCCGGCTTGATGTCGTCCTCGACCCGGGGCAGTTCGTTAAGCAACTGCTGTAATTTGTGTGCACCGGCGCCGCGTTCACTGCGCGGGTTGGTGACGCAAGCAAATCGAACAAGCCCTCGTTAGTGCGGGGGTTTGTTTTTTTGCGTTCGCGGTGCAGTTTCGTTGACGCTGCCCGCCGTAATCCGGCGATACCGATTGAAACCAAGTCATACAAGCGGCGATACTCGCGGCGGATAGTTGATTGTGCCCGTGAATAATGTGTCGACGGGCCGCTGAAACCCGCGAAGTTTCTCACCCGTTGCAACATTAATCTCAAATTCTATGGGCAGTTTTGGCCTGCCGTCACAGGGAATGTGAAACGAAAGCGTCAAAGAGCGCCGGTATCCTGCCCGCAGCTACTACAACTTGGCACACTCAGGCCAAGCTATAAGGAGAACTTTGTGAGCATCATCAACAAGGCTGCATTGCGCAACGCCATTATCGGGATGGCTGCCGCGCTTTCCGCGTCTGCTGCAGTCGCTGGCGACATTTCCGGTGCCGGCTCGACGTTTTATTTTCCGATTGCCGCTAAGTGGGCGGACTCGTACAAGAAGGAAACCGGTAATGGGCTGAATTATCAGTCGATCGGTTCCGGTGGCGGCATCAAGCAGATCAAAGCCAAAACGGTCACGTTTGGCGCGTCCGACAAACCGCTGAAGCTCGAAGAGCTGAACGAAGTCGGTTTGATGCAGTTCCCGGCGGTGATGGGCGGCGTGGTTCCGGTCGTCAATATCAAGGGTATCGGCGCCGGCCAGCTCGTGTTTGATGGCGCGATTCTGTCTGACATCTTCCTAGGCGTTATCACGTCCTGGAACGATCCGAAGATCAAAAAGCTGAACCCGAGCATTACGCTGCCGTCGTCGAAAATCGCCGTGGTCCATCGCTCGGATGGTTCCGGCACAACGTTCCTGTTCACCGACTATCTGGCGAAAGTGAACTCGCAATGGCGTGAATCGGTTGGTTCGAATTCAGCGGTCGAATGGCCGACGGGCATCGGCGCCAAGGGTAACGAAGGCGTTGCTGGCGTCGTGAAGCAGACGGATTCCTCGATCGGTTATGTCGAATTCGCCTATGCGAAGCAGAACCAGATGTCGTTTACCAAGATGATCAACAAAACCGGTACCGCCGTTGCGCCGGACGCCGATTCGTTCCAAGCCGCCGCCGCCAACGCTGATTGGTCGAAAGCCCCGGGCTTTTATCTGATTCTCACCGATCAACCGGGCAGCGCGAGCTGGCCGATCGTCGGCGCGCCGTTTGTTATCATCTACAAGCAGCCGAAAGATCCGGCGGCGCTGTTGGAAGCGCTGAAGTTCTTCGACTGGACGTATAAAAAAGGCGCCAAGCAGGCTGATGCCTTGGACTACGTGCCGATGCCGGCTGCCGTCGTCGAACTGATCGAAGCCTCGTGGAAGAGCAACATCAAAGACGCGTCCGGCGCCCCGCTCTGGAAGTAGTCTATTGCAGTAAGCATGATCTGGGAGGCTGGCGTTGTGGCCGGCCTCCTTTTCGTTTTCATTTAGAATTCCAGGACGCCGTCCCGTGAACCAGGCTGCATCCGTGGCTAGTCCCACCACAACGAATTCCGTAACGGCCGGCGCGCTGCGTCGGCACGCCCTGTGGGACACGATCCTGCGGAGCGCCACCCGTTCTGCCGCGATCTTGGTGCTGCTGCTGCTCGGCGGCGTCATCGTCACGCTGATTGACGGCTCTTGGCTGGCCTTCAAAACCTTCGGCTTCGAATTCCTGGTCTCGGACAAATGGAATCCGGTGACCGAGAAATTCGGCGCACGCGCTGCGATTTTCGGGACGGTCGCGACGTCGCTGATCGCGATGGTTATCGGCATTCCGGTTAGCATCGGCATCGCCATTTTCTTGACTGAACTGTGCCCGCGGTCGCTGCGGCGGCCGATCAGTACCGCCATCGAATTACTGGCTGGCATTCCAAGCATCATCTACGGCATTTGGGGGCTTTTCGTGCTTGCGCCGTTTCTGCAAGCCCACGTGCAGCCGCTGTTGATCGATACGTTTGCTGACGTTCCGGTGCTTTCAACTCTGTTTTCTGGCCCGCCTTACGGCATTGGCATTTTGACTGCCGGGCTGATTCTCAGCGTCATGGTGTTGCCGTACGTCACCTCAGTTACCCGCGATGTCTTCGAAACCGTGCCGCCGGTGTTGAAAGAATCGGCCTACGGCCTGGGCTGTACGACCTGGGAAGTGGTCAGCAAAATCGTATTGCCGTTTACCCGTACCGGCGTTATCGGCGGCATCATGCTCGGCTTAGGCCGCGCGCTCGGCGAAACGATGGCGGTGACGTTTGTCATCGGCAACGCGCACCGGATTCCGACCTCGATTTTGGCGCCGGGGACAACGATCTCAGCCACGATCGCCAACGAATTTACCGAAGCCGAAAGCGATCTCTACACCTCATCGCTGGTGGCGCTCGGCTTGTTGCTATTCGTCATTACCTTCATCGTGCTGGCTTGCGCCCGCCTGCTGCTGTTGCGCTTGCAAAAACAGGCCGGGAAATAAAGGTTCAGCCATGGCGCAAAATCTCAATATGGCGATTTATCATCGCCGCCGCCTTTTCAACAAAGCACTGATGGCGCTGGCTTGGACGGCCGCCGTCTCCGGGCTTGCGATCCTAGGCTTAATACTCGGCACCTTGTTATTCCGCGGTGTTGGCGGCGTTTCACTCGATGTCTTCACGCAGATGACGCCGCCGCCGGGCGGTGAAGGCGGCCTGCTGAACGCGATTTACGGCAGCGTTGCGATGACGCTGCTCGGCACCGTGCTCGGCACGCCGGTCGGCGTGTTGGCCGGCACGTACATGGCGGAATACGGCCGGAACAATTGGTTGACGACGATTGTTCGCTTCATCAACGACATTCTGCTGTCGGCGCCGTCGATCGTCATCGGCTTGTTCGTCTATGAAGTTGTTGTGAAGCAAATGGGCCACTTCTCGGCCTGGGCCGGCGGCGCCGCGCTGGCGCTGATCGTGCTGCCGGTGGTCGTGCGTACTACCGAAGACATGCTGCTGCTAGTGCCGGATGGTCTGCGCGAAGCGGCGTCTAGTTTGGGCTCGCCACGCTGGCTGGTGATTTCGCAGGTCTGCTATCGCGCCGCGCGCGCCGGCATGGTTACCGGTGTGTTGCTGGCCGTCGCCCGTGTTACCGGCGAAACCGCGCCGCTGTTGTTTACGGCGCTGAATAATCAGTTCATGAGCATGGACATGAATGCGCCGATGGCGAATCTGCCCGTCGTCATCTTCCAGTTTGCGCTGAGTCCCTATCCCGAGTGGCAGAAGCTGGCCTGGACCGGCGCGCTGCTCATTACGTTGACCGTCTTGGCGTTGAATATCGGCGCCCGTACGCTTTCGTCGAATAAGAGCCAGTAGGCGCCGCATGACTGATTCCAATCCCAGCGCCGTCACGGCGAAAAAGCCCTACCTCAGCCCGCGCGATTTCGAAGCGCATAAGCGGCCACTGACCGAAAAAGTTTCGGTGCGCAACGTCGACTTTTATTACGGCGACTACCGCGCGCTGAAAAGCGTGACGATGCCGATCTATGATCGCAAGGTCACCGCGCTGATCGGCCCATCCGGCTGCGGCAAATCAACACTGCTGCGCATCTTCAACCGCATGTACGACCTCTACCCGAAGCAGCGGGCGGAAGGCGAGATTATCTTTGAAGACAAAAACCTGCTCGACCCAAAACAGGATTTAAACCTGCTGCGGGCGCGTATCGGCATGGTGTTTCAGAAGCCGACGCCGTTTCCGATGTCGATTTACGACAACATCGCGTTCGGCATCCGGCTCTACGAAAAAATCCTGAAATCGGAGCTCGACGATCGCGTCGAAAGCGCATTGAAGCGTGCAGCGCTTTGGGATGAAGTAAAAGACAAACTCGGCCAAAGCGGTCTCGGCCTTTCCGGTGGTCAGCAGCAGCGTCTGTGTATCGCGCGCTCGATCGCCGTGCGGCCGGAAGTATTGTTGCTGGACGAGCCGACTTCGGCGCTGGATCCAATCGCAACGGCGAAAGTCGAAGAGTTGATCTACCAGCTGAAAAGCGATTACACGATCTGCATCGTCACCCACAACATGCAGCAAGCCGCGCGCGTGGCTGATTACACGGCGTTCATGTATCTCGGCGAGTTGATCGAATTCGGTGAAACGCACCAAGTGTTCACGAAGCCGACGCAGAGCAAAACCGAAGACTACATTACTGGCCGCTTTGGCTAGTCAAGATCTCGGCAGCCGCTGTCCGTGGCGGCTAAATGATACGTTGGCGTTGCGTTTCTGCCCGCGGCGGCGCGCCGAATAAGCGGCGATATTCACGGCTGAATTGCGACGGGCTTTCGTAGCCGACGCGATGCCCAGCCGCTGCCGCTTCCAGACCTTCGCTGAGCATCAGTCGCCGCGCTTCTTGTAGCCGCAGCTGCTTCTGATATTGCAGTGGCGACATCGCCGTAACTGCTTTGAACCGATGATGCAGCGCCGACACGCTCAGATGCGCGGCGGCGGCCAGTTCTTCCATGCGTAGCGGCTCGTCATAACGGGCTTTCAATAGCGTGATGACGCGGGCGATGCGCTGGGCTTGGCCGTCGATCGCGCAAAGATCACAGAGGCGCTGGCCGAGTTCGCCGGTCAGCACACGGTAGTGAATTTCGCGCAGCGCTAGCGGCGCGAGTATTGCGGCTTCTTCGGGCGTGTCGAGCAGGCGTACGAGGCGCAGCACGGCGTCGAGCAAGGGCGCGCTGGTGCGGGCGAGAAAAAGGGCGCGGTTGTCCTTCGGCGGCGACGACGCCCGTGCCACGTTAAGCGGCAACTGTTGCAGCAGCTTATTGATCTCCGCCGCGTCGATATCGATGCGCAGGCACAGATACGGGCGTTCGGGCGAGGCTTCGATCACCTGCCCGGAAATCGGCAGCGCCATCGATACGACAAGATAATTCAGCGGATCGTAAACGTAGTATTCATCGGCCAGCACGGCTTGTTTGCGGCCCTGAACGACGATACAGATGCAGGGTTCGTAAACCGTCGGCTGCAGTGGGGTCGGCGCGCTTAAACGCATGATGGCAAAGCCCGGAATCGGCGTTTCATTGACGCCGTCCACCGCGACTTGCCGCTGCACACGGTGCGTGAGTTCGGCGTGTTGGGCTTCAAGGCCCATGCCCGTTGGGTAGATGGTCGCGGTCGATTCGAGCATGAGGAACGCCTTAAGCGGAAGACGCGGAATTATGCGCGCGCTGAGCGCTGTGAACGGCCGGTGTGCGGTGCCACAGCAGAATTAGGCAAGGATGCGCCAGCATCGGGCTAACGTTGTGGGCGTCCGAGCGCCCAGACTGCGCAGCATTCCCCCACGCCGGAGCCTCCCGTTATGAACAGCGCTTTCCCGCTACGCCGCCTCGGCCGTTACGGCTTGGAGGTCTCGGCAATCGGACTCGGTTGCATGGGCATGTCCGATTTCTACGGTCCGGCTGACGATGCCGCCAACCTCGCCGTATTGAACGCCGGCTTGGATCTCGGCGCCGTCAATTTTCTCGATACCGCAGATATGTACGGCGTCGGTCGCAACGAGCAATTACTGGCGCAGCTGCTGAAAACGCGGCGCAGCGAAGTGGTGATTGCAACAAAATTCGGCAACGTCCGCGCCGCAGACGGCACGATGCTCGGCATTAATGGCCGCCCGGAGTATGTGAAAGCGGCGTGTGAGGCGAGTTTGCAGCGGCTTGGTATCGACTGCATCGATCTCTATTACCAGCACCGCGTTGATCGCACGGTGCCGATCGAAGATACCGTCGGCGCGATGCGTGATTTGGTCGAGGCCGGCAAAGTCCGCTATCTCGGTTTATCGGAAGCGTCAGCGGCCACGATTCGACGCGCTGCAGCGGTTGCGCCGATTTCGGCGTTGCAAACCGAATATTCGTTGTGGACGCGAGACGTTGAAGCTGAAATTCTGCCGCTATGCCGCGAGTTGGGTATCGGCCTCGTGCCGTACAGCCCGCTCGGCCGTGGCTTTTTAACCGGCGGCATTCGGACGCTCGATGCGCTGGCCGCAACCGATTGGCGGCGCAACAACCCCCGCTTCCAGGGCGATAATCTGGCGCAAAATCTGGCGCTGGTCGACGCCGTTACCGCTTTGGCGGACGCGCGGGACTGCACGCCAGCGCAGCTGGCATTGGCGTGGCTGCTACACCGCGGTAACGACATCGTGCCGATTCCCGGCACCCGGCACTTCGCCCGCTTGGTCGAAAATGCCGGCGCGGCGACACTGATACTCAGCGCTGAAGAGCTACAGCGCATCGACAATGTGCTGATTGCGCAGCCGGTGGCCGGCACGCGCTATCCGGCGGCGGCGATGGCGGCGCTGAACGGTTGAAGCCGCGTGGGGCGGCGGTTGCAGCGCCGCGTCTGGCGAGATAAGCACACAATTTGGACGGAGGATCCGCGCGTTCGGCAGCGCGCCTATTTGTCGCTGCCGACGCTTGCGCCGATAATACCGAGGATATTCTTCCCGGCCTCCGCATGAGTACTCCGCGTCTTTACCGAGTGAGCTTCCAGAACCAAGGACAGGTCTACGAGATCTACGCCCGCGGCGTTAGCCACGGCAGCATGATGGGTTTCGTTGAGGTTGAAAAATTGGTGTTCGGTGAGAAATCGACGATTTTGGTCGATCCGTCCGAAGAAAAACTGAAAACCGAATTCGCCGATGTGGTGCGCACCTACATCCCGATTCATTCGATCGTCCGCATCGATCAGGTTGATAAAGCCGGCGCTGCGCGCATCACGCAGGGCGGTGGCGAGTCCGGCAAAGTGACACCGTTCCCGATTTTCACCAACGGTGGCGAGCATAAGAAGTAAGCCGCCCGCTGCCGGCCCGGAACCGCTCCGGCGGCTGATGCGGTACGAGGCTTAAGCCGCGATGCGTTTTGCCTATCTCGGTAGCGGCAGCCGCGGCAATGCCGCGGTGATCAACGCGGGTGAGAGCTACGTGTTGCTCGACTGCGGGCTGCCGCTGGTTGAAGTCGATGTGCGTTTGCAGCGGCTGGGCCTAAAGGCGGAGGCGCTGAGCGCAATTGTCGTCACCCACGAGCACGGCGATCATATCGGCGGCGTTGCGCGCTTGGCGCGGCGCAATCAGATTCCGGTTTGGCTGACGGCCGGAACCTTGGCGGCCTGGAAAGCGGCGCCGAGCGAATGGGCGCGCACGATTAGCCCGCATCGGCCGTTCGAACTCGGCGCGCTGCGCGTCGAACCGTACCCGGTGCCGCACGATGCCCGCGAGCCCTGCCAGTACGTGTTCGGCGATGGCCGTTATCGGGTTGGCGTGCTGACCGACGCCGGCAGCGTCACGCCGCATATGCGCGAGGTGCTGAGCGGCCTCGACGCCTTATTGCTCGAATTCAACCACGATCAGCAGATGTTGCTGAACGGCCCGTACCCGCGAACGCTGAAAACACGCGTCGCCGGACCGAAAGGCCACCTGAGCAACGCCCAAGCGGCGGAATTGCTTGCAGCCATCGACTGCACGCGCTTGCAGCACCTGGTGCTGACGCATCTATCCGAAACCAATAACACGCCGGAGCAGGCGCTGGCGGCCGCGTCTGCGGCGCTGGGCCATGCCCCGGACTGGCTGGTCTGTGCCCATCAGGATGACGGTCTGGACTGGCGCGAATTGAATTGACCTGAGATTGCCATGAGCCTACACGTGCTGCTGGGTGGCGTAAGCCTGTCCGCGTTCCGCATCGAGCGGTTGTTGCAGCAATTGCGCACGCAGGCGCCCGCGCTCAGCGGGCTGGATGTTCGCGATTTTTTCCTGGTCGAAGGCGAAGCGGTGGATCCTGCCGAACTCGCGCGGCTGCTCGATGCCGAAGCCGGGCCGCTGCCGCGTGCGGATGCCACGCTGTACGTGGTGCCGCGTCTCGGTACGCTGTCGCCGTGGGCGAGTAAGGCGACGGACATCGCCCAGGTTTGTGGGCTAGCCGGCGTTCGCCGGGTCGAGCGTGGGCGGCTTTACTTGTGCAGCGGCGCAGCCGCGCTGCCGGAAGCGGCGCTTGCGGCGTTGCACGACCCGATGACCGAAAGCGTTCTCGACCGAGAAGGCGAATTGGCGCATGTTTTCGCCCGAGCTGCGGCGCGCCCGTTGCGGCAGGTCGAACTGCTGGCCGGCGGTAACGCGGCGCTGGCGGCGGCGAATCGCGACTGGGGTTTGGCGCTATCCGAGCAAGAGATCGACTATCTCGCCAATCATTACCGCGCGGCCGGGAAGAACCCGACCGACGCCGAATTGATGATGTTCGCGCAGGTGAACAGCGAACACTGCCGCCATAAGATTTTTAACGCGGCGTTTACCGTCGATGGCGAAGCGCAGCCGTATTCGTTGTTCGAGATGATCAAGCTGACCTATAAAGCTGCGCCGGACGGCGTGTTGTCGGCGTATTCCGACAACGCCTCGGTGATCGCTGGGCCGGCGGCGATGCGCTTTTTCCCAGACGCCGATCATCAGTGGCGGCCTCACGGTGAGCCGGTGCATATCTTGATGAAAGTCGAGACGCACAATCACCCGACCGGCATCTCGCCGCATCCGGGCGCCGCAACCGGCGCCGGCGGCGAAATCCGCGACGAGGCTGCGACTGGCCGCGGCGGCCGGCCGAAAGCTGGCTTGAGCGGCTTTACCGTCAGCAATCTGCGCATTCCCGGCTTTTTGCAGCCTTGGGAAGGCGCGGATGCCGATTGGCCCGGCAAGCCCGCGCGCATGGCCAGCGCGTTGCAGATCATGCTCGAAGGCCCGATCGGTGCTGCGGCCTACAACAATGAGTTTGGCCGGCCGTGCTTGAACGGCTATTTCCGGACTTACGAAGCGACGTTGCCTGATGGCAGCCTGCGCGGCTATCACAAGCCGATCATGATCGCCGGCGGCTACGGCAATATCCGCGCGGAGCATGTGCAGAAGTTGCCGGTAAGCGTCGGCGCACCGCTGATCGTACTCGGCGGCCCGGCGATGTTGATCGGCCTTGGCGGCGGTGCGGCGTCATCGATGGCGACCGGCCATTCGAGCGCTGCGCTCGATTTCGCTTCGGTGCAGCGGGCGAATCCAGAACTCGAACGGCGCTGCCAGGAAGTCGTCGATGCCTGCTGGGCGCTCGGCGCGGCAAATCCGATTTTGTCGATTCACGATGTCGGCGCCGGCGGCATTTCCAACGCGCTGCCGGAACTCGTGCACGCCGACGACCGTGGCGGCCATTTCCGGCTGCGCGACGTCAACAGCGCCGACCCGGCGTTGTCGCCGATGGAAATTTGGTGCAATGAATCGCAGGAGCGCTACGTGCTCGCGATTACGCCGGAAGGTCTGGCCACGCTGCAGGCGATCTGCGCCCGCGAACGCTGCCCAGTCGCGGTCGTCGGCAGCGCCACCGTCGAACAGCAGTTGATTGTTGAGGATGCCGACGGCGCGCGGCCGGTAGATCTGCCGATGCCAGTCTTGCTCGGCAAGCCGCCGCGCCTGCAGCGCGAAAGCCGGCGCATGGCGTCGACATTCCCGGCGCTCGATTATCCGGGCGCTGCGGACGATAAATTGAAGACGTTCCTGAAAGCTGCTGGCGAGCGCGTGCTGAAGCTGCCAGCGGTGGCGTCGAAACAATTTCTGATCACCATCGGCGATCGCACCGTCGGCGGTCTCACGGTGCGCGATCAAATGGTCGGTCCTTGGCAGGTGCCAGTTGCCGACTGCGCGGTCACCGCGACCGGCTTTGAGGCCACGACGGGTGAGGCGATGGCGATGGGCGAGCGGCCGCTGCTGGCGCTGTTGGACGCCGCCGCTAGCGCGCGTATGGCGGTTGGCGAGGCGCTGACCAATATCGCCGCGGCTGCAATCTCGCAGCTGAGCGACATTCGCTTGTCGGCGAACTGGATGGCCGCTTGCGGCCAGGGGGATGAGGACGCGCGGCTTTACGACGCGGTGCGCGCCATCGGCGCCGAACTGTGCCCGGCGTTAGGCATCGCCATTCCGGTCGGCAAAGATTCGTTATCAATGAAGTCGGTTTGGGAGCAAAACGGCATCGCGCGGACGCAAACGGCGCCACTGAGTTTGATCGTCACCGCGTTTGCGCCGGTTGCTGACGTGCGCCGCAGTTTGACGCCGCAACTGGCGGCGGAGCCGGCGACGCGGTTGTTGCTGATCGACCTGGGCAACGGCCGCAACCGCCTTGGCGGTTCGGCGCTGGCGCAGGTTCTGAGCGCGGTTGGCGATGTCGCACCGGATCTGGACCAGCCGACGCAGCTAAAAGCGGCGTTTGACTGGCTGCAGCGTCTGAACGCTGACGGCAAGTTGCTGGCGTACCACGACCGCAGCGACGGCGGTCTTTACGCGACGCTGTGCGAGATGGCCTTTGCCGGCCACAGCGGCGTCGCGATTACGCTTGACCCGCTCGGGGCCGATCCGGTAGCCGCTTTATTCGCCGAGGAGCTGGGTTTTGTCGTGCAGCTCCGCGCTCGCGATCTTGATGCGGCGTTAGCGGCAGCGCACAGCGCCGGGCTAAGCGCGCTCGAAATCGGCGAAGTCAGCGCTGACGAGCAGCTGAAGTTAAGCCACGGCGGCAAGCAGATCTATAGCGAGGAAATCGGCCGCCTTTACAGCACCTGGGCGGAAACCAGCGCTCGCGTCGCGGCGCTGCGCGATAACCCGGATTGCACGCGTGAAGAGTTTGAATCTGCCGGCAATATGGCCGATCCCGGCCTGAGCGTCGTGCTGAACTTTGAGCCGACTTCTGCGCCGGCAATTCGGCATCGGCCGAAGGTCGCGATCTTGCGCGAGCAGGGGGTCAACGGCCAAGTGGAAATGGCTTATGCCTTTCATGCCGCGGGGTTCGACGCCGTTGATGTGCACATGAGCGATATTCTGGAAGGCCGAGTGCAACTCGATGACTACGCCGGCCTCGCGGCGTGCGGCGGCTTTAGTTATGGCGACGTGCTTGGCGCGGGGCAGGGCTGGGCCAAGTCGATTCTGTTCAACACGCGCGCACGCGAACAATTCCAGCGCTTCCTCGCCCGCGAAGATCGTTTCGCGCTTGGCGTTTGCAACGGCTGCCAGATGTTTGCGGCGCTGAAAGATATCGTTCCAGGCGCTCAGCATTGGCCGGCGTTCCGGCGTAATCGCTCCGAGCAATTTGAAGCGCGTTGGACGATGGTCGAACTCACCGAAAGCCGCTCGCTGTTTTTTCAAGGCATGGCCGGCTCGCGTTTGCCGATTGCGGTAGCGCACGGTGAAGGCCGCGCCGAATTTGGCGAGGCCGCTGATCTCGAAGCGTTGCAGCAGGCGGGGCAGATCGCGATGCGCTTCGTCGACAACCGCGGCCGCGTTGCCCGCCGTTATCCGCAAAACCCAAACGGCTCGCCGGGCGGGTTAACGTCCGTATGCAATGCCGATGGTCGGGTAACGATTTTGATGCCACACCCCGAGCGGACCGTCGCCGGCAACACTGGCTCTTGGTGGCCGCGACAGTGGAGCGACAAAACACCGTGGTTCCAGATGTTCGTCAACGCCCGTAAGTTTGCAGGCGAATAAGGGGCGCTCCGGCAGTGGGTGCAGCGGTGGTTGGCCATTCGTCGAGAACGCCGCCGCCCTGATCGTTGCCGGCATCGTCGGCGCCGTTGTCGGAAACGCCCTGTCTGGATAAAAGCCGGCTTAGGGCTATAGTCAGGGCGGCATCGATCGCGGGTGCGATCGTGAAACAGGGACGAGGGTCAGGGATGACTTATTTTCAGATGCCGCTGAGCGCAAAGCTCAGCGTGCGCCTTGGCGCGGCTTCGCCGTATGGCCAACCCAGATGTTTAAACAGACGAACTACGCGATTCCTATCCTGGCTCTGTGGGAGTTACGCAGTATTTAGGCTTGGCGCATCTTGTCTCGGCAATCCGCCGCGTGGAACCCGAAACCGCACGCACCTGCTGTAGAAGCAGCTTAATGCCGATGCCCCTCAAAAAACGGGGCGCTTTCCGAAAAACCATTACGAGTAGCACGATCTCAGGAGGAGTAAAAACATGTCAAAAACCATCGACATTTTATGCGTCATCGATGCCGAAACCTTGGCCGATGCGATTACGAACAAGACGATTGCACCCGGAACGCTGAGCAAGCCGACCTCGCTCGGCGATTATTCAGCCTCGAATGTCTACGTGTTCATGATCACGCAGGGTAGCCGGGTAGTGAATGATCAGGCGCAATCAGAACTGACCGTCGACTGTGAAGTCGGAGATAACATTCGCTGGACGATTTCCAACCCCGGAGCGGGCGTCAACCACAGCTGTATGTTGTACGACTTCCAGTCCGCTTCTATCGGAACTGCGATTACGGCACCGATTTGCTTGCCGTTGGCGACCAAGCTTTACATCAACGGCCAGCCAGACCCGCAAAAGCCCGCCGCCATCGCCTATACCAGCTCCGCGTGGCAATGCACGGCTTTAGCGAAGACCGCCAGCGTTCAGTACAACTGGTCGTTTCAGCTAATCGACCCCACCGGAAAGGTCGTCGGTTATTTCAGCTGGGATCCGTTTATCAAAATCGACGCCTGAGTGCTGAATCGGTAGGGCGTCAGGTCCGTTCGCTGCGGTTTGTTATCGGGAATTGACAACTGATCGCAGCGTTGATAAGCCCTTATCCGCAGGTTACGAGCAGGGTATATCAGGGGAGCGCTAATTAATTTCAAAAAACGTTTGACATGGCGCCGCATCCCTATACAATTCGCCACCTCGCAGCGGCTACCGCGGCGGGGGTGGGAAGTGAAGAAGTTGGTGCTTTGAATTGGAAACGATTTGAAGTATTGACAAAGGGAAAAAATCCTATAGAATTCGCCTCCCTT
>JALNYU010000037.1 GCA_023229645.1 Nevskia sp. | reverse complement strand
CCGCAAACTTAGGGGGCTACCATAACCTATTGATTATTATAGGTTATCTGAAAATAATGCTTGTAAGTCATTGATTTATAAAGAATCGCAAACCGCCGCTTTTTCCTTCTTCAACCAGATAACCCCTTTTGGTCCCGCACAAGGGATCGATCCTGCTGGTTTGGTGCCCCGATGGCGATTATCAGGTCGATCAATTTCTGGCGGCAACAAAGCGTCAGATTGTGGGCGGCAGCGCCTGAAAGCGATCATCCTACGTCCCGGCACCAACTGACCGTTCCACGCCGCATGCAGACGTTCAGGCAGCAGGCTTAAATCCGTCCAAGAAAAAGGGGCCGTTTTCACGGCCCCAAGGAAAGTCCAGCTACCGCAACAACTGCTTCGCCAGCGCGACCTCAATCGAGTCGTCTTCCTGGTTCAGCACGTCGAGGCCCGTATCGGGCACATCGCCGGACGTGGACTGGCTGACGGCGATCTTCTTCGCCATCAGCTGCAAGCAGGTAATCTGCGTCGTGCCACCGTAGCCGAAGAAATGCACGTCGACTGGCAGCTTCTGACCGATGCGCCATGAGCGTCTCGCCGCTTGCTGGAGTGTGTACACATTCCAACCCGTCTGGAGAAACGCGATCGTCGGAAAGTCGAGCAGGTCGAGGCCGGTCTTCACCAGCTCCGGGTTTGTGATGAGCACATCCACGCCCCGGTCCACCTGCTCGAAGATCCAGTCCTCGCGCCGGCTGGTGTCGATGCTGGCCCGCAGCACCGCTGCCCGCAGCCCTTCGGCTTCGCACATCGCCTTGAGCCGGCTGGTTGTATCCCGCGTGCCCGAGTAGACGCTGTATACCAGCACGCGCCGGCCTCTCGCCTTCTCGGCCTTGCACAGGTCGATGACATCGGCTTTCTTCGGCATCGCTTCCGATCCGCCGAAGATCGCTGGCACATTGGCAAGCAGCACCCGCGTGCGCGGATGCCGCACGAGTTCGTCGCGGAACGCGCAGTCCGGCCAAGCCAGCAGCACGTTGAGTACGCCGCCTTCCAGTGAAATCCCAGCCGCATCCGCACGCGGCCGAGTACGAAGAACTCAGGCCCTTCGCAGGGCGGCCGTGCCGGATCACGCAACTGCAACAGCTTGCGCAGCGTGTCGGGACCATTCAGCACCGTGACGCGGGCACCGGCGATGGTTTCGAGAATCTCCCCGCCATTTGTAGACCAGGTGCGGCGGCGAGATGACAAGGAAGCGCCGGTAGCCTTCGCACCGGTGGAGCACGGCGGCGATGGCGATCGCCATCATCGTTTTGCCCGTACCCATTTCGGCATTGACGACGCTTGCCGGCTGGCCATCATCGACCAGCAGTCGCGTGACAGCCTGAACCACGCCGCGCTGTGCCGCGAACGGCTTGCGCTTGAGATTCTCCGTCATCGCGTCGCAGCGGTAGTCGAAGGTTCCGTCGTAGACCGGCGGATTCTGCTGGGTGACGGCAGCGAGCAGGCTGTCGCCGAAGTCCGAGACGAACTCGGTGAGTGGAACGACACAGGAATCGTGAGGGGCCGGCGGATCGTCGGCGGATGGGCGCAGCAAGGCGCTGCGGTATCCTGCGAGGATTGAAGTCTGATTGCAGGCTATGGCCCCGGTATCAAAACGACTGCTCCGGGCGACTAGCCGAAGTTGAGGCTCACAGCGCAGGAATCGGAACGGTGCTATTGGGCTGCCCTACTGCCACGGGTGCTTGCAGCAGCCTGCGCAGTTGCGCGGCGCCGGTGGGTGATTGCGGTAGCCACGGTGCGCCGTACACGCGCTTGGCCAAACCCTTCCGCACCCGTTCGACTTGCTTGCGTTCGCCGGCGATCCGCTCTGCCAACAGCGGATCACGCGTGTGCGCAGCGGACATGCTGCGATTGATGACCCAGGCATATGGTTCGATCTGTGCGCGGCGCAGGTCATCCTGAAGCGCGGCGGCTTCCGATACCGGCGTGGTCTCTGGCAGTGTGACGACAATGATGCGGGTCCAATCTGGGTCTTGGAGATGCATTAGCGGTGTAACAAAGCGCTGGCTAACGCTCGACATATCGCGCTCGATCTGGCGGTGATAGGCGCCGGTGGCATCCAGCAGCAGCAATGTGTGGCCGGTGGGTGCGGTATCGAGAATCACGTAACAACTACGGGCTTCATTGACCATGCGCGAGAAAGCGTGAAACACCGCAACCTCCTCAGTGCACGGCGAGCGCAGGTCCTCGCGCAGGAGATCACGTGCCGCCGGCTCTAGATGGCTGCCCTTGCCGGCCATGATCTTCTCAACATAACGCGCGGTTTCGGCCTTCGGGTCGATGCGATCTACGCTCAGGCCAGGCACGGCATCAACCAGGGTTGCGGCTAGGTGTGCAGCGGGATCGGTGGTCGATAAATGCACTGGATGCCCGCGCTCAACTAAACCCAGCGCCAGCGCCGCGGCGATGCTGGTCTTGCCGACACCCCCTTTGCCCATGACCATGATCAGACCGTGCCCCGATTGCGCCAGCGACTCGACCAATTGATCCAGCGAATCGGCCGCCGGAACGGATTCGGGTTCAGCATCGGTGTTATCTGCCGTCACCGGCTGCGCAGCCGGCGGCGATAGCACGGCGCGCAGCGCTGGGAGCCCGACCATGTCGAACGCTCGCAGTGGAATCTCATCGCGGGATAAGCCGCGGATGGAGGCTGGCATCGATGCCAGCGCCGCGTGTCCTTGGGCTTCATAGGCGACGGCGACTGGATCATCGCCGCGGCTTGCGTGAAACACGGCGTTGATCGCGAGGTGCTGGTTGCCGATGCCGAGGGCATTCAGATCGTCTGCGGTGCGCGCCGCCTCAGCGAGCGCGCGAGGATCGGCTCGCGTCACCAACACGATGCGGGTGCGCTCGGGATCAGACAACGTCGCCAGCGCCGTGCGGAAGCGCGACTCCTGCATCTTCAGCCCCGAATGCGGACCCAGACAGGATGCGCCACGATCATTGTCTTGCAGGAAGCCCGTCCAGGCTTTGGGCAGGCTCAGCAGGCGCAGCGTGTGTCCGGTCGGTGCGGTGTCGAAGATGATGTGATCGACCTTCGGCGCGGCATCCGTCAGCAGCCCGGCGAACTCATCGAATGAAGCGATCTCGGTGGTGCAGGCGCCGCTCAGTTCTTCGCGAACTTGCGCCCGCTCGCCTTCGGTGGACGCGGGCATCTGCTGAATCACGCGCTGGCGGTAGGCATCGGCGGCGGCTTTAGGATCGATATTCATCGCCGATAGACGCGGTACACCGGGCACCGGCGTTGGCACGTTGCTCAGCGTCACGGCCAGCATTTCATCGAGATTCGAGGCCGGATCGGTGCTGACCAACAGTACGGTCTTGCCGGCGTCGGCCAGGGCAATCGCAGTCGCACAGGCCAACGTTGTTTTGCCGACGCCGCCCTTGCCGGTGAAGAACAGATAGCGTGCGGGTTCGTTTAGTAAATACATGGCTACGGGGCGCTTTTGGAGGTCGCGGAATCAGGCATATCAACAGGTTGTCCGGGTATCAGCTTACGGCCGGTGAACATCGCCGAAATGAGCGTGCCGCCTTCGCGCAGCTCGGTGACGACAACCGCCGTGATGTGCAGAACGATCACTGCGCCAAGCACATAGAAACCATACAGGTGCAGCACCCCGATTGGCTCGCGCATTGCCCGCATGTCGGCATATGTGGTCTCGTCGTACATCTCTGGTGAGTACGGCACCAGCGTTGCGGGATCCACCCCTGGGGCGGCAATCCACTGCGCAATCCAGTGTCCGAACGGCGGAAAGTAGATGTCGGTCCCGGCCAGCACCAAGCCGGTGAGTGCCTGCATCGCGATCAGCACGAGCAACACCGCGACCGCGAAGCGCCCCAGTGGATTGTGCCCTAGGTAGTGTTGCGGGCGCCCAGCGGCAAACGCTGCTGCATAGCTGCGAACGCGCGCGAGATAGCCGCTCCCACCCGGCAGAACCTGTCGCCAGCGTGCGTAGTGATTGCCGACGAAGCCCCAGACGATGCGGACGCCGATGTTGACGGCAAAGACGTAGCCCACCCAGACATGGAGTGACTTCAACAATATCTTGCCTTCGTTGGGAATCTTGAGCGTGCCAGCATTCAAGATCACCAGACCCAGCGCCGCTAGCCCAATCACGCTCAGCACGGTGATCCAGTGGAACCAGCGCGTCGGCACATCCCATACCTTGTACGATTTAAGTTCGGTCATTGCTTTTCTCGTTCAATCACGCGCGTTGCCGTGATGTTCATCGCCCTCGCCGCCTTCTTCAGCGCTGCGATGGCACTCGACGCAGTTTGCGAAGTCGCGAATACCTTCTCTCTCATGCTTGGCCCGTATTCCCGCCGGCGAGTGTTCGTGGCAGCCGTAGCAGGTGTAGCGGCTGAAGTCGTTCGCCACATGGCAGGTTGCGCAGGCGACGTTGTGGTCGCCATCCAATACGAAGCGTTGCGCATGGTCAAAGGTTGCGGGGCGCCATTTCTCGGTGCTGTGGCATTGCTGGCAGCCGCTGGTTAGCTGCCGATGCAGCGCGTTTTGAGGCTTGATATGGCAGGACGCGCATTGCGTGCGCACCTCAGCTTGCAGCAGCGTATGAGAGAACGGATGCATCGCGAGCGCCGCGTCCGGCCCGGCGTGCTCGGCGTGGCAGGTGGTGCAGGTTTGCTCGGTAAGCTGTTGATGGAACGGCACCGATACATCCTTGCCGCTGATCGGCTGCCCGGTTGTGGTGAACAATCCGATGCGCGCCACCGCGTGGCAGCTCACGCACTTTTCAGAACGGCTGCCCAATAGCGGGGTGTGGCAGGCAAAGCAGTTTTTGCTCAGGAATTGATGCCCCTTGAGCATACCGCCGGGGCTGATCATCGGCTCCGGAAACACAAAGACCAGAACCAGCACGCTGACCAGCACTGCAATCACCGCCCGCCATAACCCTGGCCCTTTCATCGCCAGCCCCAGAAGATGAAGATACTCAGGATGTGCGCGAGCGCTAGCACGACGAACGCCAGCGCAATGGGGAGATGCACCACGCGCCAGCCCTTGAGAAGGTCCAGCATGGTGGCGTCCCAGAATAACCGCGACTCAATGTCGGTGGCGCTCAGCCCTTCGGTGGCCAGCGATGTTCGTCGCGATTCAACAAACGACCGCGCCCGGCCAATCAGAAAGCTTCCGGTGAGCCCACTGACGACATTCGTCAGCATCGCGGCAATGGCGAGCCACGGCAGGACCGAATTGAAATGGATGCCGGCGTGCACCAACACCAGCACCGAACCTAGCCAGGCGAGCAGCTTGTGCAGCTTCAGCAACCGGGCCGGCTGGCCCCAGCTGATCCATTTGTGCTTGCGCAGCGAATAGATCATCGAAACCGCGATTAGCATCACACCTGGAATGCCGAGATAACGCCCGACCCAGCGCAGATTGAGCTGATGCAGCGCCGCATCCAACAGCGAAGTGGCGGCCACCATTCCCACGAAAAGCAGCAGCAGCGGCAACACTTCACGCCCTAGCAACGAGGGCTTCATCCGCGTGTGTCGAGCGACGGCCGGGGGCGGATTACGCTACTCACGCATGTTGCCCGGCGTTGGCGGCAATCTTGGCATCGTCTGCACTGGGAATTTTCCGGTCAAGGCCTCCAAGAAGGTCGATATATCAGCAACCTGAGATTCCGGCAAGCTCATATTGAGCTGCGTACCGGCCATCACCCGAACCGCTTCGGGCAGTGACTGCACCGAACCATTGTGGAAGTAAGGTGCGGTGTAAACCAAGTTGCGTAGCGACGGTACCCGCCACCTGTGCGCATCTGCCGCCTTCCTGGTCGAGGCCGCACGGCCGCTGTCCAGCACTAGGCGGTACTCTGCGACATAAACACGCGCAGGATACGTCGGAAACTTCATGAAGAAGCCGGTGCCAACTGGGCGCGTTGGGCTGCTGAAGTTCGCGCCGGAATGACAAGCCGTGCGCCGACATCGGAAAACGCTTGCATGCCGCGCTGCTGCTGCTGCTCGGTCAGCGCTGTTTTATCGCCCTTTACGAATAGATCGTAGGAACTATCCGGCGTAATCAACGTGCGTTCGTAGACGGCAATCGCCATCGCGATCGTCTCGTCGCTGATGCCGGCCTTCTTGCCAAAAGCGCCCTCGAACAGCTGCGGATATCCGGGGAGGCACTTAATGCGATCAACCGCCAGTCCTATT
Organism: Nevskia sp.; assembly: GCA_023229645.1. Taxonomy (GTDB): domain Bacteria; phylum Pseudomonadota; class Gammaproteobacteria; order Nevskiales; family Nevskiaceae; genus Nevskia. Next base: position 8,291 of record JALNYU010000037.1, on the reverse strand, counting down.
CCCGACATACCCATTTCAATCGGGTTGACGATCGGGTCCTTGGCCTGCGCTTCCAGCGTCGGCGCGCGGCCGTCCCAGAACTGCACTGACAAGAAAGCCGAGTTCCAAACCGTCGGTGAATTGCGTCCGCCGAGCTGATCGTGCACACCAATCGAAGTCGGCCGATGATCATCACCGCCCTCCATGACGTTGTGGCAGGAGAAACACGACAGCGTGCCGGTTGACGATAGGCGCGGATCGAAGAACAGCATCTTGCCCAGCTCAATCTTGGCCGGCGTCGAAGGATTGTCCGCAGACTCCGGCGCTCTCGATGGAAGCGCCTGCCAATCGGCCGACCACGCCAGCGGACTAATCAACAACGCCAACCCGGCCAAGCGCGATGAAAGCGAAAAAGGTGCGAGCACGTCAGGGCTACCTCAGCGGTCGATACCGTGCCAGCTGAGTAGCGGACACAGCGGCCGCCGTCAGATCGCAACTGACTCCGCCATCGAATCTACAGAGCGCACCTGTGTCGCTCAGTCTGCTATCGAACATTGGCGCACCAACCGCGCGAATTCTGCGGGGTCGTAATCACAGAATTCAGCCCGCGCGTCATGAGCGCAATAACCTCGGAGGGGCAACCATTCGCATTTTTTCTCCGCCGATTGCACCGTTTTGGGTGTGGCCGGTGATTTTCAATGTCGACACTGTGTGTTTATCGTGATCTACGGCTTCGTCGTGCTGACAACGCTGGGGCGGCGGGGCGGCGGTGCACCGGCTGCCACGCTTCCCGGCAAGCAATTTGGGCGTGAGTGCTTTGCTGAGATAAGCCAGCAACGCGAGCGGTACCTGCAAACCAAGGCCTTTTGAATTGGTATGGCTAGCTTATCCACTCGTGCATCGACATCCGCAGCGGGCCATCGATGCCGGAACCAGCGGCGAACGCCCGCCACAGCGCGCCGCAAGGCTCAGGTAGCTGGTACGCACGTCGTGATCGCGCACCTCCGGCCCCAACGCAATGTCCTGTTGTAACCGTCCCGTATACGTGTTGAGGGGCCCCAGTACGGTGCCGACGCCGGCAGCACTCAGATCCAGCCGATACGATCACATCGCGTCGCACGGATGTCCGCCTTGAATGAATGAGCCATATTTGATTCGTCGACCGTAGAAAGCCGAGCAGGTACACTTCTAGCAATTCAATTTACAGCACCATTGGCCGCACCCCTATCATTGAGAGACTTTGCTTTGAGGGACTTGACCCGAAATAGTTGACACTCTGACCCAACAAGGTTGGAGAGAATAATGGCAAGGATTACGGGACCGCGAAAGGTTTATCGGTATACGAATGAACTGGTCCAATTCTGACGGACACTGAAATTAGGCTACATTCATCAGCGCTTCGAAATCCACTGGAGAGCGATAGTCGAGCGTCTGATGGCTGCGTTGTCGGTTATAGAAGACCTCGATGTATTCGAAGATTGCCTGTCGTGCTTGATCGCGGGTCTTGAAATCCCGGCCCCAGATCAGTTCATGCTTGATCGTGGCGAAGAAGCTTTCGGCCACGGCGTTGTCCCAGCAGTCGCGCTTGCGGCTCATGCTCGGCACCATGCGGTGACGCGCCATGACATCACGGTAGGCATCGGCGGCGTAGAGCCGACCACGGTCGGTGTGGTGGATTAGTCCAGCTGGCGGCCGGCGTGCGGTGATGGCCATGCGCAGGGCACCCAAGACCAAGGCGACGTCGTTGCGCTCCGACATCGACCAACCCACCACGCGCCGCGAGTGCAGATCCAGCAGCACCGCCAGATACAGCCAACCTGCGCGCGTAGCGACAAACGTGACGTCGCCCACCCAAGCCTGGTTGGGTTTGTCTGCCTTGAATTGCCGCTTCAGCAGATTGGGTGCGATCCAGTGCCGATGCTTGGAATGCGTCGTCAGACGGAAGCGGCGACGACGACGCGTGAGGATGCCGTGCATCCGGCGCAGTCGGGCAATGCGCTGGCGGCCACAAGCGATGCCTTCGGCCGACAGATGACGCCACACGCGACGCGTGCCGTACGCCTGTCGGAACTGCGTATGAACGCGCTGGAGGTGCGCCACCAAGCCTCGATCGGCAGCGGCGCGTGCACTCTCGCCGCGCCCCCGCCAGTCGTAGTAGCCGCTGCGCGATACCCGCAGTAGCCGGCACCAGCGCGCAACGCTTGCGATTGTCTGTTGCTGGATGAAGGCGTACTTCACCCGAGGTTCTTGGCAAAGTACGCCGCTGCTTTTTTTAGCATGTCGCGCTCCTCGGTCACGCGCGCCAGCTCGCGCTTCAGGCACGCAACCTCTGAGTCTTCGCTCGCAGGTCGCCGACCCGGGCCGCCAAAGGCAGCATCGCCTTTGCCACGCAGCTGGGCCTGCCACTTGTAAAGCAGATTGCGCCGGATCCCGAGCCGCAGCGCCAGCTCCGTCACGGACTGATCGCCATGCTCCAGAAGCCGAACCGCTTCAAGTTTGAATTCCTTCGTGTATTGCTGGTACTTGCTCACATAACACCTCCAGGGGCATTGTCCCCTTATTGAGGTGTCCGTAAAACCGGGGCCAGTTCACCCTCCCGGCCGTACGAAAAAACGGACAGGCACAAAAAATCCGCAATGCTGACGGGTGCGGATGCCGCTGCTCTCGGAGTTCTTAGGCTCGCTGTGTTAATGCTGTTCCGCCCCACCAAACTTGTCAAGCATCCGCACGGCATCTATTTGTTACTAGCTCGTCCAGACAAACCCCTTCACCGTATTCAGGATGTAGACTTTGGTTTCTGTTTAATTAAAGCGAACTCCTCGTTAAACGATTGTTTACGCTTCGGTTCGTCATTCATATTCCGGACTTGAGTTGACAAACAAGTCGCAAGCCTGTGGATAACCTGTTAACAAGTTTTGCGTTTCGCGCAAATCTTGCGTACCATCGACCCGCCCATACGGGCTTAATTTCGTCGTTGACGACGCCCACCGACAGGGTGCACGCATGTTCTTATATACACCCGAATACACAGCAAACGAAGTGCTCGCCAAGCATTGGTCAGATATGCGGTTGCCTGTAAGCCCTGTTGTCATTGCCCGCCGGGCTGGTGTGGACGTGCGCGCTGGTGACCCAAGAGAACTCGAGGGCGCAAGTGGTTGGTATCGGCTGGCACACAGCCGCCCCCTCATCTTGTTCAACGGCTCCGAGTCGCCAACAAGGCAGCGATTCACAATTGCACACGAGCTAGGTCATCATTTTCTTGAGCATGGCGAGCGCAAGCGCGACACGCCGTCAGAGTTTAGCGCTTCAACTTTTGACTTTGTGGAAGCTGCAGCCAATAGGTTTGCAGCAGACTTACTCATGCCCGCGACTGCTGTCACTTGGCTTGTAGAAAACAAGGGCTATGTGTCCATTGAAGCGTTAGCTCGCGAGTTTCTAGTCTCTGAAGTCGCCATGCGGTATCGATTGAAGAACTTACGATTGATTTAGCCAAGGAGTGGGTGTGAGCGCAGAATCGGACGGGGACGATTTATCTGATGGGAAGCTGTCGCTGCTAAGCCAAGGGCATACCGACATAGCGCTGGAAATACGGCACCAAAAGAAATGGATGCGGACGATTGCGTTCTATGTCCTTGGCGTTGTGTGTCTAGCCTACCTTGTGACTCTGTTGTGCTTCCTGAACAACTTTATATGCTCGCCGCCCGGTTTTCTTATGGCCAAAGAGACCCCCACTCACTTATACGTTTTGGTAGGCATGACTATTGTTATCATGGCTGCGATACCGCTTTCGCTAGCTTTGACGCTTATCAAAATGACCACAGAAGCCAGCGACTCAAAAGACGAGCGTGGGGTGCTCACGACGCCACATTTCGAGTTTATAAAGGCCATTTTTGAGGGCTGGAAATCGGTATTTGGCAAGAGCGAAAAGTAGTGCGGTAGGGCGGATGAAGCGCAGCGAAACCCGCCTCAGGGCGTCCCAACGGAAGCGCTATTACGCATTGATCGAAGGGTCAGAGCAGTAGGGCAGCATTCATCGCCTTGCTGATGTCCGTTGCGCTGAACAAGTCGCCCCTGCGGATTCTTGCCGGCTCAATAACGATTTCGGTGTGCTCGTTCGCGGTGGAGGGCCTGAAGCGCGACCAGAAGAACACCACGCACAACCTCGCGAAAGTTCAAGCCAGATAGCGCCAACTGGATGCAACCGTTCGACCGTAGCGCGGTAGGGTGGATGAAGCGCAGCGAAAGCCGCCTCAACGCCGGCCGCAGCAACACCCGATACTGGGCAAGCGCGCCTTGCGCAAACAGCTGCGCTTCACGGCGGTATGCTGGATCGGGGAGGATGGGCTCGGCCGGCGCCGCCGATACCGGCGGGTAGCCCAGAAGTAAAAATCTACGCTCCAACATTACGATGCCACCTGAACGGGGAAATCCGCGCGAAGCGTTGGTAATCTGCTTAATCCCCGTGGCGAAGCCATTACAAATACGCATAACGATGGCGCCGCTGCATTGAGAGCGTTTCTTCAATTCGCAGAATCCTGCGCAACTGGCGATAACGTTCGTGCCCAGGCAACACTAGCCTCACTTAATCCAGGTGCGCAACAGACGTTTAGTCAGATTCAACCACAGAACACAATGCGCCAGACATTAGCCAGGGCATTGCGCGGGCGCGGACATGAGGTTGAAGAATGCGTTGGCCGATCAACTTTTCGATGCGACCTCGCAATACGCGACCCGCTAAGCGGCGGCTATGCCCTGGCAATATTGTTAGATGGACCCGTTTGTCAAGACGCCCAAGAACGCTACGTGTTCCAACCTGGAATTCTGCGTTCATTCGGTTGGCGTGTTCTGGAAGTATTGTCTGCAGACTGGCTTCACGACTCCGCACGAGTTCTGCAGCGTATTGAATCAACGTTAATTGAAGCAGTGGACTCAGTCGTGGACGGCGCCCTTCTAGATAATGAAACTCCAGCCGATGCCGGGCAACAACATTCCAATATGCTTGGGATTTTTTCGGCGCACGCTCAGTCAGATGATCCAACCCGCGAATTTCGGATTCAGGAAGGCCCCGCAAATAAATTCTGGCGGATTGGCGTGCGCGGCTGTGATGTCGTCGTCACCTACGGACGTATCGGCACGAAGGGCCAGACGCTGACAAAGTCATATGAAACGGAAGATCGTGCAGAGCGCGAAGTGACCAAACTCATCGCCGAAAAACAGCGGAAAGGGTACATCGAACATGTTATAGCACCCTGATTGCGCTGGCGCTGACTCGAGACATTAAAAGTGCGGTTACATTCCCACGACGATTGGGCGAGGAATAGAATGCTAGGCATCAAGCTAATGCCTTTTTTGGCAACGGCGACAAGAATATGAGGACAAGTCACGGCATTGGTTTCTCGACCGTTTCCGGATCGAGGCGACGCCTTCAATTTTAAGAAGGACACCCCGCTTTCTCTACACTTTAGCTCGGAACGTTACTTGTGGTGGTTGCCGCGGCAAAAAAAGCTGTTGCGCATCGAGGCAGCAACATCTGCGGGTAGCGACCCGAATATATCTTGAGACAAGCGATCAAGTTCGGCACACTTACTCGGTCCCTAATCTTGTTTTGATGATGATCCCTTCTCCGAAAGATGCTGCAGTTCATTTGCGTAATGACATCCGACTGGCAACAACGGGATTGATTGGGCGGGAACAATTGGCGGAATTGATGGTGCTCGCTGCAGTGGCGCAGGAGCATCTCCTTGTCATTGGCCCGCCCGGAACTGGCAAAAGCGCGGTCGTGCGTCGCGTGGCGCAGGCGCTCGGCGGACGTTATTTCGAATACTTGCTGGGGCGTTTCACCGAACCTTCCGAGCTTTTCGGGGCGGTGGACTTGCGCAAGCTGCGCGATGGCACGGTTGAAACCGACGTCACCGGCATGCTGCCAGAGGCCGAAGTCGCTTTTCTGGATGAAGTTTTTCTCGGCTCTACCGCCATTCTCAACACGCTGCTCGGCATTCTTAACGAACGCCGCTTCCGCCGTGGGCACACGCAGTTGCACTGTCCGCTCCGCATCTGCGTCGGCGCCGCGAATAGCTTGCCGGATGACGAGGGGCTTGCCGCCTTCGGTGACAGATTTCTACTGCACTTATTTGTTTCCCCAGTGCCCGACCATCAACTTGAGGCGATGCTCGACGGTGGATGGCTCGCGGACCAGACACCCGTACAATCGCAAGCCGGCCTGACGCATCTCGATACGCTGTGCGCTGCGGTGCCTGGGGTGGATGTGCTCGGCGTGCGGCCGGTGCTGGCGCACGCGATCCGTCGCCTACGGCAGGTTGGCTTGCAGATGTCGGATCGTCGTATCGTCAAAGCGCAGCGGCTGATTGCGGCCGCCGCTGTGCTCGGTGGTCGCATGCAGGCCACCGAGGCTGACATCTGGCCCTTGCTTTACGCGCTGCCAACGGAGGCTGCACAGCAAAGCGCGCGTGAATCGCTGGGGGATATTTTCGCCCACGCCACCAGTCCAACGCTGTTCAGCGCAGCAGAGGCGGCGACGCAGCAACCGCTGTCACGCGGGCCGCGATTGGCGGAGGCCGCGCAACGCTGCCTCGCAGTTCCGGGTGACGGACAGCGCACCGCGATTGAAGCGCTACTGCGCGAAATCGACGCAAATTATTCTGAGCAAACGCTCCCTGCCGAGCTGGTGGAGTGGCGCCCACAACTCGCTGCGGCGATGTCGGCCAGCACAACAGTGATGTGAGTACGCCTGTAATCGACTGGCGCTGGATCGTGCGGTCCGAGGCGCCAGCGCCGCTTGCTGCGGTCGCGTGGGCAGATGCCGCACGTAAGCTTCTGGCGCGCCTATTTGAGCTTCAGCCGGATGTGCAGGCGCGGCTGGCGGTAAGCGCCACTCGTGACGTGATCATCGTTACCGGCTCAACTGCGGACTTGCCTTGGGTGGAGGGCTTGGAATACGCAGCGCCGTGTGTCGAAGCGGGTGATCTTTGGCTGCCAACCGTGCAACAGCCTGATGTCCCGGCGGCGCTGTTGTCACGCGCACTGCAAAAACAGCATCGGCGAACACCTTTGCTTCTTTGGCCGTCCCCAGCAGCGGTGGTGCCGTTGGACCGGCAACGTCCGGCTACGCCTGCGAACCTTACGAAAATTCGCACACGCTGGGCTGAAGGGTGAATTGGCGCATTCTGGGATGAAGACAATCACTGCAGTGCCGCGAGCGCTTCAACCTTGGCGGGCTTGGCTTGAATGGTTTCGCGCGCCGAGCGCCAAGGCGGTCGGCGCGCTCGCGAACGGCTTGCTACCGCTCATGACGCCAATGCGTGGCGCCTTCCAATCCGGGCAAGCGGAGCCCGATGGCTTCGATGATCTTCGCCGGCGCGGGACTTATGAGCGTCTACTAACAAGCGAATGGCTGCTCGCCGGCGAGCTCCCCGACGAATTTCTTCGGCGCGCTGTAAGTGCTGAGCACCTCTTTCTAAATACGCGGCCTCGCGCGCAGCGGCTGAGGCGGCGTTTGCTGGTGCTGTTCGACGCAGGCCCGTGGCAACTGGGTGCGCCCCGACTGGTGCATCTAGCGTTATGGATTTTGCTCGCCCGCCGCGCGGAAATGGCCGGCGTTGAACTCTGTTGGGGGCTACTGCAAGTGCCGGGGGTGCTGCACCCCGCCCTGACTGCTGCGGACCTGAAAATGCTGTTGGAAAAGCGCAGCTGGGTTTGTGTTGATTCAGAACACGAAACGGGCTGGGCTCAATGGATCGACGAAAACAAAGCCAGCCTTGCCGAATGCTGGCATGTGGGTTCGGCTGCTTCTGCAGCGGCGATGTCGGCAGTCCACTTCAGTCATTCAATTCGTATCGCGCGTAGCGTTGATGAATCGGCGCTCGATGTTGCCTTAGACAGCCGCGTAAGCCAACGGTCGGTGCGTCTAGAGCTGCCACCCTCTGCCGTCGCTAAGACATTGCTGGGCGGACACTTTGAGGGTGATACCCAGCCCAGCGTAGTGGCGAAAAGTACGGCCGATCTCAACGATCGCTTCGCGCCGGTGTTCTCGCGTAACGGCCGGATGGTTGCGGTCGCAGCTAGAGCGCTCAACGGCATATCGGCGTTTCAGGTCCCGCGTCGACAAGAGTCAATCAAGCCGGTGCAGTATCAGTGGAGTCGCACGGCAGAGGCTATCGGCATCGTTTTTACTCATAAGTCAGTAATATAGGCGACACTTGGATGCATGAAGAACGAGCGAACCAAGTCTGGACGAGAGGCGATGTTGGCCAGTTGAGCATGGACACGGTCGGCCAACTTTTCGCCCGCTCGCA
>JALNYU010000001.1 GCA_023229645.1 Nevskia sp. | reverse complement strand
TGATTTACACGCGTGTATTGAATAAGGGCGGCCGTGGCGTGCAGAGTCCACTGGATGCGCTCTGAAGCAGCTGCATTGGATAGCGAGATGTCAGGCGATGCGCGGCGCTGGTTGATGATCTGTGACGGCGCAATAAGCGGCTGCGACGAATGGCGGAATTCGCTGTGCGGCTTCAGCCCTACGGAACGAAGGCGGTGTACGCCGCGCAAATCGGGCGGCTACCTCGCACGGTCCGTTGTCACGTAGATCAGCGCGTCCACAATCGGGAGCCGTGTTTTTCCGGTGCTGGCGATTTCCGTTACGACCTGCGGTGCCTGTGCAAAGCGCGTCTTAAGCACGCAGTCGCGGTCCAAAAGCCGGGCAAAACCACCGCCTCAGCACGTTTGTTGCTGGTAAGCTGCAACAAATTACTCAGGGAGCTCGGAGATGAAAACCCGCACCGCTGTGCTCGCGGGGCTTAGCCTTGCGTTGGTCGCCGGACTTGCCGGCTGCGGCGGCAAAAGCCCGCCGACCGTCGCCGAACCCGAGCCTTTTGCGTCTACTTATGCCGTTCCGGCCAGCGGCGCGGTGTTGATCCGCGGCGCCACCGTGCTCACCGGCCGCGATACGCGTTTGGAAAACACCGACGTGCGCCTCAGCGACGGCAAAATCAGCGCGATTGGCAAGAATCTCGACGCTGGCGATGCCGTGGTCGTTGAGGCCCAAGGCCGCTACCTGACGCCGGGAATTATCGATGTCCACTCGCATCTTGGCGTCTATCCGTCGCCGGGCGTTTGGGCGACTTCCGACGGCAACGAGTTGACCAATCCAACCACCCCGGAAGTGTGGGCCGAGCATTCGATCTGGCCCCAGGATCCGGGCTTCCAAACTGCGCGCGCCGGCGGCATTACCACGATGGAAGTGTTGCCGGGTTCCGGCAACTTGATCGGCGGCCGCGGCGTAATCGTTAAGAACGTGCCGGCGATCACGTATCAAGCGATGCTGTTTCCGGGCGCCAAGCGGACGCTGAAGATGGCCTGCGGCGAGAACCCGAAGCGGGTTTATGGCGAAGGCCAACATCGCTCGCCGTCAACACGTATGGGCAATGTCGCGGGCTATCGCGCCGCGTTTGCCAAAGCCGCCGCCTATCGCGAGAAATGGGATGCGTGGCGCAAAACCAAGAAAGGGACCGCGCCGGACCGCGATCTCGGCCTCGATACGCTGGCCGACGTGCTGCGCGGCAATATCCTGGTGCAGATGCACTGCTACCGCGCGGATGAAATGGCGACGATGCTCGACGTCGCACGTGAGTTCAATTTCAAGATCACAGCCTTCCACCACGCGGTTGAGGCCTACAAAATCGCCGATCAACTTGCCGAAACCCAGACCTGTGCGGCGATGTGGGCCGATTGGTGGGGCTTCAAACTCGAAGCCTGGGACGGCATTCGCGAAAACATTGCGTTTGTTGACTACGCCAAAAGCAAGGCCGGGCCGAGTTGCGCAATTGTTCACAGCGACGACCCGAACGGCATTCAGCGTCTAAACCAAGAAGCCGCGAAAGCGATGGCTGCCGGCCGCCGCGCCGGGCTAACGATTCCGCCTGAACACGCAATCGCTTGGATCACCGCGAACCCGGCGCGAGCGCTGGGATTGAGCGACAAAATCGGCACTGTCGAAATCAACAAAGCGGCCGATGTGGTGCTGTGGAGTGGTGATCCATTCTCGGTTTATAGCCGCGCTGATCAAGTTTGGATCGACGGCGCACTGCGTTACGACCGCGCCCATCCGGCAGCCGAGCCGGAAAGCGATTATCTACTCGGGGCCGATGTCGATGAAGCCGCCACCGCCGCCGGAGACGCGCCATGAAACATGCACGCCCCTTCGTTTGCCTTGCCGCACTCGCCGCGCTTTTTGTCGGCGCCAACGCCAGTGCGGACGTTATTGCGATTCAAAACGCCGAAGTCCACACACTGGGCCCAGCCGGTACGCTGGCGCACGGCACGGTAATCGTCCGCAACGGCCGTATTGAAGCCGTCGGCGCCGATCTCGCGGTGCCGGCTGGCGCGACGGTCATCGACGGCAGCGGTAAAGTTCTGACGCCCGGCGTGATCGCGCCGCTAACGCAACTCGGTCTGAAAGAAATCGACGGCGTTGAAGAAACCAACGATGTCGGCAGCAAACAACCGCGCTTTAGCGCCGGGCTGGACGTCACCGATGGTCTGAATCCACGCTCGGCGCTGCTGCCGGTCAATCGCATCGAAGGCGTTACAACCGCCATTACCGCCCCCGGCTCGCGCCAGGGCGGCAGCCTGATCGCCGGCCAAGGCGCGGTGATTTCGCTGGCCGGAACGCACGCCGCCGAAGGCAGTTTTGTGCTGAAGCCGCGCGTCGCAGTGTTCGCGCAAATCGGCGAAAACAGTGCGCCGCTGACCGGCGGTACGCGGCCCGCGACGCTCGCCGCGCTACGCGAAGCCTTGGAAGAAGCCAAACCGAACGGCCTGCGCTCTGGTGCTGGGCTGTGGCGCGCGGCGCAACTGGGGCCGTTCGATGTCGCAGCGCTGAAGCCGGTGCTGGCCGGGCAAACGCCGTTGGTGCTGTACGCCAACCGTGCGTCGGACATCACCGCAGCGGTCAAACTCGCCGATGAATATGGGATTCGCCTGATCATCAGCGGTGCGGCAGAAGCGCATCTCGTTGCGAAAACGCTGGTTGAGCACCGCGTGCCGGTGTTGATCGACCCGACGCTGGACCTACCAGCGCGCTTTGAAACGCTGCACGGCCGGCCCGATGCCGCGCAATTGTTGCTGCGTGCCGGCGTGCGTTTTGCGTTTATCGACGACAGCGAATTCGCCACCCATAACGCCCGCAATCTACGCCAACTGGCCGGCATCGCCGTGTCTTACGGGCTTTCGAAAGACGCCGCGCTCGCTGCGATCACGCGGGCACCGGCGGAAATTTACGGCCTCAGCGAAGACCGCGGCAGCATCGAACGCGGCAAGGTGGCCGATCTCGTGCTGTGGGACGGCGATCCGCTGGAAGTCACCAGCGCCGCAACGCAGGTGTTCATCGCTGGCGCAGCGATGCCGATGATCAGCCGACAAACGCTGTTGCGGGATCGTTATCTGCAGCGCTTGAAGGCTAAAACAACGCCCTGAATCCGAGCCGTTTGTATTCTTTATTCTGTAGCTAGCCGCCCATGATTGTTCGTCCCCGCCCGCACTGGTTTTCGATGTTGTTTATCTGGCGCGGCTCGGTGCTGAAAAAGCTGCTGCCGCGCCTGCTGATCGTGTTCTTGATCGGCCTCGGCGCGGTGCTGTTTCACGGCTATTTTGAACGCACGCAGATTCTCGATCTCAACCCGCAGCCGTTCACGCTGCTGGGTTTGGCTCTGGCGATTTTTCTCGGCTTCCGCACCAACGTCAGCTATGACCGCTACTGGGAAGCGCGCAAGCTCTGGGGCAGCGTCCTAAACTACGCCCGCGCCCTCGCCCGCCAAGCGCTGACGATCACCGCCTGGACACCAGACACGCCGGAAGCACGGCGCTTCGTGCTCGGCCTCGCCGCCACGGCCCATGCGCTGCGGCACCAACTGCGCGATACCGACGCCAGCGCAGATCTGCAACGCCTGCTGCAGCTGCCCGAGGCGGATCTGGCGAAGATCAAAACGGCACGCTTTCCGCCGATCTTGATCGTGCGGTTGCTCGCCGAGCAATTACATGCCGCGCGACGGCAAGGGCAGTTATCGGACACACTGGCGTTGGCGATGGAGAAAAACCTTGATGGCTATAGCGATTCCATCGGCGGCTGCGAACGCATTCTGACCACGCCGGTACCGCTGACGTTTTCGTTGATGGTTCACCGCACGGTTTATTTCTACTGCTCGCTGCTGCCGTTCGCGCTGGCGGCGAGCATTGGCTGGCTGACGCCGGTGTTCGCGGCTTTTGTCGCCTACGCCTTCATGGCCTTGGAAGCGATCGCCGAAGAATTGGAGCAACCGTTCGGCGCCGACCCGAACGATCTGCCGCTGCAGGCGATGAGTCAGACCATCGAAGCCTCCTTGCTAGAAATGCTCGGCGACGTACCGCCGCCGGCCGCACCAGTGCCGCAGAATTATGTTGTGCTTTGAAGATCGGCCAATTGCCGCCCAGACTGAGACCTGGGTCTCACGGTACGCCGAAATTAGCGTGATTCTGTTCATTGCGCTGCGGCAAATGCACTCCTAAGATCAAGCCATGCTTACATTCCTGCTTTGGCTATTGCTCTTCGTCATCTGCTGGCCGGTTGCAGTTCTGGCATTGGCGCTGTATCCGCTGGTCTGGCTGCTGCTGCTGCCGTTTCGGCTCGTCGGTTTCGCCGTTGAAGGCGTGCTTGAGCTGATTTACGCGATCCTGATTTTGCCGGCACGGGTAATCAGCGGACGACGCTGAGTTGATCGAAGTTTTCGGGGTACAGGTGCCGCGTGAACCCCGAATCCGCTAGTCTGTCGAATCCGCAAATTGCGGTGATTCGTAAGGCTTCCCGTCGGCCATGCCCGAGACACAAAATTCCTGGTTCACCCGCTTTGCTCGGGCTGCTTCATCGTTGGCCGGCAAACCCTATACGTTTGGCGCTGCCGTTGCGGTTATTGTCGGCTGGGGGCTAACCGGCCCGCTGTTCGGCTTCAGCGATACCTGGCAGCTGGTCATCAACACCGGTACAACCATCATCACATTCATGATGGTGTTCTTGATTCAAAACACCCAGAACCGCGACTCGGAGGCGATCCACATCAAGCTCGACGAGCTTATCCGCGCGTTTGAAAATACCAACAACATGCTGCTGGATCTGGAAGAGCTCGACGAAAAAGAGCTGCTGACGATCCGCCAAACCTATCTCGACCTCGCCAAAGCCGCACGCCTGCAGGCAGCGCTCAAAGCGCGCACGTAGCGGCCAAACTCGCAGTCCCACCCTTCATTACCCTAAAAGGACTTCTCCTATGCTTCCTACCCTCGGTTATGCCGCGCAGGCCAGCACGACGCCGCTAGCGCCGTATCGCTTCGAGCGCCGCGAACCCGGTGCCAACGACGTTCAAATCGAAATTCTCTACTGCGGCGTCTGCCATTCCGATGTTCACCAAGCCCGCAACGAATGGGGCGGCGCCAAGTTTCCGATGGTGCCCGGCCACGAAATCGTCGGCCGCGTGGTCAACGTCGGCGCCGCGGTAACCGGCTTCAAAGCCGGCGATCTGGCCGGCGTCGGTTGTATGGTGGATTCCTGCCGAACCTGCGGCAGCTGCGCCGAAGGCCTCGAACAGTATTGCGAGAAAGGTTTTGTCGGCACCTACAACGCAAAAGGCCGCGACGGCCTGATCACGCAAGGCGGCTACTCAAACAATATCGTTGTCGACGCTGCATTCGTGCTGCGCGTGCCGACAACCTTGGACTTAAAAGCCGTTGCGCCGCTGCTCTGCGCCGGCATTACCACCTATTCGCCGCTGAAGCACTGGCAAGTTGGGCCGGGGCAGAAAGTCGGCGTCGTCGGGCTCGGCGGGCTTGGCCACATGGCGGTGAAGTTGGCCGCAGCGTTCGGCGCCCACGTCGTGCTGTTCACCACCAGCGAAGGCAAGCACGACGATGCGCTGCGCCTCGGCGCCAAGGAAGTGGTGATTTCAAAGAATAAAGACGAGATGAAGCAGCAGGCCGGCCAGCTCGATTTCATCCTCAACACGGTTGCCGCACCGCACGATCTAAACGTCTTTCTATCGCTGCTGAAGCGCGACGGCACGATGGTGCTGGTCGGCCTGCCGGATCAAGATCCACCAGCGCTGAAAGTCGGCAGCCTGATTGGCAAGCGCCGGCATTTAGCGGGTTCGATGATCGGCGGCATCCGCGAAACCCAGGAAATGCTCGATTTCTGCGCCGAGCACGGCATCGTGTCCGACATCGAACTGATCCCGATCCAACAAATCAACGAAGCCTGGGCACGGATGGTTAAAAGCGACGTTAAATATCGCTTCGTGATCGACATGGCTTCGCTAAAAAACGGCGCCGACGCAAGCTGATTGCGCGGCGCCGCGGGCGGCTCGGCGTTAGCGCGCCGAGTGGCCCTTGAGTTCCACCTTCACCTTCTCGTGCTCGGCCAAGCTGGCGTAGTACTGGCGCAGGATGTCGAGCACTTCCGGGCGCGAGAACTGCGCCGGCACTTCGCCGTCTTCTGACAGCAGCTTGCGTAGCTTGGTGCCGGACAGCAGCAAGCGGTGCGAAGCGTCGTGCGGGCAGGTTTTGGCGCTGGACATGCCTTCGCAGGCATCGCAGTAGAACGTCCAGTCGATTTTCAGCGGCTTGGTTTCCAGCGCGTCGGCCGGAATTTCGTCGAAGATCGTCTGCGCGTCGAACGGACCGTAGTAGTCGCCCACACCAGCGTGGTCGCGGCCGACGATCAAATACGTGCAGCCGTAGTTCTGACGGAACAGCGCGTGCAGCAGCGCTTCGCGCGGGCCGGCGTAGCGCATGTCCAGCGGATAGCCCGACTGAATCACGGTGTTTTTGACGAAATACTTTTCGATCAAAACGCTGATCGCGTCCTGCCGCACTTCGGCCGGGATGTCGCCGGGCTTGAGCTTGCCGAGCAGCGAGTGAATCATCACGCCGTCGCAGATCTCGACCGCGATCTTGGCCAAGTATTCATGGCTGCGGTGCATCGGGTTCCGGGTCTGGAACGCGGCGATGGTTTTCCAACCGCGGGCGTCGAATTCGGCGCGCGTCTGCGCCGGCGTCATGTACATCGCGCCGTATTGATCCGGGAATTCAGCCTGACTCAGCACTTTCACCGGGCCGGCGAGATTCACCTCGCCCTGCGCCATGACCATTGCCACGCCGGGGTGCGCGCCATCGGTGGTCTTGAACACCGTTTGGCATTCGTGGGCTTTATCGATGCTGTACTTTTCGGTGACGGTCATCGTCGCCAAAATTTCATTGCGTTCGGCGTCGAACAACGCGATGTCGCCGCCGAGCGCCAGCCCTGCGGCGGTTGCGGTGTCGGTCGATAACGTGATCGGGATCGGCCAGAACAGGCCAGCGGCGGTGTGCATCGTGTCGCAGACGCCTTGCCAGTCAGCCTTAGTCATAAAGCCGGCCAGCGGGGTAAAGCCGCCAATGCCGAGCATGATCAGATCGCCCGCTTCGCGCGAGCTCACGTTAACCCGCGGCAGTGTTGCCGCGCGGGCTTGCTCGGCGGTCAGCGCCGCGCCTTCGAGCAACAGAGGTTGCAGCGGGCCGCCACCGTGCGGCCGAACCAGATTCGACATGTTTATGGGTTCGCTATCAGAAAAATATCAGGGAGAAAAGCCGGCGCAGTATACGAAACTCAGAACCACAGCATGCGCACGCCGATGAATGTTAAAAACACGCCGAACGCTCGCTTCAACGTGCGCTGCGGCCAGCGGTGCGCCAGCCGCGCGCCGAGCGGCGCGGTTAATACACTCATCGCGGCGATGCCGATAAACGCCGTGAGATCGACATAACCCAAGCTAAACGCCGGCCGCCCCGGCACGCCGAGACCACCGAGCGCAAACGCCAGTGTGCCGGCCCAGGCGATCGGGACCCCGCAAGCCGATGAAGTGCCAACCGCTTGCCGCATCTCAACACCGCGATGCGCGAGGTACGGCACGGTCAACGAGCCACCGCCGATGCCGATCAAGGCCGATAACGCGCCGATCACCGCACCAACCGATGCCAAACCGGCCGAGCCCGGCAAGCTGCGCACCACTTTCGGCTTAGCGTCGATCAGCAGCTGCAGCGCGATCAACAGCGCGCCGCAGCCGATCACTCGGCGCAGCGTGGTGCCGCCTAAACCCTGGGCAACCGTGGCGCCGAGTAGGCTGCCGATGACAATCCCCGGCGCCAAGCGCCAAAACACCGGCCATAGGACGCCGCCGCGGCCGTTATGCGCCCGCATCGATGAGATCGACGTCAAACACATCACCGCCAGCGATGTTGCAATCGCAGTTTGCATCGCCGCCGCACCGCCTTGATAAGACAGCAAACCCGCCAGCGCCGGGACAATAATCAAACCGCCGCCAACGCCGAACAGCCCAGCAGCGAGGCCGGAAACGGCGCCAGTAGCCAAATAAAGCAGTAATGAGTCGAGCTGCACGGCAACAAGCCCTAGAATGTCGTAAGCCGGCGCATGCTACATGAACCCCGCTCCACGTCGGCAGGCCTTATCTCGCAATGAATGCACGACTGCTCGTAATTTTTGCCGTTCTTCTGCCGCTGTATGCAGCGGCCGAGCCGGCTAGCGATACGCAGTACGCGACGGCGCGCAGCGAATTCCAGAGCGCCTACACCGCCGCAAAAATCGCACCGACGGTGGATAACGACGATAGCCCGGCGTTGCGTGCCTATCCGTTGTATCCATACCTGCAGGCGGCGCGCTTGCAGCGCGCGCTGGCGCAACAACCGCTGGCGGAGGATTTAGACACCCGCGTCGCCGCGTTCGTCAGCGCCCAAGACAGCGCTGGCAATGCGCCGGTGGTGCGCGATTTACGCCGCGCCTGGCTGTTGAATCTCGCCGACCGCGGCGCCTGGGCCACGTTTTCCGCCCAGTATCGCGACGGCACTGGCGACATCGCGCTGCGCTGCCACGGTTTGACCGCGCGCATCGAAACCGGCCGCGAAGACGGCCTCGCTGCTACCGCCAGCGAACTCTGGCTCAGCGGCGACACCACGCCGCGCGCCTGCGATCCGGCGTTCGACTGGCTGCGCGCACACGCCGCCCTGACCCCGGCTTTGATCGATCAACGGGCACGCCTCGCCTTGCGCGCGGGCAACCTCAGCTTGGCCCGGAGTTTGGCGGCGCAGCTGCCTGACACTGCGGCAGCGCCGCTGCTGCAATGGGCCGCGCTGATCGACAAGCCCGAGCGCGAACTGCCCGCGTTGATCCTGGCCCCTGCGCGCGCCGTAGAACCGGAAGCCCTGCTCGACGGCTGGTCCCGCCTCGCGCGGCGCGACCCCGGCCAAGCGCAGCTGCTGTACCCGGCGCTGCGTGAAGCGCGCAAACTCGACGACGCCACCGCCAGCCCGTACGCGCGGGCGTTGGCCCTGGGTTTGTCTTGGAGCCGCCGGCCGGCGCTGGCGTATTTCGCGCAAATTGCGGTGGCGGATCTTGATGCCGTGAGCGCCGAATGGCGTCTGCGCAGCGCACTCTGGGCCGGCGATTGGCCGCAGGTGGCGCAATTTATTGCCGCCCTGCCGGAAAGCCTGCGCATGCAGCAACGCTGGCGCTACTGGGGCCTGCGCGCGGCAGAGGCGCTGGGTGAGGACAACATACGCCCGCAGTTCGTCGCACTAGCCGGCGAAGACGGTTGGTATCCAGCGCTCGCCAGCGCCCATCTGAATCGCCCGTACACGCCGCCGAATCAAACCGTGGCGATGGACGCCGCGCAACAGGCGCAGCTCGCCGCCCGCCCGGCCTTGGTGCGCGCCCGCGAACTCTATCTCTGCACATTGAAAAATCTTGCAGCGCAGGAATGGGCGCAGGCGCTGGAAATGCTAACGCCAGCGCAGCGCGTGCAAGCGGTGGGGTTAGCCGTGCACTGGGGCTGGTTCGATCAAGCGGTCGCAACCGCCAGCGGTCAGAAAATCTTCACCGATTACAGCCTGCTCTACCCGCGGCCGTACTTGCGCGCGGTGCAATCCGGCGCGGAAGCGTCCGGCGTGCCGGAGGATTTGATCTATGCGATTTTGCGTCAGGAGAGCCTTTATCGTAGCGATGCCGTTTCCCACGCCAACGCGATCGGTCTGATGCAGCTGCTACGCGAAACCGCCGCGCGCACCGCCAAACGCGTGGCCAAACCTGCACCGACGGCGGCAGCTTTGTATGATCCCGACACCAACATCACGCTCGGCAGCGCCCACCTGCGCGAGCTGATTGACCGTTTCGACGGCCAACGTGCGCTCGCCATCGCCGCGTATAACGCCGGCCCGAACGCAGTAAAACGCTGGCTGCCGGAAATGCCTATTGACGCTGACATCTGGATTGAAAACATTCCATACAACGAAACCCGAACCTATGTGCAGCGCGTGCAGTGGCATGCGTTGGTTTTTGGCTGGTTGCGCACCGGCAAGCCGCAGATGGTGAACGGCTGGCTGATGCCGGTCGGCATCGCCGAACCCGCCGTGACAGCGGCCACGGAGGCCAGCCGATGAAGCGCTATCTGGTCGGCGGCGCCGTCCGCGATACGCTGCTGGGCCTGCCGGTACACGAGCGCGACTGGGTTGTTGTCGGCGCCGAGCCGGAAGATTTGACCGTCGTTGGCTTCCGCCCGGTCGGCAAAGATTTCCCGGTTTTCCTGCATCCGCAAACAAACGAGGAATACGCGCTCGCCCGCACCGAGCGAAAAAGCGGTCGCGGTTATCACGGCTTCACGTTCCACACCAGCACCGACGTTACGCTGGAAGAAGACTTGACCCGGCGCGATCTCACCGTCAACGCCATCGCCCAAGACGAAGATGGCAGCTTGATCGACCCGCACGGCGGCCAGGCCGACATCGAAGCCCGGCTGCTGCGGCATGTCTCACCAGCATTCGCCGAAGATCCGGTGCGCATTCTGCGCGTCGCCCGCTTCGCTGCCCGCTTCGCGCCGCTCGGCTTCCGCGTTGCCGACGAAACATTGGCGTTGATGCAGAAAATGGTCGCAAACGGCGAAGTTGATCAACTGGTGCCAGAACGGGTTTGGCAGGAAGCCAGCCGGGCGCTGATGCTGGATCGGCCGTCGGTATTCTTTGAAACGCTGCGCGCCTGCGGCGCGCTCGCCCGCATCATGCCCGAGCTGGACGCGCTATTCGGCGTGCCGCAGCCGGAAAAACACCACCCGGAAATCGACACCGGCGTACACGTGATGATGGTGATTGATCGCGCCGCGAAAATCGGCGCCAGCATCGCCGTGCGCGTTGCCTGCCTCTGCCACGACTTCGGTAAAGGCCTGACGCCGCCCGAGCAATGGCCACACCACTGGGGCCACGAAAGCAGTGGCGCGCCGCTGGTCGAGCAATTCTGCGCGCGCCTACGCGTGCCCGCTGAACAGCGCGATCTGGCTTTGCAAGTCTGCCGCGAGCATCTGTTCGTGCACCAAGCGCGCGAACTCCGCGCCGGCACGTTAATGCAGCTGTTCGAGCGGCTGGATGCGCTACGCCGGCCGCAGCGCTACGAAGCCTTCCTGATCGCCTGCGAATGCGACGCTCGCGGCCGCACCAATCTCGAAGACCGCGATTATCCGCAGCCGGACTATTTACGCCGCGCGTTTGAAATCATCGCCGCGGTGCAGCCGGCGGAAGTGGCGCAAGCGGGCTTTGTCGGCGCCGCACTCGGCTTTGAACTGCGGGCGCGGCGCATCAAAGCGCTCACCGCGTGGAAGAATCAACAGCCCTCGCGCGGCCTGCCACCGCTGCCCGACCCGGACGCGTGAAGCGCATCTTCGGCTGGCTCGGCGTCTTTCTGCTCGGCAGTGTCGGCTGGTGGCTCGGCGGCTACTGGAACTTCACCGCCGCGGCGCTGCTCTCGCTGATCGGCAGCGCCGTCGGCCTGTACTGGGGCCGCCGGATTTACGACGACTACATCGATTGGCGCTAGCGCCTATCTGGGTGTCCGGGTCGCCGTTAAGCCCCCGGCAAGAACAGCAATAGCGCTGCGCCGAGCGCGATGCGGTAGGCGGCGAACACGGTGAAGCGGTGCTTCTGAATGTAGTGCAGCAGCCATTTCACAGCGACGAACGCGACCACCGCCGAGACCCCGAAACCGACCGCGACGGCGAGCCAATCTTCGCCGCCGGTGCCGCCGTCTTTTACCGCCTTCAATAATTCGACCGCGCTGGCGGCGTACATCGTTGGGATGCCGACCAAGAACGCGAATTCGGTGGCCACGGCGCGGTTGCTGCCGCCGATCAACATCGCCGCGAAGATCGTCGCCGCCGAGCGCGATACGCCGGGAAACACACCCGCAACGACCTGCGCAATGCCGACGACTATCGCCGCAGTCCAGATGATTTCTGCCGTTGCCGGTTTGCGCGCCGCGAGCCATTCGGCGGCATACATCCAGACGCCGCCGATGATCAGCGCCCAGGCCACCGGGGTGATTTCTTCCGGCAAGCGAAAACCGAGTTTTTTTACGATTAAGCCGAGCACCGCGGTAATGCCGAAAGCGACGGCCAGCTTCCAGAAATAATCGCGCGTTTCGGCGTTTTTCAGGCCGGTGAACAACTGCACGATGCGCTGCCAATAGATCAGCGTCACGGCCAGAATCGCGCCGGCCTGAATCACGATGTTAAAAAGATCCGAGCGC
This sequence comes from Nevskia sp., assembly GCA_023229645.1. Lineage (GTDB taxonomy): Bacteria > Pseudomonadota > Gammaproteobacteria > Nevskiales > Nevskiaceae > Nevskia. Next base: position 422,343 of record JALNYU010000001.1, on the reverse strand, counting down.
TGCCCGAGACCCAGCTTTTCGGCGATCAACAAGTGGCCGGTCGAGGAGATCGGCAGAAACTCGGTGATGCCTTCAACAATACCGAGCAAAATGACTTGCAGCAGGTCGTTCACGAAGAATTCCGTAAGATGAAAGAAAGTTTGAGGGGCCCGCGCAACATCGGCGGCAACGCATCCACGGCGCTGCGTTGACAGCATAAAGGACGGACGGTGGAACAGATCGCAAACGGGCAATTTTCAGGGGTCGCGTTGGTCACCGGCGGCGGCCGGCGCATCGGCGCCGCGATCTGCCGCACGCTGCACGCGGCGGGTATGAACATCGCAATCCATTGTCACCGCTCGGCCGCCGAAGCCGCGGCGCTCGCGGCGGCGCTCAACGCACTGCGACCAAACTCCGCCGTCGTTCTGCACGCCAACCTCGCTGACGCCGCTGCGCTACCCGCGCTCGCCGTGGCCGCGCAGGGCCGATGGCAGCGGCTTGATGCGCTGGTCAACAATGCCTCGACCTACCGCCGTACGCCGCTGGGCACCATTACCGCCGAAGTCTTCGATGATCTCATCGCCTCGAATTTCAAAGCGCCGCTGCTGCTGACGCAGGCCTGTTTGCCGCTTTTCGCACCGGGCGCCGCGGTGGTCAATATTCTGGACACGCTGGCCCGTCACGCCCGCCCCGGCTTCGCGCCGTACAACGCCGCCAAAGCCGCGTTATGGTCGTTGACCGAAACGCTGGCGGTAGAATTGGCGCCGAAAGTGCGCGTCAACGGCGTCGCGCCCGGACACGTGCTGTGGGCCGAAAGCACGCAGCTGAGCGCCGAACAGCAGGCCGATGAGCTTGCGCATATCCCGCTGGCGCGGCTCGGCCAGCCGGACGAAATTGCCCGCGCCGTGCGCTTTCTACTGGCGCCGGGATCCGCTTACATCACCGGCGCGATTCTGCCGGTAGACGGTGCGCTAAGGCTTGGGTCTTAGAGCCTTGTTATTGATCCGGCTGCCGCTACAGGCCCAGACCCGATTCTTGCCGAAGCGATCAGCCTGTCAGCCGATCAATGTCAAACAGCCGGATCAATAATGCGACTCCGATTGCTGCGTTAGCGGATGCCATGATCCGCCGCCGTATCCAACCGTTTGCGGCACTGGCGTTGACGCTCTTGCGCCTCGGCGCTGCGCTGGCGCTGTTCGGCGTTTGCGTCACGTACTGGGACAGTAGCCGGGCGCGCACCGAATTCAACGCGCTACCGGATTACGACTTCGCCGCCGCTGCCGAAACCGAGCGCGCCAGCGGCCACTACAGCGAAGCCTTGTTGATCGTCGCCGCTGGGCTCGACGTGCAAACTGGCGAAGGCCGCGCCGCACTGCTCACAGCACAAGCGCAGATCGAAGCCGAGCGGGATAATCTGCTGCGGCGCCTGCGCGAAGTCGGCCACGGCGCGCTGACCGGCAACGGCGACAGCGCCGAAGCCTTGGGCGGCGCGGTGGCCGCCGATTTGTTGGTGATCGGCGATGTCCGCGACCTCGTCATTCAAAGCGCAAACGCGCTTCGCGGCGAACCCACCGACGGCGTAATTGTCGCGCTGTCAGCAATCGGGTTGGCGACCACATTCACACCGACAGCCGACGCTGGCGTTGCCGTGCTGAAGTTTGCTCGGCGGGTCGGCGCGATCGGCGAAGCGTTCGCAGCACGCCTGGTCCGCCTCGCCCGGCGCAGCTTGGAATCACGGGATGTCGGCGAACTCGGTCGCGTCGCGGACGATGCCGCGCGCCTCGCCACCGCCGCGCAACCGGCCGCAGCGCTGAAAATTCTCAAGCTCGTCGATGGTCCCGAAACGCTGCATCGCGTCGCCGATTTCGCCCAGCGCCCAGGCGGCGCCTTCGCGCTGTGGCTCGGCCGCGAACGCGGCGTGAAATGGCTCAGCACCGCTGGAACGGTCGGCGATGATTGGCTGCTCCGTGCCGCCCGGCACGGCGAAGCCGGCATCGACTTCCTCGGTCGCCACGGTACGACGCTATTACGGCCACACCCGCTTTTGGGACTGATCAAAAGCGTTTATCGCGGCACCTTGCCGACGCTGCTGTTGGCCTTGCTCGGCGACCACGCCGACGCGCTACTCGGCCTCGCCGCCGGTTGGCTACTTTTTGAATGCAGCATGCTCGTACTGCGTCTGCGCGGGATTCGGCGAGCGCGCCACGCCGTTCAAGACGCGAACACGTAGAGCGCAAGACACAAGGCCGGGAACACGAGGGTAGTGAGCGCCGTACGCGCAGCGAGATCCAACGGCGCCAGTGCCGGTTGCGCTTGGCTGCGCGCCCAGTTCAGCAACGCCGTCACGGGAATTGCAATGAGGCCGAGCAGCATAACGCCGAGGCCGACAAACGAGCCGCCGTGCGGCGGCACGAAGATAAACGCCGCGCCGAGCAGCAGTTGTACGCAGGCCGGGAGCAGAACGAGCCCGATAAATTTCATAGCCGTCGTCCCTGGTCAACCAGATTTCACGCTGCACCACCGAACCGAGATTCTCAATCGGCACGGTGGCGCACTGAAGACGTGGGCAGAAAAGCTACGCCGCCGTCGTCCGCTTGTGGATGTCTTCGATCACCGCGTGCGCGGAACGAATGGCGCCTTCCTGCCAGCCCGGCAGATAGCTCATTTGATCGCCGACCAAGTAGTGCCGCTTTTCCGGCTTTTGCAGACGCACGTAATGCGTCTTGCGGTCTTCTTCTTCCCAGTCGAACGCGCAGCCAAACATGTGCGGCACTTTGTTCCAAGCGACGCTGAGGCCTTTCTCCATCATCTGGCCGTAGCCGGGGTGGATTTTCTCGCCAGCGATGATCGCGTTCTTCAAGCGCTCGTCGAGCTTCATCCGCGACCATTTGTCGCCGATATCAACGCCATCCGGGCTCGGGCCCAGCCCAAAGATGTAGGCGCCGATGACGATGCCTTTCTTGCGGTTGATGCCGTGCGGCGGATACCAGATTTGCAGAATGTCTTGATCGGTCCACGAGATGCCGCCGTAGATCTGGTAGTCCTCCTCCCAGAACCGGCGCTTGGCCTGGAACGCGATTTTGAACAGGCTGCCGGGCTTGATCGCTTTCAGCGCGCTGACGTAGTCCGGCGAGAAGTTATGGTCGATCCCGGCCATCAAGAAGCCCGGCGCGTTATTGATGCAGTAATCAGCGACGATTTCCTGCTCACCTTTGCCAGACGGATCCTTGTAACGCACTCGCACGTCTTTCTCGCCGTTGACGATACCAACAACCGGCGCGTTGCGAATGATCTGCGCTTTGATGTTGCGCAGAAAGCCTTTAACGATCATGTCCATCCCGCCGGTCGGCTGCATCATGCTCGGCGATTGATCCCACAGATACGAGAACTGGGTTTTGAAATACCAGAAGTCCGATTTCAGCAGGTCGGCCAGCGGCATCGGCGGCTTGGCGTGGCCGGCGCCGAGAATGCCGTCATCGATAAAGCCGGCGCGGGTCGAGCCTTTGTAGCCGAAATCTTTATCGAGATCGCCGAAGCTCTTCAGCATGCCGAGCATGCGGTCGCGGTCTTCGCTGGTCAGCGGCTGATCGAGCGCGTTCTTGTTGATCGCCTTCGCCAGCAACTCCGAGATATAGCCGCGCTGATCGGTCAGCACGTCTTGCGCCCGCTGCGGCTTGCCGCCGTACGCGGTGGAGGAATGCAGGAAGGCGTTGCGGTTATCGTTGACGTAAGGCTCCAGCTGCACTTCGAACTGGCGGCAATACTTCATGATCTCGGTGTGGTGATACGAAAGCCGCGCCGGGCCGCAGTTGAAGTAGAGATTGGGGTCGTCGTCGAACTCGCAGGTTTGTACGCTATCGACTTCGATCAGCTTATCGCCGCGGCGCGCGGTGCGGTTGCGGCCGCCGATGTGGTGGGTAGCTTCGAGAATCGTGCACTGGTAGCCGGCTTTGCCGAGTTCGTAAGCGCTGGTCAGCCCGGCGATGCCGGCGCCGACAATCACCACCCGCTTGCCCTTGCCGGAACCGGCCGGCAACGTCGGCGCCGCGTGCGCGCCGGGAATGACGCTAAGGCCCAGCGCGCCCATCGCGTGATACAGCGGCGCCGCGCCGCCAACGAGGCCAAGCCGGGTCAAGAATTGCCGGCGCGTCCAAGAATTGGGATTTTCGTCCATCGATTACTGCCCCTGTAAGTATTTAGCAATGCCGAGGCACCGCAAATTCCGTGCGCGCTTAGTGCGATTTGCACTGCGCTTATGCGTTTATTTTCTTACTGAAAACCGCCGCAGACGTCAGCGCGGTTTGCGGCCGAAGCGTGCCAACAACGCTGGTATCACCGCTTTCGGCACCAGCTTTTTCACCGGCGCGCCGAGGCTGGTCAGTTCGCGCACGAGGCTGGACGACAAATGTTCGTACTGCGGGCTCGGCGCGAGCAGTACGGTGTCCAGCTCTGGGTACAGATCGCGATTCATCGTCGCCATCTGCTTTTCGTATTCGACATCGGCCACCGTGCGAACGCCGCGCACCAGCACCGAAACATTATGCTCGCGGGCAAAATCGACGACCAATCCGCCGAAGCCGACGACCGAAACATTCTCGATGCCTTGCACGCAGGCGGAAATCAGCTCGACCCGCTCTTCCAGCGAAAATTTCGGATTCTTCGCCGGGTTCAAGCCGACGGCGACAATCAGCTTTGGAAACATCCGCGCGGCACGCTGGATGATGTCGTGGTGACCCAGCGTGATCGGGTCAAAAGTGCCTGAATAGGCGGCGATGATGGTCACGGCAACAACTCCCCCTGCGCAAAAGTAAACAAGCCATAACAAACCCTGCCGGCCGTTTTTTCTTTTAGAGCGGTGTAGCCCGCCGGCATTGTCGGCGGCTGCTCTTTCGGCCATTCCAGGTAAATGCGATTGCCCGGCTTCAATACCCGCGGCAGCGCCGTTAGCGCCTGCCCGAGCAGCCCGCCTTCATACGGCGGATCGAGAAATAGGATGTCGTACCGGTGCGCGGTTGCACGCAGAAACGCCACGGCATCGCCCGGCACCAGCTCGGCGCGGTCGCTGGCGCCGAGTTTTTCGACTGCAGCGCGGATATCCGCGATTTGCGTCCGACCGTTCTCGACAAAACTGGCGTGCGCCGCACCGCGCGATAACGCTTCAAGCCCGAGTGCGCCGCTGCCAGCGAACAGATCGAGCACGCTGCTGCCCGCGATAATCGGGCTCAGCCAGTCGAATACCGTTTGCCGCACGCGATCTGGCGTCGGCCGCACGCCAGCGTCGGCATCGAAGTCGATCAAACGGCTGCGCCAGCTGCCGCCGATGATGCGTAGGCGGCCCAGAGATCTCCGCACCGCCCTAAGCCTGCGTACCGCCAACCGTCATGCTATCGATCTTCAGCGTCGGCTGGCCGACCCCCACCGGCACGCTTTGGCCCTCTTTACCGCAGGTGCCGATACCGCCGTCGAGCTGCAGATCGTTGCCGAGCATACTGACCCGCGACAACGCTTCCGGGCCGTTGCCGATCAACGTCGCGCCTTTTACCGGCCGCGTGATCCGGCCGTTTTCGATCAAATAGGCTTCGCTGGCCGAAAACGAAAAATTGCCGTTGGTGATGTCGACTTGGCCGCCGGCAAAATTCACCGCGTACAAGCCTTTGCTGACCGAGCGGATGATTTCTTCGGGATCGTGCGGGCCGGCGAGCATGTAAGTGTTGGTCATGCGCGGCATCGGCAGATGCGCGAACGACTCGCGGCGGCCGTTGCCGGTGGCTTTCACCCCCATCAAGCGGGCGTTGAGTTTGTCCTGCAGATAACCACGCAGCACGCCGTTTTCGATCAGCGTCGTGCATTGGCTCGGCGTGCCTTCGTCGTCGAGCGACAGCGAACCGCGGCGGCCGACCAACGTACCGTCATCGACAATCGTGCACAGCGAACTCGCGACTTTCTGGCCGATGCGATTCGAATACGCCGACGTGCCTTTGCGATTGAAATCGCCTTCCAGGCCGTGGCCGATGGCTTCGTGCAACAGAATCCCAGGCCAGCCCGGACCGAGCACCACTGGCATCGAGCCAGCCGGTGTCGGGTCGGCGTCGAGCAGCATCAGCGCCTGCCGCACGGCTTCGGCGGCGTGGCGCTCAGGCGCGTCGCCACTGAAAAATTCGGCGTACGGACCGCGGCCGCCGCCGCCGGAACTGGCCTGCTCGCGCCGGCCTTTGTGCTCCGCAATTACGGTGACGTTCATCCGCACCAGCGGCCGGATATCGGCGGCGAGCGTGCCGTCCGCAGCGGCGACGAGAATGACATCGTGGCTGGCGGCGAGCGAAACCATGACTTGGGTAATGCGCGGATCGATGCCGCGGGCCGCGGCGTCGGCGCGGCGCAGCAATTCCAGTTTCTTAACCGTGGCCCAGTCTTCGAGCGGATTGACGGCCGGATACAGCGCTTTCGGGTTCGGCGAGGTCATCGCCGCCAAGCTGCCGTTCTGACCTTGACGGACGATGGCGGTTGCCGCCGATGAAGCGTCAGTCAAAGCCGGCAGGCTGAGTTCGTCAGAATACGCAAAGCCGGTTTTTTCGCCGCTGATCGCGCGCACGCCGACGCCTTGCTCGGTATGGCTGCTGCCGGATTTGACGATGCCGTCTTCAAAAAACCAGCTTTCCGACACCGAATTCTGGAAGTAGAGGTCGGCCGCGTCGATGCCCGGCTTCATCAAGCCGCCGAGCAGGCGCTGCAGCTGCGCCTCGTCGAGCGCTGCGGGGGCAAGCAAAATGTCTTGGGCCAGGCTCAGAGTCTGCGTCATCGGGTCATCAACCAGTGCGGTGTTGCGGTGCGAACGGTATTAGGTGCGGCCAGCCGCGGCAAAAGCAAGCCGCGGGTACTTTTTGCGGCGATCAAAGGCCAAAGCGCCGCTGCGACAACGACGGGAAATTGCGCCGTAGCGCGTGCAGCGCCGGCACGCTGATCGGCGCACTGGCAACGCCTTCGCCGTCGGCGCGGCAGGCCAGCACGTCGCCCCAGGGGCCGACGATCATCGAATGGCCCCAGGTCTGGCGACCGCCAGCGTGCGTGCCGCATTCGCCGGGCGCGATGACGTAAACCTGATTCTCGATCGCCCGCGCGCGCAGCAAGGTTTCCCAATGCGCCGCGCCGGTGCGCGCGGTGAACGCCGCCGGCACGCAGAGGATCTCGGCGCCAGCGGCGGCGAGCGCGCGGTACAGCTCGGGAAAGCGCAGGTCGTAGCACACGCTGAGGCCGAGCTTACCAACCGGCGTATCGACGACCACCGCCGCCGGCGCGCCGAACGCGATGGTGTTGGATTCGCGATAGCGCTCTGTGCCCTGCGCAGCGCCCGCGGCGATGACATCGACATCGAATAGATGGATTTTGTCGTAGCGCGCAACGCGCATTCCGTCGGTGCCGTAAACGAGGCTCGCGGCGTAGACCCGGCCGGTATCGCCCGGCACCGCCAGCGGCACGGTCCCGGCGACGATCCACAGCCCCAGCTCGTAAGCCGCTGTCGCGAGAAAATCCTGAATCGGGCCGCTGCCGTCGGCCTCGGTAAAAGCCAGCTTATCGGTATCTTTGGCGCCCATGCAGGCGAAGTTTTCCGGCAGCGCGGCCAGTGCGGCGCCGGCGCCGGCGGCTTCCTGCAGCAAACGCTTGGCGGTCGCCAGATTCTCGGCGACGTCCGGCGTCGAATTCATTTGAATCGCAGCGATGACGGGCAATTCAGCCATGTGGTTCTCCATTGGCGAGCGGCGGCGGGGTTTCCTCGCTGCCTTTTATGACTTCCGGATTATCCCAGCTTCCGGTCACGCGGTAGCTGAACTTGCTGAGCTTATTGAACGGCTTCGAGAACAATTGCTGCGCCACTAGCGCGATCCCGCCGGCCAATGGCCCGCCGAGCAGCGTCGCACCGAGCGTGACGCCGGTCGAGATATCCGGATAAACCGTAATTCGCTGATCATAATCACGCGCCGCCAAACCGATGCGGCCTTTCATCTGTAATTTCACCGACGGCCCGTTGATCTGCAAATCGTCGGTATGGGCGTTGCCATCGGCGAGCGCGAACTGGCCTTTGATCGTATCGAAGCTCAGGCCTTTGGACACCACGTCGCGAAAATCGAACAACAAACGCCGCGGCAGCGCGTAGAGATTGAACAAGCCGAGCACGCGACCAGCACCCGGCTTCACCGCGTTCAACGCGCCGCGGCGGATATCGAGCTTGACGTTGCCCTGCGCCTGCGACAATTCCAGTCCGGCGGGTACGCGCGGCCACTGCAATTTGCCGCTGAATGCGGCTTCTTCGGCGCGCAGATTGGCGGCGTAACCGAAGACTTGCAGCACATCGGCGATCGCACTGCTGCTGATCTCGAAGTTCAGCTCGGCGCTAGAGCCGGCGCTACCGCCGGCTTCGCTGCTGCCGTGGCGCAGCCAGCTGCCGTGGGCATCGACAACGAGCTTGCCGCCTTCGAGCTGTAGTTGCTTGATGCGCTGGCCATCGGCCACCCGCGCGGTCACCAAGTGCAGATGCCCGAGATCGACTGCACCGAGACTGAGCTGCGCGCTGTCGAGGTTTAGCGTCGGCGCCGCAGCCGGATCAAACGGGATCGCCTTCGGCGCTTCGGCGGGTTCTGGCGGCAACGGCGGCAAGGCCGCCAGCGCCAAATGCTGCAGCTGTGCACGCACGCTGCCGCCGGCCTGTGCGCGCCATTCGACGAGGCCTTCAGCGGCGCCATCGGCACGGATTGAAACCACACCGTCCGCCGCGCGCGTCGCGACAACGTGCGTAGCCCCGAGCGCGAGACGGCGATAGCTGAGGTGCTCGGCGCTGACATCAGCGCTAAAAAATGGCGGCACGCCCTCGCCCATCGGCACGCCGGATAGCAAGCCCAGCCAACCGCTGACATCCAGCTCGGCGACTGCGCCTTTCACGATCAAGCCGTCGGCGTCGGCGCGCGGTACTTCACCACTACCAAGACGTAGCTCGATGCCACGCGCGTGCAACGCCGTGTCGCTGCCGCTAAACCGCAGGCCGGCGCGCAGCAGGTCGCCGAGCTGCAATTGCACGCGCAGCGGCACCGCGCCATCACTACCGGCAACGAGATTCAACGGCAGTGCCGCGTCGGCGGCTTTTGCCAGCGGCGGCGGCAACGTCGAGGCAATCCCGCGCAGCTCGCTGCTCAAGCTCATCCGGCCGGCGTCCGTACCCGACAGCGGCAGGCGCAGCTTGAAACGGCTGCTACCACTCAACATTTCGCGTAGCGTGCTCGGCAAAAACGCCGCAGCGAGTCCATCGCTGGTCTGGGGGTTGAGATCGAACTCGGCGTTCAGCACGCCGCCCGGCGCGCCGGCTTCGGCGCGTATCGTCGCGACCAATGGTGTGTCGTACAGCCGGCCTCCGAGCGCCTCGCTATGCACGCTATCAACATCGAACGCGAGCCGGCCGTTTAGGTTGCGAACCGGCTCATCGAGGCTGCGTAAGGCGAGCTGGGCGTTGTCGAACCCGACGACACCGCTGGCTTCGACATCGGTCTGCACCGCGTGCAATAAAACTTTCAGCTTCAAATCGAGCGTAACCGGCCCAGTGACATCGGTGCGGCCGAGCAGGCCGGGCAAACGCGGCGCGATCGGCGCAGCGCGCAACGTGCGGTAAAACGCGCCGCCATCGCCGACGACACGGCCATCGAGCACGAGGTCTGACGTCAACAAATCGGCGATACGGCCGCTGCCGCTTTGGATTTGTGTGCCGCCGATGTCGCCACTTTTTAGGCCGATATCCAGGCCAAAATCGTGGAAGCGCAGCTCGGCTTTAACGCTTTTCGCCGCCGGCCAACCAGGCGCGTAGTCCAACTCAGCGTCGGCGAGGTCGAGATCCAAGGTCCACGGCACGGTGCCGCGGCCGTCGGCGGTCGGCGGGGTCAGCGCGGCATCGACATTGATCACCCCGCGGGTGACCGGCGCCCGCAGCAACGCGCGATTCAGCCAGGCTTTCGCATTCGGACCCCAGGTCTTCGGCATCAGCGGTTTCAACACGGTGGCGTCGGCCGAGGCCAACTGCAGCTGCAGCTTGAGCTGCGGCGGCGCTTGCGGCGGCAGATGCAGCATTACGCTGCCTTCCGCGGTGGTGCCGAGTGTACGCAGCGCGACGTCCGGCGCCGTCACGCGCCAGCCTTCGCCATCGCGTTGCCAGCCGAGATCGGCGCGCAGCGATTCCAGCTCGACGCGCTTCTCAAATATCGCCGGCAACTGCAGCGTCAGCGGCGTGTTTGCGAGCGCCAAAGCGCCGCCGTCGGCATTCGCCGTCAATACGCCATCAAGGCCGGAAAATCCTGGCTGGCCGGCTTCGCTACGCAAACCGACGCCGTGCACTTGCGCGCTCAGCTGATAGGCCAACGCCGCGGCCGGGTCGGCGCCGGGCGTCAGGCGCAGCTGCAACGCAGTGAGATCGCCGTGCAGATCACGTAGCCGCGCCAGCTCTGGCGGCACCGTGCGTGCCAATGCCAACCACGGCGCGAAGTCATCGAGCCGCAGCGCCGCTACATCAATGGCCCAGGCGCCGCCTTCAGCATCTGCGGCGCGCTGCGCGGTTGCGACGCTCGCGTGCCAGGCGCCGCGCGGACCGAGCAGAGCAAGCTGCGTGACGTTCAACCGCCACGCGCCATCAGCGCCGGCTTCGGCTTGCGTCCGCCAATGCAGCGCGCTGACTTGCGCCCGCAACTTGCCGCCCTGCCGCGCCTGCACGCTGGCGGCCTGCACGGATAGTTCAGCGCCGTGAATCCGCCCGCCATCGAGCTGGCCGTCGAACAATAGGCTGGCGTTGTTGAAGCTGAGTTCGACGTCCGGCGCCATCGCCGCTGCCAGCCACGGCCAGCCGCTGATCCGATCGACCGCCAGCCGCCAGCCACCGCGCCAGGTTTGCGGCTGCGCCAAATCACCGGAAAGCACCGCGTTGATGTCGATACGCTGCGCCATCGCGGTCGGCGGAATCAGCACCGCGCCGGCTTTGTAATGGCTGCCGTCGTGATGAATCGAGGCGCTGCGCAGCACAAATGCCAGCGCCGGCGTGCCGCTGGCGTCGAGGCGCTGGTCGTGCAATAGCAGCTGCGAATCTTCGATGCGGATATCGTCGAAGCGCCCGAGGTCGGCGGCGAGCACGTGCCAGTCGGTAAAGCCGGTCGGTTGGAAGCCGCGCAACGACCAGCGCCCGGCGGCATCGACATCGGCGTAGAGCTGCAACGCGACGATTTCGATACGGCTCGGATCGCGCCGACCGCGGATCAAGCGGCCGATGCCGAAACCGAGCCGCAGGCGCCGCGCTTCCAGCAGCGTGACGCCGGAGGCGCCGTCAAATAATGCGATGTTGCGCAGCTCCAGCGTCGGCCGCAGCCGGCTCCAGGTCAGCGCGATGCCGCCGATCCGCGCCGGATGGCCGACGCTACGGGCGACGAATTGCTCGATCTCGACGCGGTAGCCGGGCATTGCGTCCAGCGCCAGCTGAAACAGCACGCTGCTGCTGGCGGCGAGAATCGTCAGCGTGGCGACGACGGTAACGAGGCGCGTCCACCATCGACGGCGCTTACGCTGCATGCGCTGCCCGCTTGCGCGCCACGGTCACACCGGCACCACGTCGAACGTTTCCTGCTGATAATGCCCTTCGGCCTGCAATTTGATCGGCCGCTTCAGCGACGCTTCCAGCTCGGCCAAGCCGCCGCTTTGCTCTTCCTGCAGCCGCTCGATCACTTTCGGGCAGGCCAACACCAGGAAGGCTTTCGGCTCATACAGGCGCGCGGCGCGCTGCACTTCGCGGGCGATCTCGTGGCAGATCGTTTCAACGGTTTTGACCGCGCCGCGGCCTTCGCAGGTTGGGCACGGCTCGCACAAGATATGGCCGAGGCTTTCGCGCGTGCGTTTGCGCGTCATCTCGACTAAACCGAGCGGCGAGAACGGGTAAATGCGGGTGCGGGCGGCGTCGCGCGCCACTTCTTTTTCCAGCGTGCGGAACACTTGGCTGCGATGTTCTTCCGACCGCATATCGATGAAGTCGATGATGATGATGCCGCCGAGATTGCGCAGCCGCAGTTGCCGCGCGATCGTCCCCGCCGCTTCGAGGTTGGTCTTGATGATCGTTTCTTCGAGATTGCGGTGGCCGGTGAAGGCGCCGGTGTTGACGTCGATTGTCGTCATCGCCTCGGTTTGATCGATGATCAAATGGCCACCGCATTTCAGCTCGACGCGGCGGTCGAGCGCGCGGTTGAGTTCGTCTTCGACACCGTAGAGATCAAAAATCGGCGCCGGGCCGCAATACGGCTCAATTTTCGCCGCCGCCTCCGGCACAAACGCCAGCGCAAACTGCTGTACGCGGCGCGCTTCGTCGGCGTTATCGATGCGAATGCGCTCAACCGAGGTGCCGAGCAAGTCGCGCAGGATGCGCATCGACAGCGGCAGATCGCCGTGAATCAAATGCCCGGGCTTAGCGAACTGCGTTTGCTGCGTTACCGTCGCCCACAACCGCGCCAGAAACAGCAAGTCTTGGCGTAGCGAGGCTTCGTCAACGCCCTCGGCCGCGGTACGGGCGATAACGCCGTAATTCGGCGCCAGTTCTTGCGATAAGCCTTCGAGCAGGCCCTTCAACCGGGTGCGCTCGGTTTCGTCTTCAATCCGCGCCGAAACGCCGACGTGTTTTTCGAACGGCATCAGCACCAGATAGCGTGACGGCACCGACAACAGCGTGGTCAGCCGCGCGCCCTTGCTGCCCATCGGGTCTTTCAGGATTTGCACCAGCACGTCCTGACCTTCGCGCAGCAGGCGCTCCACCGCCGGCAGCGGCGGCGTGTGTTCGCAGGTCACCATATCGGCCACGTGCAGAAACGCGGTGCGGTCCAGCCCGAGGTCGACGAACGCCGCCTGCATCCCCGGCAACACGCGCACCACTTTGCCTTTGTAGATGTTGCCGACCAAGCCATGCCGCGCCGCGCGCTGGACGTAAATTTCCTGGGTCGCACCGCCTTCGACGAGCGCGACGCGCGTCTCTTGCGTACCGATGTTGACCAGGATTTCGGTGCTCATGCGCGGGCGGTGTCCGGTGGCGAAGGCGCGGCTGGCGTACCCATGCGGGCGGCCAAACCGAAGCGTTGCAGCAATCCTACCGTTTCGTGCAGCGGTAATCCGACAACGCCGCTGTAACTGCCGTCAATCGCGACGATCCAGCGCCCGCCGAGGCCTTGAATCGCATAGGCGCCGGCTTTGTCGCAGGGCTCGCCGCTGGCCCAATAGGCCGCCGCGTCATCGGCATTCACAGCGCCGAATTGCACGCGGGTGGTGGTCAGCGCCGTTTCAACCCGCGCGCCGTGGACGATGGCAACCGCGCTGCACACCTCGTGCACCCGTCCGGACAAACGCAGCAACATCGCGATGGCATCGTCGCGGTCGCGCGGCTTGCCGAGGATTTCGCCGTCGATTGCAACATCGGTATCCGCGCCGAGTACCGGCAGCGCTAGCGGCGCCAGCGCGGCGGCCGCGCGCGCTTTTTCAACGGCGATGCGCAGCGCGTATTCCTGCGGGCTTTGCCCAGGCAGCGGCTGCTCGGCGATATCTGCTGACAATACCGCATAGCGCAAGCCCAGCTGCGCAAGATACGCCGCACGGCGCGGCGAACGCGAGGCGAGATAAAGTTCGGGTGAAGTCAACGGCGGAACCGGTTCGGGGCGATGCCGCATTGTCGGCGATTCTGATACGTATCGAAATGCGTGTTTTAGGGCTGGTGGGCGGGCTCAACCTTCTGTCTGGCTTTATTCCACACAGCACCGCTGCGGTACTAACTTGTTCTAACTGCTGGCACCCGATTTAGCGACTATTGCCATCTGTTCGCCGGGCGAAAACTCATACAGCGCAGAGTGCCGCTACCGGCTCCGCAAAACCTTATACCGGGCGATATCGTGATCGAACTGATCGGCGAGCCGTTTGCGCTCCTGGATGATCGCGGAAATCGCGCTGAGGTTTTGCTCCCGCGCCGCGGCGTAATCCTTCAGCTGTTTTTGCAGCGCGGTGTCGCCGCTGGCGCCGCCTGCGGCTTCCTCGCGGCGACGCAGATCGGTGAGGATGGCGGTGGTGTCGTCCAGCGTTTTCTGCGCCAGCGTGAGGCGGCCATCGAGCGTTGAGACGCGCTCATCGCGCAGCTTTTCGATTTCGCCAACGTTTTGATAATTCTGCAGCAGGTAACGGTCGTAGGCTTCGGCGCGTTCGCGCTCGGCCTGCTCGCGCCGCTCGGCTTCGTATTCTTCCGGGGTTTTCTGCGCTGGCAGAATTTTCTTGGTCAGGCCGCGTTGATCGAGCAATTCGCGCTGCCGGCGCGCTTCTTTCGGCGGCAGCGTATCGCTGCAGGTGCGCTGGCCTTTTTCGTCGAACCAGCACTGCAGCACTCGGCCACCGGTGGGCGGTGTCGCCGCCGCGTACGCGTTAAACGACGATGAACCGAGCGCGATACCAAACAGCATCAGCGCAACGTACTGACGCCGCGCCCCAAACGCCTCAGGCGCCGACGCCGTATTGGCGCTGGTAGCGTTCGATTGCGGCAATCGTCTCAGTTTTTCCACCTTGCGCATGTAGGAAAGTCAGCAAGTCCTGTACCGTGACTAATGAGACCACAGAAAGACCAAGTTGGTCAGTGACTTCCGTCACAGCAGAGCGATTATTTTTTCCGATCTCCTGACGATCCAGGGCAGTAATTGCCAAAATTGGTCGGCCGCCAGCCTGGCTGACCAATGCGTGTGACTCGCGCAGCGCCGTTCCGGCGGTGAGTACGTCGTCAACAATCACGACACGGCCTTTCAGCTCGGCACCCACCAGCACGCCGCCCTCGCCGTGGTCCTTCGCTTCTTTCCGGTTGTAGGCGAACGGGACATCCCGACCTAGCCATTCCGAATACGCGATGCTCACCGCGGCAACCAGCGGAATACCTTTATACGCCGGGCCAAACAACACATCGAATTCGACGCCGGTTTCAACCAAGGCTTCGGCATAGGCGCGGCCGAGCGCGCGCAAGGCCCCGCCGCTGGCGATTTTGCCGAGGTTAAAAAAATACGGGCTTACGCGGCCGGATTTCAGCGTAAATGCGCCGAATTTCAGCACTTCGTACTTCAGCGCCAGTTCGAGAAAAGTCTGCTTGTAGGTTTGCATGGCGGCACCAGAAGGGGCGGAATTGTGCGGCGATTGCTACATTGTCGCGGTTCCGCTCCTCATCGACAAAGGTCTAGGCTTGCGTATTATCTCGATCAACACCAATGGCATCCGCTCCGCCGCCAAAAAAGGCGTGTTCGCGTGGCTGGCGCAACAAAATGCCGACTACGTTTGCATTCAAGAAACCAAGGCGCAGCCGGAAGATTTGCACGGCGATCCAACATTCTCGCCGCCAGGCTTGCATACACATTTTTTCAGCGCCCAGAAAAAAGGCTACGCCGGGGTTGCCGTCTACGCGAAAAATAAACCGGACGCCGTGCTGAACACGCTCGGCGAAAAGGAATTCGACGACGAAGGCCGGTATCTCGAAGTGCGCAGCGGCAATCTTTCGGTGGTATCGCTTTACCTGCCGAGCGGCTCATCCGGCCCGGAGCGGCAAGCGAGCAAAGATCGTTTCCTGGAATTTTTCCTGCCCAAGCTGCGCGAATGGCGCAATAACGGCCGCGACTACGTGATCTGCGGCGATTGGAATATCGCCCATCGCAATATCGATTTGAAAAACTGGCGCAGCAACCAAAAAAACTCCGGCTTCCTGCCGCACGAACGCGCCTGGCTCGACACACTGTTCGACGAAGTCGGCTTTGTCGATGGCTACCGCGCGCTGCACCCAACGCTCGAAGGCGATGCCTACACCTGGTGGAGCAATCGCGGCAACGCCTACGCCAATAACGTTGGTTGGCGGATCGACTACCAAATTGTCTCGCCGAGCTTGGCCAAGACAATCCAGGCGGCGACCGTCTACAAAGGCGAGAAATTTTCCGACCACGCGCCGCTGATTTTGGACTACGCGGTATGACGGTGGCGGCAACCGGCTGGCGCGCGCGGCTCAGCGTTTACGCCGACCCGAGCGTCCGCGCGATGCTGCTTCTCGGCTTCGCCTCCGGCCTGCCGTTTCCGCTGGTGCTGACCACGTTATCGGCGCGCCTGCGCCAAGCCGGCATCGACCGCACGACCATCGGCTTTTTCAGCTTGGTCGGGCTGGCGTATTCGTTGAAGTATTTCTGGTCGCCGATCGTCGATCGTCTGCGCCTGCCGGGGTTGTCGCCGTTAGGCCAGCGCCGCAGTTGGATGTTGCTGGCGCAAAGCGGCGTCATCGCCGGCCTAATCGCGATGGCGTTGTACGACCCCGCCAGCGGCGCCACGCGCATGGCCTGGCTCGCTGTATTCACTGCGTTCTGCGCCGCGACGCAGGACATCGCCGTCGATGCCTTCCGTATTGAATCCACCACCGCCGACACCCAGGGGCCGATCGTTTCGGCCTACCAGATCGGCTACCAACTGGCGCTAATCTGCAGCGGCGCCGGCGCGCTGGTTGCCGCGTCCGGCTACGGCTGGACCACCGCGTACTTGGTCATGGCCGCCTGCATGGGCGTCGGCTTACTCACCACGCTAGCCGTGGCAGAACCCGCCAGCAGCGGCCGCCGCGGCGCGGCGTTTGATCCCCAACTCATGCAATCAACCATCGCCCGCATGCGCCCGCGCGTGTTGATCACCGCGATTGCGGCCACGCTGCTGATCGGCGCTGTGCTCGCAGGCGCACTGTTGAGCGCCGGCCAGAAGACGAATGTCGTCGTCATCACGTTCAGCGCCGTTGTCGCCGTCGAACTCGCACTGTTATCGATGCTGCGCGTCGCCAGGTTCAGGCCGGCGCTGGAATGGCTCACTGGCTCCACGGTGCTGCCGCTACTCGATTTATTTACCCGCAACGGCCTTAAAACCGGCCTGCCGATTCTGCTGCTGATCATCACCTATCGGCTGAATTACACAACGATGGGCGTCGCCGCGAACACGTTTTATCTCGATCTCGGCTACAAACTCGATCAGATCGCGCTGGTCTCGAAAATCTACGGCGTGATCATGACGCTGGCTGGCGCGCTCCTCGCCGGCTGGCTGGTCAAAAAGCTCGGTATTTTGCAAACCATGTTGATCGGCCTGCTGCTGCTGAGCGGCGCCAACCTGTTCTACGCCGCGCTCGCACACATCGGCGGCGGGCTGGCACCGCATTCAGCACCGGGCATCGAATGGCTCGCCGCCGCGGTGAGCTTCGATAACATCGGCAACGGCATCGCCGGCACGGCGTTCATCGCCTATATGTCATCGCTGACCAACACCGCTTACACCGCAACGCAATACGCGTTGTTCGGCACCTTATGGAGCCTGCCCGCCAAAAGCATCGCCAGCCAATGGGGCCGCATCGTCGACCACTTCGGCTACCCGCCGTTTTTCATCTATACCGCGGTTATCGCGGTGCCGGCGTTAGTGCTGATCGTCTGGTTTTTGCGGCGGCCAACGGTAGCGACAACGAGCACTTAAGCGCTCAGGGCTTAACGCAACGCTAAAAAAGAAAAAGATCGATGTCCGCATCCTTGCGAATATCGAAATCGGATCAGATCGGGACTCCCGCTAGAAATTCATCGGGATCGCTAAAACTCAGCCTCCTTCTTGTTTAAGGGGCAGGTCGACGGCGTTTCCTCAGTCGATTGCATATCGGCCTTCGCGGACCAAGCGATGAAAACCGGAATGCGGCCAGTCGCGCACCCGTGCAACGGGACCACGCTTGATCGGCGCTGGCTTTTCGGCTCGCCGTTCGGGTTGTCGATCTGGATCGCGTTGCCGTGGCTGTCAAACGTCGTGGTTGTGGTGCCAGAGGTGTACCCGGGGAGCGTGATGCTGGCTTGCTGCCGGGCTTCGCGATAGCTGCCGCCGAAGCCGAGGTAGTCGTACTTATAGGTGTTGGTGTAGTTGTAGGCGGCGGTGGTATCGGTGTTGACTTCAACGGTGTACTGGGTCGCGAGCCCGACAGCGTTGTAGTTGCCAAGGTCATCCGCAACCGAGGTGGTGGCCGGCGTTAGGCTGGCGCTGGAGCTGGAATAGCGCACGCGCGAGTCCGCCAGATAGGCGCCGCCGTTCGTGCGTTTATTTCACTCCGACCCCGGTTTTCCTCGACCCCGGTTTTCCTATTTTATATAACTACACTCATGCTTTCGATTTTGAGATGAACTCTAATGACTCAGTACATTAGCTTGACCCGCTCGCAGACTTAGGCAAGCTCTACTGACAGAACTCCTTCAACTTCAATAATAGATCCGGTCGACAAGCTTTGCGCAGCCTCAAATTCAACTAAAATTGGAATTGAACAATTGGCATCGATAGAAAGTTCGCACGAATCGGCATTTATTATCTTCTCAATCCTGCCCGATACAACAGTTTGAGGGGATTCTTCTCTATCTTGTCGGAAGCCTAGCTTATGCGACATTTCTACCGACCGAAAATATTTTACAAATTCTAATGTAAGCCTATAAACATTTATTTGATCTCCCGCTTTAAGGTGTTTTGATTCGTCTCCCGGATTCAAATATTCTCCCTCTTGAAAATATAAACAACAAAAATTTTTTCCACTTATAGAAACTTGCATGCGGCGATAAAAACCATCCATTTCAAGAGATATCAAATCGCCGGAATAAATATTTTTCACTTGGTTTTGAGAAATTGCTTATAAGTTGCTGGATAAAGCGTCTGGAGTTTATCCTGAAACGTAATGACAATAACACCTTTATTTGCACTCTCAACGCCCTCTAAAAAATATGCGACTTTGTCATCGCTAAACTTTAGAGGTTTTCCCTCTTTAACTACGCGCTCAGCTTGATTGACAAACTCGTCAAATCCCCTTTCATTTAGAGAAAATGTACCCGGATTGAGTCCAAGACGTTCCTCTAAACTTGAAAGTCGGCGCGGTTCAAGAGCAGCGTAATCGATAAGATGCCTTATACCTTGGTTCCTGCCATCTGGTAGAGTCCCAAACACTGATGCACTTGGACGGTCAATTAAGCGATCTAGTAGGCGATTTGGCACACGCCCAAACTCATCGTCGACGGTCGCCCGATAGGCGCGCAGCGCCTCCCGACTCGCTTGTTCAGTTGATTCACTACGCAACCGGCGAAGCACACTGCCAAACGATTTAACCGCTACCGCCAACCCGCCCGCTGCGATATTCAATATACCGACAGCGCCCCCTGCGCCAACACGCGACTCCTCACGATCAAAGCCTTTGTCTTCAAGCCGAGCCGCAAAGAAATTTGCTGCCCTGTCTTCCAGCCCGCGCTGGAATTCCCCGATCGGCGACGCCGATATCGTCTCCCTGAGCGCATAAAGTGCGGGGCCAGAAGCGATGTCAAGCCCAATTAACGTGTATTTTGCTAGCGGATTGTCCTCAATCGCTACCCCCACACTTTCAAATATCCGCCCGGCTCCAATTTGAAGGGCGTCTAGGTCTTGCCCAAAACTGCCGCCTGGGCCGGTGAAATTGCCATCAATTGAAATCCGGCCGAGGTCGGACGTCCCCGTGGATTGATTATCGGGCGCCGAACGCTCAGCCGCGGATACATCCGTATCGAGTGGCAAGATGTAATTTTGGCGTAGCGTTTTGAGGACTGATGCAATTTGCTCTTCATCTGCACCTTTTTGAGACAAGAAATCCGACACGAGCGACGCCTGTTCGGCTGGATCAACTTCGCCGCGCCTTGACGCAATAATCTTCAACAACGTCGGATTCGCTGAAGCGCCGTTTGAATCCTGACCCAACTGCTGGGCTAAGCGCGAATATTCGGCGCGATCACGCGCGTCTAAATTTCTAACCTCTTTGGGAAGCCCCGCTAATTGAATCTCCCCAACAATCGCATTCCCCAACGCATTGCCAAACCCATCAGCGGCGATATTGGCGACATTAATCTTGCCATGCCCTTCAAGCGCGACGGTAATTGACCGGTTAAGCACGCCATAAGCGGTGTTACGCAGAGATGCCGCCGCAACGCCACTGAAGCTAAGGCCTGGGTTGTTGCTACCTGGAATTCGGCGCAGCGGATCATTCTCGCCCAGGCTAGAGCCGATGCCGCTGGTGATCGCCGAAGCGGCCACGCCGGCAAACGAGAAGCTTTTTTGCTGACCCAGGGCGATGTTGATGCCTTGGCTACTGGCAGAATTGAGCGCGCCGGTGAGTGCGCCACGGGCAAAGGCACCCGGACCGCTGGTAGCCGCCAACGCGGTCCCTTTTGCGACTTCGCCAATGCCTGCACCGATACCGGCGGTCGCCGCCGCCGTGAGGCCGCCGATTGCAACTTGAGAAAACGAAAACCCGTGCTGGACGCCTAGACCAATTCCAACAGCTTGCCCTACTGCAGAGCCGACCGCGCCGCCGATTGCGGCGGCGGCGACGGCGACTCCAATGGAGCCCGCAGCGCCGGATGCCGCTGCGATACCAGCGCCGGCAATCGTAGCGAGTGAGGCCGTCCCCAGCGTCGTCCCGGCAACCGCACCAAGCGCTACCGCCGCCGCCCCAGCAGTAAACACCGTCGCAACCACCACCACAACCGCAATCAAAATCGTCGCAAAAATATTGCTCTTATGACTCGGCGGCGGCGGTGCCTTTACCGCCGCTGTGGTATCGCCAATGATTTCGTTTGGCTGGTACGGCCGGAAGGTGTTGGCGTCGTTGTGGAGGTTGCTGACTTGATTCGGGATCGTCAGCGCTTGGCCGGCGACGAGCGTGGCGCCCGCGCTGAGGCCGTTGGCGTCGGCGATCAGGTACCAGAGGTTGGCGTCGCCGAAGACGCTTTGGGCGATGCCCTGCAGGGTTTCGCTGCTGCTTTGGACGATGTACTGGCCCGGATTGCTGGCCGGGTATTGGTCCGAAATCGGCGTGTAGTTGTAGTCATAGGTGCTGCTTTCGGCGTCGCCGTTGCTGCCGATCGGGTTGCCGTTGACGTAGGCGTAGTCTTGGTGGACGACGCTGTTGTCTTTCTTGGTGACGTCTTTGTGCAGAATCCGGCCTTGGGCGTCGACGATCAAGCGCTGGCTTTTCGGCTCGCCGTTCGGGTTGTCGATCTGGATCGCGTTGCCGTGGCTGTCAAACGTCGTGGTTGTGGTGCCGGCGGTGTACCCAGGGAGCGTGATGCTGGCTTGCTGCCGGGCTTCGCGATAGCTGCCGCCGAAGCCGACGTAGTCGTACTTATAGGTGTTGGTGTAGTTGTAGGCGGCGGTGGTATCGGTGTTGACTTCAACGGTGTACTGGGTCGCGAGCCCGACAGCGTTGTAGTTGCCAAGGTCATCCGCAACCGAGGTGGTGGCCGGCGTTAGGCTGGCGCTGGAGCTGGAATAGCGCACGCGCGAGTCCGCCAGATAGGCGCCGCCGTTCGTGCGTTTATTTCACTCCGACCCCGGTTTTCCGACCCCGGTTTTCTTCAAACATTGTACAGTTACGAATAAATCAGTGCGTCCCTTGACGAAACATCGTTGCTACCGCGCTCCACCTTCAGTTGAACCAGACTTTAAATCAATGGATGCAATAACAGTTCGTTTTGCCGGCACATCCAAGACCTCCACTCTTAAAATGTCCCCATTTATCCCTAGAAATCTGACTCCGTCAAAGGATATTGGCTGTGTCTTCCAAGACAATCCGCTCTTCCCCCAAGCGATTACTCGATCAAACGAATGCATCAACAATAATTCATGCTCTTGGCTTATGGTGACACCCATAATTGGCATTATTGGTACTTCAACGTATTCAGCCGGACGTACGACATTAACTATGTAGCCATCACCCTTTGCTATAACGCAAAGCTGCTCCGGATCAGGACATGCCCCTACATAGCTAACTGCACGGGGAGAAAGTTGCCCATTAGCGAATGTTCCAATCCAGGACTGATTCGAATCAGCCCTTGGAATAATTGAAACTGTCACTCCCTCGACGTATCCGCCCTCCACTGCTCCCGGAAAGCAAAAGGCTCTTACCCCAGAAGGAATCTCCGATAAAACGTCAATTGAATAGTCGCATTCAAAATTCTTATAAAATTTAATCATAGTCAGTTCGGCCTAAAGAATCTGTGAGCAACAACCTCTGTTCTCCCTGACGCGGATGGAAACACACCCAGCTCATACGTTCCGGCAATTACGCGTGGGGGCGTATAGCCAATTATAGGCGGGACCCGCGCGGGAATTACGTCCAGTCCTATAGCAATGCTCTTGCCAGCTCCTTCATATGCCGGAGTTCCTGGCACAGCGAAAATCGGCTTCTGAGGGAGCGTCAACGTGCCTTCTAAATTATATTGAACATACCCGTCGCTTCCGTATGTAGCTGCCCCATAAGTGCGAATTGCCTCATCAAATGACAATGGGAAGTTATGCGCTGGACCAGGCTCCTCTGCGCTGCGAATCAGCACGCGGGCTGAGTAGATCCGATTGGGGAAACCACTAGCTTCAGCTGTCGAAGCACGAGCCGCGGCGGGTACCAAGCCTTCTAGCGATAGCGCCGCACCAATACCACCGACCAATCCTGCAGCACCGTAAGTGAGGGAAGCTGCCGTCGGACTGATACCGGCCCTTTCCAGTAATTGCACGCCCACCGGCGTCACGTATTGACCGCTGATGAGCTGGCGCAAGCCAGCCTGTGCCTCGTCTACACCTACTCCGGAAACGATGCCAAAGCCCACAGCGCCGATCCCGGTTTCAGACGTCAGCACCGCAGCGGCACCAGCCGTTCCTGCCTGGATCGTGCCGCCGACCAAGCCCAGTGCGCCCAGCGTGCGCACGACAGTTGGATTGCGGATGAAGGCTTGGTATTGCTCGTCAAGATATTCGCCGATCCGTGGCAGATTGGGAACGCCAGCAATAGCGGAAGCTGCGTCGAATGCATCCTGGCCGCCGAGAGTCACCGGCCGATTCGTTCCGGGGTCGCTATAGAACCGGAATCCATCATCAACGTAAGGTTGCGATCCTTGTGTGGCTAACTGAGCCAGAGAAGGTGCCTGCCTCCGATTGAGCTCGGCTACCTGCCGGTTTGCCGCTGTCGTACTCGGACTCAACGCCGTCGTTGGCGATCCATCAGCATTGGCGTTGTAGGGAACGCCACGATCGAAAGAGTCGTAGTAGGCCGTTTCTGTGCGCTGGCGCTCTTCGTCGCCTAGCTCGCGTTGCAAGCCTGCAACGTTTCGTTGGTCTTCTTCCGCAGCTAGCTCGCGCTGTAAACCATCGACTCGCCGCTGATCCTCTTCTTGCGTCAGTTCCTGCTGAAGGTTCGCGACGCGTTGCTTCTGCTCAAGATCGCTTTGCCGAATCTCACCAACAACCGCATTCCCCAACGCATTGCCAAACCCATCAGCGGCAATATTGGCGACATTAATCTTGCCATGCCCTTCAAGCGCGACGGTAATTGACCGGTTAAGCACGCCATAAGCGGTGTTACGCAGGGATGCCGCCGCAACGCCACTGAAGCTGAGGCCTGGGTTGTTGCTACCTGGAATTCGGCGCAGCGGATCATTCTCGCCCAGGCTGGAGCCGATGCCGCTGGTGATCGCCGAAGCGGCCACGCCGGCAAACGAGAAGCTTTTTTGCTGACCCAGGGCGATGTTGATGCCTTGCCCCGCTACCGACGTTACCAAACCCTGCAGAGCGCCTTGCGCGAAGCGCACACCGGCAGGCACTGCTCTCGCCAGCGTTGTAGCGTTGTTCGCCAGTTGGGAGCCGGCGCTGGCTCCGCGGGCAGCTACAGCCGCATTTTGTGCAGCCTGCGCTTGGTTGCCGAAAGCGCCGACCTGACTCAGCTCATCGATCCCTAAGCCGATGCCGACGGTCGCGACCTGGGTCAGAGCACCAATGGCAACCTGCGAAAACGAAAAGCTGCTTTGCACGCCCAAACCAATCCCTACGGCTTGCCCGGCCGCGGAGCCAATGGCCCCGCCAATGGCCGCCCCCGCCAGTGTGCCGAGCGTGGGGCCGAGTACCGGCCCAAGGGCTGCAGCAGCGGCACCTGCCGTAAAGGCCGTCGCAACCACCACAACAACCGCAATCAAAATCGTCGCAAAAATATTGCTCTTATGACTCGGCGGCGGCGGCGCCTTTACCGCCGCTGTGGTATCGCCAATGATTTCGTTCGGCTGGTACGGCCGGAAGGTGTTGGCGTCGTTGTGGAGGTTGCTGACTTGATTCGGGATCGTCAGCGCTTGGCCGGCGACGAGTGTAGCGCCCGCGCTGAGGCCGTTGGCGTCGGCGATCAGGTACCAGAGGTTGGCGTCGCCGAAGACGCTTTGGGCGATGCCCTGCAGGGTTTCGCCGCTGCTTTGGACGATGTACTGGCCCGGATTGCTGGCCGGGTATTGGTCCGAAATCGGCGTGTAGTTGTAGTCATAGGTGCTGCTTTCGGCGTCGCCGTTGCTGCCGATCGGGTTGCCGTTGACGTAGGCGTAGTCTTGGTGGACGACGCTGTTGTCTTTCTTGGTGACGTCTTTGTGCAGAATCCGGCCTTGGGCGTCGACGATCAAGCGCTGGCTTTTCGGCTCGCCGTTCGGGTTGTCGATCTGGATCGCGTTGCCGTGGCTGTCAAACGTCGTGGTTGTGGTGCCGGCGGTGTACCCAGGGAGCGTGATGCTGGCTTGCTGCCGGGCTTCGCGATAGCTGCCGCCGAAGCCGACGTAGTCGTACTTATAGGTGTTGGTGTAGTTGTAGGCGGCGGTGGTATCGGTGTTGACTTCAACGGTGTACTGGGTCGCGAGCCCGACAGCGTTGTAGTTGCCAAGGTCATCCGCAACCGAGGTGGTGGCCGGCGTTAGGCTGGCGCTGGAGCTGGAATAGCGCACGCGCGAGTCCGCCAGATAGGCGCCGCCGTTCGTGCGTTTATTTCACTCCGACCCCGGTTTACCGGACCCCGGTTTACCGACCCCGGTTTTCGGTTTTACGCGCGATCAAGTTCCGGGATCAGCCATTGCAAAAGCGACATTTTTAAGCTTGGGGACATGGCTGAATACCTCTGAGCTCACGAAGAAATGAACATCGCATACTGTATCGTCATGGAAATCTCCTTCGACTTCTACTGCGGCTGAAAATAAATGATCACGCCCCTCTTCATCGAGCTCCCGATTAGAAACAACCCACATTTCTATTTTTTTTGGATTTATTTGTTCAAATGATATTACTTTTACGCCCTCAGGAATATTCAATAATAATGCTCGCTGAAAAGATCTATAAAGAAGACCGACATTCATTTCCATTTTTATCTCCACCTAGCGTGACCCCTTAGCGGGATTAATAGGAATAACTTTAGGGGACCTCCCCTGAATCTCAAATATGTTTGTCGGAACCGACAAATCGGGCCGCCCATTAGGATTGCCGCGATTAATGTACACACCCGTTACGCTGGGCACCCTAATCTCGACCGACACTTTGCGCACATCTTGCCGAATGAATTCATAATTTCCAGACAAATAAGCATCAAGTACGGCCTGTGCATCCTTGATGGAGTCTAGATAAGATTTATCGTAACCTGCAGTTCCAAGCAGATGTCGACTCTGTTTCTGCGGGCTAATCTTATTTTGAAAATCAACCCTCTTTTCTATTGAGGGTATTTCAGATAAATCCCCAATGAGATCATTGTTACTTTGGCTGACAATTACAGGCGGTAGATTAACCCCGCTATCAATCGGAGAATCAGTTATCGTAATTCCCGATACCGTAATCGGCGCCCCTTCGAATCGATTTGGCAGCTGCGGCCCAATTGGCGCGCTCAATCTTATCGGCTTTCCCGCGTCTGGATCAATCTGAAACCCGCCGATGCCAGGCAGCTCAGGCCCAATCGGCAATGTCGTCGTCGTTATGCCATTGCTAAAGGTCGTATCGATCAGACTATATTGCTTTGAATTGAGATAAAGTTTGCTGCCTTCATAAAGTAAAAATCCGCCCAAAGCGAGCGTACCAAATGCATCTGCAATTTCACCGATACCGGGCACAGTGAGTGCCAGAGCTTCGCTGGCAGCGACGCGCGCCAATAACGGCGCTTCTCTTCTGGCGGCTAAGCCCAGCGCTCCTACAAATGTCAGTTCAGGGCCATTATTCGGCAGCTTATAGTACGTCAGATGCTCGTTGCCGCTGCTATCTTTGTAGTACCCAGCAGGGCCATACCCGTCAGGAATCGGGTCGTCGCTAGGCGACGACGTGATGACGTCCAAGTCCACCCCGCCAGAAGTAATTAAACCATTTGCTTTCGAGGCTGCCGATAGGGCCGATGAATCCCCTTGATCGCCATAGGAATACCCAGCGTCCGAGACAATCTGCCCGGAATCTGCAACTTCGTAACGCTGCCCGGTAAATACCGACGAATAACGATCGGACGCTGCTTGGGTCAACCCGCTCCCCAACCCATTAGCATAACGAGCGGAGAGTCGCGTAATCTGCTGATCAGTTCCCTGTGCTGCAGACAAGGCCTCATCTCGGCTACTTCCTCCGGCGATGTAATCGTCATAAGTTGATTTCGCCGACTCGGAAAGGCTGTCGCGTACAGACCGGAATCTAATCTCCCCGGCGATAGCATTTCCCAACGCATTGCCAAAGCTATCAGCGGCGATGCTCGCGAAGTTCAGCTTACCGTTGCCCTCGACCAAAATTTGTACTTCGTTGGTAATGACGCCGCTGCCAAAATACAGGAGGGTGTCCCGAACAAGGGCTCCAAAGCTAAACGCTTGGGCCCCAGAGCCACCACCGGTTGCCGAGGTGCCCCCGCCGCCAGAGAGGGTGTTGATACCCGCGGAAAGCGCCGCACCAATGCCGGCAGCTGCGAGGCTACCGAAGGAGAATCCACGCTGTCGTCCTAGGGCGATATTGGCAGCCTGAGTGAATGCGTTGGCGGCAAGCCCGCCTGCAACAGCTCCGCCAAATGAGCCGGCGCCAACCGCGCCACCAACGCCAGCAGATACTGCTCCTGCGCCGGCAGCGATTACCGTGCTGCCGAAGTTATATTGGCCATCGCTTGCCTCCTCCTGGGCGAGGCGCGGATCCCCCAACAAAGAATACAGCGCGAATTTTCCGAAATTGAATTGCCCATTGGCGATCAGCAGCGTGTCTTGCCGAACGACATCGCCGGCGGCAGCACCAATGGCGCCTGCTACCGGTGCAAGCAGCCCGCCAGACCCTCCGGTCAAGACGGTTGTCACGGCGACCGCGACAACGATCGCGAGTATGTTGGCGAGCAAGCCGCTCTTGAGCTTGGGCGGCGGCGGTGCCTTTACCGCCGCTGTGGTATCGCCAATGATTTCGTTTGGCTGGTACGGCCGGAAGGTGTTGGCGTCGTTGTGGAGGTTGCTGACTTGATTCGGGATCGTCAGCGCTTGGCCGGCGACGAGCGTGGCGCCCGCGCTGAGGCCGTTGGCGTCGGCGATCAGGTACCAGAGGTTGGCGTCGCCGAAGACGCTTTGGGCGATGCCCTGCAGGGTTTCGCTGCTGCTTTGGACGATGTACTGGCCCGGATTGCTGGCCGGGTATTGGTCCGAAATCGGCGTGTAGTTGTAGTCATAGGTGCTGCTTTCGGCGTCGCCGTTGCTGCCGATCGGGTTGCCGTTGACGTAGGCGTAGTCTTGGTGGACGACGCTGTTGTCTTTCTTGGTGACGTCTTTGTGCAGAATCCGGCCTTGGGCGTCGACGATCAAGCGCTGGCTTTTCGGCTCGCCGTTCGGGTTGTCGATCTGGATCGCGTTGCCGTGGCTGTCAAACGTCGTGGTTGTGGTGCCGGCGGTGTACCCAGGGAGCGTGATGCTGGCTTGCTGCCGGGCTTCGCGATAGCTGCCGCCGAAGCCGACGTAGTCGTACTTATAGGTGTTGGTGTAGTTGTAGGCGGCGGTGGTATCGGTGTTGACTTCAACGGTGTACTGGGTGGCGAGGCCGACGGCGTTGTAGTTGCCAAGGTCATCCGCAACCGAGGTGGTGGCCGGCGTTAGGCTGGCGCTGGAGCTGGCGTAACGCACGCGCGAGTCCGCCAGATAGGCGCCGCCGTTCGTGGATTTGTCCGAGAGCTGGGTGATCAGCTGGCCGTTGTGGTTGTAGAAAAGCTGACGCCGGCTGCTGCTGGTGGCGGTATTGCTGCCGACTGGATAGGTTGAGGTGACGTCTAGCACGGTGCGGCCCGCTTGGTCGTAGCTGCGGAGTTCGAGCGCAACGCGGGTGCCGCCGCTGCTCAGCGTGGCGCGGTAGATGCCGCTGATCTGGTGATCCGGGGTGTATTCGTATTGGTTGTAATAAGCGCCTTCCTGGGCGAAAGCGCGGTTGCCGTTGCCATCGTAGCCGATCAGGCTGCCGCCATAGAGCGTGTTGCCGCTGCCCTTGCTGGCGCCAGCGAGGACGATGCGGTTTAGGGCATCGTATCGGTACCAGCGGTCTTGCGTGACGCCGATGGTATCCGTGGCGTTCACGGGGGCGTTTTGGCTGTACACGCGGCTGCGGTTGCCAACAGCATCGTAGCCGTAGGTCACCGCCGTGTGGAGGTCTCGCACCCGTTCTAGGCGGCCGGCGGCGTCGTAATAACTATGTGCATCTTGGTAGCGAATGCCGCTGGTGGCGTCGCGGTAGATTTCTTCGATCCGGTTACCGCTGAGGTCGTACCGGTATTCGGTGATCCGGGTGTTGACGCCAACGCTGGGGTTGCTGTCGGTGATGCTTTGTAGCGCACCGTTGGCGTAGTAGGTGTAAACGAGGTTTTCGCCATCGGTGCTCACCGTGGTGGTGCTGCCGGCGTTGCTGAGCGTTTGGCTGACCGCGCTGTTGGTTTGCTGTGACAAACGACCGTAGGCGTCGTACCGATAGGTGCTGGCCGAACCGGCGACATCGGTGTGGCCGATGGCCCGACCGAAGTAGTCATAAGTCCAGGTCTGGCTGGCGTTGAGGCCGTTGGTTTCGCTGATTTTACGGCCAAAATCGTCGTAGGCGTAGGTGGTTTTAAGGTTGCTGTGGGCGGCGTCCACCGTGCTCCACAGCGGCGTCAGCTGCTGGATTAAGCGGCCGCGACTATCGTAGACGTAGCGCGTTGTTTCGCCGAGCGCATTGCCAACGCTGGTGCGGTTGCCGAGTTCATCGTAAGTAAAGGTCGCGAATTGCTGATTGCTGACGGTGTAGCCGTTCTGCTGAGTCTTGATCAGGCGATCGAGTTTGTCGTAAGTCTTGGTCGTTGCCAGCCCCACGCCATCGCCTTCCTGCACTTGCCGGCCGAGTGTGTCGTAGGCGTAGGTCCAGCGGCTGGCATCGGCACGACGCTCTTCGACTAGGTTGCCAGCGGTATCGTAAATCCGCCGCGCCGTGTGGTTGTTGGCGTCGGTGGTGGCGATGACGCGACCGAGGTTGTCGTAGTAAGCGGTGCTAACCGGCGCAGCACTGAGGTGCGTGGTGTCTTCGTTCCAGACTTCGACGTTTGGCTGCGTGGTCTGCTCGACTTGATTTTGGTCGTTATAGCGGTAGCGGGTAACGTACGCGGCGTTGCGGGGATCGGCAACGGTGAGCGTGTTGCCCCAGCGATCCACCGTTTGCGTATGCACCGCCTGCAGGCGCTCGGTTGTTGCGCTCGGCGCGCCGAAGCTGGTGACGACACCGCCGCTGACAGTAAACGTGCCGGACCAGCGCTCGCCTGCCGCGACCGGGAAATCGGACGCGGTTTCTTCGGTGTCGAAATAGTAATTATAGGTGCCGTTGGCGAGACTACCCGGCAGTGCGGCCGTGACCCCGCCGGAAGCGCGCGCCGTGGTGCTGGCGCCGCTGTAAGCGCCGGTGGTTCCGAGACGGTAGTACAGCGTTGCGAATTTGATCGAGGTGGCAACCAGCGTGGGCAGGGAAACCCCAACCGTGGTTGTGCCGCTGACGCCGCTGGCGCGAACGAATTGGTAATCGCTTCCGACCTGCTTATCGACCCGAATGCCTGTGATTGTGGCGATTCGGCCATTGTTATTGGCCGTGCTGGAGTATTGATACGTCTTCCAAGTCACCGTCGCGCCGCTGACCGCCGAGGCCGACGCGAGGTCAGCTTGGTAGGTGCCGGTAGCGCCGCCGACAGTGGTGTAATTGATGTAGACACGCACCCCGCCGCCGCCAAGTGCCGATAACGAGGCCCAGCTTAGCGTGACGCTGTTGTCGACGAAGTAGTCGGTCTCGGGCGGGGCACCCGGCTCGTTGATTGTGGTACTGCCCGCTGTCGAGCTGAAGCTGTTGACCGTTGCCGCACTGACTGTCGTGATGCCGACACCTGTGCCAGCGCCGGGCACGAGGATTCCTTGGTCGAAATATGGGTCGCGCCGGACGATGGCGCGGCCGAGCAGGTCGTAAGTAGTATCAGTTCGTATCGCAGTGGCGCCAGCGATATTCGACGGCGCACTGAGACGCGCCGCGATCGGCGACTGGTTGCCGCCGGCCGATGCCGTGCCGCTGATCAGCGCTTCCTGCGTAACGTGGCCTTGCAAATCGTAGCGATAGGCCTTGGTGACGCCATCGGCATTGGTCTGCCATAGCCGGCCATCGGCATCGTAGTCATAAAATTCGCCGCCCAGCGCAGTGACGACGGCTTGGCTGCCGCTGGCGGTTTGGCGCGAGACGCTACGACTAATCTGCTCGCCGAAGGCGTTGAAAGTGGCCGAAGTGTGCGTGCCCAGGGCCACGCCGGAGGAGGCGCCGTCAACCGCGAATTGATCGGTCTGCTGACCAACGCGGTCGTATTGGTAAAGCTGCAGCTGCTGATGCGTTTGGTTGAGGGCGTCGGTCACCGTGCGCCAAGTGCGGGCGACGCGGCCGAAGATGTCATAAGACTGTGATTCGACTTTGCCTGCGGCGTCGGTGGTCTGAATCACGCGCCCGAGAATATCGTACGCGTAGTAGGTGTACTGGTCGTTGGCCGTGTCCTGCCCTGCCGGTAGCACACCGCTGGCGCTGGGCGGCGGAACATTCGGCGAGGCGAAGCGGATCTGCGCCAGCTGGTTACCGAGCGCATCGTAGCGAAACACGGTTAGCGGCGTTTGCGTGGCAGCAGTACTGCCAGACGTGATCGTCGACGGGCTGCCCGCCGGGCGGCTTACGGTAATGGTGCTAGTAAACGTGTTGATGCTGCCGGGGGCAGTGCCAGGCCCGCCGACGCCGGTCAAATCGACTGCGCCACCGCTGCTATTGGTAGCGGTCAGCTGGTATTCGTAGTTGCCGGCAGCGAGCGCTGAATACGGGACAAACCAGACCTCACCGGTCTTTGTTGCCGTAAGCGCCGTGAATGCGCCGGTGGAGCCCGCCGTTCGATATCCAAACGTAAGATTGGCGACGGTACTGGGCAGCTTGCTGAGTTCGAGACGCGGCTGATACCCCACCTGCGTGGTGTCGTGCACGGTGATGAAACTACCGTTAACCGACTTCTCCACTTTAAGACTGCGAATCACGACGTTTGTACGATCACCCGGCAGCGTTAGCGTGGCGCCGGTATCGCTTTCGCCCGCAATTCGCTGCACGCTCGTTGTAAAGGTACCGTGCGCGGTATACGGAATTGCGATCGTGCGCGTGGTATTGAATTCAGGGTCGTATTCGTATTCGTAGGTATAGGCGGTGTAGTCCGACTCATAGGTGACGGTGATTCTAGCGTCGCCAGCGCCCCAAAGACGCAGGCTATCGTACTGAACTGAAATTGCGCTCGTGCTGGCCAGCGTTGCCGTGGCATTGACCGAACGAATGGAGATGCGGCTGTAGTCGACAGTATTGCTGCGTGATGGCGCTTGCACGCCGATAAGGCGGCCGAGGGCATCGTAGTAATTGACCGTCGTGGCGCCTTGTGCGTCTGTCGTCGAGATGACGTTGCCAACGCCGTCATACGCGGTACGGCGGGTTGCATCCCCCGTGTTCAGCACCGGGTTGAAGCTGGCATCAAGCGTATAGCTACGAATGTTGTGCCGGGTTTCGCTGGTCAGCCGATCAAGCCGGTCGTAGCCGTATTGGGTGACGCGGTCATAACCCGCCGGATCATTTGCCGACGGTGCGGTGGTCAGTGGATTGAAGCTGGCAAACGCAGGGTTGCCGGTGCCATCAAGCCCGATCGTCTGGGCTTTGGCGTACTGCGTGGTTTGGCTCAGGCGGCCTTGGGCGTCGTAGCTGCTTTTGGTGTAGTAGCCAAGTGCATCAAGCTGGTCTGTTTGTCGGCCTGCAGCGTCATACCCGAAGTAAGTGGTGATCCACTGCCCGGCCTGCGGGTTGCGCAGATCGCGTTGCGCGGTTAATTCGCTAAACGTATCGTAGGTGTAGGTTGTAGTTGGCGCACCGCTGCCGGAGACCACGCTGCCATCGGCGGCCGGCAGGTAGTAGTCAACCGTTGGCTGCACAACTTGCGTTTTGCGGTCGAGCGCGTCGTACGTCGTGCTGATCAGCCGCGAGCCGCTGGTACTGAGCGTCGCGACCAAAGTGGCGACGCGTGCGGAGGCAGCTAGCGCTAGGCCCCGAACTGCGGCGCCAGTGTTTATCCCCTGCCGAATCGCTGCTTCCAGTGCCTGTAACGAGTCATTGGCCCCCGCGCTACTTTCCGCGGTTTCGCTAATAGCGCCGGAGTAACGCCGGAGACTCAACACGTTGCCGTTGGCATCGTACGCATAGGCGGTGACTTGCCGCTGACCGTCAACCTCGTAGCTCAAGCGGCCATTCGCGTCGTACAGCTTATAGGTGTAGACCCCTGCTACGTTATCGCCTGCATTGCCACCAACAACGGCATTTCCAAGTGCGTCGTACCAGGTGAAGCTACGCACGATCGTAGAATTGATCTCAAATTTAGTTCGATCACTCCCGTAGCCGTTTGCGGCATCGCCGGTTGGATCATAAACGCCTAGCTGTTTGCCGTAGGTCGTGGCTCCCAGCACGTAAACTGAGTCATTGTCGACGCGCGTCTGATTCCCGAGCGCGTCGTAGAAATAACGCGAGACGCGGCTATTTACTGGATCGCCAAAATTTTCAACTCGAACAATGATATTCCCGAGGCCGTCATAGACAAGCCGCGTCTTCTGAGAGACTAGACTTGGGGTCCCGGAGGTCCCGCTATACACATATACCGGCGGCGCATCCTGCTCGATCAGGCGATTGGCTGCATCGTAGATATACGTCGTCGTGCTACCGTTTTTGTTGGTTAAGCTCGTCCGGTTACCGGCCGCGTCGTAGCTGTAACGCTCGCTATAGCCCTCCGCATCAATCGTCTGCGTTAAGCGGCCCGCTGCGTCGTAGCTGTTCCGTGTGTGCTGGTCGGCGGGTATGTAGTTGGTGTTGGCGGCGTTGCTGGTCCATGCCGCGTTGCCGTTACTTCCAGTGATGACGATATTGCCATCTTCCCGCACCTGTAGCTGACCGGCGCCATACGGATACGTCGAAGTTGCCCAGACAGCCTGTCCTTGCTGGTTGTAGACAACAAGATTGCCGTCAGCTTGATAAACAGCAGAGCCAGGCGTGGTGCCATTGGTTCCCGAGTTCCAAATCGCTTGGTTGGTGCTCGAATAGAGAACGAGATTCCCGTCCGTCTGGTAGGTCAACCGGTAGGCGCCGCCGGCAGAATAAATGCTTTGCCCAGGAAGCAACGATTGCCCGGGCTGCAGGGTATTACCGAGACCTTCACCGAACCGAGCGGCAAGCGCCGCAGCATTCGGCGCCGCTCCCAGTGCCGCAAGCTGAGTCGAATCGAGTGCGGTGGCATAGCGAACGGTATCGATGACACGGCCATTGTCGTCGTATTGGTAGCTGGTGACCGCACCAAGTGCGTTGATGGTATAGGCCAGCCGGCCGTCGCGATCATAGACCTGCCGCGTACTGCGGTCGCGACTCGCGTTGACGCTGATAAGCGCAGTTACGTTGGCTGAAGTGGAGCCATCGTTTAAGCTCGCGGGCGTGATGGTATTGGCATACGCAATATTACGAATTGCCCGCCCTTCGCCGTCATATCGAGTTTCAACGACACCGCCTAGCGCATTAACCGTATAGGTCTGCCGGCCGTTTGCGTCATAAAAATAACGCGTGATATTGCCCTTGGCGTCCGTGCTACGGATGAGATTATTGTTTTTGTCGTAGGCGTAGCCGGTGGTGATATTGAGCCGACCAACTCCGGCGTCGGCGATGGTGGTGATACGCCGGCCCGCTTTATCGTAGCTGTACTGTGTCGTCCGTAGCGCGGACGCCGAATTAACGACGAAACTACCGCTGCTGCCGGTTGCGGTAATGCCCTCGGCGACGCTTAGGTTCCGGCCTTCTGCGTCGTAGGTGTAGGCCGTTGCAATATTCAACGCTGGAGAAGCGCTGTTACGCGCGACGGTATCGACGATGACATACAGCGCCTGACTTTTTCGATTGTAAACAGTCTCCGTCACAACATTGTTAGCGTCTGTGACTTTAATCGTGTCGCCAAACGCGCTGTAGTCGTAGCGCGTAATTAGATTTAGTCCACTCGGGTCTTGTGTCCGCGTCAGGACGCGATTTACCGCATCGTAGGCGTAGGTGGTTTGCACACGCCGGGCGTCAAACGTCGCCAGCAGCAGACCCGCTTTGTCGTATTGACTTTCACTATCGTTGCCCAGCGCGTCCGTGCTGTGCGTCAACCGGCCGTCCTTATCGTAGCGATAGGTGGTGGTGTTGTTTTCGCCGTCGGTGACTGCAATCGTCTGGCCGTAGCGGTTGCTCTTTCTGATGGTGACGATGCCTTCCGGCGTCGTGACGGTAATACTGCGGCCGGTGTCGCTATAGGCGTACCGGGTGGTCTGGCCGTTACGGTCGGTCTGGCTTAGGACATTGTCGAAGGCGTCATACGTGGTCGTAGCGCTTTGACCGAGAGCGTCGGTGACGGTGACAACGCGGCCGAGCCGGTCATATGCCGTCGAGCGAGTACCGCCATTGGCGTCTTGCGTTTGCAGTGCCCGACCAAAAGCATCGTATTGCAGAACCTTGCTCGTCAGCGCCAGACCGCCGCTGTCGGTGACGCTCTGTAGCGTGAGCCCGCGGGCGTCGTAGCTGTATTGAT
Source organism: Nevskia sp. (assembly GCA_023229645.1). GTDB lineage: Bacteria > Pseudomonadota > Gammaproteobacteria > Nevskiales > Nevskiaceae > Nevskia. The sequence continues at coordinate 387,323 of JALNYU010000001.1, read as the reverse complement.
CGCTGCGGAGCACGGCGCCGGGTGTCGCACCGACGTCTTGGGTCTGGGTCTGCAGCGCGCCAAACGCATCATAAATCCGCTGCGTGAGATAGCCCGCGGCGTCTATTGTTTGGGTCAGTAAACCGCGTTTGTCGGCATAGTCATATGCGGTGGTGCGGTTGTTGGCGTCGGTTTGGAATGCAGTGGCATTAACCCGTGTGGTGAAGGTGCTGTCGCCGCTGATCAAGCCCCCCTTAAGGCTCGCAGTGCTGATGCGCTGCGCGTAGGCGATGCTGGCGATCGTTTCACCAAATGCGTCGTACTGAGTTTCGCTGACTTCGCCGGCAGCGTTGACGGTATACCGTAGATTATTGTCGCCGTCGTAATAGTAGTAGGTGGTTCTGCCGTTGGCATCGGTACTGCTAACCCGGCGGCCCGCGAGGTCATAGCTATACTGCGTGCCGTAACTACTGAAGATGGCATTCGGATCGCTGGCCCCAACCAGCGCGGCGCTGCCTTCCCCTTGTATCGTCGAAATAACACGGCCCAGCGCGTCGTAGCGAGTTGTGGTGGTACGCGCTTCGCTAACGCCCTGCGCATCCAGCTGGCCTTGTGCGCGCGTGCTCGACGTTAGATAGCCGCTTTGCGCATCGTAGGTATACGTTGTAGTCGTGCCTTGTGCGTCAACATCTTGAATCACGCGGTTGAGCGCGTCGTACTGAACCGTCGTCGTCTGATCGTTGGCACCAGAGGCAGCTGCGATTAAATCGCTCGCGGTGCCTGTGGTTTCGGTGACGTTATCGATGGAAAGTGAGGATTCGGCATACCCCGGCGCACGGTATACCCAGAGCTGCGACCGAATTGAGCCCCAGTCGGCAACGCTATCGGTGTGACTGAAAACCCCACCGCGAGGGCCGCCCTTTTCCGACAGATATATCGCAGTTCCGGATGCCGTCGTTGTGAATTCGACAACGTAGGTCTTGCCCGGCGTGAGCGAAACCGCCGCACCCGACTGCGATGCAGCCCCATTTACCGACTGCCAGGCTGCCGAATTACCGGTGATGTTGACTGCGTTCCTGCGATATCCGGCGCCAGAAGGCACGAGATTGGAAATCGCAATAATGGACCGAACCGAACTTCCTGCCGCCGGGGCGACGAATTCGGAGCGGAACACTGCACCTTCACTCTGGGCATAGTTTCTTGTCCCAACGAGCGATGCCCACCCAGCGGCGGCGCTACTCCCGGTGTGCAACACGAGTTGGCCACCGTCAGTTGTGAAGGTGGTTGGCGTTGCTGCGGCATAGCCGCTGATCAAGTCTTGCCCTAAACCGTCGTAGCCGGTCTGGAAGCCTTGCACCCAAGCCGATCCAAATGGCTGCCCGGCATAACTCACCGGGTTCTGATAGCGCGTTTTCTGTACCTGATTACCCGCAACATCGTAGCGGTATACCGTCAGGTAGCCGGCCGCATCGACTTGGCCGCTGATTTGGCCGGACGCGTCGTAAAACGTGTAATCCGTGCGGTCCTGTGCAGCGTTGGCGGCGGGTCGTAATTGGTCCAGCGTGCCGCTTGCGCGCAGGCTGGCGTTGGTTGCGGTGGCATACTGAATTGTGCGTGAGACTTCACCGGCGCTGTCGTAGACGATCTCAGTCAGGTAGCCACCCGAATCCAGTGTGCCGCGCGCCAGCCCATCGCCATCGTAGAAATAGCGCGTCGTCCGGTCGCTGGCGTTGGTGGCCACGGATACATCAGCAGCGTTGCCGGTGGTTGGGACTGAAGCCAGCGCAGTGGCATATTGCACGTCGCTGGTCTTACGTCCGGCGCCGTCGTAAACCGATTTCGTGACGTAACCTTCTTCATCTACCGTGTACGCTAGGCGCCCAGCGCTGTCGTAAAAATAGCTCTTAGTGCGGTTTCCTGGGTCTACAACGCCGGCCGCGAATGTCGCAAACGTTCCGGCTCCCTTGCCGAAACGGCTAACATCTATAAACGAAGAAGCCACATCGCTGCTCACCAGACCATCACTGACGGAGATCAGAATCGTCCGCGTTGCATCCGTCGACTGCGAGTAAATGGTGGCGCCATTACGGTAGGTCAGGGTACGCAGCACTTGCTGGTACTGCGCAACGGTCGCTGTCCCAGTTAATAGAAGCTCGCCGGTACTAGCGTTATAGCTACCGGTAATTGGCGTGCCTGTAAGTGTGATCGACAGGCTTTCATTCGTTCCATTTAGGCGGTTATAGAGAACAATGGAAGCCGAGGTCAGATTTACGCTATCGACATCCGCAACCGTCAGATCTGTATCGACAGCCGCGACCGTTGACGCCGCTGTCGTGTAGTTAACCTGATAACTGGTACCTGTCGCGGTGCTGTCGTTCGCGTCGAGGTCTAATGTCGGTGCAACATTCGGAATATTGACGACGACGGCTGATGTCGCCACGTTGCTGCTGGCCTGACCATCGTTGACGCTGATGCTGACCGTGCGACTCGCGTTGGTCGTTGGAATCGCAGTATTGCGGTAGGTTAGCGTTCGTAGCACTTGCTGGTACTGCGCCACCGTTGCGTTGCCGCTAAGTAGCAACTGCCCGGTACTGCTGTTGTAGCTGCCGGTGATCGGGGTGCCGGTCAGCGTGATCGCCAAGCTTTCTGCTGTGCCATCTAAACGGTTATTCAGCGTGATCGTCGCCGAGCTTAGATTTGGATTGTCGGAATCAACGACGGATAAATCCGTGTCGACGATCGCGACATTATTGCCGCGCACGGTGTAATTCGCTTGGTAACCGGTGCCGGTGCTATTGCTGCCGTTAGCGTCGAGATCCAGTGTCGGGGCGACATTGGCAATGCTGACCACAATCGTCGAAACAGCGACGTTGCTATTCGCGAAGCCATCGTTGACTGAGATGTTGATCGTGCGGCTGGCGTTGGTGGTCGGTGCCGAGCTGTTGCGGTAGGTCAAGGTTCGCAGCACTTGCTGGTACTGCGCCACCGTCGCGCTGCCGGTGAGCAGCAATTGCCCGGTGCTGCTGTTGTAGCTGCCGGTAATTGGCGTACCGGTTAGCGTGATCGATAAGCTTTCCGCTGCGCCGTCCAGGCGGTTGTTCAGCGTGATTGTTGCTGAGGCAAGATTGATGTTGTCGGAATCGATCAGCGAAAGGTCAGTGTCGACGACGGCGAGATTGCTACCGCGGACGTTGTAGGTCGCCTGATAACTGGTGCCGGCGCTATTACTGTTGTTGGCGTCGAGATCCAACACCGGCGCAACGTTGGCAATACTAACGCCGATCGTTGCAGTGGCGACATTGCTATTGCCTTGGCCGTCGTTGACGCTAACGCTGACCGAGCGATTGCCGTTGGTGGTCGGGATCGACGTATTGCGGTAGGTGAGCGTCCGTAATACTTGCTGGTATTGCGCCACCGTCGCGTTGCCAGTCAGCAACAATTGACCTGTGCTGCTGTTGTAGCTGCCAATGATCGGGGTGCCGGTCAGCGTAATCGATAAGCTTTCCGCTGCGCCATCAGGGCGGCTGTTGAGGGTAATCGTCGCCGAGGTCAAATTGGCGCTGTCGATATCGGCGATCGTTAAATCGGTATCGACGATAGCGGTGTAGTTCCCGCGCACCGTGTAACTGGCCAGATAGCCTGTTCCGGCGCTATTGCTGTTGTTGGCGTCGAGATCCAGCGTCGGCGCCAATTGCGGGCTCTGACCGCGCAGTGTCCCAAGCGTGGCACCGGTTGGGTTCCCATTCGCGTCGACCAAGATGCTGGTATCAACTCGGCCACTGTAGCGAATGGTCCGGATAATCTGGCTGGCTTTGTTGTAAACCGTTTCGGTCAGCTCGCCTTCCGCATTAACGACGCCAACCTGGCGGCTGCGCTCGTCATAGAGGTAAAACGTTCTCGCGCCTGTAGGGTCAGTTGCGATCCGCAGGCGTCCGTCGGCATCGTAAGCGTAGACCGTCGTACCCAGCGCCAGATTGCCGGGCCCGCTCCGCGACACGCTGAGCGTATCGCCCACTTTGTTGTTGACCGTCGTCGTAACAACGCCATTGGCGGCGGTGGTGAGGATGCGATTGCCAGCATTGTCGTACTGCGTTTGCGTTGTGCGGCCGCTGCCATCGACCGTCAGCGTCAGTCGATCGAGACCATCGTAGACGTAGCTCGTGACGTAGGCACCGCTGGTGGCGCCAGCCGCGGCGCGCGGGTCGATCCGCGTCAGCAGCCGCCCACTAACGTCGTAGATGTATTGCGTAACGCTCGGCGTACCGCTACCGGCCCCGCTGCTATCCGTCGTACTGTAGGTCGTGACAGTTTTAATTTGGCCGGAGAGGTCGTAACCGCTATCACTGCGCTGGCTAAGACTCTTGTTGATACTGTTGACCCAGGCGGAAAGATCCGTCTCAGCGGAGCCGCTCCCTGTGTATAACGCACCGGTATAGCGAATCGCAGTGTTTTGTAGACCATTGGTGGCGTAGCGATATTCGCTAACGCGGCCTTCCGCGGTGACGATGAAACGCAGATGTTGCTCGCTGTCGTACACGTACCGCGTGGTCAACGGCGCGCCAGGTTGTCCAGCGCCTGCGCCATCTGGATCTGGCGTCTGGTAGCGCGTTTCGCTCAGCAGCAGATCGTTACTATCGTAGGTCCGCGTGATCGTATTGCCTTGCGCGTCGCGGCTCAGAATCAGGTTGTCGTGGGCATCGTACTGATAGGTAACAGTGCGACCTTCACCGTCAGTCACCTGGGTGACGTTGCCGGCAGCGTCATAGACGTAGCTGATGTTGGCAGCAACCCCCTCAGCCGTCGGAACGTCGACGCGCGTGAGCCGGTTCAGGCTGTCGTAGGTATAACGAGTAAGGGTGCCTAACGGATCAATGACATCGGTGCGTCGTGTCGCAGTATCGTAGTTAAACGTGGTAATGCGGCCTTCGCCATCAGTTAGGGTTTTGACCCGGTAGTCACTGCCGACCAGCTGATAAGTGATAGCCAGAGCCCCGCCGCCCGTTTGGCTAACGCTGGCGACACGCGTGCTGGTTCCATCGTAGGTGTAGCTGGTGGTGAAAACGTTGCCGTCGGCGATACTGTTGTCGCTCGGTGTTAGATCAACAGTGACGCTGGTGAGGCGGTTGCTGGTGTCATAGCTGTAGCGAACGCGTGTGATTGTTTGGCGATCGCCGACCGTAGCGGTTCCCGGCTTCAATCCAAGGACGCTGATCTGCGTCAGGTTATTTCCGCTATAGCTCAGCGTGGTAACTTGGCCCGAAGCATCGGTGATCGAAGTGATTAGGTTGCCGGTATAGCCGTAGGTGGTGGTATTGCCATCGGCGTCTTTCGCCGATAACAGCCGCCCAGTGGCGTCATAGGTTTCGCTCGCGCCGGTGCCGCCTTCGGTATAAGTCCAGTTGCTGCCGGATTGCCGGATGACATCCGCCGCGCCCTCGCCCTCATCGGTTCGCCACAGGTTTTCAGCTGCGTTATAGGTGAACGTTGCAAGATGGCCGTCGCCGCTTATCCGCGTAATCGGGCCTGTGCCGCCCGCCAGTGCCAGGCTCCGGTAGACCGAGAGCCGCCAGCCATCATTATTGTCGCCGTCGAACTGCCCTTGACTGTTGTAGGTCCGGGTCAGCAGCGTATCCAGGCCGATGCTGGCAATAAACTCGTCTTGTGAACGCAGCACCAGATTGCCTGTCGCCGCATTAACCAGGGAGCCATCTCGCCCCTGCGCGCCCACGGCAACCCGCCCCGTTCCGCCGAAGCCGTTTAGCTGCGACAGACTGCTATCGAATAAACCCAAGCCGTTGCCGACAATAATCGATGACATACCCTTTTCCCTGATTGCTATAGGCATGGCACGCCGCTCTTGCTGCGCATCCTTTTTGCCCTCATAAGCCCTATCCTGATTTTTCAGACTTTTGTTTAGACCGTTCGTCGGCCAAAGTGCGGCGCCGACGGCGGCTGCGCGATTGCAGCTTCGGCTTTCGCTTTTCAAGCAAAGGAGTAACCTGCAATGCTATTGTTTGTCTTTAGAATCAGCTCACCATGGACCTCGAAACCGTGCAGCCCTCGCCTAGCAGCAACCTCGACTCGGACGAGCTCTTTCATCTCGCGGTTCTTGATAGCCAGGCGGCGCGCCACGACGAGGCGATCAGAAAGCTGAAAGAGGCCATTGCTTATTCGCCCAATCATGCAAAGGCAAATTATTTGCTGGGCGCGGAATACGCTGAAATCGGGCTGTATGATCGTGCGATTGAAATGATCGAGCGCGCAGTTCATCTTGACCCGTCCCTGATCACTGCCCATTTTCAGCTTGGCTTGGTGCACTACACCCTGGGCAACGTCGCAGCGGCTCAAGAAAGCTGGGCAATGCTCGACTCAACCCCTGGCGCCGATGACCTCATCGCGTTCAAGCGCGCATTGCTACAGATCGCGGCGGGCGAGTATCACCAAGCAATTAGCGAACTTGACCGCGGCATTGGCTATGCACAGGCCAACCTCGCGTTACTGCACGACATGCAGCGCGTTAAAGCCAACGTTGAGAGGCACCTCGCAACGCTTCCAGGGCATAGCGAAGCCTCGCATCAGGACATCCGCAATAGCGCGAATCATTTGCTGCTTAGTAACTATCAACAAGCGCCAGAAAAAGCCGACTAGGCCTCGTCGCCAGCGTTCGCCTTTGGTAATAGAGCACACCGAAAATGGCCAAAATAGACGGCACATCGGACTTATTGGCGGCTTTACGCAGCCAACTCGCCGGACGAACGGGAAAGTCGGGCGCGGCAGGCTCCAGCCCAACTCGAACCTCTGGCGATACCGAACTTACAGCGAATCGGGCCGTCGCCCCCGAAGTATTGCAGCGGCGCATCGGCGGCGAGCTAAAATCCGTCGATCTGCTGGCCGCTGGCGGAAAGAAGCGGGCACGACAAATATTTCTTGAATCGGTACTCGCCTGGGATCTCGGTGAGGACCTGTTGACTGACGGCCAATTTGGCCATCTGATCCGCGATGTGGAGGCATCGATTTCAGCCGACCCAAAATTATCGGAACAGCTAGACAAACTCCTCGTACAAATTAAGAACGAGTCAAACTCAAATACTTAGATTAAGCGCACCGCGGGCACGAAACTGGCGTCTCAGTGCGCGAATTGCCTCCGAATGGAGCTGCGATATACGGCCCTTTGAAACCGCCATTAATGCTGCGATTTCGTCAAACTGTATGCCATTCAAATAGTGGGATTCTAGAACTTTAGCTTGTGCCACCGGCAATTTAGAAAGTAAATAGCGAAAGGACTGAGCGGACGCATAAACCTCTCCATTATCGCTATAGGCTCTCTTTTCGGCATCGGGGTCGACATACATCGTCGTACCTTCGAGCATGTGCCCCACAGCGAGACCTGTCGCAATCTCAACCATTTGCAAGAACAAATTGCCATGATCCGCCTTTGCGCCATCGGCTAAGGATTCAGTCCGCTCTTTACGCACGCGTCGCCGGAAAGCGCTCTGCGAATGATGTTCGGACTGTTTTTCGAGCCCGTCTAAAATCGCGCCGCGAATCCGCTTTCGAGCATAACCGGCAAAATTTGAGCCGAATGCAGGGTCGAATCGATCAATCGATTCCAGCAAGCCAACAGCACCCAATTGCATTAAATCAGAAAATTCGACGTAACCGAAATTTGCCGATCGGTAGGCCTCTGCCGCCAGGATGCGCACAAGATCCATATAGCGGTCAACCAGCTCACCGCGCGCACTTTGTTCAGAGCCGGCACGCCAACGTCCCCAAAGTGTTCGCTCTTCGGCGTCAATCGCGTCAGTTGCAACCGCGCTCGTTTCACCGGCGATATGGGACGTGTCCGCACTCATACAGCTGCGCCAGCGTCAGGGCTGAAAACTTCTGACCAGCGCTTCTGTTATCAGCGCCCAGCCATCGATTAGCACAAACATCAAAATCTTAAGTGGCAAGGACATCGCCAACGGCGGCACCATGATCATTCCTAATGACATGAGTGCACTCGCGACAATCATGTCGATCAGAATAAACGGCAGATAGATGACAAACCCAATCTCGAAAGCCGTGCGCAACTCGCTGAGCATGAATGCGGGAATCAGCTGAAAAATGCCGATTTCAGAAATGGAATCTGGTAGCTTCTGATGGGCAAGTTCCATTACCAATGCAATATCTTTATCGCGTGTTTGTGCAACCAGAAAACGCTTTAAGGGCTCTACCCCTAACTCAACCGCTTCGCGTTCACCAATTTTTTCTGCGAGATAGGGCTCAACCGCAACGCTATCAATGCGCTGAAGAACCGGCGTCATTGTGAAAAGCGTCAGAAAAACCGCAAGACTAATAAGCACGGCATTGGGCGGCGTCGATGTCATGCCGATCGCCTGCCGAAGAATAGCCAAGACGATGATGATTCGCGTAAATGCAGTGGCGGCAATCAACAATGCTGGCAATACGCTCAGCGCCGTCAAGAACAAAATGATTTTAACGGGTGCGGCAAGCGGTTGATCTTTCCCCGCCGACAAGAACGATACGCTGCCCCCAGGAAAACTCAGATCTGCCGCATTAACACCAGCGCAGACAAAAAGCGCCGCGATTATCGCGAATGCGTAAACGCATAGCCGCCCATACTTACGCAGCATGATTGGCCCCATCAACCGGCGAGGCTGAAGAAACACTCGGCTCGGTGCGGCTCAATATGTTCAATGTGTTGCCATTGTCCGCCAACGTGATAATGCCCCCATCTGGAAGCTCAACCGTTACGATTATTAATTTTGCCGTGACGCGTTTGAAGTCCAACACGCGACACGCCGCTCGACGCGATACATTCGTCGGCAGCTTGCGCAACGCGCCATTCCTCTGCAATTTCACCGCAACGAATGCACAACCGGCGACAAATGACAGAAAGCCGAGCGCGAGAAATAGCTTTTGACCAAGACGCCGATCGTCGTGACGGAACGTCGCTGGCGATGCCTCCACAGACTGCAGAGGAATTCGTGCCGGCAAGTCGCCAACGTCAGCAAGCCATACCCCGATGCACAATATGGCCTTGAAAATAAGACTCGGCATCATGGAAAAGGGGGATGGCATCGAAAGGGATTGACGGACAACGCAATTGCCTCGGCCTATTTAGCGTTGCGCAATTTCTGTAATCCGCAAGCCAAGATTGTCGCCAACCACCACCAATTCGCCGAGCGCAACGACCTTGCCGTCCAGCAGCATTTCAAGTGGCTGATCGATCAGACGATCCAGCTTTAGCACTTCGCCATCGCGCATATCGAGCAATTTTCCGACGCTGAGTTCAACTTCACCGAGCACAACAGACGCACGGACTTTAACCCCGCGGATCAATTCAACTTGATGCTGCAGGAATGGGGCTCCGCCATGTTTAGATTCCGTCGATAAATCGGCCATTTCGACGCGCTTAATCGACGACGATGTGCCACTACTCGATTCAGACATTACCGCTCCTCAAACAATCAGTTGCGACCCAGCACGTGGACCGCGTAATAAGAGTCAACTCGCCCCGGTGCACATGCCGCTACGGCAACGCCGTCAGGCCCCGTAAGCATCCATGCCTCGCCAGGTTCGCGATCAAGCAACACGATGTCGCCGACAGATAGATTTTCCAACTCTGACAGCATTAGCCCTTGGCTCGCTTCGAGGCACACACGCAATTTGACCGGGGCCGTAGCAACGGCTTGCAAGGGCTTTACTAGCGCCGGGCCCTTCTTTTTTATCGCCCGCGGCAGCAGATTTCCGACGACAACGCCCGAAAAATAAAGCCCGATCACAACATCGCCGGCACTAATGCTGGCTGCAACAGCCCCGTAGCCAAGCGCGTCGTGATCCGTAGGCCCAGACACTCGCCGCCAGACGGGCGAAAGACGGCTTTTATCTTGCTCCCCGATAAACGTCATCACCAAATCAGCGAGCAGTGCCTGCGCCGTGGCGGTCGCGACAGCAGACGTCATCCCGGGGCGCCGGGCCTGCGCCGCAGGATCTATAAACCGATAAAACAGTGTTTCGAATGAGGCCGTTTTATCTAGTACAGCCTGCACGTAACACCGCTCGCCATCTTCCAGGGCCCAGTGGCCACCGACGTCTGAACCAGGAACGTGCCTCGCAAGCTCGGTAAGCGAGAGGAAAACGCCATCCGCATTCAACCAGCGCTCATTCCACGTTGATAACGCTGCCGCGAATCGCTTGCGCAAGTCGAGCAGATGAGACTCAGACAATAAAAGATAGGCGCGGGCGTCCATTATCGTGCGGCAAGATTATTATAGAGCTGTTCCAATAGCTGACTGGATACGTTTAAAACCTGCGAACTACCCTGGAATGCGCGCTGCAGAACGATAATATTGGAAAATTCCTGCGATAAGTTCACGTTGGCAAGCTCAATATTGCTCGACCGAAGCTGACCAAGCCCACCCTCAGTTGCGAACCCAAACTGCGGCTGGTCAATCGCTGCATCAGAAATAACCTCAAAGCTAGAAGCCCCGACTTCGGCGAGTGATTGCGGATCGGCAAACGAGGCCAAAGCCAACCGCTGTCCCGCGACGGTATCGCCGTTTGAAAAGACAAGCTGAGCGATGCCCTGGCGATCAATTGTGACTTGAGTAAGCACGCCGAGCTGGGTGCCGTTCGCGGTGCCAACTTGTAGTGTTGATGTTGAGCCAGTAGAGAACGATGTTGCCCCGTCGAAATTGAGGGTGATCGTACTTTGATTAGCGCCGGCCGGCAGCGATACATCAATGGTATTGAACCCAACCGCTGGCGACCCTGTCCCCTGGAAACGGATTTCACCCGAAGCAATCTGCACATTTTGCTCGTCGATCGTGACAAGCCAGCTGCCTGGTGTCACTGCACTATTGTTGGTGAAGTTCGCAGTCAACGTGCGCGTATTACCCGCCGCGTCAACAACCTGAATGTTACCGACGGAGAATGGCGTTGGATTGGGGGTGTTGGGCGGCGTGCTAGAAAGGTTACTGGTAAAGGTAACGAGGCTCGTCGGCACTGGCGGGCGCGTCTGTGTCGGCAACACCCTGAAATCACTCAGTTGATTGCCATTCGCCAGCGCTTGCGTACGCGCGCCTGTTGCCGCGTCAACTAGGTAACCATCGGTGTTGAACGTAAACTGCCCGGCCCGAGTGTAACGCTGCGTCTGATCCTGACGAACAACAAAAAAACCGTTGCCGTCAATCGCCAAGTCAGTTGCCGAACTCGTTCCTTGAAAGTCACCCTGCGCGAATCGGCGTACCGTGCCGCGGAGTTCAACCCCATTTCCAGATGCAATGGGCTCCCGAGAGATAACACCGTCGCCGACGCTCGTGTCTGAAAGCCCGAGATCGCGAAATAAAACGTCGTTGGATTTAAACCCAGGCGTATTTAGATTGGCGACATTATCGCTAACGGTATTCAGCGCGCGCGTAAAGCTGAATAGTCCGGTCAAACTGGTATAAATACTAGAAAAAGCAGTCATGTGCGTATCCTCACCGGACCAGAACGATTTGCGCAAGCCGCACGTTTTGTATCGAAGTGCCGTCAGCCTGTAACAAGGTTAATAGTGGCTGCCCGGTGTCGTAACGGATTGTTGTAACTTGCCCAGTCAGCGTTTGATTATTTTGAGTAACGGAGACCGTTCGCCCAATTAGGCCTACAGACTGGGATACTGACTGCACGGCAAGCAGGCCTTGGATGTTGTCGCTCAATACCTGCGTTTGCTGAATATTTGCGAACTGCGCAAGCTGGGCAAGAAATTCTCTATTGTCGACTGGATTTAACGGGTCCTGGAATGACAGCTGCGTTAAGAATAAACGCAGGAAGTCTTGCTGCTGCAAGCCATTGCGCTGAACTTGCCCAACGCCGCTACCAACGCTGCTGCCAATGGTATCTACAGCCATTATCCGTTACTCCCATCGCCAATCTGAAATAATTTTTCCACTCTGTTTACCGCGGCATCCACGCTACCGGCACCTTGAGACTGCGCTTTGAGCGGCAGCGCTTCGGTACCATTCACTTTAAAGCTCGCAAGACTCAGCCCAACCCATCCCAACTCCGAAGCAACGGCATAACGCAGGGCGTTTACGGTATCGAGATTCAGCGCCGGGTTCCTGATCCGAACAGTAACGCCATGCGCTGTTAAGCCGACAACTAAAGCTACGCGGGTAGGACGAACGTGCTCGCTATTGGTCCCGACTTCATTGACGAATGCGTTCGCTGTCTCTGGCACATTCGACAGCAGGTCGTCACCGGCGCTATTTCCACCGCCGAAACTGAAAGCTGGCTGCGGTGCCGTGGAAATTCCGTAACCCGTCGACACAGAACTGGTGCTCAGGGTGGCAATTTGTGTCGAAGATGCCGCGTTAAAATCCGCGGCATTACGCCGAACTAATTGCTCGGAAAAGCTCCGCGTATCAGCGGGAGCGAACGCCGTATCGTCGGCAATCGCCACGTCAAACGCCTGCTGAGCGGATTCCGGGGCAGAAGCAACCTGCCCCGCCTCAAGCACACTGCTGTGCCGCAAACCAGACTCAAATAAGCGATCGAAGCTATCGTTCTCCCAATCGTGCCGGAGACGGCTTGCATAGTCTGGCGAAGCGCGGACCTGCTGCAACGCAGCGAGATCGCTATTGGCTGAAACGTCGATCGTCATTCGTTGCTCTCCCACCGCCCAGTGCCGAGCCAAAGCTCGTCGATATTCTTCTCTTCAATCTTTTCGCGCTGCATCGCCTGCCTGCTTGTTGTCTCGCGCGCCAAGTCGGCATAACGCTCAAGCTTACGTTGCTGGAATTGTATTTCTGTCTGAACAGCTTCTACGGCATCAACAACGGTTTCGAGTTCCTTAGCGGCCGCCGCCGCAAGCTGTGTCTGGGCGGCCATATGCCGCGTCGAAAGACTCAGCAACCCCAGATTCAGCGTGCCACCCGGTGCGCGCTGGCTTCTCGCCTCGCTGACCGCAAGGTTAAGCTTCGCGCGCTGCGCTGCGGTCGCTGCCTCCGACGCAGCCATCTGCACCTGATGTTCTCGTAAACGTCTGGCAGTTTCATCAGCTTCTTGACGCACCAAGGCTTCAAGCACCGAAATTACTTTCTCGCGGCGACTATATTGCTTCATGCCGCCTCATCTTTGAGTATGCGCTGCAGCGCGGCATAAGCGTCTTGTCTTGATGTTGCTTCGTCCAGGGCCTGCTTAAGAAAGGCTTCAATTTTTGGCATCAACTTAACCGCGCGATCTAGCTGTTTGTTTGCGCCTGCTTTGTACGCGCCAAGCCCGATTAAATCGCGAGATTCTTCGTAGGTTGAAATCAACTCAAACAGTGCTTCAACCTGCTTCCGCTCATCCCTCGTTGCAAGCTGAGAAAACAGACGGCTGATGCTCTGCAGTATGTCGAGCGAGGGATAACGCCCTCGATTCGCAATCTCTCTGGACAGCACGAGATGGCCGTCGACAATCGCTCGAACATGATCTGCAACGGGCTCATTCAAATCGTCGCCTTCAACCAATACGGTGTAGAGCGCAGTGATAGAGCCCGCGTTCGCCGTCCCCGGTCCAGACCGTTCTAACAGCTTGGGCAATATCGCAAATACCGATGGGGTATAACCTCTTGCCGTCGGCGGCTCGCCAACCGACAAGCCGATTTCGCGGCGCGCCATGGCAAAGCGTGTCAACGAATCCAACATCAACGCAACCGATAAGCCTTGGTCGCGAAAATGTTCCGCAATAGCCGTGGCGGTAAATGCCGCGTGGGACCGCAGTAGAGCGCTTTGCTCCGCCGTTGCGACGACGACAACTGAACGCTTTAGCGCGTCACCAAGATGAATCTCGACAAAATCGCGCACCTCGCGCCCGCGTTCGCCGATCAGCGCGATCACATTTATGTCGGCTTGGCTGTTTTGCGCGATCATGCCGAGCAGAGAACTTTTGCCAACACCACTGCCGGCAAAAATGCCGAGCCGTTGCCCTACGCCGATGGTTAACAGGGTATCAATGGCCCGAATGCGGGTTTCGAAGATCCGCGAGATGCGCTGTCTTTGAATCGGATTACCCGGCTCCGCATAGAGGGAGCGAAAACGCTCGGGTTTGATCGCTGGCAAGTTATCGAGCGGCGCGCCAAGTGAGTCGACAATTCGGCCTAATAACGCTTGCCCCACCGGAACGCGCGCAACACGCCCGGTTGCGACGATCTCACTTCCTGGACGAATTCCATGTAAGTCTGCGAATGGCATCAAGAAAACAACATCGTCACGAAAACCTACAACTTCAGCGGCAATTGGCGTTGATCGACCGGGAACATAGATATTGCATAGTTCACCTAGCGATGCGTCAGGCCCTGATGACTCGACGACGGTGCCAATAAATTTCCGTACCTTGCCCAGCCGCGGAACAAGCTCCGCAGTTCGGACCGCTGACAAATATTTTTCTCGCGCACTCACGACAACTAACGCCGCTCAATCCGGCGACATTTTGCTTGCTCGGGCATCGAGCAATGCGGACCGCAGTCGTTCTAGCTGCGTTTCAATACGTGCATCTAGTGCGCCGCGTGCGGTTTCGATAATGCAGCCGCCGAGCTTTAAGCGCGCATCCTCTACCAACTTGATCGCCGCACGCCGATCTTCCAACTCAACGATCGCGGGCTCGGCCACTAATAACTCGTAGTCTTCAGACGATACGCGCACCGTGATCGGATCTTGGTAGTCACCGGATGCAAACAGTTCGCGCACCATCTGTTCAACGATCAATCGTGTTACCGGGGCCGGCCCGAGAATTCGGACGATCGCCTCGAATGCTAGCGCGACGATGTCGTCCTCCATTGTCCGAAAAACGTCCTCACGCGCGCCTTGTAATGCTTCGACGACGCTGACCAGCCCGTGCAGCTTTCCGGCCCACTCGGCTTCGATACTAACGCGGCCCTCGGCTTGCCCATGCTTAAAGCCTTCGTCATACGCGCGGTGTCGTGCTTCGGCTCGCCGTTCCGCTTCCGCTTCGTCAGCATTAACGCTATTGCCGGCCATCTCTGGCGCTACGGCGCCTATTGCAACCGCTGCCATCGCCATAGACTCGGCAGCCGCCTTCGGTTGCGCTACCAGGTGCGAAACCAACTGCGGCTCGATTACTCGGCGACGCCCCAGCGTGACCGATTCTTCAGCAGTATTCAGATACGTTCGGATGACACCGGCCATGACTACACTTCCTGTTGAATATCGTCAGCTTGGGCGTCGATTAATCGCCGAGTATCTTGTCAAACTGCGAGTTGCGTGCCTTCGCGCCGATACCCGCGGTATCAGCAAGCGCTGAGCCGATCTGCTCAAACAGCAGCGCTTCAAACCGTGGACTGACCCGGCCGCGCACTGCGATGAGCGCTTTGGGGAGTGTTCTGCGCTCATCAGACGTCAACGAGATATTGAGCTCATTTCCCCACGGCCACGGTCCCTTTTCCAGCAATAGGGCCGTGCACGAGATCGGCAGCACGCTCATCAACGCAACCACTTTTGCCCCCGCAGCACTACGCAGCGGCGCCAATTCAGCGTTCTGGAGCGGCGCGGCTGTCGATGCCGCTTCGTCAGGCGCTGCCGCTTCGAGTGCGCGCAACAACGCCGCCGGCGACAGTGTCAACGCCTCAACTAACCCAGGCTGTATTTGTTGGCGCTCGGCCTTTGTCAGCTGCCGCAATAACCAGCGTCGATCACCTTCCGGCAACGCCGCAAGTTTTAATGCAATAAATCGTGGGTCGCTCATTTCGAAGCCGGCCTGGGCTTATTGAGGTCCCGTTGTAGCCATTCACGAACATTGCCCAGCAACGCCTCACGCTCAGCGCGAGACATCTGCCCTTTTCGGCGCCGCAGTGCCGCGTAAACAGCGGCGACCAGAAATACAGCAAGACTGAAGAAAACCAATTTGATTGATAACGACGGCTCAACCCAAACCGCATGCGCCAGATCACCTGCGGGCGGAGCCGAGCCATTGCTCTGATCGGCGGCTATTACTGGCGGCTGCTCTTGATTGCGCGCTTTGGGCTGCAAAACCGGAAACACTGCAATTCGATCGCCCCGGGCGGTATTCGCACCGACTGCGCTGGCGATCAGTTCCCGAATTTGGTCGATCGAAACATCCGAGCCATTGCCGCCCGGCAGCATAACGCCGATCGATAGCCGTTCAATCGCGCCCGGCAACTCATCAATCTGGTCGAGTTGCTTCGAACCATGTGCCCCAGAATCTTTTTCGGCGGGAATCATCGCTTCTCGCGTCGACGTCACATGATCCATCCGCAACGAGGCGTCGATACTAACGGCGATCGCGGTAGGCTCATAAATCGGTGCGAGGATTTCATAAACCTTCGCAGTGAGATAAGACTCAACAGTCTCTTTCGCCCGCACACGACTCTCGATGGCGTCAGTCCCGCCCACGGCTCCAGCGCCCGCCCCCGAGAGGCTAACGCCACGATGATCGTGCACCGACACCGTTTCAGCCAATAAGCCGGGAACCGCAGATGCAACTAGTCGTTGAATTCCGGCAATTTGGTCTGAGGTCAGGCTTCGCCCTGGCGCCGTGATTACTGTTACCGAAGCCTTCGGCTGCTCACGATCTCGCTTAAATAAACTCGATTCGGGCAATACCAGATGCAATCGCGCATAGCGAATCGGATCTAACGCCATGATCGTGCGCGCGAGTTCTCCTTCCAACGCCCGTTGATAATTTATCTTCTGCGAAAATTCAGTTGCGCCAAAACCTGCATTGTCGAATAGCTCGAAGCCCAACGCTGACTTAAACGGCACCCCGCGCTCCAGCAACTGCATGCGCAAGTGGTCTCGTACTTTCTCAGGAACGGCAATAACGCCTGTTGTTTTGTCGACACGATATTCGGCACCCAGTGTTTCCAGTTGTGCGACTAGCGTGGCGCTGTCATGCGGCTGCAAGTCAACGAACAACGGAATGTAGTGTTGCGGCCATGCCCAATAGATTAGACCGGCAGCGCCCAGCAATATGACGCTAACGCCGACGCCTAAGCCCCAGCGCGTTGCACCCTTAAGGCCCCGCCACCACTCCGAGATTCTCAAACTCACGCCCTCACTACTTTTTTGCGTTGCTATTCATGACCAAGACCGCATCCCCCAGCCCGCTGCTTAGATTTGCATCCTAAGCAGTTCCTGATAGGCATCGACCAAACGGTTGCGAACCTGCACGATGAGGCCGAGCGATACTTTTGCCTCTTCAACCGAGATGAGTACGTGGTGTAGGCTATCGGCTTCACCAACAGCAAGTTTTCGAACTTCTTGATCGGCAGCGATAACTTGGCCATTTACTTCGCCAATAAGACCGCCCAGCGATTCACTAAAATTCCGTGTCGCAGCCGCGCCGCCGGCAAGACCAACAGGCGGAGAGAGTGCGGCAATATCGCCTACGCGCGAGATGGGATCGATCATGACGACCTCGAATCGCCGATTTCGAGCGCTTTAAGCGCCATCGATTTCGCTGCGTTTAACACCCGGACGTTGGCTTGAAAGGCGCGAACCGAACTAAGCACCGTCAACATCTCTTCTACTGGGTTTACCGGCGACAACGAGACAAAGCCACGGTCATCTGCCGCCGGGTTGCCCGGATCATATTCCAGTCGTGGCCCGGCCTGCACTGAACGAACCTCGACATCACCAACCCCTTGCAATAGCGGCGGGACCGTACCAGTTCCTGTCAGTTTCGCTTCGAAGCCAGCATCAGCAGCCCGGGCGACAACCCGCAACGGGGTAAAAGGCCGGCCGTTTGCACCCGACGTCGCGTGTGCATTGGCAAAATTGGTCGCCGCAACTTCAAGCCGCAACCGCTCAAGTGAAAGCCCCGAAGCGCTAATTGCAAAAACGCGTGTGTAATCGGCCATTAGGGTTGTCCAGTCAGTGCGATTCGCATCAAAGCACCGCGCCGCGCGAGCGCAGTTAGCACGGCTTCGTATTGCAATGTGTTCTGGGCAACCAACGTGATTTCTTCATCCAGACGCAAGCTCGGATCTGACAGCGGTCCCGTCGCAGGCTTTGCCTCAAGAAAAGGGTGGACTTGTTCGAGCTGACGTTCGATTTCATGATCGGATGCGCCGTCGACAACCGCAGCTTTCAACCCACCGAGTTGCGCCTCGAAATTCAGCCGCTGCGCTTGAAACGACTCCGAATCGACATTCGCGATGTTATTCGCCAGCACTTGGTGTCGTAAGTAATAGGCGTCCAACGCTTGTAACGCGAGACGGCCGGTAATGCCCTGCAATTCTTTGATCATTGCGCGCGCGCCTCATACTCAGATAGAAACTTTAGTCGGATCATTGAATAATCAACTCAGCATGTAACGAGCCAGCCCTGCGGATTGCCTGCAGGATCGAGATGATGTCTCGTGGTGGGACTTTTATTTTGTTCAGCGCTTCGACCAGATCGGTTACCGGAGCGCCTGCAGCAAGCCTGACAACTGGATTTTGGTTTTCTTTGACCGAAATATCGGCGTCAGGAACAACTGTTGTACGCAATCCTGGGCCGGTTCGGCCAATAACTAGCGGTTGCGAGACCAGGAAATCGGTTGATACGGTGACTTTAATATCGCCATGCGTCACTGAGACTTCGCCCATTCGCACATCGCCGCCGCTAACCACCGTGCCGGTGCGTTCGTTGACGACGATACGCGCCACTTGATCGGGAACAATATTGGTATTTTCTACGATCTGCACCATCTCGACCAACTTAGCGCGCTCGTCGTCGGTTAGCCTGATCGCAATCCGGGAGGCGTCGACCGCGCGTGCGCGTGCAATCTCGGCGTCGTCGAGCGGGGGTAAGCGCGCATTGATCGCTTCCGCTGCACGCGCAGCGGTCGTGTAGTCAGGGCTTTGCAACAAGAAGTAGAGGCTGCCTGCCGGACTAACGATGCTCGTGGCGACCCCCACTTCTATCGTCGCACCAGCAGGGATTTGACCCACTGTCGGGTGGTTTTTCTGGACAACATTGCCGAACGCGTCATAACGGAATCCGCCAACGGACACCGGACCTTGAGCCAATGCATAGGTTTTTTCGTCGGCGCCTTTCAACGGCGCCAACATCAGCGTGCCCCCCAACAAGCTACGCGCATCACCGATCGACGCGACATTGATATCGACTTTCTCGCCGACGTTGGCGAATGGCGGTAATGTTGAAGTGATCAAAACCGCCGCAACGTTGCGCGAAGTAACTTGATCTGGCGCAATCCGTACCCCCAACCGTGTCAGGGTATTTGCGATCGACTGTATTGTCGGGCCACTCCGGGCCGTGTCGCCGGTGCCGGCCAAGCCGACAACCAGCCCGTAGCCGACGAGCGCGTTATCTCGCACGCCTTCGATGTGACCCAGGTCCTTTAACCGAATATTTTCTGCACTTGGATCAGTCGCGGCCGCCGGCCCGCTGATCGCCAACACAACAACAAATACGAACCCCATGAGGGTGTTAAATAGAGTCATCGCCTTAAAGCCCAAAAAGTCCGAGCAAGCGCGAGATCCAGCTTTCCTGCTGATTGCGATCGACAAAACCACGACCGTTGTAGACGATATCGGCATTCGAAAGCCGCGTGGAAAGCACGATGTTGTCGGATGACACATCGATTGGACGGACGACCCCCGATACCGCAATCGTTTGCGTTTCGCCGTTGATCGTTATCTTCTGTGAGCCATATACGGCGAGATCACCATTCGCCGCGACATCCTGCACACGTACAGAAATCTGCGCCTGCAGCTTACCGGCGCGGGTGGTGTTGCCGCTACCAGTGGAATTGCGACGTGCGTCTAAGCCCCCATTAATCGTTTTCGTTGCGTCCTGAAGGCTGCCAGTAACATTAGTCTCCCGGCTCGCTGTAGATACCGCTCGGCTTTCGGCAGTGGAAGTTTCGACGATGAGCACCGTCAGCGCGTCGCCAGTCCTGAATGAACGGGTATCGGTTGCTAGCGCTTGGTATTGATCCGGCGTGTAGAGGCTCGTCGCTGCCGCCGTCACAGACAAGAGGCTCAGCCCGAAGCCGAGCACCGCCGTTGCTCGCCTGATTTGTCCCACCGCAGAACCGTTATTCATGGCAACACCTCGGCAACACCTCGAGCAATCGTTCGGGCTGCAATGGTTTCGCTGCCGATCGGGGCGCGAACCAATACCCGTTCACCGAGCCGCGATGATTGCAGCGCAATGACCTTCGTTTCGAGTGCAATATTGCGTTGCTGGTAGCGCAACGTAACCGGTTCTCCAACCTCAATTTCAGGGCGCTCGATAAACTGGCTTTTCCGCAGCACCGCACCCGTCGGTATCGGCATTTTTGCCACCAGCTCGGCGATATTCGCATCGCTGGCTAATAGGTCGTCGCCTAACGCTGAGACATCAACTAGCGCTGCATGGAAACCATCCAATGCCATCGCTTGGCCGCGCTCAAGCGCATGATCCAGCACCCAGCCGTCGCCCATGACGCTGACCGAAAACCACAGCGGATATGACCGGACTGAGCCAGTATTTTCATTAAGGTGAGCCACAATCATCGTTCGCTTTTGAGGCTTTAAATCCCTGGAAATTGAATACGAGAACGCTGCATCTGCCGGGATTTCGATCTCGGTATCACGCTCAGCCAGTGGTTGGACATCGACTCGTTGATACCGCTGCTCGAAATGCGCCGTGAGTGCCTGCCCCACTTGGCGGCGCATCGCCGCCATATCAAACCTGATTCCGCGTTTTCGAACTGTGACGTAGTTCGCACCTTTCCATCGAATGTCGCAACCACCGTCGATTCCCGATGCATTCAGGGCGGCCAGCAACTCACTTCGATCGATAATTCGGGTCATTCCCGCGCGACTATTCTCCGGAATCGGCTGTGCCGCGAGCATCCGTGCACATGCCGTATCCGACGGATTCAGCCGCACAAGATCGCCCACCGTCAGGCTACTACCCTGAGGAAGGACTACCGCTTTGAAGCTGGCGGTTACTACGTCGCTACCCGCGTGCGCAGACATCGCAATCAGTGCGATTACTGCCAAAACTACACTGCGCATCCAGCGCCTTTAGCCCTGCGACTGCCGCAGGTTAGCGATAGTCGACAAGATCTGATCTGAAATCTGGACGATTCTGGAATTCAGCTGATAGGCGCGCTGAGCGACAACCAAATCGATCAATTCAGTCGTTAAATCGACATTGGATGATTCGAGGAAGCCTTGCGAGATGGTTCCTGCACCATTCTCACCCGGTGCCGCAAAATAAGGCTGGCCGGAACTTTCCGTTGCGGCGTATAACCCCCCGCCGATTGCACGTACCCCTTCGGGATTAACGAAATTTGCCAACTCTAACGTTCCGAGTACGACGGGATCCCGTTGGTTGGGAACCACAACACTAATCTCGCCGCCCCGGCTGACGGTAATTGACGTTGCATCGGGTGGGACACGAACAGATGACGCCAATAAATCGCCATTCTGGGTTTGTAATTCGCCGTCTGTATTTAACCGCAGCGACCCGAGCCGGCTATAAACCGTTTCACCGCCCGTGCTCCGAACTTCAAAGAAGCCACCGCCTTGAATCGCTAGATCCAAGGGATTATTCGTTTGCACGATATCACCGGCGCTAAATACCGAATCTGTCCTGCTGATCGCGGTGCCCAAGCCGACCTGTGTGCTCTGCGCTTCCAAATTTACCGGGGTCGCGGTGTTAAGGCGACGATAAAAGATATCGGCAAACGCCACCCGCCCTTTTTTAAATGCGGTGGTATTTACGTTCGATACGTTGTTAGCGATCGTATCAATGCGGACTTGCTGAGTATTGAGACCGGTTGCGCCGATATAGAGTGAGTCAATCATCTGTTCCTACCGCAGATTGTGAGTTTAAGGCGCGTTAAACGACGCCGGCGACGTTAATTGCCGAATCCAACATCGTGTCGTAGGCGCTCAATACGTTGCGCGTCAGCTCGAAATTTCTGGATGTTTCAAGTAGTGAGACCATTTCCTGCACCGGACGCACGTTAGACGTTTCCAAAAATCCCTGCCGAACGGTTGTTGTCTCGGCTTCACGTGTAGGCACTGCGTCGGCACGTGCCCGGAAAAGCCCGTTGCCCTCGTATTCAAGCGCCGTTTTATCAGCAAAACTCACGATATCGAGGCGCCCAAGCAGGTCCGGACCAGTTCGAATTTCGCCGTTAGGAAGAATCTCGACGCGGTCAGTTTTTAACGTGATCTCGCCCGAGGATCCGACAACCGCATCGCCGCTGGCCGTCGTCAGCTTGCCGCCGCCATCAAGCGTTAAATCGCCACGCCGCGTGTAGCGTGGCCCATCCGCCGTCGCGATCTGCAAAAAACCTTCGCCATCAAGCGCAATATCGAGGGCGCGCTTGGTTTGGCTCAGCGGCCCAGTTCCTGAATCGGTGCTCGAAAATGTCGTCCCGGTCGTCGCATAGGCGTCGGCAACGGGTACCCGCAAACGGCTAAATAGGTCCGAAGAAATGGGCACTTGCCGCCGATATCCGGTCGTTGTCGCGTTGGATATGTTTTGGCTAAAAATATTGAGCCGCTCTAAATCAGCTAACAGCCCTAGTTTGGCGATTGCAATTGCGTCTGCCACAGTGTCCCCGTGTATTCTGAAATTTTAAAGCTTGGCTTCAACAATCCCGAATGATCGAACCGTCTTTTCATTAGGGACCTCGTTCAGAGACAAGATCACTAAGTGCGGTAATACGCGCTCGGTAAGGCGCCGAAGATGCCGTCGCAGCGGTGCCGGGCACAATAGCACAGGCATCAAATTTTGAACCATCATCTCTTCGCAACGCTGTGCTAGCCGGCGAATAATGCTGTCCGCAATTGGGGTATCAAGAACAAGCGCAGTTTGCTTCTCAATCTGGCGCACACCAACCCGCAGTCTCTCTTCCGTTTGAGGGTCAAACGTCAGTACATGCAAGGAGCCGTCGGCAGCACTAAGTCGATCACAGATAATGTTGCCCAAACGCTCTCGAACCAGTTCAGTCAACGCTTCGGGATCGCGCGTTAAGCGGCCTTGTTCCAGAAGAACTTCGACAATAAATTCGACATTTCGGATAGAAACTTTCTCGCGCAATAGGTTTTGCAGCACCTTCTGAATCTCGCCGAACGTCAATATACCCGGCACCAGCTCTTCAATCAGTGTCGGCTGACGCTCGCGCACGCCGTTGATCAAAGTCTCCGTCTCAGCACGCGTTAATAGGTCCGCAGCGTGGGTTTTGATCATCTCGCTAAAATGAGTGGCGATCACCGTTATTGGCTCAACCACGGTGTAGCCGAGCTGCCGCGCTAACGGCGTCGCCGAATCCTCAATCCAAATAGCCGGAAGGCCGAACGTCGGATCCCGCGCTGGAACGCCTTCCAACTGACGGCGTTCGCCGCCAGGATTAATCGCCAGTATTTTTTCTGGCTCCAAATTGCCGGACGCGACCACCGCACCAAATAGGCGCATCTCATAATCGTTTGGCGAACGTCGGTTGCCGTCGCGGACGCGCACTTTAGGGAAGACA
Organism: Nevskia sp.; assembly: GCA_023229645.1. Taxonomy (GTDB): domain Bacteria; phylum Pseudomonadota; class Gammaproteobacteria; order Nevskiales; family Nevskiaceae; genus Nevskia. The sequence goes on along the minus strand of JALNYU010000001.1, from coordinate 363,854 downwards.
AAGCCAAAGTCGAGCGCGTACTGTTTGCGCAGCGCCTGAACCCGCCTTAAGAAGGGGCCTTCATCACGTCCAAGCAGACTGACGAGGCCATCTCCGATCGATACTTCAATCGGGTCAATTGGCAGCAGCGCGCGCAAATCGGTTTCGTCTTCGGCCGCAACTTCCGTTGCGGCCCTAACCTCTTCCACCGCACCACGCGCCAAATTACGAAACGCGAGAACGGCAATTACGATATCGATCACGAGCAAAAACAACACCGGAGTCGCCGGAATTCCCGGCGTAAATAATGCCAGTGTCAGTGCCACTCCAATAATGACCAGCGATCGCGGGTGGCGCGTAACCTGCTTGGCAATCTCTTCCCCGAGACGGGAGTCAGTCGCAGCTCGGGTGATGATGATGCCGGTTGCGGTGGCAATAATCAGTGCGGGAATCTGGGTAACGATACCGTCGCCAACGGTGAGCAGCGTGTAGAGATTCAGTGCCTCGGTCCAACCCAAGCCGCGCTGAGCGATCCCGATCGATAGCCCGCCGATGATATTAATGATGACAATGATGATGCCGGCAACCGCGTCGCCTTTGACAAACTTACTTGCACCATCCATCGCGCCGTAGAAATTTGCTTCCTTTTCGATTTCCGAACGGCGGCGGCGCGCCTCTTTCTCGTCGATCAAGCCCATGTTCAACTCGGCGTCGATACTGAGCTGCTTACCGGGCATCGCATCAAGCGTAAAGCGTGCGGCCACTTCCGCGACGCGCTGAGCACCACTGGTCACGACGACGTACTGAACCACGATCAAAATTAAAAATACGACGAGCCCGATGACGTAGTTACCGGCAACCACCTGCGAGCCAATCGTCGAAATTACCTTGCCGGCATCACCGTGCGACAAGATCAACCGCGTCGCAGCAACGTTCAACGAAAGACGAAACAAAGTGGCGATCAGCAGCAGTGAGGGAAACGTTGAGAAACCCAACGGCTTTTCGGTGAAAAACGTAATCAACAGTATCAACAGGGCAAAACTGAGGTTCAGAATCAGTAGAAAATCCAGCAGAAATGCCGGAATTGGAAAAAATAGGACGAACAAAATGCCGAGCACTGCAAGCACGACAATTAAGTCATTGCGTGAGCCAAGCGCATCCTTAAAAAATGCTTTCATCCGGTAACGCCAGACCGCGGGCTATTCTTCCGCTTCAATTCATAGGCCCAGCGCAAGATATCGGCCACGGCGGTGTAGTGGCGTTCGGGAATTTGCCGATCGATCGCGACCTCTTTGAACAATGCCCGGGCAAGACGCGGATTCGGAACCACCGGCACCCGATGCTGAAACGCCAGCGTTCGCATTTTTAACGCGGTATCGCCGGCCCCCTTGGCAATAACTTCAGGCGCGCGCGCGCTGCCACGCCGGTATTTAACAGCTACCGCGAAATGCTCAGGATTTGTAATCAAAACATCAGCCTCCTTGACGCGCCCGATAGACGCTCCTTTTTGCTGCATTTCGCGCTGCCGATCACGACGACGGCGACGAATTTGAGGATCGCCTTCACGGCGACGAACTTCATCTTTAACTTCGCGCCGACTTGAGCGCATGCGCTTTGCAAATTCCCAGCGCGTGTACACAAGATCAAACAAAGCCGTCGCCGCTACTGCGGTTAGCAAATACGCGGCCAATCGATTTTGATACTTTGAAAAGATCAGCGGATAGACGCTGGGCGACAATTGAAACAGGGTTGCAAGCTTTGGCGCAATAGAGGCTAGTGCTAGGTATGCGATTCCGGTGTAGAGGCTAAGCTTAACAATGGCTTTCACCGCCTCGAACACGCTCCGAACTGAAAACAAGCGCTTCAAGCCATTCGCCGGATTCAACCGCTGAAAATCAGGTGAAAGCGGTTTGCCGCTGAACACGGGCCCTGTCTGCAACACATTTGAGAGTACCGCCGCCAGCACCATGACGACGAGCAGGGGACTTAAAATAAATAGGCCTGCGTAGGCAATTTCACCAAATCTTTGCATCAGGTGCGGAATATCGAAAACCCAATCGCCTGCGCTGGCAAAGATTTGGCGCTCGACAGTTAGTGTCCGTAACGTTCCCCATTCCCCGAACGCCATTGCAACTAATAAACCGACCAATAGAGCGACGGCCGAATTCACTTCTTGGCTTTTTGCGACTAAGCCCTTTTTTCGCGCTTCGTCCAGCTTGTACTGACTAGCCGGTTCGGACTTGTCTTGGTCGTCAGATTGCGAAGCCATGAATGCCGGCGCTCAACGCGTAGATGCCGGAAGCCAATAGCCAAATGCGGCCGCGAAGAGGCGCTCCAACACCGGCGTGAATTGACTCATCGTTAATGCGAGCAGCAAGACCCCGACAAAAATTTTTAATGGAAGGGTCACAAAATAAATACTGATTTGCGGCATGGTGCGCGCGATGACCGCGATTGCAATATCGAGCAGCATCAAGCCAAGTACGACCGGCCCCGCGAGCACCAAACCGTAGGTGAACACCAGTCCGAACGCGGTGACGAACGGGCCGGCATCGTCGGGCAGGCTGAAATGGTTCAGCGGCAGTATGGTCAGGCTATACGCAAGCCCACGTAACATGTCGTGATGGGCATCAAGAAGCAAGAAAATAAGCCCGCCAAACAAGCCGAAGAAAGTGCTTAGCAGTGGGCTCTGCGCTTGGGCGTTGAGATCAAAAGCGGCCGCGGCGTTTAGCCCGATTTGAAAATCTAAGAACTGCCCAGCGAACGACAACGCGGCGAACGCAGCATGGACACCGAAGCCGATCATTGCCCCGATCAAAAACTCCCCGATCAAGGCCAACACCAGCTTTGTAATTGAATCTGCTACGACTCCCGCTTCAGTTGAGATCGACTGAGACAAACACAACGCCAATAGCAGCACAACTGCCACTCGGGCTTGCGGTGGCAGCCGATTAAATCCCAATGCTGGCGACAGTAAAAAAAGTCCGGCCAGCCGCGTTGCCAACAGCAATAGCGTGACGAGCCAAGCTGGGTCGAGAATTATGGACACGCTGATTGCCGTGACGCTGCTTCAGTGAATTAGCGTCGGAATGCTGCTATAGAGTTGCGTTGCATATGCAACCAGGGTTGCGAGCATCCAGCTACCACCAATCAACACTACAAAGAAAATTACGATCAGCTTAGGGACAAAAGTGAGCGTCATTTCCTGAATTTGCGTTACAACCTGAAAAATGCTGACGACCAAGCCAACCGCCATACTGGCGCCAATGATCGGAGCGCCGACAGTTAGCGCTGTCCATAGCATCTCTTTTCCAAGTTGAAGGGCAAGGTCCGGCGTCATCGGGATTAACTGCTTAATCTGCTTGCTTAGGGGAGGATCGCTGCACCGCTGGATTGGGCGCCTGACTTCGCTTTCCGGCCCCCCCTAATCCGAGAATGGCATCGGCGATACCGCCCTGGCTCTGTAGACCGGCACCTGCCAAGATTTTGTCGACCAATCGTTGGCTTGCTCCAGCATCTCCCGCCTGCGCCATCAACAAACTGCGCGCAAAGTGGCTGGCCGCAGATTTTGGATTCAACCGCATGCCGCGCTTCGCTTCCGCTTCTGCTTCCGCAATCCGCCCTTCAAGAACGAGCAAAACAGCCAACATGCCATGATTTTCCGAGAAGGTACGATCAAGCGCCATTGCCGCATCAATCGCCGAGCGCGCCGCTGTGAAATCGCGCGTCATGATGTGTGCCCACGCCAATCCGTGCCACGTCCCTAAGTGATTCGGCATGTGCTGCACGGCGCATTCAAAGCAAGCGACGGCATCACTCAGCCGCGTTTCCAGCAATGCGGCGAAGGCGAGACCTGACCAAGCCCTTCCAGCATTTGGATCGTGATCGACAACCTGCTGAAAATGTTCACGCGCAACAGCAGCATCACGCTGTTCGAGTGCGACAGAACCCAGCACCACGTGGGCCTGTAGGTCATCGGCATTGGCAAACAACAAATCTTGTGCAATCCGTGTAGCTAGTTCGTTCTGACTAGTGTCGTACAACAACATTGCTTTCAGTCCGAGGCCGTCAGATGCGTCCGCATGCTTAGCCAAATAGCGATCTACATGCTGCAACGCGCGGTCAAATTCCTGCGTATGGTAGAGCGCTCGCGCATACAGCAATTCGTACTCGGGCAAGTCCTTCCGACTAACCTCTACAACTGAGTCAAGCAGTTGCAACGCTTCATCCGGCCGCCCTTGGCCGAATGCCGCATAGGCCAAGTTGTAGGTGATCGCCGGATGATAATTCCCAGCATCGACCAACTGCTGAAACGCGGATCTCGCCAGCGTGTAGTCGGCCGACGCCAATAAAACCAAACCTTTTTTAAATTGCAAGCCCGGCGACTTCGGTTGGAGCGCTAACGATTGTTCCAACAGCGTCAATGCTTCTGCGCGCAGGCCGCATGCCAGTGCAGCGTCCGCCGCAGATTCAAGCAACGAGGGATTCGCGGGGTCAGCAGCAAGATAGCTGCTCAGCCGTTCAAATCGCTGCTGCGTCTCCGCATCCGCTACTGCCATGTATTAGTGCTCAATCCGGGGCATCTCGGGGACCACGATTGTCGCACTACCGGGCTCAGCCATGCGCCGGAATGCAGGGTCGGCTTCGATCTTTTGCAGCAGATCCTTGGTTTGCCCAAAATAAAGATTATCTGCTTCTAGGCGGCTTAGAATCTGCTTACACATTTCCCAAGCGCGGCCCAGGGCGCCGATCCTCGCATTGGCTAACGCAGTGTAAAACAAAGCCGGGGGGTGACCGGGTATCGCCGTCAGCACCTCGCCCCAAAGCATCAGCGCAGATTCAGTCTCATTCAATTCAAAACATATCAAACCGAGCTGGAATCGCTCATGGGCCGCTTGTGGGTTTTGCTCAACGTATCGACTGTAAGCGTCCTTGGCTTTCTCACGCAGTTTAAGCTGGGCGTAGAGCCGACCAAGTTCAGCCCAGACTGCGGGCGTGCGCGTGCCGGAGCGCTCGGCAGCAACGATCTGCTTCAACTTGACCATCGCCTGATCTAAACGCTCCTTCTCCATGTCTAACCGAGCCAGCGCGAGTAGTTCGTCGGCATCGCAATACGCGGAAAAGTCCACAAAAACTCCGGTGCAGTTGGTGAATGCGGGGAAGCTACCAGATTGCCCTGCTGAAACCCAGTGGTCGCACCGATCACAGTAAAATATTAAGGCCGAATCCAGACTGCCAATGGCACTTTCGAATAATCGCGCCCGCACCGCAATCACCAGGAAATTGGCCGCGGCAGCCCTGAGTGTGCTAAATATTTAACGTAAAATGACGAATGCGGTTCCAGGGATAACTCGGGCAACATCAGTGCAAAATAATAGATCGGGCCACGTTTTGCTTGCGCTAGCGGCGGTGTTTTTAATCGCGTCCAGCCCCTTGAATGCCGATCAATATCGGTCTCTTTATTTTTATCCAGCTGCGCGCTACACGTATTCGGATTCGAATCGCGAAGCAAATAACGCTGTCGGCTATCAGCTAACGCTGGGCTATGCGTTTGACCCGCGCTGGAGTGCCGAAATCTTTTCTGATCGAGATCGTTTTAGACGGCTAGACAACGCAAGCTCGGTCTTTACGCGCGGACTTGGCTTTCAGGGCACTTTTAATTTGTCGCCCGATACCGATTTTTCTCCACTTATCATTGCCGGCGGAAGCTGGCTTCGGACGAATCAATTTAATGGCCAAGAAGATTCGCCGGCGGTGCGCGGTGGCCTAGGCTTCCAATATCAACCTGCAGGTTCGGCGCTGGGACTGAGGGCGGATGCGCTTGTTCGGCATGAGTTCTTAAATGCCATCAACCCGCGGAAGAATAATTACGATGACCTAATCTATAGCCTTGGCTTGACTTATCGTTTTGGCTTCGCGCCTTCTGAGTCGACTACTACGGCGTATTCGCCTCCTGCTTCCAACTACTTGCCGCAACCCGCAGTGCCGGTGCAGAAACTAGTGACGGCCAGCAACGCCAGCGGTGCGAAGGCGATTCATTCCTCCTTTCGCGGGAAGCCCTCTGCTGGGGTTGCCACGGCGCATGATTTAGACGGCGATGGAATCGATAACAATCACGACAAATGCTCGGATACCCCTGCTAATGCAGTGGTAGACGCCGATGGCTGCATCATTTATCTCAAGAAGCTGTGATTTTTCGTTGTCAGAACTGAGCAGTGCTCCATCGCTGCTGTAGCGGAACTCGTGCGCCCACGCGGCCTGCCCGCAATCAATCACAGCGTGTCTCGACCGCCTTTCTCCACATCGACAGCCCTCAACGGCCGCAGGACAACCGCCTGAAAATGAAGTCGCCGGGAAATCACGCTTACCCAGCTATTGAGCGGCCATCCTTTGGATTATGATGACCATTCGACTGCGTACGTGCGCAGCGGACGGTCATAAACACAAACACACCAAGGGGCAGTTAGCCTCGTGCGTCTGGAGAGGACATCATGCGTCATAACAAACCCATCAAGCGGGCTGCGTTGCTGTTTTCGGCATCCGCGCTGGCGCTGGCGCTCAGCGCCTGCGGCGGCAACGGACAACTGCCAGAAACCCACGATTCGCTGATTCTGTTCGACCCGGTGCCGTTGAATCCGGCCGCCAGCGCTGTTGTACCGTTCCCGTTCGATGGCTTCTTCGCCGGCTTTAGCGCGCCGACACTGAACATCCCGAACGCGAGCAACGCCTCGTTCGTCTCGGCGGCAAACCAGCTGGATGGCTTCTCGACCAGCGCTTCGCTGTTCGCCGATATTCTCGGCCCGGTTGATTACACCACGGTGCCGTCGCACATTTTGATCGTCAACAGCCGCACCGGCGCACGCCTGACGCCTGGCGTTGACTTTGCCGTGCATAACTCAGCCGCGACATCGCCGGATCCGATCACCGGCATCAGCACGCCGATCAACACTCAGCGTTCACGTCTGTTGATTGACTTGCTGCGGCCTTTGGCGCCGTCGACCACTTATCTGGTTGGCATCACCAGCGGCATCGTCAGCCCTGCCGGCGGCGGGGTCATCACCACCGATATTTTCCGTATTCTCTCTAGCGCGACGCCGATCGACCAGCAAACGGCGCCAATTCTGGCCGGCACGACGGCAACTCAGCGCGCCCAGTTTGAAGCGCTGCGTTCACAGCAAATCCGGCCGGCAGTGGTCGGGCTTATCGCGACGACCGGCGTTGCCCAGAACGATCTGGTACTGGCGTGGAGCTTTACCACACAGTCCATCGACAACACGCTGCGGCGCGTTGCTGCGAACACCCAGCCGGGTGTTATTCAAGTCGCGAATACCGGTTTGACGACGTCTGCTATCGGCGGCCTGGGGCTGGCCGATATTTATGCTGGCGTCACGACCAGCGACTACTATCTGGGCACCAGCGGTGGCGATGTTCATTCGACGGTACCGCTAACCGCTTTCTGGCGTGCCGATCCGGCGCAGCCGAATCTGGCTGGCTCGTTCCTCGGCCTCGTGCCGTGTCCGGCATTCGCCGCTGGCGCCGTCGTCAACGGCGTTACCTTGCGCCCGAGCACCAGTACCACCGCCTGCTTCCCGGAGCTAGACGCGAGCACGCGGACGACGCAAACGATCCCGACGTTGGTAACGCTGCCGCACGGCCTGACGCGGCCCACCAACGGCTGGCCGGTGGTGATCTTCCAACACGGCATCACCCGCAACCGGACCGACATGCTGGCCGTCGCCGATGGCCTGGCCCGCGCCGGCTTTGCGGTGGTGGCGATCGACCTACCACTACACGGCCTGACCGATCCAACCAGCCCGTTCTACCGCAACCAGTTATTTGCCGGCTCGCCGGCCGCAGGCTTAGGCACGGGCGAGCGCACGTTTGACCTCGACCTGCAAAACAACACCACCGGCGCTTCTGGTCCGGACGGCTTGATTGACCCCTCGGGCAGCTATTCGATCAATCTGACCAGCCTGCTGACCTCCCGCGACAACATCCGCCAAGCGGTCGCCGATTTGCTAAAGCTGGTGCAAACGGTGAAAACGCTGGACTTCAACAACGACAGCACGCCGGATATCGACCCGACACAAATCCGTTACTTTGGCCATTCGCTCGGCGGCATTGTCGGCACGCCGTTACTCGCGGTGAGTCCGGACATCGGCGCCGCGGTACTGGCGAACCCAGGCGGCGGCGTGGCCAAGCTGCTCGATGGCTCGCGTAGCTTCGGCGCGCGGATCAGCGCCGGGCTTGCCGCAGCGGGCGTGGTCGAAGGCACCGATACCTACGAAACCTTCCTGCGCTTTGCTCAGACCACGATCGACGCTGGCGACCCGATCAACTACGGCGCCGCGGCGCGGGCGGCACATCCGCTGGTCGTATTCGAAGTGGCGAACGATCTGGTGGTGCCGAATGCGGTGGCCGCAGGCGCCGTCAGCAACACGCAGGATCTGGTGACCGAGCCGGGCCGCCTATCTGGCACTGATCCGTTGGTTGCGGCGATGGGCCTAACCTCGGTCGGCCCGATCACGCCACCGCTGCGTGATCCGGACATCCGCCTGGGCGCCAATCAGGGCTTTGTTGTTCGCTTCGCGCAAGGGGAGCACGGTTCGGTGCTTGACCCGACGAACTTCCCGGCCGTGACGCAGGAAATGCAGAGCGAAGCCGCGCAGTTCCTCGCTAGCGGCGGGCTGTGTCTCGCGGTTGGTGGGCTCTGCCCGGTTGCGCCGTAACATCTAAAACAGCGCTAAAAGCGGCGTATCGCAACACTGCGATACGCCGCTTTTTTTATGCTCGCCGCAAGCGCTTGTTATTGATTCGGCCACAAAATAGTTGAACGACGTGCTAGCGGCAATTTGAGATCGCACTTTTTCGAGACGGCGCGAGTGGCCGAATTAATAATAAAATCAAATTGCTTTGTTATTGATCCGGCCATTTCTCGCTTTCTCGGAAGTGCGGCATCCGGTTTGGCACTGCACTGTCTTTATTCAAGTGCTTAATGGCCGGATCAATAAATTGCACTTACCGATGACGCCTCAGTAGTGATACGCCAATTGGGCGATCAGCAATAAGCCGGAATCCATTCGATAGACGATCCGGTGCTGCTCCGTCAGCCGTCGCGACCAAAAGCCGGCCAGTGCGTATTTCAAGGCCTCCGGTTTGCCGACGCCGTGAAACGGCTCGCGTAGGATTTCGCCAATCAACGCGTTTATCCGCTCGACCATGCGGCGATCTTCGCGCTGCCAGCGCTGGTAATCGTCCCAGGCTTCATCGGCAAAAATCAGCGTCATTTCAGCAGGGCCCGCTCGTGGCCCAGCCCCGATACCAGCTGTTCGGTGGCGTTGTGCAGGCGCCGCGCGTTTTCCGGGCTGCGGAGCAAATACGCGGTCTCCTCCAACGCTTTGTAGTCTTCGAGCGAAATTAGCACCACCGCTTGCTCGCCGTTGCGGGTCACGATCACCGGCTCGTGATCGTTGCAAACACGGTCCATCGTTCCCGCAAGGCTGGCGCGAACCGCAGTGTAGGTGATGACTTCCATCGAAAACGCTCCGTGTTATTAGGCTGATCGTACCGCGTATTTCAGCGCGCTCTCGGTTTCCTCTCGCGGCCGCAAATCGGTGAAGGCGATACAGTATCGGCATGAAATATATCGAACTGAAGCAGGCCGGCGGCGCTGAGAATTTGCGGCTCGCCGAAACTGCCGTGCCGCAGCCGGGGCCGGGCGAATTGCTGATCGAAGTGGCCGCTGCCGGCGTCAACCGGCCTGACATCTTTCAACGCAAAGGCCTGTATCCGCCGCCGCCCGGGGCTTCGCCAATACTGGGCTTAGAAGTGGCTGGCCGCGTTGCCGCCTTTGGTGCCGACATTAGTGGTTGGCAAGTTGGTGACCCCGTTTGCGCGCTGACGCCAGGCGGCGGCTATGCCGAATTTTGCCTTGCCCCAGCTGGCCAGTGTTTGCCGATACCGGCTGGCCTGAGCCCGCTTGAAGCCGCTGCGCTGCCGGAAACGCTGTTCACCGTTTGGGCCAATTTGTTCGAGCGCGGCCGCTTGGCGCCGGGCGAAAGTGTGTTGATACACGGTGGCACTAGCGGCATCGGCACCACCGCGATCCAACTCGCCAAAGCGTTCGGCGCAACGGTGTACACGACGGCGCGAACCGCCGAGAAATGCGCCGCCTGTGTCGCACTCGGCGCGGATGTCGCGATTCCGTACACCGAGCAGGATTTTGCCGCCGTGATCGCCGAAAAAACTGGCCGCCGCGGCGTCGACGTGATTTTGGATATGGTCGGCGGCGACTACCTTGCGCGCGATATCGCCAGCCTCGCCGTCGATGGCCGCCTGGTCTTGATCGCGTTTCTCGGTGGCGCAACGGCGACACTCGACTTCACGACCGTCATGACCCGCCGCTTGACGATCACCGGCTCGACGTTGCGGCCGCTGCCGCTGGCGGCGAAAGCGCGGTTGGCGGCAGCGTTACGCGAGCAGGTCTGGCCTAGGATCGCCGCTGGCCAGCTGCGTCCGCAGATTTATCGCAGCTTCCCGCTCGCGGAAGCCGCCGTCGCCCACCGCCTGATGGAGCAAGGCGAACACATCGGCAAAATCATGCTGACCGTCGGGCCAGACTCGAATTAATTGCGCTGCTAGGTCAACCGCACTGAGAACAACGCGCGTGAGCGCCGCCAGACGTAGCTGACAATCAACAGCGTGATCGTGCCGCCGATCAACACCGAACGGGTGGCGCCGAAAATCGACGCGGATAGCCCCGCTTGGAACGCGCCGACCTCGTTCGAGGAACTGATAAATATGCTGTTGACCGCCAGGACGCGGCCGCGTAAGTGATCCGGCGGCAGCACTTGCAGAATCGTGCCGCGAATCACAACGCTGATGCTGTCGAACGCACCGCTGCAAAACAGCGCCAGCGCCGATAACCAAAATAGCCGCGAGACGCCGAACACCAGCACCGAAACGCCGAAGCCGGCGACGGCGATCAGCAGATTGCGCCAGGCGTTCTGCGTCGGCGGAAAGCGCGTGCAGGCCAGCACCGTCAGCATCGCACCGACGGCCGGCGCCGCCCGCAGTATGCCCAGCCCTTCAGCGCCGACGTGCAGCACGTCTTCCGCGAAGACCGGCAGAATTGCGACAACACCGCCGAATAGCACCGAGAACAGATCGAGCGAAATCGAATACAGAATGATCGGGCTGCCGAAAACAAACCGAATGCCCTCGCCGAGGCTCTGCGACAAACTCTCGCGCGGTTGGCTGGCATCGTGCACCACCGGCCGCGGTTTGATCCGCGAAAACATCAGCCACGCGATCACCTGCAGCACCAGCACGATGATCAACGTGCCGCTGAGTTGGAACGCGGCATAGAGAAACCCGGCGGACACCGGCCCGAGGATGCCGCCGGCTTGCCACGCCGTGCTGCTCCATGCCGAGGAGTTTGGATAGTGCTCGCGCGGCACCAAAAAAGCTTTCAGCGAACCCACCGCCGGCGTCAAAAAGCCACGTGCTAGGCCGAGCGCGGCGATAACGCCGTAAACAACGCCGAGCAAAGCGGTTTGCGATAACTGCCCGCGTGCCGATGGATGCAACATCCACAGCAGCACGGCAGAGCCGGCGATGATGCCGGCCAGCGCAATCAACATGATCCGGCGCTTGTCGTAGCGATCAGCGACATGGCCACCGAACAACGCCAGCGCGATAAACGGAATCGCCTCGGCGAGGCCGATTAGGCCGAGCACCAGCGGATCGTGGGTGACGCGATACAACTCGTAACTGATCGCAACTTCCTGAATCAGCAGCGCGATCGTGAACAAGAACGAGCCAGTGATGAGGTTGCGAAACTCAGGGAAGCGCAGCGCGGCAAACGCATCTTTGCCGGCCAGCGGTTCGGCTGTTGCCGGCGAAGGCGAGGATTCTGACGAAGGCATGGGGCGGCGGACCGCTCAGGTGGAAGCGCTATTGTCGCCGTTTTCAGGTGCGCCCTGCACGCCCGCGTCGCTGAGTTTCAGCGCCAGCGCGTACAGCGGCTTGCGCGCGCAGCCGGTAATTTCCGCCGTGAGCCGCGCCGCGCGCGAGGCGGGTAGTTCGGCCAATAGCAAGCGCAGCACGCGCTCAGCGTCGACCGAATCCTCTGCCGCTGGCGCGCCTTCGACCACCAGCACAAATTCGCCGCGGCTGCGGTTGCCGTCGGCCTGCTGCCAGGCCAAGAGCTCGGCGGCGGGCAGCGTGATGCTTTCCTCGAAGCGCTTACTCAACTCGCGCGCCAAACAAACGCGCCGCGCACCGCCGAGCACGGCGACCAGATCCGCCAAGCTCTCGCCAATGCGGTGGGCGGATTCGTACAAGATCGCGGTGCGCGGCTCGTTTGCCAGCGTCGCCAGCTTGGCGCGGCGAGCCGCTGACTTAGCGGGCAAGAAGCCGGCGAACATAAAACTATCGGTCGCCAATCCCGAGACCGACAACGCGGCGATCGCCGCGCACGGCCCCGGCAGCGCGTAAACAGGTACACCGGCAGCACGCGCCGCGCGGACCAGCGCGTAGCCAGGATCAGAAATCAACGGCGTGCCGGCGTCAGAAATCAGCGCCAGGGAACTGCCGTCACGCACGGCCTGAATCAGCGCCTCGGCAACGCGATCTTCGTTGTGTTCGTGCAATGCAACCAGGGGCGTACGAATACCAAAATGGCTCAGCAGAACGCCGCTGGAACGCGTGTCTTCAGCGGCGATGCGGTCGACACTCGCCAGCACCGCCTGCGCCCGCGGCGCGAGATCACCGAGGTTGCCGATCGGCGTTGCGACGACGTAAAGGGCACCGGCGCGGACTTCGGAGTCGCTGGGATCGATCATGTTAGGAGAATAAAGGGCGCGAATGCCATGTCATACTTTACCGGATGCTCCCCTACCTACTCGGCCGCACCATGCTCGCACGCCGCAATCCATGGCACGCGCCCGCTCTCGCGGGTTTGTTCATCAGCGCTTTGACCGCTTGCGCAACCAGCGCTGGCGTCGCAACGCGATTCCCGGGCGGGACGACGCCTGTCAGCGCCCCGGCCGTGCTTGCGGCGCCGGTTAGCGGCCGGCCGACACTCGCCGACGCCGAAGCCGCCGTCCGCCGTGGCGACCTGCTCGGCGCAGCGGCTCTGTACCAGGACGCGGCCGATAACGTGCCGCCATCGGTCGCAACCGAGTACCGACTGCGCGCTGCCGATCTGGCTGACGCCGCCGCCGCGCCGGAGCGCGCCGATGTGATCCTCGACCAAATTGCGGCGACCGCGCTCAACCCGACCCAGCAGACCCGGTATCGCTTATTACGCGCTGGAACTGCACTGGCGCGGCACGATCCGCAGCGGGCGTTGCGGTTGTTGCCCAACGACGATCTCAGCGCCGATCCCGTCGCGGCGGAGCGGCAGCTACGCATTCGCGGCGTGGCCTTATTCGGCATCGGCGACGCCGTCGGCGGGACTCAGGCACTGGTGCTGCGCGAGCGCTTTTTGGCAACGCCGCGGGCAATTGCGGACAACCGCGAATTGTTGTGGTCCGAACTCAACAGCGTGCCGCTGACGCCCGCCACCGTGAACCTCGCAGCGCACAATGCCTCGCCCGTCCGAGGATGGCTGGAACTTGCGCAATTGGCACAACGCAATGCGGCGTTGCAGGACTACGATGCTTGGCGCCGCCGCTTCCCGCGCCATCCTGGGGAAGAACGCTTAGCGAATCTCTTTTTGCCCGCGTTACCAACACCACCAGCCCTGCCCGCTCAACAGACAGTGGCCACAACGCCAGCGCCGAGCACGGCGAGCACATCGACGGTGCCGCCACCACCAAGCCCAACAACACCTGCGGCTCGGGTCGAGATCCCAATCGCTGGCCCAGCCTCAACCCCGTTCAACGAGCTCGCCGCACACGGCCAAGCCGCCGGTTTATTGCTGCCGCAGTCCGGGGCATTGCTGCCTGCCGGCGATGCCGTAAAAGCTGGCTATACCAGTGCTGCCGCCGCGGGCAACGCCACGGATACGCGGGTTTATGACGGCGCCAGCGGGAATGTCGTCGATGCCTATCAAAACGCTGTGCGTGATGGCGCCGCGTTTGCAATTGGACCGCTGCTGAAAGAAGGCGTTACGCAACTCGCCGCCTCCGGGCAGTCTCGGGCGCTAAGCACCCCGGTGCTAGCGCTGAACTACCTCGATTCCACCGCCGCGGTTCCTGCCGGCTTCTACCAGTTCGGCCTCGCGCCGGAGGACGAGGCCCAAGCGGCGGCCGAAGACGCGGTCGCGCGCGGCTTAACGCGGGTACTGGTGCTGGCTTCAGCAAATGACTGGGGCAACCGCGTTTCGATGGCGTTCGAACAGCGGCTGCGCGAACTCGGCGGACGTGTTGTCGAAGCCAGCCGATACAGTGGCGAACCGGCCAGCTGGGCCGATCCCGTCCGGAAATTGCTGCGCTTTGTCGCCATCGACGACAAGAAAAAAGCCGCTGATGCGCGTGCCAAAGCACAGCCCGGCATCGACCCACAACGGCGCAATGATTTTGACTTCGTTTTCATCGCAGCCCGCGCGTCGCAGGCACGCGTGCTATGGCCGTTGTTTCGTTATTTCCACGCCGATCGTGTCCCGGTTTATGCCACGAGCGCAGTTTTTGAAGGCAGCGGCGACTCCGATCTCTCCGGCATCCGTTTTTGCGACGCGCCGTGGGTCTTCGACGGTGACGGCCACTGGACGGTGTTACGCGCGGACGCCCAGAACGGCCGCAGCTTCGACAACGCCCGCCTCTACGCTTTGGGCAGCGATGCTTTCACGCTGGCCGATCTGATCGCGAAGAATCAGTTGCATCCTGGCGACAATCTTTCCGGCGCCACCGGCACGCTGCGCGTTGACGCCAGCGGCGCCATTCATCGTGGCCTGCTCTGCGGACAGATGACGCGCGCGGCGCCGTTCCTACTGGCTCCGCCCGAGTCCGCCAACGGTCGATGAAAAATTGGCTGCGCGGCAACGATGCCGAAAGCCGCGCCCTGCAGCACTTACGAGCGCAAGGGCTGAAGCTGGTGACTCGAAATTGGCGCTGCCGCGGCGGTGAATTGGATTTGGTCATGCGCGACGGCGACGTGCTGGTCATCGTTGAAGTGCGCAGCCGTGCCAGCGCTGGCTATGGCAGCGCAGCGGAGTCGATCGACCGCCGTAAACGTGGCCACGTGGTCCACGCAACGCGCCTGTATTTATCGGCGCACCCTGAACACGCTGAGCGCAACGTTCGTTTCGACGTTGTCGCGCTCGACGCCGACCGCCTGCAATGGCTGCAAGCAGCGTTTGACGCCGAAAACTAAGCCCCACGTTTCGTCGCCGCGCGTGCGTTCGCAGCGGCGGTGATCGCTATTCGCTCGCAAACCCGCAGCCGTTTGCGCCTAGCCGAGCCGATAACCAATCCGGAAACCACCCCAGTGCCGTTCGCCAAAATAAATCGGGACGGAGATATCGAACATGATCTCGCCGGTATCGCGCCGATAAATCTGGAGTCGGTAAGGGTCGGTGTGGGCGCCAACTGTGCGGCCGACACGGTCGCTAAATATGCGTCTGGCGCGGTTGCCGGCAAGGTCTTTTTCGCGGTTGCCAGTCAATGGCTGTGAGAATTTCCGATTGTGGGTTGGGACATAGCCATCGACGTTCGCGGTAATTGCGAACACCGCCCAGGGATTTTCATCGAGCACCGACTCCTGAATCGCGGGGAGTACCTCGTCGCACAACGGCGTAAAAATAGCGTTGTGCTTAAGTGGATCGGTATTGGCAATGGGGCTGTATTCGCGTGCGAATAGATCGTCTTCGCTGATATCGCCCTGGGCCACCGCCTCCTCGAGTACGCGACCGATCTCTTGCGCAGCCCACTGTGCAACGTCGAGCGCCTCGGCGTGCGCCGGCTCGCTCAGCGGATTCTCCGGGAGCTGGAATAGTTTGACGCAATCGCCGAGCATTTCTGACTGCGTGCTCAACACCTTGGTGCCTTCGCGGATCTCCTCGGCGTGCGCCAGATTCGATTGACTGAGATTCGCGACTTCAACCAGCGCCGTCTCGATTGCTTGCGCCTCACTACTTTGCATCGTCATCGACTCCGATACGCTCGCCATCGCCTTCGACGTGCGCTCGGCGAGCGAACCCAGCTCGTGCAATTCGACGCTTGTCGCCTCGGCGGTTTGCGCGCCTTGCTTAACGGCGTCCTGCGTTTCACCAATCAAAGCCCTGACGTCTTTTGCCGCCGTTGCCGCACGGCTGGCCAGCATGCGGATTTCTTTCGCAACGACGCTAAAGCTGCGTCCCGCATCACCAGCGCGAGCCGCTTCAATCGCAGCATTAATCGACAAGATATTGGTTTGAAACGCGACGGAATCGATCACCTCGATAACGCCCGTAATGCTCGTTGCACGGTCACGAACATCCTTCATTACGCGGCCCAGCGTTGCGGCAGCGGCGCGACCACTGGTCGCACGTTGATCGGCCTCGGCAGCCAAACGCCCAAGTTCCTGTAACTGTTTGCCGGCTTCAGCCAGTGCACTGATCAGGTTGGCCGCGCGTTCACCTAATTTCGTAACCGCGTCCGCTTGCCGCTGCGACTGGACACTGAGCGCCTGATTTTTTTCCGCGATCTGCGGCGTTTCTTCGGCAATTGCCACCGCGAAACCGCGCGCCTGGCGGATCGCTTCGGAGAGATTCCCAAACCCAGTTTTGAATCCGGCGGCCAGTGCCGGCTCGGCATCTTCGGGTACTTCGCCGAGGTCTAAATTACACGCGGCAAGCTGCCGCAAGACCTGTTGCGTCAGCGTTCGTCCGGCCTCGGCGTTCTGTAAACGCGCGACCAGTGGAACCAAATCGGCGTCGAGCGACGCCGGCCACTCGCCGCGCGCCAGCGCTGCCAGCTGACCTCTTAAAGCCTTGAGATCATCAACCGGCGGCAGGCTCAATTGGCCGTCGTCGCCCGCAGGCATCAGTGCGGGATCAGCGGGGATATCCATTACAGCCTGCATATTGTTCTCCTATTAGCCCTGCCTGCGTTGCAGGCTTGGACCCTCGTTAGTTCTCTCTAGGCCCCGGCAGCTTCCGAGGTCACGCCGTCCCTTTTTACGGGACAGGTTGCCAACAATTCGACACCCAGCGTCGCCATATTGTCGCAGTGCAATGTTTATTCCCCCTGTCATCGCTCGCGCTTGTAGAAGGTCTTGCCAGCCCCTTACCACTTAATAGCGTAGTCGCTGGACCATTCTGCCCGGCAAGACCTACCGTTGATCGCAATTAATTCGGGGCGCATGGCTTGCAGCGCAATTTCCCTCCGCTGGCATATCGTTTGCCATATGAGGGCAAGCGCGAATTGGCTTTTGCTCGAAACTGATGTCGAAAACATGTCGGCCAATTGCACCCTACACAACACCCGTCTGACCACCGCCATTTGGAATTACTCAACTCTTTGGCACGCATGCAGTCATGCTCGTCTGCGATCGAAACAGAGGTTTCTGCCACAGTCCAATGTCTCTTGAGGCACTTGATAGCTGGGCTGTGCTGCGACCGCATTCGCGTGCTGCGCGCGGGAACACGATACAAAGTTAACCCCTAATTACAGTACTCGTTATCTTCGGAGCTTTACGAATGGAACGGACCCGGTCGAATAAATCCCCAATGCCACAGCACGATGGTGGCGGCGAGCGTAAGGCCTCGCTTGGGACGCGACTTAAACTGTTGACTATCCTGCCGGCGGGCGTCATCGGGGCAATTTCCGTCATTGCGCTATTCGGCCTATCGGCCCCCGTTAGCACTTGGCTGCCGGCAGCTGCGCTGGCATTTGCAATCGCGCAGATCGTGCTCTCAACGCAGCTGCATCGTCGTTTGCTGGCAACAACCCAAACGGTCGTCGTGCTCAGTAAGAACGTCGCTGCCGGTGATCTACAAACGCCGATCGAAATCGGCCGTAACGACGAAATTGGCGCGATGTTGCAGGCGTTGGCTTCGATGCAGAAACGCCTAATTCAAGAAATATCAGATGGGCGGCGCTTGCTGGACGAAAGCATCAGTACACACACCGAAACTAAAAAAGCGCTGACTCAAGAAGCCAGCAATCTACGGCAATCTGCGGATGAGGGAATGCGCGTACGCAGCGCCTTGGACGTCACATCAACGAATGTCATGATCGCTGACGCCGAAGGTTATATTCGCTATACCAACGCATCCGTACGGCAGATGCTAACGGCGGCCGAGGCGGATCTACGCAAAGCGCTGCCAAAGTTCAGCGTCGAGACTTTAGTTGGCACGCACTTCGACGGCTTCCATAAAAACCCGGCGCATCAGCGTAATTTGCTCGCGAAATTAACGAGCACCTATCGCACCCAAATCGTCGTCGGCGCGCGCACCTTCCAATTGATTGCGACGCCGATCCAAAACGCCGCTGGCGAGCGCACTGGCACCGTCGTGGAGTGGCTGGACCGCACGGCGGAAGTAGCGGTGGAAAAAGAAATCAGTGAAATCATTTCCGGCGCTACCCGGGGCGACTTCTCCACTCGCTTGCGGCTCGACGACAAACAAGGTTTCTTCAAGCAGCTGGCGGAGGGGATTAACCACTTGCTGGAAGTGAATTCCGCAAGCCTGAATGAAGTTGTTCGGATGCTATCTGCGCTCGCGCAAGGCGATCTAACGCAAAGCATCACTGCCCAATATGAAGGCCTGTTCGGACAGCTAAAGGACGATAGCAATCTAACCGTCGCACAGCTCAATAAGATCGTCAGCGAAATCCGCCAGGCGACGGAAGCGATCAGTAATGCAGCGAGTGAAATTGCGTCCGGAAATAACGACCTCTCCGCGCGGACCGAAGCGCAGGCTTCAAGCCTGCAAGAAACCGCGAGCACGATGCACGAATTGACCGCAACGGTGAAGCAAAACGCAGCGAACGCCGCGGAGGCGAATCAGCTGGCCTCAGATGCCTCTGGGGTCGCGATCAAAGGCGGAACTGTGGTCAATAAGGTGGTCGAAACGATGGGCTCGATCAGTCAGAGTTCGAAGAAAATCGTCGACATCATCAGCGTCATCGATGGCATTGCGTTCCAGACCAATATTCTGGCGTTGAATGCAGCGGTGGAAGCAGCGCGCGCGGGCGAGCAAGGGCGCGGATTCGCGGTTGTTGCCTCGGAAGTTCGTAGCCTTTCTCAGCGCAGCGCGGGCGCCGCACGAGAGATTAAGGATTTGATTACAGACTCGGTGCGTAAGGTCGAAGCGGGATCACAACTCGTGGCGTCCGCAGGCCAGACGATGACTGAGATTCTGCAATCGATCCAGGGCGTGGCCAATATCATGGCGCAAATTACTGCGGCGTCGTCGGAGCAGTCGTCCGGCATCGAGCAAGTTAATCAGGCGATCGCGCAGATTGAGCAGGCTACACAGCAAAACGCCGCGTTGGTGGAAGAAGCGTCGGCTGCCGCGAAGTCGATGGAAGATCAGTCGCAGCTATTACAAAATTCGGTCTCGGTATTCCGTTTAACTAACGACACAGGGGGCTTAGGATCATCGTCGGAGTGGGATCGCACAACGGAGCGTCGCAGCGCCAGCCGCTCGAAAAACGTTGCGCGTTTAGTTCCCGGTTCACGCCGCGGCGGCCCGAGCACCTTTATTTCGAATAGCGCCGACGGCAGCGACGGATTCGATTTGTACTAGACATCATCGCGCCAGCGCGCCTCTGATCACGCTATTTCGGCGGGAGGCGCTTGAATTTCCGCGTATGCTGGTGCTCCTACCGTCCGATCCACAGCAGTTCAGAGCGGGTTTCGCGGCGCCCATTTAAGCTGCCACAGTCGCGTTGTCACGCCTTCGCCCGAGCGATGCCGTCATCGAACAGGGTGCGTGTACCGGGGGTTAGACAAATATTGCGGTTAGGCAGCCATCGCAGCTCGAAATTGATCGGCGCCATTGACGACTTGTCTTACATCACCGCCGTCCGTATTGTTGCGCCAATTCAGCTGACGCAAGTAACAGGGCCGGCGCGCTCGGCAACAAATCAAACGGCGAAGTGGCGGCTTCGTTATTTGCATTAAGGTTGATGTCCGGCCGGCAGCCTGCTCAAGACCTTAGTTCCGTTCGTCATCGGAATCCGATGCCACCCAATCAAAATTTAATAATAATGTCGACACTCAAGGAATTGATGAACGCGCCGATGCGGCCAGGCACGTTGGAATGGATTGGCATCCGGCCTGCGCACCGACAGGCGTTGCAACCTGTTGAATCAGCTGAGATCGTGCTCGGCGCTGGATTAAAGGGCGACCACTATCCGGGGAAAGGCGACGGCAAACGTGCCGTAACGCTCATTCAAGCCGAGCACCTCCCCGCAGTGGCGACCCTCTTGGGGCTTTCGGCGGTGAACCCACTACAGACGCGACGCAATCTCGTCGTTTCCGGCGTGAATTTAATCGCACTAAAAAATCGTCAATTCACAATCGGCACGGCGCTGCTAGAAACGACGGGTGAATGCGCCCCCTGTTCACGCATGGACGAAAACTTAGGCGCAGGCGGCTTCCAAGCAATGCGCGGACATGGCGGCATCACGGCACGGATTTTACGCGGCGGCACGATCCGCCTCGGCGATGCGCTTATCGTTATCGATGTCGAAACCTCGGGGACGCCGGGCTAGCTCGGGCGTGGCGCGAGGGGAATCGCGAATAGGCTTGTGCTAGCCCCGCGCAGCGCTAAGATCAAAATCTACTGCCTGCCGCATTTGCTGGTGGACTGGCTAATTCGCTGATTTACGTTGTGCTTTAATCAGCTACGAAACAATTTGATCTTATTATCGCTGCGATATATCACGCTGCAGCACCGGCGTTGCCTCTTAACCTAAGCCGGCCGCGCGTTTGTGGCGGGACGCCGAATTGGAGCGAATTGCCGTAAAGCTATTTAACGATTCGTAGCTTAGGCCGGCCGCTAGGTTTGGGCGGCTCGGGCGGGGTATCTGGCGTGACATTCTCCCCCGCTTCGGTCGGCTCCGGCTCACCAAAAACAATGCCCTCGCCATTTTCGCGGGCATAAATCGCCAGCACTGCACCGCTGGGAACGATTAATTCATGCGCTCGCCCGCCAAAGCGCGCCGAGAAAAATATCGGATCCGACTCGATATTTAAATCCCGAACCGCCATGCCACCAATATCCAGCGCGATTCGTCCATCCTTAACAAAGGCCATCGGCACCGCAACGCCAGGCTGGTCTGCCGCCACAAGCAGATACGGTGTATAGCCATTATCGATCGCCCAGTGGTAAATGGCGCGAATTAGATAGGGACGTCGTGAGCGTGATGTTGACACGGGAGCCTCAAGCCTTGCGCGATACCGATTTCGGCGTGCTATTGAAACAGCGTAGGAACGCTGGCCGAGCAAATAAGCGCTCAGCATAGGCGATCATACTGCTGGCATCGCGCGGAATTGTCACGCTGCTTGCAAGCAGGCGCCGAAATAAAACAGCCCAAGCTGCATCGGCAAGCGTGTATTCACTACCAAAAAAGTAGCCTCGGCTCGGGAAGAAACGCGCGCCGTCCAGTAGGCCTTGCACAAGTGCCGTGCGTGCCGCGGAGGCCTCCGCACCCGTGCCGCGCATTTTTGCGGCGAGGGGGAAGAGCTCGTTATCGATGCGATGTAACGTCATTCGGACCCGCGCACGGCCGGAAGGAGACAGCGGCATCATCGACGGATGGGGATAGCGTTCGTCGAGATATTCGACAATAACTCGTGCGGATTGAATGACGCCTTCGCGGTCCGCAAGTGTCGGCAACGCCTGCGTCGGATTCAGTAATAAGAAATCTTCGTCGACCTCACCCGGACGAATCGTCTGGATTGCAGCGCTATCGACTTCCTTTTCAGCCAAGACTAATCGAGCCCAGTCACTGGGCAAGGAATCTGCAGCTACAAACAACGTCAAGCCTACGTTGGGTGCAGGCTTGACGTTGATGGTGACGCGTTTTGTACGACTACGTAAGGCCATAGCTACTCATATGATCAAGGTCTGTTCGAGTAACGTCCGGCCCCCGGAAACGCGACTAGTGAATATCGCGCCAAAACTCCTTCTTCAAGAAGTAGGTCAGGACCAGTAACAGCACGAGATAAATGATGACTTTAATCCCTGTGCTGATGCGGTCACGCTTTCCAGGCTCGCCTGCGTAATCCATGAAATTCGTGACATCGGCCACGAATTGCTTGTATTCCTCGGGTGAAAGGCTGCCCTGCGAGACGGATTCGAACGCTGTGCCATGATGTTCGGCCTTCGCGCCTTCGCCGCCCGCCGCTGCATCATGCGCTACTTTCTTCTGCCAGCCCTGCAATTCCCACAATACGTTCGGCATCGCGGCGCCCGGGAGCACGGTGTTGTTAACACCAAGTGGGCGTGTTTCGTCGAGGTAGAAGCTTTGCAGGTAGGTGTAAATCCACGACGGCCCCCGGCTACGTGCGACTAACGACAGATCCGGCGGCACACGGCCAAACCACTGCTCCGAAGCCGCTGGCAGCGCGCTCTTGATCGGCTCACCAACTTTATCCGTGGTGAACATCAAGTTCGCTTTCAGCTCATCTTCCGGAATCTGCAAATCGGCTGCGATGCGCGAAAACCGGAGATATTTCATCGAGTGACAACCCGAGCAATACGCCATGTAGTCACGCGCACCGCGCTGCATCGACGCAATATTGCTGTATTCAGGCCGGAATGATTGCAGTTCCAGTTCTGAGTTGGCGAAAGCCGAGCCGGTTAACAACACACCGGCCAAGGTGAGGGCAAACCGCATGAGCATGTGCTTCATTCTGTCACCCGCTCCGGTACGGGCTTGGTCTTTTCGAACTTGGAATAGAACGGCATGCCAAGGAAGAACGCGAAGTAAATGATGGTGCCTACACGCGACACCAGCGTTACGAACTCGCTCGGCTTCTGCAGGCCGTAGTAGTTAAGCAACAGGAACGTCACCGCAAAGATGCCGACTGCAGTCTTGAAAATCGGCCCTTTGTAGCGGATTGACTTGACCGGCGACCGATCCAGCCACGGCAGGAAGAACAAAATCACAACCGCACCAAACATGACGATGACGCCCCAAATTTGGGTGCCGGCGAAGGACGGCGTAGCGCGCAACATCGCGTAATAGGTGCCGAAATACCAGGCTGGCGTGATGTGCTCTGGCGTACTGACCTGACTCGCTGGCGTGAAGTTCGGCTGCTCGAGGAAGTAGCCGCCACCATCCGGCATGAAGAAAATCACGGCCGAGAACAGGATCAGGAAGCCTGCAACGCCGACCAGATCCTTCACCGTGTAATACGGATGGAACGGAATGCCATCTTTCGGAATGCCGGTTTCCGGGTCCTTGTTCTTCTTGATCTCAATACCGTCAGGGTTATTTGACCCCACTTCGTGCAGCGCCAAAATATGGGCGAATACCAATCCGACCAGTACAAACGGCAGCGCGATAACGTGCAACGAGAACAAACGGTTCAAGGTCGCATCACCCGGGACGAAGTCACCTTGAATCCAAGTGACGAGGTCTGGACCGATGAACGGCACGGTGCCGAATAAGTTGATAATGACCGATGCCCCCCAGTAAGACATGTTGCCCCAGGGCAGCACGTAACCGCAGAACGCTTCCGCCATTAAAACCAGGAAAATCAGCGAGCCGAAGATCCAAATTAGTTCGCGCGGCTTACGGTGCGAACCGTAAATCAGGCCTCGGAACATATGCAGATAAACAACGATGAAAAATGCCGATGCGCCGGTTGAATGCATGTAGCGAATGATGTTGCCCCAGGCAACGTCACGCATGATGTATTCAACGGAGTCGAATGCGAGATCCGCACCCGGCTTGTAGTTCATCGTCAGGAAGATGCCGGTTAACAGTTGATTAACGAGCACCAACAGCGCCAACGAGCCAAAAAAGTACCAGAAGTTGAAGTTTTTCGGCGCGTAGTACGCGGAGAGATGATCCCTCCACATTTTCGTAAGCGGGAACCGGTCGTCGATCCAGCCGAGCGCACCAGTGGTCTTGTACGGATTAGGCACGATTGCCATGTGTTCGATCCTGGGTAGAAGTCGTTAGGCGGCTTTAGGGTCTTCGCCGATCACGACGATCGCGTCGCTTTCGTAGCGATGCGGTGGCACGACCATATTCAGCGGCGCCGGTACGCCCTTATAGACGCGGCCCGCGAGGTCAAATTTCGAGCCGTGACATGGGCAGAAGAAGCCGCCTTGCCAATCTGGCGCAATTTCCGGGGCCGGCGTATCAGGCCGGAATGTTGGCGAGCAGCCCAAATGCGTACAGACACCCTTCATCACCATATATTCCGGCTTCTGCGCACGCGTTTCGTTTTGCGCGTAGGCCGGCTGCTGTGGGGCTTTGCTTTCCGGATCAAGCAGATCACCGGTTATTTTCTTCATGCCTTCAAGCATTTCTGGCGTTCTACGGATCACCCACATCGGCTGACCGCGCCAGAGATAGGTTGAACGCATACCTGGCTCGATTTTGCTGATATCCGCAATAACCGGTGCCCCCAACGCCTGCGCTTTGGCACTGGGCTTCAAAGAGGCCAAAAATGGCCATACGACCGCAGCTGCACCGACGGCTCCGACAGCCGAAGTCGCAGCGGTGAGGAAGCGGCGGCGGGTGCCGTCGACGCTTTCATTGCTCATTGGTTTGACGCCCTATTGGATTACGTTGATGTGTTCGATGAAGGTTCGCGATAACGACCTTGTGACACCAGGCGATTATAGCGAGCAGCAGCCATCCGCGTCACGATGCGGGCATCGAAATGTTAAAAATACCCCGCACGCATCGTGTTGTGCTTTGTTTAACAATGTCTATGCCAATTCCACCGTCTTGCCATTCGTGGCCAACCATTTGTTTCCATCGGTCCGTGCCAACGGGTTCAGCACGTCGATGCGATCAACTCTACTACAAGGACTTATAGTTCCGGCGTATCATCCTGTGGGTCTTATGCTACGGCTCAGCCGGGGTCAATTTGCAATGCGTCACCTGAAAATATCTGCACTTTTACTTTCTACCCTGCTGACAGCGGTGCAGCTGTTGGTATTCGCCCCGCCCACTTTTGCGGACGAAAAGATTGACACGCTCGACCAGCTGCGTGCCGAAAATGCAGCATTAAGGGAGAAACTCGCCATCCTTCAGGCTAGCTGTCCAAATTTGGCGGCGCCTGACAAATCTTCGGCAACGACGCCGACCGCTTCAGTTACAGTACCAGAAGGGTATCAGCTGGTAAAAGTTAAACCCGCCGAACCCTATTCTCTTACTGGATGCAAGAAATATAAGGATGCCGTAGATACCCGATGGAAGCAGAGGGACAACTGGGAAATCTTAAGCCGCGGCTTATCGATGCGCGACGTTGAGGATCTTCTTGGGATTGAGCATTACGACATCAGCAGTAGCAACCGCATCGGCTGGAAATACGGCAAATGCGGAGCCGCTGCCAAGGGAGAGGTTGTATTTGAAGACGGAAAAGTTCTTTTTTGGCGGAAACCGATTTTCTGATATCACCATAATTCGTCTACTGGCCAATTTTCGGGCGCTTATAGTGCTAGGGTTCGGTCTCTCGGCAGGAAAGAGCTCGGCTGTGGCACGCGATTCACCTTTGCCCAACAGCGCGTTTTTCCGCGGAGCAGTCTGCATGTGTAGCCCTCAAATTAGCCTGCCCGCCTCCAGCGACAAGTTCACATTTGCAATGTATCAGAACATACAACCCGCTTGGAATTCCTCTGAAGCCTACGTTTTCTGATCAGTTGGAACAGCCCGCTGGAATCTAGATCAGCCCCCTGCGCCCTCACAGAATTTATTCGCAATATCATCAAGAACTAGGCGAGATATTGAGCTGCCGTCTACGGGCCAGCCTCGGCTCATAGCTGCGCAACACGGTGCAAGCCCTGGGTCATCCACCAGCCCAAACCGGATAATGTTTCTAAACTGGCGCTACAACTTATTTCTGATTGAATTGCTGCCGCTTACTTGCGGCGCGGGCCTACCACAAACTACCCATGCTCCTGTTTCAGTGCTGCGTTCGTATTCCGGCTCACGCAAGCAACCTCAGGACGTGTGCTGTTCTGCTCTGCTGCGCTTTTTCCCTGGGGTGCGGCGACCTCTCTGTCTCGGACCTCCCTATAGTCCTTGCTCTCCAGGCCCACCGGAAAACTTATCCATTGCGCTAACGACACGGGTTAGCAATGCCCGCTCGGTCTCGCTGAGTCGCGGATTCCATATGTCGAAGATCAAAATTGTTCTTGGAAATTCGCTGTCGTTCCACGCTTCATGCTCAATCGTATCGTCGAATACCCAGGCTTGTCCTTCTTTCCAATCACTAACACTATTGCCGACGCGAAAGCCACAACCGGCTGGAACAATCAATGGCAGATGAACAATCAATCTGGTATTTGAAACTCCGGTGTGTGGCGGAATCTTGGTCCTCGGCTGCAATGCAGAGAACATCGCTGCCGGCGAGCGTGCCGGCAGACGCGGCAATGGAAAAGTCTCAATTAATTCCACTGTTTGAGGACAACGACTGCAATTCTCCTCGACCCGCTCTCCGTAGACAAAAAGGTGCAGCGCTCCCCATTGATGCGATCGGTTCAGCTCGGCCCATTGGTCGAGAGGCGCGGTATCAGGATAGTTAACATAGGGTCGGAAATCTTTGAATTGCTCTTGCAAGATGCCGAGCAGTTCATCTCGAATAGTATTCGTCGCAGACTCGAGCGCTGGCAGCCACGGGAATTCGTCGCGTTCCCAAAATTCGATCGATGGGAGCCCTGGATAGAAATATTCTACTGGTTCTTGCAGGTACCGAGGTCTGCGGCCAAGACTAATATCGACAAACTGCCGAATACGGCGTGCTTCGGGACTCTGGCCATGCTCCGCAAAATCACCGACAGCTTCGTTCAGATAGTTCGCATACTCCTCAAGATACTGCTCTATTACTGCACGCGCATGAATAACGGCCGTGCGCAATGACTCGTCCAGTCGAGCTGGCGGCGGCGCGAGTTGCACTGCTGCACGATAGGCGGCAATCGCCTTTTTGATCTGGCCTTTGCGTTCTAGCAGCGTCCCCTTTGATAGCAGCGCCATAAATGAGCGCGGCTCACGTTTAAGCACCTCATCGATTGCCAGTAACGCGGCATCGAAATCGCCCGCGCCACGACAGGCCGCAGCATAATTTAACCAAATTGTCGGATTGCTAGGCGCTTCAACCAGAATCTGCGCCAAAACGGCTTTTGCCGTTAGATAATCGCCAGCCGCCGCCGCCCGCAAGGCGCTGTCATTGAGTTGTTGGAGCCGTACGACATCGGGTTGCGGGGTACTCATCGAAATCAGGCGGGCACGACGTCAAATGCAATAGTCATGCGATCTGAGTCGCTCGCGAAGGGGACCGTCCCATGCCAGTAAAACGATGGGAATAGCACTAGCCTCCCAACGATTGGCTTGACGAACATTTCAGGCACATCGGCCTGTCCTAAACCAAGGTTTGTTTGTCCCAGCGTTAACCAACCATCGCGGCTATCATCGTCACCACTGGCTTCCGGGAGGCGCACGTAGTATGCCGAGCTAATCCAGCCCTCATGATGCACGTGGTTGTTATGCTTGCCGCCAGAACGGAGCTTACATGACCACGCACCTGCAAAAGCGAATGCATGCGCCCGACGCTGCAACATCGGATGATCGGGTTCGTCGGGAAGCGTATAGATATAGTTTGCAACAACAGCTTCAATCTGCGCGCGTATCTGCACAATCGCTGGACTTTGGAGGTCGAATAAGCGACCCGTTGTTTGCGTGCCGCCAGACAACGATTGATCTATCGGCTCACGTCTTGAGGTATGCAGCCGATCAAGTTCCGCAGCCAATACGGCATTGAACTCGGCGACGTCGCGGTAGCCTTCAGGTGCGGGAATGTCATAAATCTTGACGTACTTCTTGAATTCGACGAGCCGCTCGTAACGTGGATCGCCCAATTCGCGAAATGCTGCTGAAATACCGGCGAGCAGAAGCGTGTCTTGCGGATAAGCGGCGAGCGCTTGCTGTAAAACTCTCAGCGCTTCGGCGGGACGTCCTGCCCGTAATAGCGTCAGCCCCAACTCGCGCCGGTGCCCGGCATCGCCGGGATCTGCACTAATTGCTGCGGCAAATATCGGATAACTTTCGTCAAATCGCCGCTGGCCCGCGACGGCTCTCGCCAGCGAGCCGATCCCAATGGCCCGAGATGGCGCCAATTGTACCGCGCGACGGAGTATCTGTTCGGCCCCGGCGTAGTCTTCAGTGCGATTACGGATCGCCCCTTCAACTACCATCAGGTCAAAGTCATCACCCATCTTTTCCCGAGCATGCGCAAATGAGCGCAGATGAAGATCTGTGCGTCCACTCATCCAGGCGAGGTGGTTGAGTTCTATATGGGTCGCAACCCGTCCCGGGCGCCGCTCGAGTACTTGCCAATACGCCGCTAGGGCCTGCTCACTGCGCCCTGCATCGCGTAGCGCATTTGCAGTTGCCAGCGCTGCCTCAAAGCTCGCCGGACGCAATGTCGACGCACGCGCTAGCGCGTCCAGCGCTTCGTCATAGCGTGACAATCGCGACAAAATCCATCCGCGATAGTAATGCGCGTCAAAGAAATCTGGCTCTGCATGCAGCGCCGACTCAGTACTTTCCAATGCTTGATCGAGCAAGCCCCGATCATTTAGCAACGCGGCAACCCGCGTCAATGCTTCAGCAAAATCGGGCTTCAGGCGAGTGGCCTCGCGATGAGCCGCAAGCGCGTCGTCTACAGCGCCATTAGCCTCCAGGAGCAGGCCGAGATTATAGTGGACATCCGGAAACTCAGGCCGGAGTCGAATTGCTTCG
The DNA here is from genome assembly GCA_023229645.1 of Nevskia sp. Lineage (GTDB taxonomy): Bacteria > Pseudomonadota > Gammaproteobacteria > Nevskiales > Nevskiaceae > Nevskia. Next base: position 335,016 of record JALNYU010000001.1, on the reverse strand, counting down.
CGAAACGCCGATTCTGCCTCACTGATTTTGCCCGCAGAACGTAGCACAGCGCCGAGAGAGCTATAAAAAAAAGCCTCTTGTGGCGAGTTGTTAACGGCTCGGCGCATCAAGGCTTCTGCTTCAACTAAGTCCTCCCGGCGTCGTACAAGCAACGCCAGATTGTGCAGGACCGCCGAGTGCGTTGGGAACGCACGCAGCAAACTGCGATAAAGCTGCTCAGCTTCTGGATCGCGCCCCCCAGCCTCGAACAGTTCAGCCTGTTTGAATGCTGCAACCGGGTCGGTCTTTTCAGCGGCGGACGTCGACGCATGAGTCGGAGTAGAAGATTCAGTCATTTGAGAATAAACGCTTTTATAAGGCCCGTAGTCGACGGCCGAAGATTAAGACGCCGCTTCCGCTTCTCGCAGCCTAGCAGCACGTTTTCAGACGTCGCGCGTATGCCCCCTGGAATCCGCGGACCGCTCGAATTTGGAACCTATGCGTCGCGCTGTCACCAAACTGGTCACGCATAGACTCAATTGTTCTCCATCAGACAGCGGACAGCGGACAGCCAATTAGCCTAATGCTTAATAACGCTCTTAAAACAAAAAGCGGCGGCACGAGGCCGCCGCTTAATTTCTCTACATCATTCCGCTTAAAAGTTCGCAGTCACACCGAGGAACGCTACCCGACCTAACGAATCATAGATCGCCGGGAACGTGTTGCCGTTACCGAACGGCGGCGACGAAATCGGATTCGGATTGTTCGACGAAACGATTGGCGGCTGTTGGCCACCCACGTTCGAAATGCCGAACCGCAGCGAGATGTTCCGATCTCGTGTCGGCAACGTGTAGGTCCCCGAGAGATCAACATATTGCTTCGCGTCAATCTTGCCGTCGATGGTGTTTTGACGGCCATTCGACAGTGTCGGATCGTCCGTGTTGGTGTCAAGAGACACGGCACCGTAGTACCGCCACAAGGCCGAGACTGTCAAACCAATTGGCGTGATGTCCCAGGTTGCGCGGAACTTATGACGAAATTGCGGATTGGGCGTGCCGCATGTCGTACCGAACAGGCCGGCGCAGTTGTACGTTGCCAACCCGGCACCCGGCTGCGAAGTCAGAGAGTCGAGATACGTCGCGCTATAGTTGAACGAGAACGCACCCACGTTACCTAGGCCCAGCGTGCTCGCCCTGATTCGATAATCAGCGCCAAAGTCCACGCCCTTGGTCCGCAATCTGCCGGTGTTGATCAACGTCGCCTGGACGAAGTTACCATTTGCGGTGTCGCCGGACAGTCGCCCGCCAGGACCGCGATTGATCAGCGAGCATGTGGCAGCGTCACCAGTGGCCAAACATTGATTGATGATGGTGCTAAACGGCAAGGTGCTAATTGCGCCACTAATCCCGATGTCGAAGTAATCGGCGGTGAACGAAAGGCCCTTCACAAACGTCGGCGTAAACACCAAGCCTATAGAATATGTTTTGGAATCTTCCGAGCGCAGCCCTGTGTTGCCACCCGTCTGAACGTTACATTGTCCCGAGTTGCAGTCCTGAATACCGCCGTTACCCGTAACACCCGCTTGATACTGCGCTGCCGTTACGCCGGTCTGTGCGCACTGCGCCTGGGTCGGAATATTCGCAAAGGGCTGGCCGGTATCAGGATTAAACAAATTTGCACCGGCGCAAGGGTCGGAACCACCTACGAGGCCAAATGACTGCGGTGAAAACAATTCGCTGACCGACGGCGCACGCGTTGCACGTTGGTAGCTGGCACGGATCGTTACATCTTCGACTGGGGCATAGCGGAGGCCGACTTTCCAGCTTTGCGCATCGTTGGCGAGGCTGTAGTTGGACCAGCGATAGGCGCCATCAACCGAGAATTCCTTGACGAAAGGCTTGTCTTCAAGCAGCGGAACAGTAAGTTCTGCAAAAGCTTCGTTTACTTGGAACGCGCCGGCGACTGCCGGGCTCGGGCCACCAACGCCACCAAGATTACCGCTGGAGACGAGCGAGTCAGGGCGATAGTCGAGGGCTTCCGTACGATATTCCCAGCCCAGCGCTAAGCCCAAGCCGTTCTTTGCCAGAGGGCTCGTGATGCCATATTCGCCGAGGTCGCCAGAGACCGAGCCATTAACCACTTGCTCAACGAGATTAGCCTGCGAGTAACCATTGGCGCGAATGAAATTCGCTTGGTCCGGCGTCAAGCCCCCTAGCTGGAATAGGTCAAGCGGGATACAGCCAGCCGGTGCGTCGGCCCGGCAGACGGCGTTGCCACTAGCGTCTGTCGTTGTATTCAATGCAGCACGGGCATTTGTCAGGTTGACATAATTCAGCGTGCCACTTTGATAGATGACCTCGCCGCGCTGCGCCGACGCATCGTAAGAGATACCTTTTACGATATCGCCGCGCGCACCAACTACGATGCGGTAGTCGGTGTGCCGTAGATCAGATTGGCGCGCCCCAAGTTCAGGTGTACGGCGCAATACCGCAAGATTTGCGGCATCCGTTGGAGCAAGGCCCGCCTGAGTGCAGAGGTAATCCCGTTCCTGAGCGGACAGCAACGAGCTGTTGCAAGGAACCGAAGCAACGTCACCAAACAGACCTGACGGCGCGACCTGAGCGATCGAACGATCGTCGAGGAACAGCGCACTGCCATAAACCTCGACATGATCGTTAATCTTGTCGTGCGCGAAACCACCCAAGTGATAGCGGCGGTCCGGGCGCTGCAGGTAATTAAACGGCGCGAAATTGTAGGTACGGTTATCGTCGTCAACAATAGACCGCGAGCCGGCTGGGTCAATAATGCCGTAATAAGACAAACCGGCATTTGCGCGGTCGTAGCTGTATAGACGCCCTTCAGCAATCGTCCGCGAACCCGCATTGATATGCCGATTGCCAGCCGCTGGTGTGGTAATTGAAAACGCCGAGAACGAACGCTTGTCCTGCGTCAGTGCCTCTTGCTTATCATAGCCAGCAAACAGCGTAACGTTTCCTTTCCCACCGTTGAAGTTGCTGCCCCAAAGCAGCGAAGTGGTGTAGGTCGTCGCGTCACTATGGTCGGTACGGGTGAATTCACTATCGACCTGGAAGCCGTCAAAATCCTTTTTAAGGATAAAATTAACAACACCAGCGACAGCGTCAGAACCATAGACAGCTGATGCGCCGCCGCTCAATACCTCGACCTTCTCGACCAGCGCAGCCGGGATGAAGTTAAGGTCGGCGCTCGGCGGGGTCTGCAGCGGGTCGCCTGGATTCAGGCGCTTTCCGTCAATCAATACCAAGGTTTCGGCGGACCCCAATCCGCGGAGATTAACTGTCGCGGTACCTGTCGCACCATTGGAATCAGTTGAACCAAATCCCGCAAACGCCTGCGGAATACTATTCAGCAGTGTTTCGATGTTCTTTGTGCCTTCAAGCTTCAGCTCTTTTTCGCCAATAACCGTTACAGCACTGCTACTGGTAATGTTAGCTTGCTTAATACGCGAGCCGGTGACTTGCACGCCTTGCAGCTGAGTTGCCTCATCTTTTTTTTCCCCGCCAGTGTCAGCTTGATTCGCTGTCTCCTGAGCGTATGCCGTGCTTGCAACTAGCCCGACGCCCGCCAAAAACGCCGCTCTCGCAGCGAGGCGCAGCTTGCCGTCTGCACTCAAATTCATCTGGTTTCTCCCAATTGATCAATACTGCGCTTATTTAAGGTGCGTCGATTTATGCTCACACGGTTTTGGAGCACCTCAGGACCAGCCAAGAATAGAATTGACTTCTTGGTTGGTCAAGGGTTTGTGACGACTTTATTAAATTTTGCGGAACTTTCTTCACCATTGTGAAACCATACGCAATGTGAGGTCGGTCCCGATCATTAAGTCCCCACGCCATCGCCTTCAATACGCCCTATTTACCACATAGATAGTACGCAAACTATGCGCCAACTCGACGCTTAAATTTCGCACCAGGCATTCTTAACGACGCATAGCCTCCGCCGCCGCAGCTCGCTCAGCTGCCAATACCTCCGGCGGCAAAAAAAATGTCTGGAGGGCAAGCTTGTCGTGTTTGGCAAGGAATGTCGGGCAACGGAATCCTGGTAACATTTGAACTGCGAATATTTCCTCTACGCCTTGCGTGAATCGCAGGACCCCAACGAGGCTGGCGTCACGAATATCGATAACCCAGATCCCACAATTTCGCTCCTCCACGCGCTCCGTAATGGGAAGGCCGCTAAACGTCGCCGTTTCACGAATTTGCGAAAGACCGACGAACGCAAAATGGCCGTGGAAGTCCACGCCGCGTGTAAACCCCGGAAATTCGAAAAATGGCGTTAATTCACCTGTGACATAGTCAACCTTGGAAAGCAAACCCTTCCCCGACTCGCAGATCCACAGCTGGTTCCCATACCAGCGTGGGGAATGCGGCATTGACAAGCCTCGCACGAGCGTGCGGTTATTTGCCAAATCGATCAATATGCCGCCGCGAGCTTTATTTTCACGCCACCCGGCTGGCTTATTGCTTTCTCCCAAAGCAGTTACATATCTCGGACGACCGTTCATCATCCCTAAACCGTTCAGATGGCACCTATCCTCGGGTTCATATTCGGTGATAAACGACGGCCGCCACACTGGCATGAAACTGGACGATCCATGCAGCGTACACAGGGCCGAAAACCGGGTGTTAATGAACCAAATTTGCCCATCAGCTCCGAAAGACATCTCATGAACGTCGATATCCCCAGTAATGTGCGAATAACGCTGCATAAAACAAGCGTCATGCATCCCTTTGGACTCTAGTTTGGGAACGTTAACTGGCACGTTTGAAAAAAATTGAATCTCATTAGTCGCCCCTACAGCGACTTGCCCCGCCGCCACCGCGATGCCCATCGGTTTCGGTATGTCACGAAAATAGGTTTCCAGCTGCTTCCCAGGACTGCGGACAACAATCAGCTTGCCCGCTTGATAAGTGCTGACAAGCAGCGTTATTCCAAAATCAGCAAATATTTGCCCAAGATTTTCACTATGTGTGCTGATTACTTCAATCTGATCCAACGCTACATCAGCGGCTTTTCCTGCCTTGACACCCTTCTCGCAATCAGTATTGGTCATGATTTTAAATGCAGTAAATAAATAGTGCTGAGAAGCCAATTAAATGGTTGCATAAATTGAATTGAAATAAAAAAAGGCGCCGAAGCGCCTTTTTTTATTCCGAATCAGCTTCAGCTTCTGTCGCTGCCCTTCCAACCAGCTCCACATACGCCATCGGCGCATTATCACCAGGGCGGAAACCACAGCGGAGAATTCGCAAATAACCACCCGGACGCGTTTGGTAACGCGGGCCTAATTCCAGGAACAATTTCTGTGTCGCGCTCCGATCACGCAGACGACTAAAAACGATCCTGCGATTGGCTACGCTGTCTGCCTTCGCGCGCGTGATGAGCGGTTCGGCAACCCGACGCAATTCTTTCGCCTTCGGAACCGTGGTGCGGATCAGCTCGTGCGTGAACAAAGCGACCGCCATGTTCTGTAGGGAGGCCTTACGGTGGCTTGTGGTTCGGCCAAGACGGCGGCCTGCTACTTTATGACGCATAAATAACTCCTGCTAAATCGAGCAGTATTAAGCGGTTACTTTGGGTGACGACCAATTATCGAGCTTCATGCCAAGCTCAAGGTCGTGGCTCTTAAGGGCTTCTTTAATTTCGTTAAGCGACTTCTTGCCAAGATTCGGCGTCTTCATCAGCTCGCTCTCGCCACGTTGCACGAGATCGCCGATGTAGTACACGTTCTCAGCTTTGAGGCAGTTCGTTGAACGAACGCCAAGTTCCAAGTCATCAATTGGGCGGAACAAAATCGGATTAAGGTCTTTCTTGCTGACCACAACGCCGACTTCTTCCTCACCTTCAAGATCGACAAAAATCGCCAACTGGTCCCGAAGAATACGTGCGGCGAAACGAACCGCTTCCGCGGCATCGATCCCACCATTTGTATCAACGTCGAGAATCAGCTTGTCGAGATCGGTCCGCTGTTCCACGCGCGCACGCTCAACTGAATAGCTAACACGGCGCACCGGGCTATACGACGCGTCTAACTGCAACGCGCCGATCGCCACCGCTTCGTCCTCGTTGTTCTGGGCGCGAGCAGCCGCCGGCTGATAGCCACGGCCACGCGTTACCTTTAGATTAACGCTCAGCTTGCCGCCCGTTAAGTTGGCAATGACCAACTCAGGGTTAACGATTTCGACATCGTGATCGAGCTGAATATCGCCGGCAGTAATCGGGCCTTTGCCAGACTTCTCAAGCTTCAATACAGCCGAATCACGCGCGTTCATACGAACAGCGATATTCTTGATATTCAAAAGAATATCAATTACATCTTCCTGCACACCCTCTATCGCGCTGTATTCGTGGACAACACCATCGATTTGCGCTTCCGTAATCGCTGCGCCGGGAATGGACGACAGCAAAATTCGACGTAACGCATTTCCTAGCGTATGACCGAACCCACGCTCAAGCGGCTCAAGCGTGATCCGCGACCGATGGGTGGAGACCTGCTCAACTTCAACGACACGCGGTTTGAGAAAGTTAGCGACTGAACCCTGCATATTAAACCCTCACACCCAGCAACAAATAGCGAAACGAGACGGCAACCACCGACACTGATTACTTGGAGTACAACTCAACGACCAAGTTTTCGTTGATGTCGGGTACGATTTGATCGCGTTCCGGCAAGGTTTTAAACGTGCCTTTCAAACCTTTTTCGTCAACTTCTAGCCATTCTGGCAACCCAATCTGCGCGGCAACCGACAGCGCCTGGACGATGCGGGTCTGGTTACGTGATTTCTCCCGCACCGAAATAACATCGCCAACTTGGACGCAGTAGGACGGGATATTCACGCCCTTGCCGTTTACCATAATCGCCTTATGACTCACCAACTGCCGCGCTTCTGCGCGCGTCGCGGAAAAGCCCATGCGATAAACGACATTATCAAGGCGCTGTTCAAGGAAGCGCAGCAGATTTAGGCCCGTTGCACCCTTCGTCTTCGCTGCTTTCTGGTAGTAATTCCGGAACTGGCGTTCTAGTAAGCCGTACATCTGCTTCAGCTTCTGTTTTTCGCGCAACTGCAGCGCGTAATCAGAGAGGCGTTGCTTACGCGCACCATGTTGGCCGGGCGGCGTATCGAGTTTGCATTTGCTATCAAGCGAACGTCCGCGGCTTTTTAGTAGCAGATCTGTTCCGGCGCGACGCGCCAATTTGCAAGTAGGACCGATATAACGTGCCATTTCGCTCTCCTTATACGCGGCGGCGCTTAGACGGACGGCAGCCGTTATGCGGGATCGGCGTCACATCAGTGATATTTGTTACTTTAAAACCAGCGGCGTTCAGCGAGCGGACTGCTGACTCACGGCCTGGGCCGGGGCCTTTAATCCTAACTTCTAAATTTTTAACGCCATGTTCAGCGGCAGCAGTCGCTGCACGCTCAGCGGCAATCTGGGCCGCAAACGGCGTGCTCTTGCGCGAACCCTTAAAGCCGCAGGCACCCGCCGTCGACCAAGACAACGCGTTCCCTTGTCTGTCTGTGATCAAAACGATCGTGTTATTGAATGAAGCATGGACATGCGCAACGGCGTCAGTCACATTCTTCTTGATTCGCTTGCGCGCCTTGGCGGCGGCAGCGGCAGCGGTATTTGCCATGAGCTTAGATCCGAACTACGAAATGGTCGCGACTTACTTACGAATTGCCTTACGCGGCCCTTTACGGGTGCGGGCATTGGTGCGGGTCCGCTGGCCGTGTACCGGCAGGCCGCGACGGTGACGCAGGCCGCGATAGCAACCCATGTCCATCAACCGTTTGATACTCATTGAAACTTCACGGCGTAAATCACCTTCTACCGCAAACTTTGCGATTTCGGCGCGCAACAAATCCAACTCACCTTCGGTGAGCGTCTTCATTTGCACAGTCGGACTGACTTTCGCCGCCTCACAAATTTTACGGGCGCGAGTAGCGCCGATACCGTAAATCGACTGCAACGCGATCACGGTGTGCTTGTTGGCCGGGACATTGACGCCCGCAATACGTGCCATCGGAAAACCTCGTTAACAATAAGCGGCGACGCGAAGAGCCGCAGAGTATAGCCGAATAATACCGGCCTTATCAAATATTTTTTACTGCTCAGCGCCACCGAGGACATACGCCTCGCATCTTGAATGTGTACAGCTACGTCAAGACTTCTGAGCGTTCACCCAACCAACCCGCGAGCAGGTCGTGCTGCGTCTTAGCCCTGGCGCTGCTTATGGCGCAGGTCTGAACACATAATGCGAACAACGCCGTTGCGACGAACAACCTTGCAATTACGGCAGATTTTCTTAACGGATGCGCGAACTTTCATGATCAACCTCTAAACGCCGATGGATCGGCCATGGCAAAGGATTAAAACCAGCGATTAACTTGGCCGAACGACGCCTTGGCGAGTCGGGGTGCTATTTAACGATTTGAGGTTCGCTTTTTTAAGCAAGCCTTCGTATTGATGTGACATCAAATGCGCCTGCAACTGGGCCATAAAGTCCATGACGACAACGACGGTAATCAACAATGACGTGCCACCAAAAGTAAATGGCACATTGAAATACGTAACCAAAAACTCCGGTGTCAAACAAATTAACGTGATATAGATCGCGCCGGCGACGGTCAGACGGGTCAACACGTTATCGATGTACTTAGCCGTTTGAAGACCCGGACGGACGCCAGGGACAAAGGCACCTGACTTCTTTAGGTTTTCAGCTGTTTCACGTGAGTCAAACACCAAAGCGGTGTAAAAGAAACAGAAAAATATGATCATCACAGCGTACAACAACGTATATAACGCCTGCCCTGGCGAAAGCGCTAATGACAGCTGCTGCATCAAACCGCCGCCGCTTTCCCCACCAAAAAACCGCACCATAGACGCTGGGAACAGAATGATGCTCGACGCAAATATCGGCGGAATCACACCGGACATATTCAGCTTAAGCGGAAGGTGCTGCGTCTGCGCGGCAAATAACTTGCGACCCTGCTGCCGACGCGCGTGGTGGATTGGAATCCTACGCTGAGCCCGCTCGACAAACACCACTGCAACAGTCACGGCGAATACCAAGACCACCACAAATATTGCGATTAAAGGATTCAGCGAACCCTCGCTGATCAGCTGAGCCGTCGCGCCTACGGCGTGCGGCATGCTCGAAACGATACCGGTGAAGATAATCATCGACATGCCATTACCGATACCGCGCTCGGTAATCTGTTCGCCCAGCCACATCAAAAACATCGTGCCTGTCACCAGCGAAATTGCGGCCGTAAATACGAAGCCGAATCCCGGCGACAACGTTACGCCGTTTTTCTCAAGCGCATATGCTGCGCCGATAGACTGAAAGATAGCGAGGCCCAACGTACCGTATCGCGTGTACTTGGTGAGCCGACGGCGCCCAGCTTCACCCTCTTTCTTAATTTCTTTCAACTGCGGCATCACCGCAGCCATCAGCTGAACGATAATCGACGCCGAAATATAGGGCGTTACACCCAGTGCAAAAATCGATAACCGTTGTAAGGCGCCACCCGAAAACATGTTAAACATGTCAAGGATGGTGCCTTTCTGCTGATCAAACAACGCTGCCAGCTTAGCCGGATCAATCCCAGGGACAGGGATAAAAGACCCGATGCGGTATACGATTAGTGCCCCAAGCAAAAATAGCAGGCGATTGCGAACCTCGCCGATCTTACTGAGATCCGGAATCATGCCTCCGGCGCTTGGGGACTTGGCCATAATTAATCGCTGATAAAATCGTTCGGTTGCTTATTCAGCAATCTCGCCACCAGCGGCCAAGATCGCCTCACGCGCGCCCTTGGTAACGCCGATACCTTTTACTAAAACCTTGCGAGTTAAGGCGCCCGATTTGATTAACTTGACCTGCAGAATCTGGGTCTGGACGACGCCCGCGTTCTTTAGCGTCGCGAGATCAATTTCGGTCTCAGACATCCGCTCGATGTCCGACAACCGAATTTCAGTGCTAACCAGCGAAATACGCGAACCGAAACCACGTTTCGGCAAGCGGCGCTGAATCGGCATCTGGCCGCCTTCAAAGCCAATTTTTCCACGGCCGCCTTTACGCGCGCGCTGACCTTTATGACCACGCCCGGCCGTTTTACCCAAACCCGAGCCGATGCCACGGCCAACGCGGGTGCGGCTCGTTTTTGCGCCATCAGCCGGCTTGATCGTATTTAATTTCATTACACTTCTTCCACTTTAAGCATGAATTCGACTTTACGAACCATGCCTAGATTTTCCGGGGTGGCTGCAATCTGAACCGTCTGATGCATTCTGGACAGCCCAAGGCCTTTCACGCACGCGCGATGAGCTTGCAGCCGACCGAAGACGCTCTTAACCAGCGTAACTTTGAGTTGTTTGATCGCCGACATGATGAACTCGCTGTAAAAATTAACCCAGGATCTCTTCGAGGCTCTTGCCGCGCTTCGCGGCAATTTCCGAAGGCATATTCATCTTCTTCAGCGCATCAACCGTCGCGCGAACCATGTTCATCTTGTTGCGCGAACCGAACGACTTCGCCAGCACGTTTTGAACGCCAGCGACTTCAAACACGGCGCGCATCGCGCTACCGGCGATAACGCCCGTACCGTCAGACGCCGGCTTCATGAATACGCGGCTCGCGCCGTGAATGCCCCAGATCTCATGCTGCAACGTCAAACCTTTAAGCGGCACGCTAATCATATTCTTACGCGCCTTCTCCATCGCTTTTTGGATTGCGACGGGCACTTCTCGCGCCTTGCCGTAACCAAAACCGACGCGGCCTGCACCGTCGCCGACAACAGTAAGCGCAGTAAAGGTGAACTGCTTGCCGCCCTTGACCGTTTTCGAGACGCGGTTAACTGCTACCAGCTTCTCTTTAAAATCGCCGCTGTTTTGCGATTCTTCAAAATTATAGTTCGGATTAGCCATTTCGATTAAAACTCCAGACCGCCTTCACGTGCGGCGTCGGCCAGCGCCTTGATGCGGCCGTGATACTGATACCCAGAACGATCGAACGCCACTTTCGTGATGCCCGCAGCTTTCGCACGCTCAGCAATCATTTTGCCGATCCGTGTGGCAGCATCTACGTTGCCGGTGCCTTCGAGACCTTCCGCGCATTCCTTCTCAACCGTCGACGCGGAAACCAGTGTATGGCCCGCACCACCGGCGATGATCTGCGCGTAAATGTGCCGCGGGGTGCGATGCACTGATAACCGGTGCGTGCCCAGTTCGGCGATTTTGGCGCGCGTCCGGCGCGCGCGGCGCAAACGGGATTCTTTCTTCGGGCTCATCTTGTTTCTCGGTACTAACTTCAAATCCTGAGTGAACGATCCGACGGGCAGCGCCGCCGGGCGACGTTACTTCTTCTTCGCTTCTTTCAGAACGATCTTTTCGTCTGAATAGCGAACGCCTTTGCCTTTATACGGCTCCGGTGGACGGTAGCTGCGCAACTTGGCGGCAATCTGCCCAACCATATGCTTGTCCGCGCCCTTAATCACAATTTCGGTCTGGGTCGGCACTTCGATAACGATGCCATCTGGAACCATAAAATCGACGGGGTGAGATAAGCCCACCGCGAGGTTTAATTTCTTGCCGGCGAGCGTGGCACGATAGCCAACGCCGACGAGGTTGAGCTTACGCTCATAGCCCTTCGTCACGCCTTCAACCATATTGTTTAGCGTTGCGCGAACCGTACCCGACAGCGCGGGTGATTTTTCAATCGACGCCGGTACAATGGTAATTACGCCACCGTCAAACTTAATCTCAACTTCGCTAGGCAGCGAAAACATCAACGCGCCCTTGGCACCTTTGACGCTGATCCGCCCTGCGGTGTTGCTGAACTCTACGCCGGCCGGAACGGTCAGCGGCATTTTCGCGACTCTTGACATACCTTAGTCCTCAGGCTACCAGGCAAACAACTTCGCCGCCCTGACCTGCAGCTCGCGCCTTACGGTCGCTGAGCAAGCCTTGCGAGGTGGAAATGATGGCAACGCCCAGACCACCGAGTACTTTCGGAAGCTGATCGGCGCCTTTGTAAAGACGCAGCGACGGCTTGCTGATGCGCTGAAGCCGCTCGATAACCGGCTTACCTTCGAAGTACTTCAAGGTCACCGTGATCGTCTTCTTCTGGCCTTCAGTGGCCACAGCGTAGTCGCTGATATAGCCTTCGTCTTTCAGGACGCCAGCAATCGCTTCGCGTTGCTTCGACGACGGCGAGACGATAAATTTCTTGCGCGCTTGCTGACCGTTACGAATGCGGGTCAGGAAATCGCCAATCGGATCGTTAATGCTCATAGTGTGCTCTTACCAGCTTGCTTTCTTAAGGCCCGGGATCTCACCGCGCGTTGCCGCTTCGCGTAACTTCGTACGGGCAAGGCCAAACTTCCGGTAAACGCCGCGCGAACGGCCGGTAATTTTGCACCGGTTCCGCTGCCGAATGACGCTCGAATCGCGCGGCAGCTTTTGCAACTTCTCGACGGCGGCGGTCCGCTCGTCGTACGAAATATTCGGGTCAATCACCGCTGCCTTAAGCGCTGCGCGCTTTTTGGCAAGCCGTTTGGCAAGAGCAGAGCGCTTTTTCTCGCGCTCAATCATATTGGTTTTAGCCATGAGTCCAGACCCGCGTTATTTACGGAAGGGGAAGCTGAACGCGTCGAGTAGCGCGCGGCCCTCTTCGTCATTCTTCGCCGTTGTCGTGATCGTGATATTCATACCGCGAATAGCGTCGACCTTGTCATAATCGATTTCCGGGAAAATGATCTGCTCAGTGATCCCGAAATTGTAGTTGCCCTGGCCGTCGAATCCACGCGCGTTGAGGCCGCGGAAATCACGGATGCGTGGCAGCGCGATCGAAATTAGACGCTCGAGAAACTCGTACATCTGCTGGCTGCGTAACGTTACCTTTACGCCGACCGGGTAGTTTTCACGCACCTTGAACGCCGCAATCGAAATGCGCGTCTTAGTGATTACCGGCTTCTGGCCAGCGATCGACGTCATGTTAGCAACGGCATGCTCAATGACCTTGCGGTCGCTCGTAGCTTCGCCGACGCCCATGTTCAGGGTGATCTTCGTGATCTTCGGTACCGCCATCGCGTTGCAGGCAAGCTTCGCCTTTAGCGCTGGGGCAACGGTCTGATCGTAAAACGTTTGTAGATTAGCGGCCATAGCCCGATCTCAATTCAGTAAAAACTTCAAGCGTCCAGCACGTGCTGGTTAGATTTGAAGAAACGCACTTTTTTGCGCGTCTCGCCTTCGCCCAAGAACTTAAAGCCGACGCGATCACCTTTCCCTGTCGTGCTGTTAAACAGCATGACGTTGGATACGTCGATCGGCATTTCCTTCTCGACAATCCCGCCGCTGACGCCGGCTTGCGGATTGCCTTTCTGGTGCTTCTTGGCCAGATTCAAACCCTCGACAGTGACCTTGCCACCGTCAATAACGCTGAACACGGTGCCGCGACGGCCCTTGTCTTTTCCGGTGATGAGGATGACTTCGTCACCTTTTTTAATCTTTTGCATGGGTCTTCTACCTAAGCAGGCTCAGAGGACTTCGGGAGCGAGCGAAATAATGCGCATAAACCGTTCGCGCAATTCGCGCGTAACCGGTCCAAAAATACGGGTGCCAACCGGCTCAAGCTTCGTCGTCAACAACACGGCAGCGTTGGTGTCGAAACGAATCAGCGAGCCGTCAGGACGACGCACGCCTTTCTTGGTGCGTACGACGACAGCATCGTGCACTTCGCCTTTCTTAACTTTGCCGCGCGGGATCGCGTCTTTGACCGATACCTTGATCAAATCGCCGATTTCTGCGTAGCGACGGTGCGTCGATCCCATAACCCGGATCACTTGCACAATCTTGGCGCCGCTATTATCGGCGGCAAACAAAATAGATTCTTGCTGAACCATGGCTCTTAGGCTCCGGCGGCTTCGCGCTGCTGCAATTCGCTAGCGCTTTCCAAAATCTCAACCAACCGGAAGGTCTTCGAGCGTGAAAGCGGACGTGTTTCGACGATTGCTACGAGGTCGCCCTCGTGACATTCATTCTTTTCGTCGTGCGCGTGCAGCTTCGTCGTCTTACGGAGCAATTTGCCGTACAACGGATGCTTGACCGTGCGCTCGACAGCAACCGTAATGGTCTTATCCATTTTGTTGCTCACAACGCGGCCGACAACCCGGCGTTGCGTAACGGCTTTGTTTTCTGTTTCGCTCATGACGCCTTCGCCTGCTGCTGTTGCAGAATGGTTTTAATCCGCGCGATCTTCTTACGAGCATCGCGGACCAAGTGCCCTTGCGTCAGCTGGCCGATCGCCTGCTGCATGCGCAAGTTGAACTGCTCTTTGCGCAGGGCAACGAGCTCACTTTTCAGTTCGGCTTCGTTTTTTGCCCGAAGCGTTTTCACAAATTCGACCGTCTTCATTACAGAATCGTCCGCTGTACGAAGGACGTTTTAACCGGAAGCTTCGCAGCAGCAAGGCGGAATGCCTCGCGCGCTTCGACTTCCGTCACGCCTTCCAATTCATAAAGCATCTTGCCCGGTTGGATCTTGGCGACCCACCATTCAACGTTACCCTTACCCGAGCCCATACGAACTTCGAGCGGCTTACGCGTAACTGGTACGTCCGGAAAAATGCGAATCCACATTTTCCCACCGCGCTTAACGTAGCGCGTGATAACACGACGTGCTGCTTCGATCTGACGTGCCGTCAGCGCACCGCGCTCAGACGACTTCAGACCAAATTCGCCGAAGCTAACCTTATTCCCATTCTGGGCCAGGCCGCGGTTGTGACCTTTCTGTTGTTTTCTATATTTGGTTCGTTTGGGCTGCATCATGGCAGTACCCTCCTGACAGTTTTAGCGTAGATCGAGTTCGTGAGTCAGCTTTAAGCGGTCGTCACTGCTTCCGCAGCTTCGTCCTTCTTATTGCCAACCCGATCGGCTTCGAACACTTCGCCGTTGAACACCCAAACCTTGATTCCGATAACACCATAATTCGTCTGCGCTTCGGCGGTGCCGTAATCAATATAGGCACGCAACGTGTGCAGCGGAACACGGCCTTCGCGGTACCATTCGGTACGTGCGATTTCGGCACCATTTAAGCGGCCACCGACCTGAATCTTGATGCCGCCTGCGCCCAAACGCATCGCATTCGTTACCGCGCGCTTCATCGCACGGCGGAACATGATGCGGCGTTCTAGCTGCTGCGCGACGCTCTCGGCAATCAACTTGGCATCTAGCTCCGGCTTGCGAATTTCTTCGACGGAGATATGCACCGAATCCGGCTTGAGCGTCATGATTTTGGAAACTTCTTGCCGCAGTTTCTCAATATCTTCGCCTTTCTTACCAATGACGATACCCGGCCGCGCCGTGTGAATCGTCACACGCGCTGACTTAGCCGGACGATCAATCTGGATGCGAGAAACCGAAGCCGCGGCAAGTTTCTTAACCAGAAACTCACGGACTAACCGATCCTTGTTCAGATTGTCGCCATACGCACCGCGTTCGGCATACCAGTTCGACGTCCACTGGGTGCTGATACCGAGCCGGAACAAATTTGGATTGACTTTATGACCCATAAAAATGCAGTTCCCGTTAAACGGTGGAGCCGTCGGCTACGCGAATCGTAATGTGACTGGTGCGCTTCAAAATCCGATCAGCCCGGCCTTTCGCACGCGGGCGGATACGCTTGATCGTCGGACCTTCATCGACGAAGATTTCTGAAATCTTCAATTCATCGACATCGGCGCCGTCATTGTTCTCGGCATTGGCGATTGCAGATTCAAGCACCTTACGGATGATGCCGGCTGCACGCTGACGCGAGAACTTGAGAATGTTTAATGCGCTATCGACTTTCTGGCCACGGACTTGATCAGCGATCAAACGTGCCTTCAGCGGCGACAAACGAACGAACCTAAGAACGGCTTGAGTTTGCATGAATTAACTCCTTAGCCCGCTTTCTTATCGCCGGCCGTGTGGCCCTTGAAAGTGCGCGTCGGTGAGAACTCGCCCAGCTTATGGCTGACCATGTTTTCAGTAATAAAAATCGGCACATGCAGCCGGCCATTGTGCACTTGAAGCGTCAAACCGACCATGTCAGGAGAAACCATGGAGCGACGCGACCAAGTTTTGATCGGTTTCTTCACACGACTCGCCTGAGCATCAGACACCTTCTTCGCAAGGTGATGATCGATGAACGGACCTTTTTTAACGGAACGCGGCATAACGAACTCTCGTTATAAACTAAGTATTACTTCTTATGACGGCTGCGCACGATAAACTTCTGCGTGCGTTTATTATTGCGAGTCTTAAGGCCCTTGGCCTTTTGGCCCCATGGCGAAACCGGATGCGGGTTACCCTGCCCGGACTTGCCTTCACCACCACCATGCGGATGGTCAACCGGGTTCATGACTACACCACGAACGGTTGGGCGGATACCTTTCCAACGTTTGGCACCCGCTTTACCGAAGTGACGCAAGTTATGCTCGGTATTGCTGACTTCGCCCAACGTTGCGCGGCAGTCGCTATGCACTTTGCGCATTTCGCCGCTGCGCAGACGAATCGTTGCGTAGACGCCTTCACGCGCAACCAATTGCACTGCGGCGCCTGCGGAACGCGCGAGCTGAGCACCCTTGCCGGCACGCAGTTCGATGCAATGAATCGTAGAACCAATCGGGATGTTCCGAATCGGCAGGGCATTGCCTGGCTTGATCGGCGCATCACCGCCGGACTGAATCGCATCACCGACAACCACGCCTTTCGGGGCGATGATGTAACGGCGTTCGCCGTCTTTGTACAACAGCAACGCAATATGCGCGCTACGATTTGGATCGTATTCGACCCGCTCGACTTTTGCCGGAATTGAGTCTTTATCGCGCTTAAAATCAATTACGCGATACTGCTGTTTATGCCCGCCACCTTGGTGGCGCGTCGTAATATGGCCGTGATTGTTACGGCCACCATTCGAAGATTTTGCTTCGATCAGCGGCGCAAACGGACGACCCTTGTATAAGTTCGGGTGGTTAACCGCGATGACGTGACGGCGCCCAGGCGACGTCGGCTTCATTTTCTGGAGAGGCATGCTCGTCGCTCCGATTAAGCGTTATTGCCAGCCAGGAAATCAATTTCCTGACCTTCGGCGAGTTTGACGTAAGCCTTTTTCCAGTCCGAACGAACACCGGCCATCCCGCCAAACCTGCGCGTTTTGCCTTTTACGTTCAGCGTGCGAACAGCCTCAACTTTTACGTTGAACAGCTTCTCGACGGCTTCTTTGATTTCCGGCTTCTTCGCATCCCGCAGGACTTTAAATACAGCCTGATTCTGCTTTTCCGAAACGCGCGTGCTCTTTTCAGAAACCACCGGCGCCAGGATCAGCTGGTGCAAGCGCTCGCCAGATAATTTAATTTTGCTCATGACAACCAAGCCTCAAGTTTTTTGACTGCCGGCGTCGTCAACAGCACATGCTTGAACGACAGCAGCGCAACCGGATTGACGCCATCAACGTCGACGACATTGACGCGGTGCAGATTGCGCGCAGACAAGAACAGATTCTGGTCCAAGCTATCCGTAACGATTAAAATATCGTTCGCACCAACTTGGTTTAGTTTCTGAATCAACGACTTGGTCTTTGCCGCTTCGACTGTGAAACTGTCGGTTACGATCAATGATCCTTGCCGATTTAATTCAGAGATGATCGAACGGATAGCGCCCCGATACATCTTCTTATTAACCTTCTGAGAATGATCGCGCGGCACCGCGGCGAACGTCTTACCGCCGCCACGCCATAGCGGGCTGCGAATAGAGCCCGCGCGTGCCTGACCGGTGCCCTTTTGCTTCCAGGGCTTTTTGCCGCCGCCGCGAACCATTGCTTTGGATTTCTGTGCCTTCGTTCCCGCCCGACCACCGGCGAGATACGCCGTCACGACCTGGTGAACGAGGGGCTCGTTGAAAGCGGCGCCGAACACCGCTTCCGCGACGTCCAGCTTTTCGCCGCTCTGATGAAATTGAAGTTCCATGTTGCTATTCCGGATTACTTCTTACTTAACCGTAGGATGCACGACAACGTCGGCGCCTTTGTGGCCAGGCACTGCGCCCTTGACCAACAGCAGATTGCGCTCGAGGTCGATTTTGACGACATCCAGGTTCAACGCAGTGACGTTATCACTGCCCATGTGGCCAGCCATTTTCTTGCCCTTCCACACTTTGCCCGGGCTCTGGCGCTGACCGATAGATCCAGGAACGCGGTGGGATAGCGAGTTACCGTGACTGGCACGGCCGCCGCGGAAGTTCCAACGCTTCTGGACACCAGCAAAACCTTTACCGATGCTGACGCCCGAAACATCGACGGCTTTGACGCCTTCGAATACCGTAACGTTGATTTCAGCACCGACTGCGAATGCCTCGCCTTCGTTTAGGCGGAATTCCCAGAGACCGCGACCCGCCGCGACGCCAGCCTTTTTAAAGTGACCGGTGAGCGCTTTGTTGACGTGGCTGGTTTTCTTTTCGCCTGCAGTAACCTGGACGGCGTTGTAGCCATCGGTCTCTACAGTCTTAACTTGAGTGATGCGGTTTGGCGAACATTCAATCACGGTTACCGGGATGGACTCCCCTGCTTCCGTAAAAATGCGCGTCATGCCTGCTTTACGTCCAACGATGCCGATGGTCATTATACTTTCTCCTTCGGCCTTAGTTGACGCGAATCTGAACTTCGACGCCTGCCGGCAGGTCGAGCTTCGACAGCGCATCAACCGTCTTTTCAGTCGGATCGATAATTTGCATCAGGCGCTTATGCGTGCGGATTTCGTACTGATCGCGAGCAGTTTTATCTGCATGCGGCGAAATCAAAATGGTGTAGCGCTCTTTGCGTGTCGGCAGCGGGATCGGACCGCGCACAACGGCGCCGGTTCGCTTCGCGGTTTCCACGATCTCACGCGCCGATTTATCGATCAGGCGATGATCAAAGGCTTTAAGCCGAATACGTATCGATTGGCTGGTTGCGGCCATGCTCTCACTCAAGTCTTAAAGAACTACCCGATGACCGAATGAATCAGCGGGGAACTAAGGGGGGCGAATTATATCGTTACCTGAACACTGCTGCAACACTTTCTTGGATATATTTCCAACCAAGCTGCAACATTGAAGCAAAAGCCCCCGCGAGCCAAGCTCGCGGAGGCTTTTTTATCCTTACTTCAGGATTTTAGTAACGACACCGGCGCCGACGGTACGGCCGCCTTCACGAATTGCGAAGCGAACCTGCTCTTCCATCGCGATCGGTACGATCAGTTCAACCTTCACCTTGACGTTGTCGCCCGGCATCACCATTTCCGTGCCTTCCGGCAGTTCAACAGCGCCCGTGACGTCCGTCGTGCGGAAGTAGAACTGCGGTCGGTAGCCTTTGAAGAACGGCGTGTGGCGGCCGCCTTCGTCTTTGCCCAGCACGTACACTTCGGCTTCGAAGCTGGTGTGCGGCGTGATCGAGCCCGGTTTGCACAGCACTTGGCCGCGTTCGATGTCTTCACGCTTGGTGCCGCGCAGCAGCAAGCCAACGTTGTCGCCTGCCTGACCTTGGTCGAGCAGTTTGCGGAACATTTCGACGCCGGTGACGATGGTCTTAACGGTGTCTTTCAGGCCGACGATTTCAACTTCTTCGCCGACTTTGATGATGCCGCGTTCAATACGTCCGGTGGCGACGGTGCCGCGGCCGGAGATCGAGAATACGTCTTCGACCGGCAGCAGGAACGGTTTGTCGACTTCGCGCTGCGGTTCCGGAATGTAGGTGTCGAGCGCGTCGTACAGTTCTTCCAGCTTGGCAACCCAAACCGGATCGCCGGCGATGGCTTTGGTCGCGGAGCCGCGGATGACCGGGGTGTCGTCGCCTGGGAAGCCGTATTTGCTCAGCAGGTCGCGTACTTCCATTTCGACCAGTTCCAGCAGTTCGGCGTCTTCGACGAGGTCGCACTTGTTCAGCCAGACAACAATGCGCGGCACGTTGACCTGCTTGGCCAGCAGCACGTGTTCACGCGTCTGCGGCATCGGGCCGTCGGTTGCCGATACCACTAGGATCGCGCCGTCCATCTGCGCGGCGCCGGTGATCATGTTCTTGACGTAGTCGGCGTGGCCAGGGCAGTCAACGTGGGCGTAGTGGCGCGCTTTCGTCGAGTATTCAACGTGCGACGTTGCGATCGTCAGGATCTTCGTCGCGTCGCGACGGCCCTGGCTTTCCGATGCCTTCGCAACTTGGTCGTACGGCACGTACGTGCCCCAACCCTTGTCCGCAGACACCTTCGTCAGCGCAGCTGTCGTCGTCGTCTTGCCGTGGTCAACATGCCCAATCGTCCCCACGTTTACGTGCGGCTTGGTGCGGTCAAATTTCTCTTTTGCCATCGAAATATCCTCTAATCCGACTCAAGTTTTGTACAGCGTGGGGTTAAGACTTCTTACTCAACGCAGCAGCAACGTTTGCCGGCGTTTCCTGATACTTCTTGAATTCCATCGTGTACGTCGCACGGCCCTGGCTCATCGAGCGCAGCGTCGTCGAATACTGGAACATTTCGGCCAGCGGAACTTCGGCTTTCAGGGCCTTAATGCCGCCAACATCGTCCATGCCCAAAATCACGCCGCGGCGGCGATTCAAATCGCCCATGACATCGCCCATGTAATCTTCCGGCGTTTCAACTTCGACCGCCATGATCGGTTCCAGGATGACCGGGCTGGCTTTCAGCACGCCTTCCTTGAACGCCATCGAACCGGCAACTTTAAACGCCATTTCGTTGGAGTCGACGTCGTGGTATGAGCCGTCAAACACGGTGATCTTAACGTCGACCACCGGATAGCCGGCGACGACACCATTTTTCATCGCTTCTTGAATGCCCTTGTCGATCGCGGGCACAAATTCGCGCGGAATGACGCCGCCAACGATACCGTTAACGAATTCGTAGCCCTTGCCCGGCTCCTGCGGTTCGATCTTGATCCAGCAATGACCGTACTGACCGCGACCGCCCGACTGACGCACGAACTTGCCTTCGGAATCGACCGCTTTGCGGATCGTTTCACGGTAAGCAACCTGCGGCGGGCCGACATTGGCTTCGACCTTAAATTCGCGCTTCATGCGGTCGACGATGATTTCCAGATGCAGCTCGCCCATACCGGCGATGACTGTCTGGCCTGTTTCTTCGTCGGTGCGGACGCGGAACGACGGATCTTCTTGCGCCAGACGATTCAGCGCAATGCCCATTCTTTCCTGATCGACCTTGGTCTTCGGCTCAACCGCCTGCGAAATAACCGGCTCCGGGAATTCCATACGCTCCAGCACAACCGGCGCGTTTTGCGCGGCCAGCGTCGTACCGGTGAAGACTTCTTTTAGACCGACGCACGCGGCGATATCGCCAGCGCGAACTTCGTCAATTTCTTCACGGTTGTTTGCGTGCATCTGCACTAGGCGGCCGATACGCTCAGTCTTGCCACTGCGCGAGTTATAGACCGAGTCGCCCTTCGTCAAAACGCCCGAATAGACACGGATAAACGTCAGCGTACCGACGAACGGATCGGTCATGATCTTGAAGCCGAGTGCCGAGAACGGTTCTTTATCATCGGCATGACGCTCGATGATCTTCTCGTAATCGTCGGTATCATGCGCTTCGATCGGCGGGACGTCGGTCGGGGCAGGCAGGTACTCGATGACGGCGTCAAGCATCGCTTGTACGCCCTTATTTTTGAACGCCGAGCCGCACAACATCGGGAAGATTTCCAGCGCCAGTGTGCGTTTCCGCAAGGCAGCCTTGATTTCTTCCTCAGTCAGCTTCTCGCCTTCAAGGTACTTGTTCATCAACTCTTCGCTGCTTTCAGCAGCGGCTTCGATCATCTTCTCGTGCCATTCATTGGCAGTGTCGACGAGATCAGCCGGGATTTCCCCATATTCGAAGGTAACGCCTTTGTCAGTCTCGTTCCAGAGAATCGACTTCATCTTGACGAGATCGACAACGCCTTTGAAGTTATCTTCAGCGCCGATCGGAATCTGGATTGGAACCGGATTCGCGCGCAAACGCGTTTTCATCTGCTCGACGACTTTGAAGAAGTTCGCGCCGCTACGATCCATCTTGTTGACGAACGCAACGCGCGGGACTTTGTACTTGGTCGCCTGGCGCCAAACCGTTTCCGACTGCGGCTGCACGCCGCCGACTGCGCAATACAGCATGCACGCGCCATCAAGCACGCGCATGGAGCGTTCGACTTCGATCGTGAAGTCAACGTGCCCTGGGGTGTCGATGATGTTGATGCGGTGCAGATCAAACTGTGCGCCCATGCCCTTCCAGAAGCAGGTCGTGGCGGCGGAGGTGATCGTAATGCCACGCTCCTGCTCCTGCTCCATCCAGTCCATGGTGGCCGCGCCGTCATGCACTTCGCCAATCTTATGATTGACGCCGGTGTAAAACAGCACGCGCTCGGTCGTCGTGGTCTTGCCGGCATCAATGTGCGCGGAAATACCGATGTTGCGATAGCGCTCAATAGGCGTAGTGCGAGACACGGGGAAACCTCAAATAGAATTGAAAAGGGCCGCGAACTAGCGCGGCCGCATTGCAAACTGGCGACTTACCAGCGGAAGTGTGCGAAGGCTTTGTTCGCTTCCGCCATCTTATGCGTGTCTTCACGCTTCTTGACCGCGGCGCCGCGATGCTCGGAAGCATCCAGCAGCTCGCCAGCCAAGCGGTCGGCCATGCTCTTTTCTCCACGCGAACGCGCAGCGTCGATCAACCAGCGCATCGCCAGCGTCGTGCGGCGTACAGCACGCACTTCGACCGGAACCTGATAGGTAGCACCGCCAACGCGGCGCGATTTCACTTCGACGCTCGGACGAACGTTATCAAACGCCGTCTCAAGCACGACGAGCGGTTCGCTCGTCTTTTTCTTGGTGGCGATCTGGTCCAAAGCGCCGTAGAGAATCTTTTCGGCGACGGACTTTTTGCCGTCTTCCATGACCATGTTCATGAACTTGGTCAACAGTTCGGACTTGAACTTCGGGTCCGGAAGAATTACGCGACGCTCTGGGCTACGACGACGAGACATGATTGAATCCTGAATTTGACGCTAGAGAGAGACGGACCGCTTACTTCTTGGTGGTCTTGGCTGCAGCGCCGGGTTTCGGGCGCTTGGCGCCGTACTTCGAACGACCCTGACGGCGCTTCTCGACACCCGAGGCGTCCAGCGAACCGCGAACGGTGTGATAACGAACACCCGGAAGATCTTTAACGCGACCGCCGCGAATCAGAACAACCGAATGCTCCTGCAGGTTATGGCCTTCACCACCGATGTAGCTGGTGACTTCGAAACCGTTGGTCAGGCGCACACGGGCGACTTTACGAAGTGCCGAGTTCGGCTTCTTCGGCGTCGTCGTATAAACGCGCGTGCAGACGCCGCGTTTCTGAGGGCTGGCCTCAAGAGCCGGAACTTTGTTCTTGGCCGCCTTGCTGGTCCGGCCGGTGCGCACTAACTGGTTGATCGTTGGCACTGTATTTCCCGCTTTCAAAAGAGATACGGCGTACACCGAAACGATTTTCGGCCCGCCGCACGAGGGCGCGAATCATACGAGCGCACCCGCTATTAGTCAATTACTAGTTTGTGTTCTAGTCGCTTTTTTACTGCTGAAACCGGTGATCAGAGACGAAAAAAGCCTCTGATCACCTTGCTTTACTACTCTTCGTCGGCACCGCCGGCTTCTTCTTCGTCACCGTCGTCACGGCTGCTGACTGCCGATTCGCTGCGCACGGCCTCAAAAACGTCGGTAATTGGCGACGAGCCGATCGAATTCTGCAGATCAGCTAGCAAACTGCCGCCACGGGCCTTACGCCGCTGCTCGTGGTGCGCCAAGCCGGTACCGGCGGGGATTAGACGCCCGACGATGACGTTCTCCTTCAGGCCGCGCAGTTCGTCGCGCGAACCGCGTACCGAGGCTTCGGTCAACACGCGCGTTGTTTCCTGGAACGACGCCGCGGAGATGAACGACTCCGTCGACAAACTTGCCTTCGTGATGCCCAGCAACTGCCGGTAGTACTGCGTCGGCCGCGAATTATTGGCCTTCATCTTCCGGTTTTCGGCGTGAACATGGAAGATTTCGGCCTGCTCACCCTGCAAGAAGCGCGTGTCGCCCGGCTCGCCGATCTCAACCTTACGCAACATCTGACGAATAATGGTTTCGATGTGCTTGTCGTTGATACGCACGCCCTGCAGGCGATACACGTCCTGAATTTCCTTAACCAGGTAGTTCGCCAGCGCGGTGACGCCCTGCAAGCGCAGGATGTCGTGCGGGCTCGGCTCGCCGTCGGAAATCTGCTCGCCCATTTCAACGTGTTCACCTTCGAACACGGTGATCTGCGTCCACTTCGGAATCAGCTGCTCGACTTCATCGCCATCCGACTTCACGACTTTCAGGCGCTGTTTGCCCTTGGTCGCGGTGCCGAAGCGAATCGTGCCGGAGGCTTCGGCGAGCACGGCCGGATCCTTCGGTTTACGGGCTTCGAACAAGTCCGCAACGCGCGGCAAACCGCCGGTGATGTCACGTGATTTCGACGCTTCCTGCGGAATACGGGCGACGACATCGCCGACCTTCACTTCCGCGCCGTCCTCGATGTTGATGATCGCTTTCTGCGGCAGCGAGTACGCGGCCGGAATATCGGTGCCTGGGAACGTCAGCGGCTTGCCCTTGGCATCGACCAGCGCCAATACCGGGCGCAAGTCTTTACCGGCCATGCCGCGCGTCTTCGGATCCGTGATCACGAGCGTGCTCATGCCGGTGATGTCGTCGGTTTCGCGCGTAACGGTGATGCCGTCTTCGAAGTCCTGGAACTGCACGCGACCGGCAATTTCGGTGATGATCGGGTGCGTATGCGCGTCCCACTTCGCAAGGCGCTGGCCGGCTTTAACGGCATCGCCGTCCGCCACCACGATCACTGCGCCGTACGGAATCTTATAACGCTCGCGCTCACGGCCGTGGCTGTCGATAACGCCGATTTCGCCGGTACGCGACGTCGAAAGGCGGTTGCCTTCCTTGTTCGTTACCGTCTTCAGGTTGTGCTCACGCGCCGTACCGGCTGCGCGCGCGTCAACACCGTCAGCCGAAGCCGAACGTGAAGCAGCACCACCGACGTGGAACGTACGCATGGTCAGCTGCGTGCCCGGCTCGCCGATCGACTGCGCGGCGATAACGCCGACCGCTTCACCGATGTTGACGAGATGGCCACGCGCCAGATCGCGGCCGTAGCACTTGGCGCAAATACCGAACGGCATTTCGCAGGTGATCGGCGAACGGACCCAGACTTCGTCGATCGACATTTCTTCGAGCTGGTTGACCAGCTTTTCGTCGAGCATCGCACCGGATTCGATCGCAACGTCGTTCTTGCCGGGGACGTTAACGTCGCGCAGCAGCGTACGACCGAGCACGCGCAGGCTCAACGGTTCGAGGATGTCACCGCCTTCAACGATCGGGCGCATGATCACGCCCTGCTCGGTGCCGCAGTCTTCGGAGGTAACGACCACGTCCTGCGCAACGTCAACCAGACGACGCGTCAAGTAACCCGAGTTCGCCGTCTTCAACGCCGTATCGGACAAGCCTTTACGGGCACCGTGGGTGGAGATGAAGTACTGCAGAACGTTCAAGCCTTCACGGAAGTTCGCCGTGATCGGCGTTTCGATGATCGAGCCGTCCGGCTTCGCCATAAGGCCGCGCATACCCGCGAGCTGACGAATCTGCGCTGCGCTACCGCGGGCGCCGGAGTCGGCCATCATAAACACGGAGTTGAACGAGGTCTGGCGAACGGTATCGCCTTTCTTGTCCACCACCGATTCAGTACCGATCCGCGCCATCATCGCCTTGGCGATGTCGTCATTGGCTTTCGACCAAATGTCGACGACGTGGTTGTAGCGCTCGGACTGCGTCGTCAAACCCTGGCTGTACTGGTCGTCGATGTCCTTAACTTTGATCTCAGCCTCGGCCAAGATTCCGACTTTTTCGTCCGGAACCATGATGTCGTCGAGACAGAATGAGATGCCGGCTTTCGTCGACATCCGGAAGCCGGTGTACATCAGCTGGTCGGCGAACACGACGGTGTCTTTCATTCCGACATGGCGGTACACCCAGTTGATCGTCTGCGAGACGATTTTCTTGGTCATCGTCCGATTCACCTGCGCGAACGGAATGCCGTCCGGCAGAATTTCCGACAGCAGCGCGCGGCCGGTCGTGGTGTCGTTGATGCGCTTAACTTCGGTATAGCCGCCCTTGCCGTCCTCGACGTAGTCGCGCATGCGGACTTTGATCTTGGCCTGCAGGTCGAGTGCGCCCGATTCGTACGCACGATGGACTTCCGAAACGTCGGAGAACGTCATGCCTTCGCCCGGCGCGTTAACGCGTTCGCGGCTCATCCAGTACAGACCGAGCACGACGTCCTGCGACGGCACGATGATCGGATCGCCGTTGGCCGGGGACAGGATGTTGTTCGACGCCATCATCAGCACGCGCGCTTCGAGCTGCGCTTCCAACGATAGCGGAACGTGTACGGCCATCTGGTCGCCGTCGAAGTCGGCGTTGAATGCAGTACAGACCAGCGGATGCAGCTGGATGGCCTTACCTTCAATCAGCAGCGGCTCAAACGCCTGGATGCCAAGACGATGCAAGGTCGGCGCGCGGTTCAGCAACACCGGATGCTCCTTGATGCACTCTTCGAGTACGTCCCAAACTTGGCCTTCTTCGCGCTCGACCATCTTCTTCGCGGCTTTGATCGTCGTCGCGACGCCAAGGCGCTGTAGGCGCGAGAACACGAACGGCTTGAACAGCTCCAGCGCCATCTTCTTCGGCAAACCGCACTGGTGCAGCTTCAGCGTCGGGCCGACGACGATAACCGAGCGGCCGGAGTAATCGACGCGCTTGCCGAGCAAGTTCTGGCGGAACCGGCCTTGCTTGCCCTTGATCATGTCGGCGAGCGACTTCAGCGCGCGCTTGTTGGTACCGGTGATCGCGCGGCCACGACGGCCGTTATCGATCAGGGCGTCAACCGACTCCTGCAGCATGCGCTTTTCGTTGCGGACAATGATGTCCGGCGCCGTCAGTTCCAGCAGGCGCTTCAAGCGGTTGTTGCGGTTAATGACGCGGCGATACAGGTCGTTCAGATCGGAGGTCGCGAAGCGGCCGCCGTCGAGCGGCACCAGCGGACGCAGGTCCGGCGGCAGCACCGGCAGCACCGTGAACACCATCCATTCCGGCTTGTTGTTCGACGTGATCAGGTACTCGATCAGCTTCAAACGCTTACCGAGCTTCTTGATCTTGGTATCGGAACCAGTGCCGGCGATTTCTTCGCGCAGGCGCAGCGTTTCCTTCTGCAAGTCAAGGCCTTTGAGCAAGTCGCGCACCGCTTCGGCGCCCATGCGGGCATCGAAATCGTCGCCATACTTCTCGACTGCGTTCAGGTAGTCTTCTTCGGTCAGCAGCGTGCCTTTTTCCAAAGGCGTCAGACCTGGGTCGACGACGATGTGGGCTTCGAAATACAGCACCCGCTCAATCGCGCGCAGCGGCATATCGAGCAGCAAGCCGATACGGCTCGGCAGCGACTTCAAGAACCAGATGTGGGCGACCGGACTGGCCAGCTCAATGTGGCCCATGCGTTCGCGGCGCACTTTTGCGA
Organism: Nevskia sp.; assembly: GCA_023229645.1. GTDB lineage: Bacteria > Pseudomonadota > Gammaproteobacteria > Nevskiales > Nevskiaceae > Nevskia. The sequence goes on along the minus strand of JALNYU010000001.1, from coordinate 307,337 downwards.
CGGTGACTTCAACGCCGCATTTTTCGCAGACCACGCCGCGATGCTTGAGGCGCTTGTACTTGCCGCACAGGCATTCGTAGTCCTTGATCGGACCAAAAATCTTGGCGCAGAACAGGCCATCACGCTCTGGCTTAAACGTGCGGTAGTTGATCGTTTCCGGCTTCTTCACTTCGCCGAATGACCACGAACGTACCGTTTCCGGCGACGCCAGGCTGATCTTGATGGCGTCGAAGTCTTCGAACTCTTCGGCGGCGCGCATCAGATTAAAAAAGTCTTTCATTTCGTTACTCCGCGTAACAGCAAATTCGTGAAGCGTGAGCGATGGGGCGACTGGCGAGACGCAGCGGCAATCGCGCGCGTCTCGCCTTCCGGCTCATATCAATTGTTCTGCTCGAGTTCGATGTTGAGCCCGATAGAACGGATTTCCTTCACCAGCACGTTGAACGACTCCGGCATGCCAGCGTGCATGCGGTGATCGCCATCGACGATCGCCTTGTACATGCGCGTACGGCCGTTGGTGTCGTCCGACTTCACCGTCAACATTTCCTGCAGCGTGTACGCTGCGCCGTAGGCTTCGAGCGCCCAGACTTCCATTTCGCCAAAGCGCTGACCGCCGAACTGCGCTTTGCCGCCGAGCGGCTGCTGCGTAACCAGCGAGTATGGACCGGTGGAACGGGCGTGCATCTTGTCGTCGACGAGATGGTTCAGCTTCAGCATGTACATGTAGCCGACGGTGACCAAACGCGCGAAGTTATCGCCGGTGCGGCCATCGATCAGCTGTGCCTGACCCGTGCGCGGCAAGCCCGCCAGTTCCAGCATTGATTTGATGTCGGCTTCCGAAGCGCCGTCGAACACCGGTGTCGCCATCGGCATACCGCCGGTGAGGTTCTTCGCCAGCGTGATGACTTCGGCGTCGGAGAATTTGTCAAGCTCAACCGTCTGACGGCCGCTGCCAATTTGGTTATAGGCCTTGTCAAGGAACGCGCGCAGCTCAGCAACCGCTTGCTGACCTTGCAGCATTTCGTTGATCTTCTTGCCGATGCCCTTCGCCGCCCAACCGAGATGGACTTCGAGCAACTGCCCGATGTTCATACGCGACGGCACGCCCAGCGGGTTCAGCACGATGTCGACCGGCGTACCGTCCGCCATGTGCGGCATGTCTTCGACTGGCACGATTTGCGAAATAACGCCCTTATTGCCATGGCGTCCAGCCATCTTGTCGCCCGGCTGTACGCGGCGCTTCACGGCCAGATAGACCTTGACCATCTTCAGCACGCCCGGGCTCAGCTCGTCGCCCGCCTGGATCTTGCGCTTCTTGTTCTCGAAGCGCTTATCGAACTCGGCGCGCTGATCTTTCAGCTGCTTCGCGGCGGTTTCGAGCTGCGTTTGGGCATCGTCATCCTGCAAGCGGATTTCGAACCATTTATCGCGCTCGAGGCCGTCGAGATAGGTTGCAACAACCTTCTCGCCTTTCTTCAATTTCATCGGGCCGCCATCGGCGATTTTGCCGATCAGCAGCTTACGCAGACGATCATAAATATCGTCTTCGAAGATACGCAGCTGGTCGCCGAAGTCTTTCTTAACGGCGGCGAGTTCGCTTTCTTCGATCGACAGCGCGCGCTTGTCTTTCTTCACGCCTTCACGGGTGAATACGCGGACGTCGATGACGGTGCCATCCATACCGGCCGGCACGCGGACGCTGGTATCTTTCACGTCTGAGGCTTTTTCGCCGAAGATCGCGCGCAGCAGCTTTTCTTCCGGCGTCAGCTGCGTCTCGCCTTTCGGCGTCACTTTGCCGCACAGAATATCGCCCGCTTTTACTTCGGCGCCGATGTAGACGATGCCGGATTCATCGAGTTTGCGCAGCGCGCCCTCGTTGACGTTCGGAATATCGGCCGTGATTTCTTCCGGCCCAAGCTTCGTTTCACGCGCTTGGCAGGTCAGCTCTTCGATGTGAATCGTCGTGAAGCGATCTTCTTCAACAACGCGCTCCGATAACAAAATGGAGTCTTCGAAGTTGTAGCCGTTCCACGGCATGAACGCGATCAGAATGTTCTGACCGAGCGCCAGTTCACCGAGATCGGTCGACGGGCCGTCCGCGAGCACGTCGCCACGCGAGACGATATCGCCCGGCTTCACGAGCGGCTTCTGATTGATACAGGTGTTCTGGTTCGAACGCGTGTATTTGATCAAGTTGTAGATGTCGACGCCGGCTTCGCCCGGCACCGTTTCGTCATCGTTAATCCGAACGACGATACGCGCCGCGTCGACTTTATCGACAACACCACCGCGCTTGGCGGTGAACGCAACGCCGGAGTCGATTGCAACCCGGCGTTCCATGCCGGTGCCGACCAGCGGCTTCTCAGCGCGCAGCGTCGGCACGGCCTGACGTTGCATGTTCGAACCCATCAACGCGCGGTTGGCGTCGTCGTGTTCGAGGAACGGGATCATCGCCGCAGCGACGGACACGATCTGACGCGGGCTGACGTCCATGTACTGGACTTTATCCGGCGCCATCATCGTGAATTCGTTCTGGAAGCGAACTGAAATCAGCTCGGCTTCAAACGAACCGCTCGCCGACAACTCCGAGTTCGCCTGCGCGATCACGTAGCGGCCTTCTTCGATCGCCGACAGATATTCGATTTCTTTCGTAACTTTGCCGTCGATCACTTTCCGATACGGCGTTTCGAGGAAGCCGTAATCGTTGGTGCGGGCGTAGCACGCCAGCGAGTTGATCAGACCGATGTTCGGGCCTTCCGGCGTTTCGATTGGGCAAACACGGCCGTAGTGGGTCGGATGCACGTCGCGAACTTCGAAGCCGGCGCGCTCACGGGTCAAACCGCCCGGTCCAAGCGCCGAAACGCGGCGCTTATGCGTGACTTCCGACAACGGATTGTTCTGATCCATGAACTGCGACAGCTGCGACGAACCAAAGAATTCTTTGATTGCGGCACCAACCGGCTTGGCATTGATCAGATCTTGCGGCGTTAGATTTTCGGCTTCGGCCAGCGCCAGACGCTCACGCACAGCGCGTTCAACACGGACCAGGCCGGTGCGGAACACGTTTTCGGTCATTTCGCCAACGGCGCGAATACGGCGGTTGCCGAGATGGTCGATATCGTCGGTGACTTGCTCGCCGTTGCGGATCGCGATCATTTCGCGCACGACATCAACGATGTCAGACGTTTCGCCCAGTTCTTCCGCGGTCAGCTTCGCCGCGGCGTCGCCGTAGGTCGTGAAGTACTGGCTGTCGTACAGCACGCCGAGGCCGGTGACGGCGATGCGGCGCAGACGACGGTTGAACTTCATGCGGCCGACGGCTGACAAGTCGTAGCGCTCACCGGCGAAGAATAAGCCGTGGAACAACGCTTCGGCAGCGTCCTTCGTCGGCGGTTCGCCCGGGCGCATCATGCGGTAGATTTCGACCAGCGCTTCGAGGCGCGTACGGCTCGGATCGATGTTGAGCGTCGTCGAGATGTACGGGCCTTTGTCGAGATCGTTGACATACAGCGTCGGCAACGAGACCACCCCAGCCGCGCGCAGCTTCGGCAGCAGGTCGGCGGTGATTTCGGTATTGGCGATGGCGATGACTTCGCCGGTGTCTTTGGAGATCAGGTCACGCGAGACGATCTTGCCAAGCAAGTATTCGTCCGGCACTTCGAGATGCTTGACGCCCGCTTCTTGAATTAGTTTGATGTGGCGCGCGGTGATCAGCTTGCCCTGCTCGACCAAAACCTTGTCGCCGGTTTTGATATCGAACTGCGCTTTTTCGCCTTTCAGGCGCTCCGGCACCAATTCCAGCATCGCGCCGTGGTCAGAAAGTTGGAACACGTTGATGTCGTGGAACATTTCCAACATCTGCTCGTTGTTATAGCCGAGCGAACGCAGGAGGATCGTCGCCGGCAGCTTGCGACGGCGATCGATACGAACAAACAGGTTGTCCTTCGGATCAAATTCGAAGTCCAGCCAGGAACCGCGGTACGGAATAATCCGGGCGCTATAGAGCAGCTTGCCGGAAGAATGGGTCTTGCCTTTGTCGTGATCGAAGAACACGCCCGGCGAGCGGTGCAACTGAGAAACGACGACACGTTCGGTGCCGTTCACGATAAACGTGCCGTTGTCCGTCATGAGCGGAACTTCGCCCATGTAGACTTCCTGCTCACGAATATCCTTGACGCGCTTTTCTTTCGATTCGCGATCATAGATCACGAGGCGCGTGGTGACTTTCAGCGGCGCGGCATAGGTTAAGCCACGGACCCGACATTCTTTTTCGTCGAAAACCGGCTCTTCAAGACGGTAGCGCACGTATTCAAGCGCGGCCGCGTTGTTGTAGCTGACCATCGGAAATACTGATTTGAACGCCGCGTGCAAACCGGCATCTTGGCGCTGCGCCGGATGCACCTCGGCTTGCAAAAAGTGGCGATATGAATCGAGCTGAGTTGCCAGCAGATATGGCACCTCAAGAGTTTCCACCTGTTTGCGGAAGTCCTTGCGGATGCGCTTCTTCTCGGTAAACGAGTAGGCCATCGGTTGTTACCTCATCAATCGCGCACGAAGCGCGTAACCAGTCAAATCGCCAATTGAGCGTTATTCAAAACAGTGACAGCGAACCGCTACAGCAAAAAACCAACAGCGAAAGGCTGGCCGCTTGCGCGGCCAGCCTCCCCTGACAACTCTGCGCTACAGCTGTAGAAACGGTGCACTCAAGGCTTACTTGATCGCTGCCTTGGCGCCCGCGTCTTCCAGCTTCTTCTTCATCGCTTCAGCATCAGCCTTCGGGATGCCTTCTTTGATCGTCGCCGGGATGGCTTCGACCAAATCTTTCGCTTCCTTCAGACCCAGGCCGGTGATTTCGCGAACAGCCTTAATCACGTTGACCTTGTTTTCGCCGAACGACGACATCACGACCGTGAACTCGGTCTGCTCAACAGCAGCCGGTGCAGCGGCGGCGGCCGGGCCAGCAACAGCGACGGCGGCAGCGGCGGAGACGCCAAACTTCTCTTCCATCATCTTGACCAGCTCGACGATGTCCATGACGGACTTTTCGGCGATTGCGTCAAGGATTTCCTGGTTGGACAGTGCCATTTGAATTACCTCGATTGACTAGTGTGAAAACCAAAACCGCTTTTTACCCGATTAGGGAAAGTGAACTGCTTGAGGACGACTCAGGCCTCATCCGTACTTCAGGCGGCTTCCATCGAATCGGCGACCGCTTTGACGGTGCGCACGAATTTCGCTGTCGGCTCGGCGAGCGTACGAACGAACTTGCTGATCGGCGCCTTCATCACGCCCATCAACATAGCCAGTGCTTGGTCCTTCGACGGCAGGCTTGCCAAGCGATCGATATCCTTCGAGCCATACAACTGCCCGCCGATCGATACAGCCTTGACTACCAGCTTGTCGTTTTCCTTCGCGAAGTCTTTGATCACGCGACCAACAGCACCCGGATCTTCCAAAGAAAAACCGAGGACCAGCGGGCCGACCAGCGCGTCGCTCATACACTCAAACTCAGTGCCTTTAAGCGCACGCTTGGCCAACGTGTTCTTCACCACGTGCAGGTAAATCCCGTTTTCACGGGCTTTGCTGCGCAGGATGTCGAACTTGCCGGCCGATAAGCCGCGATATTCGGCAGCAACTGCCGAAAGCGCGCGTGCCGCAACTTCATTCACTTCCGCAACCAGGGCCTTCTTGTCTTCAAGACGGAGTGCCATAAGACTTGAACCTCCTGGTGCTACCTCGTTACAAAAAGGATCGAACCTTTCGGCGTGATCCACCTTTTACGGGGCCTCTTGTTCGGGAGTTTTGCTCTCGCTTCCAAGGCTAACCGTCTGCGTCAGCGGCCGAACTGCAGCCTTTAACGCCTCTGCCGATGAATCGATGGAGGCTACTGACGGTCTACGACGGCGCGGCTTTCACCACACTGTCAAGTACGGCAAAAAGCGAAATGCCGGGGCGGAAGATCCGCATCCCGGCATCGCGCTTTTTATTATTCGGGCAGCGTCGACAGATCGACCGGAACGCCTGGGCCCATCGTGCTCGAAAGGACGACCTTCTTGATGAAGATGCCTTTCGATGTCGCCGGCTTCTGGCGACGGATGTCACGAAGCACCGCGATCAAGTTCTCCTGCAGCTTGCCGGACTCGAAATCAGCGGCGCCGATGGCGCAGTGAATGATGCCGGCCTTGTCGGTGCGGTAACGCGCCTGACCTGACTTGGCATTCTTCACAGCTTCAGCGACGTTTGGCGTCACGGTGCCGGTCTTCGGGTTGGGCATCAAACCACGCGGACCCAGAACCTGGCCGAGGGCGCCGACGACGCGCATCGTATCCGGGCTGGCGATGACAACGCCGTAATCCAGATCGCCTTCCTTCATCTTTGCAGCCAGATCTTCCATACCGACGACATCGGCGCCGGCGGCCAGCGCTTCCGCGGCCTTAGCGCCCTGGGCGAATACGGCAACGCGGATGGTCTTGCCGTTGCCGTGCGGCAAGGTCGTCGAGCCACGGACGTTCTGGTCTGACTTCTTGGCGTCGATGCCAAGGTTAATCGAGAGATCGATCGACTCACGAAATTTAGCCGTCGCGCAGGTCTTAACCAGCTCTAGCGCTTTTTCAACCGGATAAACTTTGCCGGCTTCAACTTTGCCCGACAATGCTTTTTGACGCTTGGTAATCGTTGCCATGGCTTAGCCCTCCACTTCCACGCCCATCGAACGGGCAGAGCCCGCGATCAGGCGAATCGCTGCGTCCATGTCGCCAGCATTCAGATCCGGCCACTTGGTCTTTGCAATTTCAGCGGCCTGCGCCTTGGTGATCTTGCCGACTTTCTTAGTGTGCGGGGTCGGACTGCCGGACTCGATACCCGCTGCCTTCTTGATCAGCACCGTCGCGGGTGCCGTCTTGGTGATAAAGGTGAACGAGCGATCGGAATAGACCGTAATCACGACTGGCGTCGGGATACCCGGCTCCAGTTTCTGCGTCGCAGCGTTGAACGCTTTGCAGAATTCCATGATGTTGACGCCGTTCTGACCGAGCGCCGGACCAACCGGCGGAGACGGATTGGCCTTGCCTGCAGGGATCTGCAGCTTGACGTAGGCCTGGACTTTCTTTGCCATTGCTTACTCCATGATGGGTGCGAACGCCTTTCGGCTCCCCGGTTTAACCACTTCCGAACCGCACGGGCTCGGTCTACAAAACTTTGTGTCTCGCCATTTCCCGCGTCGCTTTAAGCTTTCGCAATGAAAGCTCGCCGTTAGCAGTGCAGCATCCAGCGAAACTGCGCACCGGCTGGCGCGCTTCTATTCAGCCCTTCTGAACTTGGCTGAATTCGAGTTCGACCGGCGTCGACCGTCCGAAAATCAGAACCGCGACCCGCAAGCGGCTCTTTTCGTAATTGACTTCTTCGACCACGCCTGAGAAATCGGCAAATGGCCCTTCGGTGATGCGTACCGATTCGCCCGGCTCGTAGAGCGTCTTGGGCTTCGGCTTTTCGACGGCTTCTTCAACGCGATTCAGAATCGAATTCGCTTCTTTTTCGGAAATGGGCGCCGGCTTATCCGGCGTGCCGCCGATGAAGCCAAGTACCTTTGGCGTGCTCTTAACGAGATGCCAAGTGTCTTCGCTCATTTCCATCTGCACCAGGACGTACCCGGGGAAGAATTTGCGCTCTGTCGTCCGCTTCTGGCCATCTTTGATTTCGACGACTTCTTCGGTTGGCACCAAAATATCGCCGAATCTTTCTTCTAAGCCAGCCCGCGTGATCCGCTCTTTGAGCGCGCGCATTACGTTGTTTTCGTATTGCGAATACGCGTGTACTACATACCAGCGCATGGCCATTAGGCGCCTCGCCCGGTCAGCTTGCCGACGCCATACAGCAGCGCCGAATCGAGCCCCCACATCAGCAGTGCAATAAGCACAACGAATACGGCGATGACCAAGGTCGTTTGCAGGCTTTCCTGCCGCGACGGCCATACGACTTTACGCAACTCGACGCGCGAGCCCTGAACATAGGCCCACAAAGTCTTGCCAATCGTCGTCTGATAAACCACGGCGACTGCAGCGGCAATACTGCCGAGCAGGATCAGCAATCGTGGCAGCTTTGACAGCTGCGGCACGAATACGTAGTAAATCACCATGCCACCGACCAACAGGACTAGCGCGGCGACAAGCAAAATAGTGTCGTAACGCGAGCCGGTCTCTTCGCCCTGGCCTGCTATTTTTGAGGATTCCATCAGATCTCGTGCGGCGAAACTGGACTTAATAGTGGCAGGGCAGGAGGGTCTCGAACCCGCAACCTTCGGTTTTGGAGACCGACGCTCTACCAGTTGAGCTACTGCCCTGTGCAAACTATCAATCGAAGGGGTGGGAGTATAACTAAGTTTCCGGCGTTTGCAAATACCGCGCAGGAAAAGGCTCAAGGCAAGCATGAACCTAAACGAAGCTAAGAAGTTGAAGCAACCACCCGAAGCTTAGGTTAGCAGCAAATCGAACGGCTGTCAGGCCACTAGCCAACAAAAAGCCCCGAATCGGCTTTGCTTGCGCGATTCGGGGCTGATGCGCGAGCCGAAGCTCGCGAAATACGGCTTACTTCAGGATTTTAGTAACGACACCGGCGCCGACGGTACGGCCGCCTTCGCGAATTGCGAAGCGAACCTGCTCTTCCATCGCGATCGGCACGATCAGTTCAACCTTCACCTTTACGTTGTCGCCCGGCATCACCATTTCCGTGCCTTCCGGCAGTTCAACAGCGCCCGTGACGTCCGTCGTGCGGAAGTAGAACTGCGGTCGGTAGCCTTTGAAGAACGGCGTGTGGCGGCCGCCTTCGTCTTTGCCCAGCACGTACACTTCGGCTTCGAAGCTGGTGTGCGGCGTGATCGAGCCCGGTTTGCACAGCACTTGGCCGCGTTCGATGTCTTCACGCTTGGTGCCGCGCAGCAGCAAGCCAACGTTGTCGCCTGCCTGACCTTGGTCGAGCAGTTTGCGGAACATTTCGACGCCGGTGACGATGGTCTTAACGGTGTCTTTCAGGCCGACGATTTCAACTTCTTCGCCGACTTTGATGATGCCGCGTTCAATACGTCCGGTGGCGACGGTGCCGCGGCCGGAGATCGAGAATACGTCTTCGACCGGCAGCAGGAACGGTTTGTCGACTTCGCGCTGCGGTTCCGGAATGTAGGTGTCGAGCGCGTCGTACAGTTCTTCCAGCTTGGCAACCCAAACCGGATCGCCGGCGATGGCTTTGGTCGCGGAGCCGCGGATGACCGGGGTGTCGTCGCCTGGGAAGCCGTATTTGCTCAGCAGGTCGCGTACTTCCATTTCGACCAGTTCCAGCAGTTCGGCGTCTTCGACGAGGTCGCACTTGTTCAGCCAGACAACAATGCGCGGCACGTTGACCTGCTTGGCCAGCAGCACGTGTTCACGCGTCTGCGGCATCGGGCCGTCGGTTGCCGATACCACTAGGATCGCGCCGTCCATCTGCGCGGCGCCGGTGATCATGTTCTTGACGTAGTCGGCGTGGCCAGGGCAGTCAACGTGGGCGTAGTGGCGCGCTTTCGTCGAGTATTCAACGTGCGACGTTGCGATCGTCAGGATCTTCGTCGCGTCGCGACGGCCCTGGCTTTCCGATGCCTTCGCAACTTGGTCGTACGGCACGTACGTGCCCCAACCCTTGTCCGCAGACACCTTCGTCAGCGCAGCCGTCGTCGTCGTCTTGCCGTGGTCAACATGCCCAATCGTCCCCACGTTTACGTGCGGCTTGGTGCGGTCAAATTTCTCTTTTGCCATGACTCTTTAGATTTCCAGTTGCTCGTTGTGGTTTTCAGTCACCACCGAGACCGGTCCACCTGCTAACGGACGATGCCGCGAACACCGGACTAGAAACTGGCAACTGTGTATTCGTAAAAACGGATTGCGAACGCGTTGAACATGGCCAACGCAGTTCACGCCCACGGCGTTTGCATGCCTTGCAATTCACCCCGGGGTACTGCCGGATGGTGCCCACAATCGGAATCGAACCGATGACCTCTTCCTTACCAAGGAAGTGCTCTACCGACTGAGCTATGTGGGCCCTTTGACGCTAAACCTTGCCTCTGCAGCGCTCTGGAGCGGGTGATGGGAATCGAACCCACGTCAGTAGCTTGGAAGGCTACAGCTCTACCATTGAGCTACACCCGCGTGCCAATTTCCACAGCTAAGCTGCGCGACGATACAAATGGTGGAGGGAGTAGGATTCGAACCTACGTAGGCGTTAGCCAGCAGATTTACAGTCTGCCCTCGTTGGCCGCTTGAGTATCCCTCCGCCTGCATAAACCGCCGCAGCAAGCCCTCAATTGTCCTGGGTCTTATGCCCTACGTCAAGCCTGATTTCGCTTTGCGCTGTAATTTTCTTTGTCGCCAGCACTCGGCACGCTGCATCGCCGAAATTTTGGCTTGCACTTCGCTCTAGGTCTTCTGCAGTTTAACGGCGCCTAATACTTCAAGTTCCACGCGGTTTTGCCCGCGCCGTCGGCATTGCGGCGAGCGGGTCGTCCGGCCACGGATGCTTCGGGTAGCGGCCCTTCAACTCTTTTTTAACTTCGGGATATGTCCGCTGCCAAAACCCTGGGAGATCTTGTGTAACTTGGATCGGCCGCCGTCCCGGCGATAGAAGATGCAACGATACTCGCATGCGCCCATCGTTGACGCTGGGCGTCTGCGTTAGGCCAAACAACTCTTGCAACTTCACCGCCAACACCGGCGGGCTGCCGTCGGCGGCGTAGTCCAATGCGATACGCGAACCGCTGGGCACGTCGATATGTGTCGGCGCCCAGCGCGCGAGTTGCTGCTGGCGGGCATATTCCAAACCAGCGTTAAAAATTCCGAGCAAATCGAGGCGCGCGAGATGATCGCGCCGGGTGACGCCCTCCAGATGCGACGCCAACCAGTCGTCAATCGTCGCCAGCAGCGCGTCCGCCGATACGTCGGGCCAGCCCTCGTCCGGCCGCCAGGTCCGCAAACTCTGCACGCGCGCTTGCCATTGACGCGCCGCTTCGGTCCACGGCAATGCCGCTAACCCTAAACTGCGAAGACCTTGCAACATCGCGGCTGCCCGTGCCTCGGCATGCCCACCCTGCAATGGTTTGCGCTCAAGCACGATGGCGCCTAATCGAGTTTGCCGCTCGGCGATGACTGCTGACGCTTGGGCGTCCCAGCGTATTTCCGCAGTAGTTTCGAGGCGCGCCGCTTGATCGCGCAATATTTCAATTTCGCCGACGGCTGCCGCGGCCCGGACACGGCGGGTCGCACCGGGCTCCCAATGCGCAATTGCCAGCCACGGCGCCGCTGACAACGCCTCGTGCGCGGCGATGCTCGCTTCGCCGCCGTCAGCGCACAGGTAATGAATCTCGCGTAAGCCGCGCGCTTCGTCGCGACGGCGCGCGACGCGCTCCGGAAACGCCAGCGCGAGCACTCGCCCAACCGCGTCGAAGTCCAACGCCACGCTTTCATCGGCCGAGATCAGGCGCAATAGCTGGCGCACCGAATCCCGCACCCGCCGCAGCGCGCCCGGGTCGCCATGCCCGCTGTGCAGCGCGCGAACGGTTGCCATCAAATCTGCGCTGTTGCCGCGTTCGTCCAGCGCCGCGGCGGTCCAGGCCGCCAGCGCGGCCAACCCAAGATCTTTCGCCGCCTGCAGCATGTGCGCGATGCGCGGTGCGGTCGGCAAGCTGGCGAGCGCGCGCCCGTGCGCGGTGATGCCACCGCTATCGACTGCCCCCAGCGCCAGCAGCAGTTCGCGGGCATTGCGCCATGCGGCGGGGGTTGGTGCGTCCAGAAACGCCAGCACGGCGGGGTCGCTAACGCCCCACACCGCCAACTCCAGCGCGAACCGCGACAGATCGGCGGCGAGGATCTCCGGCGCATCGTGCGCGGGCAATTGGCCGTGCTGGTCTCGGCTCCACAGCCGGTACGCAAACCCGGGGCCAAGGCGGCCCGCTCGGCCAGCGCGCTGCTCGGCGCTGGCGCGCGAAATCCGCTGTGTTTCTAGGCGGTTGGCGCCAGCACCGAGATCAAACCGCGCGACGCGCGCCCAGCCGCTATCGACAACCGTCGTCACTCCTTCGACGGTCAAGCTGGTTTGGGCGATATTGGTCGCTAGAATAATTTTTCGACTACCGTCACGCGTTGGCTGCAGTGCCGCATCTTGCTCGGCACTGGCGAGATCGCCGTACAGCGGCATGACGCGGACATCGCTGCGCAATGACGATTCCAAGCGCCGCCGCGCCCCGCGGATTTCGCGTCCGCCCGGCAGAAACGCCAGAATATCGCCGTCGGTTTCTTGCAGCGCGAGCCGCGCGGCGTCAGCGACCGCCTCGTCGACTGCGGTGCCGCTGCGCGTCGGCAGATAGCGCAGATCCACCGGATACATCCGACCGCCGGCTTCGATAATAGGCGCAGCGCCGAGCAGTGCCGCAACGCGCTGTGTTTCCAGCGTTGCGGACATCACCAAAATGCGCAGGTCATCGACCAAATTCGCGCGCACGTCAAGCGTCAAGGCTAGCGCCAGGTCCGCGTCTAAACTGCGTTCATGGAATTCATCGAAGATCACCAAACCGACCCCAGGCAATTCCGGGTCGGCCTGCAAGCGCCGCGTCAGCAGCCCTTCGGTGATCACTTCGATACGCGTCGCGCTGGATACCTTGCGCTCAAACCGCACCTGATAACCCACCGTTTCGCCGACACGCTCGCCGAGCAAGCTCGCCATCCGCGCCGCTGAGGCCCGCGCAGCCACGCGGCGTGGCTCCAGCATCACGATCTTGCGGCCGCGCAGCCAGGGTTCATCGAGCAACGCCAACGGTACCACCGTAGTCTTGCCGGAGCCGGGCGGCGCCGCGAGCACGGCGCGGCCGCCATCCGCAAGCGCCGCGCGCAGCGCTGGCAGGGCCGCAAGCGCCGGGTACGGCGGCAACTCAGGCCGCATTGCCGCTCCGCAAAAATACAGCCGCTTGGCCTGCGCGGTAAGCACAGCGCCAGTCTAAATTCCAATGCACCACGTTCCGATTAATCCTAGTTTTTTGCGCGCAGACCGGCCTTAATTGGCCCGCAACCATTCGACGCGCTCGCTGAGCTTGCGCTGCCATGCAGTGCTAAGGCCGGGGATTGCCGCCACGCTCTGCAACTGCGCGAGCGCCGGCCGGTGCGCGCGGACGATGGCCCAGAACTCGGCAACCGTAACCACCGCCGTTGCCCGCTCCAGCAGTGCGAATTCGTCGCCAACCGTGACCGTGCCTGGCTCCAACACGCGGTAATACCAGCCAGCGATGCCATTGTCGGCAACAAAGCGGGTAATGCCCTCGTGGCTGTGGCGCGCATCGATTTTCCAGCACGGCGTGCGCGGTTGGCACAGCTGCACGCGGGCGCTACCGAGCGCGAAAATATCGCCGATGCAAACCGTGGTTTCATCGACGCCGGCAGTCGAAATGTTCTCGCCGAGGCCGCCCGGAACAAAGCCAGACGCGACCTCGGGAAATTGCGCCACGAGCCGCGCATAGTTTTCGACCGGGAAGTGATGTACCGCTTTCTCCGGCCCGCCGTGCACACGCCGATCAGCCTGCACATCGCCGACCAAACCTTCAAAACCAATATCAACCGGGCGGCTCCCTGGCGACTTAAAAATCGCTGTTGGCCGCCCGTCGCCCGGCATCGGCTTGGCGCTGCCAAGATAAACACCGCTAACGGGAATCTTCATAGGGCTATTATGTCTGACCGCTTGAAGCAGACCGCTGGCCGCGACTGCCCCGAACTGAACGAAATTAATTTATGCAAAGACGCGAGCTGTTGAAATCGCTGTCCGCCGGCACCGCCGCCCTCGCCACTGGTTTCGCAAACCCGGCGTTATCCGCCGAAAAAGCCAAACTTAAGCTCCTCGGCAAACCGCAATCCTTCGACTACGCATGGCTGAAAGCACAGGCGAGAGCGTTGGCGAGCGTCGCCTACCTGGCGCCGGAACACAAGCTGCCCGCTGCCCTCAGCGAGATCGACTACGACCATTATCAGATGATTCGCTTCCGCGCCGAACAGGCGTTATGGGCGAACGACGATTTGGAATTCCAGCTGCGCTTTTTCCACCCCGGTCTGTTTTTCAACGAGCCAGTCCGAATCTTCGAGCTACTCGACGGCAAAGCGCGTGAGCTGGCCTACGACCCGCAGCTGTTCGACTACGGCAAATCCGGCGTCCGCGCCAATAAACTGCCGAAAGACCTCGGCTTTGCCGGCTTCCGCGTCCATTTCCACACTGATTTTGACCGCGACATCGCCGCCTGGCTCGGCGCCAGCTACTTCCGAGCGGTCGGCGGCGATTGGCAGTACGGCCTTTCCGCACGCGGGTTAGCAATCGACACCGGCGGCGCACGTGGCGAGGAATTCCCGCGCTTCAAGGCCTTTTGGATCGAAAAGCCGAAACCCGGCGCCTATCACCTGGTGATTTACGCGCTGCTCGACTCACCCAGCATCGCTGGCGCCTACCGCTTCGAACTGCAGCCCGGCGCAACGCTGACGATGGACGTCGACGCCGCACTGTACCCCCGCCGGGCGATCGATCGCCTTGGCATCGCCCCCGGTACAAGCATGTATCTGACCGGCGAAAATGACCGCCGTCTCGCGAACGACTTCCGACCCGAAATCCACGATTCCGATGGTCTCGCGTTGTGGACCGGCAGCGGCGAATGGATCTGGCGGCCGCTGGTGAACCCGACCACCATCCACCTCAACTCGTATCTCGACGAAAACCCGCGCGGCTTCGGCCTGCTGCAACGCGACCGCCAATTCGACCACTACCAAGACGATGGCGCCTGGTACGACCGCCGACCCAGTTTGTGGATCGAGCCGAAAGGTGACTGGGGCCGCGGCGCGGTTCAGCTGGTGGAGCTACCGGCGCTGGATGAAACCTACGATAACGTCGTCGCTTATTGGAATCCCCAAGAAAAGCCGCAACCCGGCCAAGAACTGCTTTACGCCTATCGCATGCATTGGGGCCGCAAACTGCCGGCTGCGCCGAAACTGGCCATGGTCCAAGCCACCCGGACCGGACTTGGCGGCATCGTCGGACAAAAGCGGAGTTATTTTTCTTGGCGCTTCGCGATCGACTTCGTCGGCGGCGATCTGGCGCTATTGAGCAAAGACGCGAAAGTGGAGCCGGTTGTCACGACCTCACGCGGGCAAATCGAGCTCACCTCCGCCCGCCCGCTCAGCGAAATCGGCGGTTGGCGCGTGATCTTCGACCTAAAACCAACCGACGACAGCACGGACCCCTGCGACCTGCGCCTTTATCTACGCAGCGATGGCCAAGGCCTGAGTGAAACCTGGCTTTATCAGTACATCCCGCCACCGGCCGCCGAACGGAAATTCTAAAAAGGCGGCTGCGTCGCGCCGTCGGTCACAACGGCCGGCGCGTGCAGCGCTGCAGTGCTTCGACTAAGCGCGAGACCGTGACAGGCTTTGGCACATAGTCATCCATGCCGGCGGCGAGGCAGCGGGCGCGGTCTTGATCACTCGCGTTAGCGGTCATACCGATGATCCGCGGCCGGCTCTGGCGACCGGCGAAGTCGAGTATCGCCCGGGTCGCCTGTAAGCCGTCCATCTCCGGCATTTGTACGTCCATGAAGATGATGTCGTAGGTCTGTCGCGCAACAGCCTGCAGCGCTTCGCGGCCGTCGTCGGCGACATCAGCGGCATAACCGAGCCGCTGCAATTGCATCCGCGCCACCCGCTGATTGACTTCGTTATCTTCGACCAACAGCACCCGCAACGGATGCCGCTGCGCCATCTGCGGGTCGAAGCCGCGCTGTCGCGGCGCCGCCGCTACGGCCGGCGGCGGCAGCACTTTTACCAAGGCTGCACGGAGTTGCAGCGGCGACACGGGCTCGTTTAACACTTGGGCAAACCGCTGTGCTTGCTCGCCTAATTCCTCGGCGACTAACGAAACCGGACTCAGTAAAACGAGCGGCGGCATGGCGCGGCCCAATTGTTTGGCGAGTTCATCGGCAAAGGCGATGCCATCCATGTCCGGCAACAACAAGTCGAGCAGCACCACATCGAAACCGTCACCGACCAGCGATAGCGCCTCGGCCGCGGTATCGGCGCCGGTGACCTGCATTCCCCAAGACAGCGCGTGCGCCTCACGCATGCTGCGACTTTCGCCGCTGCCGCCGACAATCAGCATTCGGCGCGTGGCGAAACTGTATTCGCCCGGCGCTGCGTCGGGCAGTTGCGCCACCGCCTCCAGCGTTAGGTTAAATCGGAACGTCGACCCGACGCCAGACGTGCTGACGGCATCGATCGTCCCGCCCATTTTTTCGACCAATTTGCGGCAAATCGCGAGCCCAAGCCCAGTACCGCCGTAACGGCGCGTGGTGGAGTCGTCGACTTGCGAGAACGGCTGAAACAGCCGATGCATGCGGTCAGCCGGAATGCCAATGCCGGTATCGCGAACCGAAAAGCTCAGCGCATAACGACCCTGGCCGCGCTCGCTGCCGGTAACGCGCACCGCCACTTCGCCCACCGTGGTGAATTTCACTGCGTTGCCGATCAGGTTGATCAGCACCTGCCGGATCCGGCCGCTGTCGCCGAGGAACAGCGCCGGCATCCCGGGCTTGATGAAATGGCTCAGCTCCAAGTGCTTGCTCGCCGCTTGCGGCCGCGCGACATCCAGCGCTTCTTCCACACAGACCCCGAGGTCGAACGGGCTCGACTCAACCGTGACGTGGCCAGAATCGATCTTGGAGAAGTCCAGAATTTCGTTGATGACGGTCAGCAGGTGCTCGCCACTGGAACTGATGACATCGGCAAATTCACGTTGCTCGGCGTCAAGCGGCGTATCGAGCAGTAGAGAAGTCATACCGATAATCGCGTTCATCGGCGTGCGAATTTCGTGACTCATCGTGGATAGGAACGTGCTCTTAGCCTCCGCCGCCGCCTCAGCTGCACGCTGCGCGCGCTTCAAATTCTCGATGTCGGAACTGGTGCCGTACCATTTCACAACGCGGCCATCGCCATCCTGAATCGGCTCCGCACGCGTCAAATGCCAGCGGTACTCACCGTCGTGCCGGCGCAGGCGCGCCTCGAAATTCATCGGTTCCCGCGTCGCAAGGCTGTGCATGATCTGCGTAATCGTCACTGCGCAGTCGTCTGGATGAATCAGGCGCTCCCAATCCCGCGCCGGCGTGTAGCCGACCGGGAAGCCGAAGTAGCGCGTCATCACCGCGTTGATGTAATCGATCGTGCCATCCGGTAACGCGGACCAAACCAAATTCGGCAGCGCTTCCGAAAGCACCCGGTAGCGGCGCTCGCTTTGCGCCAGCGCGGTACGCGCGGCGCGGCGCTCGGTCATGTCGAGGCCGGTCGGGATCAAGTAAACCACGCGGCCTTGCTCGTCCTTGATCGGATTGATCGTCAAATCAACGTAGCGCCGCATACCGCCCAAGTAACGATACGGCAGCTCCTCGCGCATGCGCTGGCCGCCCGCAGCGCCGGCCAACAACGCGCGCACCCGCGCTTGCACCGCAGGCTCATCCAACCACCAACTGATTTGATCGAAGCGCTTGCCAATTTCGGCGCTGCGGTCAAAACCGAAGACATCCGAGGCGACGCTATTGGCATCGAGCAGTGTGCCGTCGGGCCGCAAAATGCTGGCAAATGCCAAACCTTGGTTGTAGATGCCTTCGAGCAGGCGTTGGTTTTCCCGCAACGCCTGTTCGGCTTGCTTGCGTTCGGTTACGTCGAACATCACGCCTTCACGCACCCAGACGCCGTCGATCGGTACCAGCCGATCTTCACAATGCACCCAACGCACGGCACCGTCTTTGTGCCGGATGCGGAAATCGAGATGCGTTTGCGCCGATGTGGTATCGCCAGCGAGCAGGTCGCGAATACGGTCCGCGTCTTCTTCAAGGACTACGCTGAACCAACTGCGGCCGTTATCGACAAAATCGCTGCCCGGATAGCCAGTGATACTGAGGCATGCCTCGCTCGCGTATTCAACCCGCCACGGCGGCGCGGCGGCAACGCGGTACACCATCACCGGCATATTTGCGACTAGGCTACGGTACTTATGCTCGCTAGCCGCTAATTGTTTTTCGGCGTGCTTGCGCTCGTTGATGTTGGTGAACACCATCGCGGCCGCGAATTGCTCGCCTTGTGGATTCGACAACGGTTTGGCGCTGACTTCGACGATCAAACCATCCGGCCAGCGCGCGTTGCGAATCAAGCACTCTTCAAGCGCAACGGCTTCGCCACCCAAAGCCCGAACCAGCGGCATTTCTGCCGCAGTCATCAGCGTGCCATCCAATTGGCAAAAGCCGAACGCGGCCGGCCAAACCGACGGCTGATCGGGAATGTCCGCTGGGCTGACGCCACAGAGCTTCAGCGCGGCAATGTTGTTAACAAAAATCCGGCCCTGCATATCGGTGACCACAAACGCGCTCGGCATCGCCTGCAGCACGATATCCAGCACCGTCGTCCGCTGCTCGACGGCGGCTTTAGCCGCCTGCACTTCCACGCTCAAGGTCCGCAGCTGCGCCAAACTACGGCGCAATTCCAGCACCTGCATCACCTGCCGCGCCAGGCCGCGCAGTGCGCGCTCCTGGTCAGGTTGCAGCACCCGCGGCTTTTGATCGATGACGCATAACGTACCTAGCGCCTGCCCTTCCGGGCTCAGTAACGGCACGCCGGCGTAGAACCGGATTTTCGGCCCGCTAGCGACCAAGGGATGGGTGGCAAACCGCGGGTCGATGGCCGCATCCGGCACCAGCATCAATTCGTTTGGCGTAAATATGGCATGCGAACACAGCGAAACTTCACGCGGGGCTTCCGTGACGTCATAACCGACGCGCGACTTAAACCACACTCGTTTTTCGTCGACCAGCGAAATTAATGCGACCGGGACTTCGCAAATTTTCGAGGCGATAAACGCAATATCGTCGAAATCAGCCTCAGCCGGACTATCGAGCAAGTGGTATTCATACAGCGCTTTCAGGCGCTCAGCCTCGTCCGCCGGAATCGGCGCCGGGTAGTCCAATGCTCGCTGCGCATCCTGCATGGCGTCAAAAAACTCCAAACCTAGCTGAATATAGCCGCTGATCAGTCGCAGCCTGCCGACCCTCCGATCTCAGCGCTGCCAATCCCAAGTAAAATATAGAGATACAGTTCGACAGCTGTTGCTGAACCGCCGAACGGTCGTTGTTGGGCCATTCAAGCGAACGGAGGATCGGGAATGATGCTCAGCGGCACCAGAATCGTGACGTGCTCGCCTTCCTCGCTGAATCGGCCCAAGCTGCTATTGGTCGACGACCATCCCGCCAATCTGCTTGTGCTGACGAAGATGCTGCAGTCGCTTGACGTTGATCTCGTCACCACAAGTAACGGCCGCGACGCGCTGGCCGCCGTCGCGAAGGAAGACTTTGCCGCCATTCTGCTCGACGTGCAAATGCCGGAGATGGATGGCTTCGAAACCGCGCGCCATCTGCGCGCACAGCCCGGCGAATCGCCGATTCCGATCATCTTCATCACCGCCAGCGACCGCCTACCGACAACCGCGCACCAAGGCTACGCCAGCGGGGCGATCGATTTCCTCTACAAACCCATCGATCGGTTCCTGCTGTTGTGCAAGCTCAATGTGCTGCTCGATCTCTACCGTCACCGCCGGCAATTGGATGACGCTTCACGGGCCTTGCTGCGGATTAACCAGCAAATGAAGCAACTGTTGTTATCGGTTGGCGACGGCATTATCGGCATCGCCGAAAATGGTCTCGTCGATTTCATCAATCCAGCGGCGTGCACCTTGCTCCAAGCCGGCGCGGTCGACCTGATCGGCACCCCAGTGCAAGCGGCAACAGGCTGCGTCAGGCTCAACCACGCGGCACCCGACTCCGTCTTTGCAACCGCCCAGCTCGAAGCAGAGTCAACGCTGCGCGGTGAAATCCGCTTCCGTGGCCAGCAAGGGCGGGAATTCGACACCGAGTACGTATTGTCGATGGTAACGCCACCTGCTGGCGGCGGCGGTGCTTCGTGGGTGTTTGTGTTCCGGGATATTTCCGAACGGCAGCGGGCCATCGCGCGTCTACGGCAATTGGCCGAGCACGACCTCCTAACCGGCTTAGCGAATCGTGCCCATTTCGACCGCGAGCTCGCTCGCCTTATTTCTGATGCCGCCAGCCGCAACCGGACCTGCGGCCTGATGTTCATCGATCTGGATGGCTTCAAACGGGTCAACGACCGCCTCGGCCACGCCTGCGGCGATGATCTGCTGACCGAAATTGGCCGGCGCCTGCGCAAACGGTTTCCGCCGCCGTTTCTGTGCGCACGCCTCGGGGGCGACGAGTTCGGCGTGCTGCTCCCCGAGGGCATTACCGCGGCGCAGGCTTCCGATCTCAGCGATGTCGTCATCAATCTCATCCAAATGCCGCACTACTACGGCGGCGAACCGTTGGTCGTTAGCGCCAGTATCGGCATCGCGCTGTATCCGGAGCACGCCACGGCACAAAGCCTGTTATTGCGCGCCGCCGACTTGGCCATGTATGTGGCCAAAGGCGACCGCAACAATCGTGTGGTGTTCGCAGGCCCCGCCGCCAACTAGGCTGCGCAAACCAACGCAGCGAAAAGCGGAAAAGTCCTTATGCGATCGCGATGGCGATCGCAGCCCCTGCGACCTTGCGGTATAACGAGCGCCGCCGTGATGCCTGCCGACTCGCACAACCCGAATCCATGACCGAAGATTTCAGCACACGCCGCGCGATCGTTATCGGTGGGGGACCGGCCGGCCTGATGGCCGCAGAAGTTCTGGCCGCCGCAGGCCTACGGGTTGATCTGTACGATGCGATGCCATCCGTCGGCCGCAAATTTCTGCTCGCTGGCAAAGGCGGCTTAAACCTAACGCACGCAGAACCGTTCGCCGCATTCGCCAGTCGCTACGGAACCCGCAGTGCCAATTTACGTCCACAACTCAGCGCATTTGGGCCGGATGCGCTGCGCGCCTGGGCGCTCGGCCTCGGCGTTGAAACCATCGTCGGCACCTCACAGCGGGTTTTCCCGCGCGATCTCAAAGCGGCGCCGTTATTGCGCGCTTGGCTCAAACGCTTACGTGAGTGCGGCGTTCATCTGCACATGCGGCACCGCTGGCTTGGCTGGACAGCCGACAATGCTTTGCGCTTCGCTACCCCGGACGGCGAGCAAACCGCACAGGCCGATGTCGTGATCCTTGCGCTCGGCGGCGGCAGTTGGGCCAAGCTCGGCGCGGACGGCGCCTGGGTGCCGGTATTGCGCCAGCGCGGCGTCGATGTGCGGCCGCTGCGGCCTTCGAATTGCGGCTTTGAAATCGCCTGGAGCGAGCACCTACGCGCCCGCTGGGCCGGGCAGCCACTCAAACCGGTCGCGGCGCGTTGGGGGGGAAACGCGGCGGAGCCGTTCCGCCAAGGCGAGTTCATCATCACCGCCACCGGCGTTGAAGGCAGCTTGATTTATGCGCTTTCGGCGCAGTTGCGGGACATCATTGACCGCGACGGCAGCGCCATACTAGAACTTGACCTTGCGCCAACAATGCCGCTGGCGCGGCTGACCGAAAAATTAACGCGGCCACGCGGTGCGCAGTCTCTGTCCAAGCATCTGCACCGCGCCGGCATCGACGGCGTAAAAAGCGCTTTGCTGCATGAAGTGCTGACAAAAGCCGACTTCGCCGATCCGCAAAAGCTCGCGCACGCGATCAAGCATCTGCCGCTGCGACTGGCAGCGGCGCGGCCACTGGACGAAGCAATCAGCAGCGCAGGCGGCGTGGCGTTCGACGCATTGACCGAAAACGCCATGCTCGCCGCAGTTCCAGGCCTATTTTGCGCAGGCGAAATGCTGGACTGGGAAGCCCCGACCGGCGGCTATCTACTCACGGCCTGTTTTGCCACCGGCCGCGCCGCGGCTCAGGGCGCGCTAGCCTGGCTGCGCGCAGGCAACCACATCGCATCGCCATAGCTGAAAAAGCGGTAACGCTCGGCCACCGCGTGCTGATATGCAGCGGTGACACGCGCATAGCCGCCAAACGCGCAGACCAGCATCAGCAGCGTGCTCTGTGGCAGATGGAAATTGGTTAACAGCGCATCGATGGCGCGAAAGGTGTAGCCGGGCGTAATGAAGAGCCGCGTCTCCCCGGCGAAGGCTTGCACGACCCCGGTTGCCGCTGCCGCCGACTCCAAGGCTCTTACCACGGTGGTTCCCACCGCAACTACGCGCCCACCGCGGGCGCGCGTCGCAGCAATCGCTGTCGCCAGTGGCGCGCCGACCGCGACCCGCTCGGCGTGCATGCGGTGCTCGGCGAGATCGTCTACCCGCACTGGCTGGAACGTACCGGCGCCGACGTGCAGTGTCACGTAATCGACTGCCACGCCGCGCCCTCGTATCGCCGCCAACATGGACTCGTCGAAATGCAGGCCCGCCGTCGGCGCCGCCACCGCGCCGGGCGCGCGCGCCCAGACGGTTTGGTAGCGGGCATCATCGTCAACCCCCGCCATGCGCTCGATATACGGCGGCAGCGGCAATTCACCGCAATGCTCCAGCGCGGCTAAGAGGTCGTCGGTTTCGAATTCCAACTCGAACAAATCGTCGTCCCGTCCGCGCACCACCGCGCGGAGCGCGCCATCAGCAAACAGCAAACCGCCGCCCGGCTTCGGCGCCTTGCTGGCGCGGATCTGCGCCAGCGCTCGCCGCGTATCCAGCACCCGCTCAATCATCGCCTCGATACGGCCGCCGCTGTCTTTGACACCGTGCAGGCGCGCGCGGATCACCCGCGTATCGTTCAGCACCAGTAGATCGCCGGCCCGCAACTCGCCCGGCAAGTCGGCGATCCACGCGTCACGCAGCGCAGCGGCGCCGGGGTCAACGCAGAGCATGCGGCCGCCGCTGCGCGCCGTAGGCGGGGTCTGGGCGATCAATTCCGGTGGGAGTACGTAGTCAAAATCCTTGCGTTGCATCGTTCAATCATCAAGAGGCGCACCGGCAGCGGTGCAAAACGGCGCGAATTATCCAGCACTCGCGAATAAAACGCCGAAATTTGCGAATTGATGCAGCGGAAGCGCGAAGTCGCAGCTATAATCAGCGCCCCCAAGCCTGGGTGGCGGAATCGGTAGACGCAGCGGACTCAAAATCCGCCGGGGCAGCCCCCCGTGAGAGTTCGAGTCTCTCCCTAGGCACCAGCTTATAGTTCAGCGACGTTCAGAATTGCGCGGACGTCGCGCCAACAACGATTAACGCTCGCCGTGGCCACGGGCCATTGACTGATGTTGGCAGCGGCATCTCCCACCAATGCGATTTGTAGCGGGCGTGCCCCAAATTTCCGCTAGGCCCAATCGAGTTCGGGCGCCCTGTGTGCGCTATGGCGAAAAGAAAGCGTTCATCGCCACACGAATCAAGGAAGCCTGCGCCGCAAGCTGGTGCAGGCCGCAGCCTATCTCTACACACGCCAATACGAAAAGCGCTCAGCGGGCCCAATCACACTGGGGCGGCTGACACATAGGCGATCGCTGCGATGGCGGTCGCCTATGTGTTATTGATCCGGCTGCCGCTACGCGCGCCCGACCAGATTCTCGCCGAAGTGATTGGGCCGCCGGCGATCAATGTCAAGCAGCCCGATCAATAACAGGCCCTAGACCTGCCTAGTGAATTCCGTTCAGAAATTGCAGCACTGCCTGCCAGTTTTCAGCAGCCCCCTTTGGGTTACGGTCTTGCCGTAACGTCGACGACCCATGAACGCCGCCGAGCGTCGGGACAAACTGCGTTTTTGACGACGTGGCAACGGCGCTTACGACTTTCTTTGCTTCAGCAATTTCTTCTGGATCTTTGGCTGACGTCACGAATACGGGGATTCTCACTTTCGCCGCGGCATTACGAACCGTCGCGCTGCCGCCGAGATATTCGCCCGGCGAAAACGATAGTAGCGCTGCAACCTTTTCTGGCTGTTTCGCGGCAACCAGAAATACCAGCGATGACGAGTAACTGCTGCCCCATAAGATAACGGGCGCACCGGCCGCTGCCGCGCTACTCCAGTCCAGCGCTGCCTCCAGATCTTTTTGCGCGTCTAAATATTCACCGCTATGGCCGAGCTTCTTAACGGTTTCATTGCTGCGGCCAAAATAGTTGCCGCCGGAACGTTGGTCAATTGCCAGGGCGCTATAACCTTCCTGAACCAGCTTGGCAGCGATCGGCGTGTATTCGCCGCGATTCGACCCCGCCTGATGAAACAGCAAGATCAAAGCTTTCGGTTTATCGACTTTGTAGTAATCGCCAAACACGCTGACACCGTCGGCTGCGGTTAACGTTACGGGTTCGGGGTTAGGCTCGGCAGCAAATGCGCTTTTCAACAACAATACGCCAGCAAATACCAGTGCTTTGATACGAATTTTCATGAGTTCCATTCCTGCGTGATCGCGTTCGGATGCGGCAAAGCAGTACCGCGGATCCGCATGCTATCGACTTGCGCGACGGAATGCTGCAACGCCAACCTGAACGATGCCGAACTCAAGGCTCCGCACGCAGGGCTTATAACGCCGAACGATTTCTCACAGCGCCTGAAGGCTCAGGCAATTTCAATATCAAAGCCGATGCAATCATTGCAATTGCATCGTTCCTACTATCATTCCAGCGCGGGCAAGGCAGTCTTGCCCGCGCTGGAATTCCACCAATCAGGATTCCGTCGACGACAAGCGTGCGATATCGGTCATCAGCGCGCGTAGAACTCCGGCGATCGGCTCTGGCATCGTCCGCATCAACTGGTCCAACACCATCAGCTTTTCTTGTGCGCCGTCGACCGGCGAGAGACGCATCGACAGACGATCAAGCGCTTCGCGCAGATCTTCAGAAGCGTAGGCCGAAACGATCGGCCGATCAGCGACGGGCGCTTCACTGCTGCTGACAATCTCGCCCTCAATCGCGGCACTGGCCGGAGCGGCTTCTTCAACTGCACCCGTCAGACGGATTGATACTTCGCGGCCGAGACGCTCGGTTTCCACCAAGCCGTCATCCTTAAGCGACTTCAGATTCAAATAAAGCGATGCAACGGAAAAACCACCTTGCGCAACCAGTTCAGAACCGGTCAGCGGCCGTTTTGCTAAAAGTTCGAGAATGCGCGCGCGCACTCCAGTTTGGCGCTTGCGGGCGCCCGACCCAGCGGCAGCCTTCTTGGCCGGTTTGACGCGAGCGGCTTTAGCGGGTGCCGATTTTGCTTTCTTCAATGGAGACTCCAGGTTGGATAGGAATAACTGCAGGGGATGGCATCCCTTCCAGGAAACACTTCGTTCTTTAGAAGTATAGGTTTCGACGCTTCAGTTCTAGATCTGGCCGGGGATATTCGGTTGATTCTATCTTCAGAACAGCGGCATGGACTTGAAATCTGGCTGATATTATGCCTGCTATAACGGAATCCTGCCATTCCCAGCGCGTAGAAATTGCAGATCAGCGTGGAATTACTCCAATTTAGCGCGGCGCTGTAACCGGATAGACGTGTAATTCCAGCAATCAAGCCTGCCGATCAACGCCGAAGACGCCGTCCAAATGGCGAAAATAATTATTTCCGCTACGGCGGCAAAACGGCGCGGCATAACGCAGCAACGCCGTTTTTTCTGACTGCTTAGAGCTGCCTAATTTTCGTGCTGGAATACACGCCGCGACGATAAGATATGGTCTATTTGCGAAATAGCTTTTAGCACTACGCTGCTAGTTTCCCGGTTAGAAACGCCTCTAGTAATATTAATCGGTCGTTGCCCCAGAACATGTGCTCGCCACAAAAGAACGTTGGCGCGCCAAAGGCGCCGCGCGCAATGGCATCGTCGGTATTGACGCGCAACTGATCTTTGATCTCCTGCAGTTGCGTCTGCGCAAGCAATGCCGCGCCATCGAGTCCGGCACGCGCCGCGCCCTCGACAATGGCGTCCGGCTGGCTGATGTCGCGCCCCAGCACCCAATAGGTATGCATAATCGCCTGCGCGAAAGCGCCGCCTTTGCCGAGCAGATTAGCCGCACAACCTGCGCGCAACGCCGCGATGCTATGCACGGGAAATACCTTCGGCATCGCAAAGCCAACACCGTAATAACGCGCCCAGCGTTGTACGTCATGGAATAATTGCTTGCCCTTTGCTGGAATTCTCGCCGGGGCGGTGTTCCCTGTTGCCTCGAACACTTTCCCGAGAACAAAGGGCTTCCAGAGAATTTCGACGTCACAGCGTTCAGCCAATGCGTCGATTTGTGTCGCCGCCAGATAGGTATACGGACTCGCCGGATCCCAGAAGAATTCAACGCGTTTTTGAGTCACGATTTGCCCCTGCGCATGTCGTTTTTTTGATTGATTTTTAATATTTAGCAGTCTTGCACGGCGCTTCGACGCGGCACAAGTTATGCTTGACCTATCAGGCGCAAACGCGCCGACCACGTCAGCACGATCCGAATTCATACACGGCGGCCGTCAAACCAAGCTAAATCATGACTTATTGTGTTGCCATAAAGGTCAACGATGGCCTTGTCTTCGCCGCAGATACGCGCACAGCCGCAGGCGTTGACGATGTCCGGACCTATAACAAGCTGCATGTCCTCGAAGTACCGGGCGACCGCGTATTCGTCATTCTCTCGGCCGGAAACTTAGCGACGACGCAATACGTGCTGGCCTACGCCCGGCGCGAGATGAACGATCCGAATGTTGCGGTGAGTCTGCGCACGGTGCGGCACATGTTCGATGCCGCCGACTATCTCGGCCAGCTTTCCGTGCGCGCACAACGGCAGGCGCTTTCTGATAGCCACGCAAGCAGCGTTAATGTTGAAACCACGCTCATCCTCGGCGGCCAGATCAAGGGCGAAGATCCGGCGATTTACCTGATCTACCCGCTCGGCAACTGCATTGCGTCGTCGCCAGAAATGCCGTTTCTGCAAATTGGCGAGATCAAATACGGCAAGCCGATCCTTGACCGCTTCGTGCGCATGCCGGTGAAATTGGAAGATGCTGCGCGTTGCGCGCTGGTCTCGCTAGACTCGACGATGCGCTCGAATATTTCAGTCGGGCCGCCGATTGATATCGCCATCTTGCCTAGTGACACGTTGGCGATTAGCCATTCGCTACGCCTCGATTTCGATACACCGTATTACGCACAAGTGCGCGAAACGTGGGCGCGGCAATTGGAAAACGCCGTCCGCGCGCTGCCGAAATTCGACTGGGAGGTGCAGCAATCGCTGAATCTACAGCCGAATCCGAATTACGCACCGATGCAGCAGCAGTCGCCGATGTCGGGAAATTCCACGCAGCAGCAAAGCGCTTGGAACGGCAACGACCAGTCGGACGACAACAATCCGCCGTACCCACGCTAATCAGGGCTTGTGCCGGCGGCAAACGCCGCCGGCAGCCTGCGCTCGGCTGTTACTGGCTGAAATAAGCCTCGTTCAACGCGCCGTGCAGTTCGCCGAGGCCAATTTGGATCTCGTCCATTAACTGCGGGATGCCATCAGGCGACCGCAGCAGAACTTCGACGTTGGCATCCCGAACCAGCGCCCGCGTCCGGTCAATCGCGCGCTCGATCTTGCGGCTATTCGGCAACTGCGGGAGTGTTGATGCGATTGTCGTCATGCAGAACATCACGCTGCGCGGGAATTCGCGGTTCTGCAGCAAAAAGCGCAAGACTCCGGCGCCATTCACGCGCTTTCGCAGATAGCGCCGGTACATCTGATACGCCGTCAGCGAGCGTAATACGCTCATCCAGATAATGTTCTCAAACGGCGTCAGGTCTGGGCTATCTGCGGTCTCCAACAAGCGTGCGGCACGCACATCTAGAATGCGCGTGGTCATATCGGCTTGCTCGATATTGGTTCCAATCCGCAGGAATTGGAAGCCAACATCATGACTCATGCCGGTGGCTAATAAGCCGTAGATGAGCAAGGCGCCGCTGACAACTTGGTTCAGAAAGACCAGCCGCGTGTTCCGCTGTACGGCCGCTTCGCCGCGCTCCTGAACGTAGAAATAGAGGTCATTCAAGCGCTCCCATATGTCTCGCGGCATCGTATCGCGGGAGATTCTGAGAATTTCGCGCGCGCTATGGAGTGATGATTGGATAGAGCCGGAATAACGCGTATCCGACATTAAGAACCGTACGACGTTCTCTTCTGTCGGTTCGTCATAAAGCTCGAAGAACTCGGGTTCAGCGCCGACAATTGCAATCAGCGGCCCCCAGCCGAGCGAAATCCGCCGCGGCAAGTCGAGCATCAAATTGGAATTGACGTTGATCAGCCGCGCGGTGTTCTCAGCGCGCTGGATATAGCGCCCAAACCAGTAAAGATTATCGGCAACCCGGGAGAGCATTATTGGCCTCCCTGCTTCTGGGTTTGGGGCGGCATCACTGGCGGCGCTTCATCGTCGATATCGACGATCCACGTGTCTTTACTCCCGCCACCCTGGGAGCTATTGACGACCAGCGACCCTTTCACCAGCGCCACGCGCGTTAAGCCACCGGTGGTTACATACGTGCTTTCACCGCGGGAAAGAATGAACGGGCGCAAGTCGAGATGCCGCGCCTCGACACCGCTATCGGTAATCGTCGGCCCGGTCGACAAGCTTAGCGTCGGCTGCGCCATATAGTTGCGGGGATTCTTTTCAATCAGCGCGCGGAATTTCGCGTGTTCTTCTTTCGAGGCGCGGGGGCCGATCATCATGCCGTAGCCGCCGGATTCGTTCGCCGGTTTGACCACCAGCTTATCGAGATTATTAAGCACGTATTCGCGTTGTTTCGGATCGAAGCAGAGATAGCTCGGTACGTTCGGCAGAATTGCATCCTCGCCGAGGTAATACTTGATCATCTGCGGCACGTAGGCATAAACCACTTTATCGTCCGCAACGCCTGCACCAGGCGCGTTCGCCAGACCAACTTTGCCTTTAATCCACGCCCGCATGAGCCCTTTGGCGCCGAGCAGTGAGTCAGGGTTGAACGCTTCTGGATCGAGGAAGAGATCGTCGATACGGCGGTAAATCACGTCGACTCGTTTCGGGCCGTAGATCGTCCGCATATAAACGCAGTCATCTTCGCCGACGGTTAAATCCGGGCCTTCAACCAGCTCGATCCCCATTTGCTGCGCAAGGTACGCGTGCTCGAAGTAAGCCGAGTTGTAGATGCCGGGGGTTAGCAGCACGATTGTTGGCGTATCGCCAGGCCGCGGGCTCAGCGCCGCCAGCGTGTCGTATAGCTGCGCCGGGTAGTCATCAACCGGCAAGATATTCGTGGTCTGGAACAACTCGGGCCAGATGCGCTTAATCACCATGCGGTTTTCAAGCATGTACGACACGCCGGATGGAACACGCAGGTTATCTTCAAGCACGTAAACCGTGCCGTCGCGGTCGCGCACCAAATCGCTACCGCAGATATGCGCCCAGACGCCGAACTTCGGCTTCACGCCGACGCACTGCGGCCGGAAATTAACCGACTCGGCGAGGATCTCGGCCGGGAAGATCCCGTCCTTCACGATTTTCTGCGGGCCGTAAACATCCTGAATGAAGTGGTTCAGCGCGGTAACGCGCTGCTTCAAGCCACGCTCCGTTCGCTCCCACTCCGTTCGTGGAATGACCCGCGGCAGAATATCGAACGGCCAAGCTCGGTCGAGCATTTTCCCTTCCGAATACACGGTAAAGGTAATGCCCATAACCTTGATCGCCAGATCCGCCGCTAAGCGTCGGTCAGCGAGATCCTTGGCGTTGGTACTCTGCAGATAACTGTAGAGATTCCGCGCTGCGGGGCGCGGCTTCCCAGCCGCTTCAAATAATTCGTCGTATGCATCTTCGCACCGATATTGGCGCCAATCGAAAGCCATGCGTTATCGGACTCTTTGATGGTCTGAAGCATATTACGCAACATCCGGCGGAGCTGCGCATTGATCTTGTTGAGATTGCTCTCTAACCTAGCAGGGAAACAAAGCAAAACATAGGCCACGCACTGCGCTGACGCCTCACTTCACACAGGTAAAACCCAAGCCCGAATGAGCCGCCCCAGCCCTGCCCTAGAACTGAAGGGCCGCATGCTTTCGATCACACGCCTGCGGGTGCTCGACGCCGCCGCCAACGCATGGCCTGCACAACTGGCCGAGTTCGGCCAGCAAATGCCGCAAGCCCTTAAAGGCATGCCGGTAGTGATCGACAGCGAGGTCGACGTCGATCTTCCCGCATTACTGAACGCGCTGCGCGGCGTCGGCATGCAGCCGCTCGCCGTTTCCGACGGGCCGCTGGCGGAAAAAGCGCGCGCGCTAGGGCTGGCGGTGATCTCGAAAGACGGCGCCAAAACCGTCGCCGCCGCCACAAGCAAACCGCAGCAAACAGCGCCGGCGCCCGCCGTCGTTGCGCAACATAAGCCAACGCGCGTGGTGTCCGACCCCGTGCGTTCCGGCCAGCAAATTTACGCTGAAGGCGCGGATCTGATCGTGCTGGCAACCGTCAGCCCCGGCGCGGAAGTCATCGCCGACGGCTGCATTCATATTTACGGCAAGCTTTCCGGCCGTGCGATCGCGGGCGCCAAAGGCGACGAGACGGCGCGCGTATTCTGCCGCAAGCTCGACGCCGAGCTGATCGCAATTGCCGGCATTTACACGCTGGCCGAGCAGATCAAAGACGGCCCGTACGGCCAGCCGGCGCAGGCGTATTTGGCCGGCGGCCGGCTGATGATCGAAGCACATAGCCAGTGAAGCCCGCACACAGCGCGTAATCTGTTACTGCATCACGGACTTTAGGAGTATCCAGTTTGGCCAAAATTATCGTCGTCACTTCCGGCAAAGGCGGCGTCGGCAAAACCACGACCAGCGCCTCATTCGCGACCGGTCTGGCCCTGCGCGGCAAAAAAACCGCGGTTATCGACTTCGACGTCGGCCTGCGTAATCTCGACTTGATCATGGGCTGCGAACGCCGTGTGGTGTTCGACTTCGTCAACGTCATCAATAAGGAAGCAACGCTGAAACAAGCGCTGATTCGCGATAAAAACGTCGAAAACCTTTCGATTCTCGCCGCCAGCCAGACGCGCGACAAAGACGCGCTGACCGAGGAAGGCGTTGAGCGCGTGCTGAACGAACTCGCCGAAGATTTCGACTACATCATCTGCGATTCCCCGGCCGGCATCGAACGCGGCGCGTTTTTAGCGATGTACTACGCCGACGAAGCCTTGGTGGTCACAAACCCGGAAGTGTCGTCGGTCCGCGACTCCGACCGCGTGCTGGGCATCCTAGCCAGTAAATCGCGCCGGGCCGAACGCGGCGATGGCCGCGTCAAAGAACACCTAGTGCTCACCCGTTACAACGCCGCGCGCGTCGCCAAAGGCGAGATGCTGAGCGTCGATGACGTCAAGGAAATCCTTGCGATTCCACTGCTCGGGCTGATTCCAGAATCGCCCAGCGTGCTGACCAGCTCGAACTCCGGCGAACCAGTGATTCGCGACCCCAATAGCGAGGCGGGGCAAGCCTATACTGACCTCGTCGCTCGTTTCCTCGGCGAAGAACGGCCAATGCGGTTTCTGACGGAACAGAAGAAGAGCTTGTTCGGCAAACTGTTCGGCGGAGGTTAGTCATGGATTGGCTGAAGATTTTCCGGGCGGAAAAGAAAACCAGCGCGCAAACCGCCAAAGATCGCTTGATGGTGGCGGTGGCCTATCAGCGCGAAGGGCGCATGAACGGCCCGAATTACTTGCCGCAGATGCGCGAAGAAATTCTCGCCGTCGTGCGCAAATTCATCCGCGTACCGGACGATGCCGTGCAGTTCAACGTTCAGCGCGAAGACGGCCTGGAAGTGCTTGAACTCAACATCACGCTGCCCGAAGACCTGCCGCGCGGCTAGGGAATTCGCGAAAACGCACGCCGCAGGCCCGGTTTGCGCTGAGGTTATTTTGCCGTCGGCGCCGGTCTCTGGTGATCGCCCGCAGCACCAAAGCCCGTACAATCGGGCGCTCTACACGTTTGCGCTGCGCGCGCCAGAATCCCCCATGCTGATCAGTTTCAAGAATCTCAGTCTTAATCTCGGCAATACGGTGTTGCTCGACAAGGTCAACTTCACGCTCGACGAAGGCGAGCGGCTGTGCCTTGTTGGCCGTAACGGCACCGGTAAGTCGACCCTGATGAAAGTGTTGACCGGCGAAGTGCATACCGATTCCGGTGAGCTGATCCGTTCGCAAGGGCTGCGGATTACCGAACTGCCGCAAGAGGTGCCGACCGACATCGAAGGTTCGGTCTACGAAGTCGTTGCCGACGGCCTCGGCAAAGCCGGCCGGCTGGTCGCGGAATACCATCATTTGCTGCTGCACGAGCCGGACGACATGGACAAGCTCGGCCGCGTCCAGAGCGCGCTCGAAGCGGCCGACGGCTGGGTCATCGACAGCAAGGTTCAGGCGATGGTTGAACGCCTGCAACTGCCGCCCGATCGTGATTTCTCCGCGCTTTCCGGCGGCCTGAAACGGCGTGCGTTACTGGCCCGGGCGCTGGTCGCAGAGCCCGATATTCTGTTGCTCGACGAGCCGACCAACCATCTCGATATTGACTCGATCACCTGGCTCGAAGATTTTCTCGCGACCTGGCCCGGCACGCTGCTGTTCGTCACCCATGACCGCGCGTTCCTACGCCGGCTGGCAACGCGCATCATCGAACTGGACCGTGGCATCCTGCGCAGCTGGCCCGGCACCTACGATGAATACTTGGTGCGCAAAGAAGAAGCCTTGCGGATCGAAGAGCAGAGCAACGCGCTGTTCGATAAAAAGCTGGCGCAGGAAGAAGTTTGGATCCGCAAAGGCATCAAAGCGCGCCGTGTGCGCGACCAAGGCCGCGTCGAACGCCTGAAAAAACTGCGCAGCGAATACGCCGCGCGGCGCGACGTTTCCGGCGAAGCGAAGCTGGTGCTGCAGGAGGCGGAAAAGTCCGGCAAGCTGGTCACCGAAGCCAAAAGCATCAGCTTTTCGCGCGGCGAGAATGTAATCGTCAAGAATTTTTCGACGACGATCATCCGTGGCGACAAAATCGGCATCATCGGCCCGAACGGCGCCGGCAAAACCACCTTGCTGAACCTGCTGCTCGGCCAGCTCGAACCCGGCAGCGGCACGGTGCGCATCGGCAGCAAACTCGAAGTCGCGTACTTCGACCAGCTGCGCGCGGCGCTCGACGAAACCAAGCCGGTGTTTGAAAACATCGGCGGCGGCAAGGATTTCGTCACCATCGACGGCAAGCAGATGCACGTTATGAGCTACCTGCAAAACTTCCTGTTCACGCCGGACCGCGCGCGCTCGCCGGTGAAGGCGCTGAGCGGCGGTGAACGCGCGCGACTGTTGCTGGCGCGCCTATTCTCCGAGCCGTCGAACCTGCTGGTGCTCGACGAACCGACCAACGATCTCGACGTCGAAACGCTCGATCTGCTCGAAGAGCTGCTGATCGACTACCAGGGCACGGTGCTGATCGTCAGCCATGACCGCGCGTTCCTGAATAATGTCGTCACCCGGACGTTCGTCTACGAAGGCGGCGGCCGCATCGGTGAGTACGTCGGCGGCTATGACGATTGGCTGCGACAACGCAAAGAGCCGACGTTTACCGCGGTGCGTCCAGAACCGAAAAAAGCCGAGCCGGTGCGCAGCGAGGCCCCGAAACCGGTGGCGAAAGCGCCCGTCGGTCTAAATTCGAAGGAACGACGCGAGTTAGACACGCTGCCGAAAACCATCGAGAAGCTGGAAACCGAGCAGCGCGAGCTAGGTTTGAAGCTTAGCGATCCCAAGTTCTACGCCGCCCAGCGCGAACAAGCGCTGGCGACGCAGGCGCGGCTCGCGATCATCGACCAGGATTTGGTGAAAGCCTATGCCCGCTGGGAAGCATTGGAAGCGCTGCGCTGAACCCAGGCCGCTTCTCGTCCAGCCGCCTGGTTCTGCGGTACCCTTCCGCTCGAATAAGTCCCCAGTCACTCTAGAGACGACCCCATGATTGCAAATAAAGCACGTATGCGTTTCCTCGGCACGCTCGGCTTCGCCGCGCTGGCGCTCGCGGCGCTGCCCGCGCAGGCTGGGCAGTACGAACCCTTCGGCGAATTCCGCGGCTTTCCGTCCGGCGAAATCATCAGCGGCGGCATCGGCACCGCGCTGTCGAACAACTACTACGCCAGTGCCCACGTTGCGTATGAATTTGCCCAGCGCGGCAACAACGGCGAGCACGACGACGAAAATGGCGGCGGCATCGGCGGTGGTGTCACGCTCGACAAATACTTCCGTCGCGGGCAGCTCGGCTGGTTTGTCGGCGGCCGTGCCGAGGTGCTGTTTCTGAACATCGACTTCAAAAATCCCGGCGTCCGCGGCAGCAGCGACACCACCGTGTTCCAACCGACTGCCCGTGCCGGCTACGCCTGGGCCTTCGATCACGGCCGCTACGGCTTGCAGCTCGGGCTCAGCCTCGGCGCTGAAATCAACGTTCACACCCGCGGCGAAAAAGTCGGCGACGGCGCAATCGTCCTCGGCGGCGTGGCGTTTTCGTTCCGGCCGTAATCAGCCAAACAAGCAGCTAAACGCGCCGGCTCAAGTCTCCGGCGCGTGCGCTGCTGACGGATCTAAGGCGCCCGGCGGCGGCAATAAACCGCGGCAGGACGTTGGCAGCGCCGCATAACCGGCGGCGTAATCGGGGCCGAGTCCGCCGGTTGCCTTCATCAGCTTGGCGATTTTTTGTTCGCAGTCGATCGATGTCGAAGCGTTTTTCCCGGCCGCCGTCCCGCCGACGCCGTGCAAACCGAAATAAACCAGCGCGCCAACCGCCAGCAGGGTCAGTAACAGACTGACCATGCCGCCACGCTGTGCGGCTTGGCGCCCGCTCACGAGCCGAAAACCTTTTTCAACAATGCGGTACTGCGCGCCACGGGGTTTTCGCGGATGTCTTTTTCCTCGTCGGCAACGCGCAAAAACAGTGCATCCATCGCTTTTTGCGTGACATAGGCGTCGAGATCAGGCGCACCAAGATTGCCCGCCAGCGGCCCCGCCTTGCCGATAACATTCTTGTATTGCTGGGCAAGCCCAGCTTTCGCCGTGATGCTGGCGACGATCGGCTTAAACTTCGCAAATAACGTATCGCCGGTCGTGCGTTTGAAATACTGCGTGGCGGCGTCTGGCGCGCCGCCGAGAATCTCGCGGGCATCGTTCACGGTGAGCTTCCACACCGCTTCGGAAAAGACATCGGCGGCGATCGGCACCGCTTTTTCGGCGGCGCGATTCATCGCCAGATGCAGCTCATCGAGTTTCGGCCCCGCACCAAAATTGCGCAGCAGCCCTTCGGCCTTGGTCAAGGGTTTCGGCAGCGGGATGCGAAAGCGGTCATCACCCCAAAAGCCATCCGCACTGCCGAGTTGCGTAACGGCAGTTTTAGTGCCTTTTGCCAAGGCCTCGCGCAAACCCGCACCGATGTCACGCTCAGACAATGCGCCGGGTTCGGCCGTCTGCTGCAAGACCTTGCCAGCGAGATCCGACAGCGGATCCGCGTAGATCGGCGCCGAGGCCACGACGGCGAGCACCATCACGGGAAGAAATAATGTCGGTTTCATAGCAGCTCCTGTAGATCGGGCAAGCCTAACGCCGATGCCGGGCGACAGCCAGCCGTGTTACTTTGGGTCATCCCATTTGTCACGCCCCCGGTCCAGCCCATGAATAGCAGGCCCCCGCAATGGTGATCGTCGTCGGCGATATTGGCGGCACAAATACGCGCTTGGCGCTTGCCGAAGCGGATGGCCCGCGGTTCCGGTTGATGCATATCGAGCGCTTCCCAACCCCAGCTGAGTTGCCGCAGCTGCTGCAGCGCTATCTGCACCGCGTTGCGCCGCATGCACCTATTGCGGCAGCTGCGTTCTGCGGCGCCGGCCCACCGCGTGCGGATGGCGCAATCGCGCTGACCAACCATCCCTGCGTGCTCGAACCTGGCCCGCTCGCTGCTGTGGCGGGCGCGCCGGTGACGCTGATTAACGATTTCGCCGCCGTAGCGCACGCCATCCCAGTCCTGGATGACACCGACTTACGTCAACTCGGCGGTGGGCCCGGCATCGCCGACGCACCGAAACTCGCGCTCGGCGCGGGCACCGGGCTCGGCGTCGCCAGTCTCGTTGCTGATCGCGGCAACTGGTGCGTATTGACCGGCGAAGGTGGCCATGCCGATCTTGCGCCGGTTGATGACGACGAACTCGCCGTCTGGCTCCGGTTGCGCGCCGCGCACGGCGCGTTATGCGCGGAAACCATATTGTCCGGCAGTGGCATCGAGCGGCTTTACGCCGCCTGTGGTGGTGATGGCGCAGCCGACGGCGCCGCGATTGCCGCTGCTGCGGCAACAGGGGACCCCGCGGCGCTGCACGCAGTGCAGCTGTTCACCCGTTGGCTCGGACGCGTTTCCGCGAACGCCGCGTTAACACTGGGCGCACGCGGCGGCGTCTATATTGCTGGCGGTATTGTTCCGGCCTGGGGTGATTTGTTTGATCCCGCGCGCTTCCGCGCCGCGTTTGAAGACAAACCCGGCTTTGCCGACTGGCTGCGCGCCGTGCCCAGCGCGGTGATTTGCCATCCGCAACCGGCGCTGCTCGGTCTTGCCCGCTTAGCAAGCACTGGCACCAGCACGGAATTTGCTGCAATTTAAATTGAAGCGGCCACACGGCCGCACCGGAGTACGCCGTGAATCAGCCGATCGTCCCGCCGCAGGAATTCGGCCGTCGCGCCGACGACGCTCCCGAGAGCATCGCCACCCGCCTCCGACACGCGTTTCTCCACCATCTGTTCTATACCCAGGGTAAATTTCCGGCGCTTGCGACGAAGACTGACTACTACTTGGCATTGGCCTACGCGGTACGCGACCGCCTGCTGCAACGCTGGATCAGCACCGCAAACGAGTACACCCAGCGCGGCTCGCGGACCGTGGCTTACTTCTCAGCCGAATTCCTGATGGGGCCACACCTCGGCAACAATCTGATCAATCTCGGCCTGTTCGACGAAGCGCGCGCTGCGATGAGCGAACTCGGCCTGAATCTCGACGACCTGCTCTATCAAGAAGAAGAGCCCGGCCTCGGCAATGGCGGGCTCGGCCGCCTCGCCGCCTGTTTTATCGACTCGCTGGCGACGCTGGAAATCCCGGCGGTCGGCTATGGCATCCGCTACGAATTCGGCATCTTTCATCAATCGCTTGTCGATGGCTGGCAAGTCGAGAAAACCGACAAATGGCTGCGCAATGGCAATCCTTGGGAACTGGCGCGGCCGGAGTGGGCGGTGGAAATCAAACTCGGCGGCCACACCGAGCAGCTGCGCGACGAGCACGGGCAATTGCACGTGCGCTGGATCCCGAACCGGACCATCAACGGCATTCCCTACGACACCCCCATTCTCGGCTACCGCAATAACACTGCGAACACGTTGCGGCTGTGGAAAGCGGAGGCGCCAGAGGCGTTCGATCTCGATGTCTTTAACCGCGGCGACTACCAGGGCGCGGTGAACCAGAAAATCATTTCGGAAAACCTGAGCAAGGTGCTGTACCCGAACGACGAGCACGTTGAAGGCAAAGAGCTGCGGCTGGCCCAGCAATATTTCTTCGTCTCCTGTTCGCTACAAGACATGCTGCGCATTTTGAAAGGCCAGCGCATTCCGCTGGAACGCTTCCACGAAAAATTCACCGCCCAGCTGAACGATACCCATCCGGCGATCGCCGTCGCCGAGCTGATGCGCTTGCTCACCGACGAAAACCGTATGCCTTGGCAGCAGGCCTGGGCGATCACCCAAGCCACCTTCGGCTACACCAACCACACCTTGCTGCCGGAAGCGCTGGAGCGCTGGCCGCTGGCGTTGTTTAAGCGCGTGCTGCCACGGCATCTGGAGATCATTTACGAAATCAACGCCCGCTTTCTCGATGATGTCCGCCGCCGTTATTTCGGCGACGATGCCCGCGTCTCGCGACTGAGCCTGATCGACGAAAGCGGCGAGCGCTATGTCCGTATGGCGCATCTAGCCTGCGTTGGCAGCCACGCGATCAACGGCGTCGCGGCGCTGCATTCCGAACTGCTGAAACAGGACGTACTAAAAGATTTTTACGAGCTATGGCCAAAAAAATTCAGCAATAAAACCAACGGCGTCACGCCGCGGCGCTGGCTGGCACTAGCCAATCCGCGGCTCACTCGGCTGATCTCGCAGACCATCGGCGATGGCTGGATCAAAGACCTCGACCAACTCCGGCAACTCGAGCCTTATGCCGACGATGTCAATTTCCGCGCTGGCTGGCGCGAAATCAAACGGGCCAATAAGCGCGATTTGGCAGAAATCATCCGCAAACGTTGCGGCGTTGCGGTAGATCCCGCCTCGATGTTCGACGTTCAGGTTAAGCGCATCCACGAATACAAACGTCAACACTTAAGCGCGCTGCACATCATCGCGTTGTATCACCGCCTGAAGAGCAACCCGAACGCAGAAATGACGCCGCGCACGTTCATCTTCGGCGGCAAAGCCGCGCCCGGCTATCGCATGGCGAAGTTGATGATTCGCCTGATCACCGCAATCGGCGACGTCGTCAACCGAGACCCGGCAGTGCGCGATCAGCTGCGCGTTGTATTCCTGCCGAATTTCAGCGTCACCAACGGCCAGCGCATCTATCCGGCGGCGGATCTCTCCGAGCAAATCTCGACCGCGGGCAAAGAAGCCTCCGGTACCGGCAACATGAAATTCGCGATGAACGGCGCGCTAACCATCGGCACGATGGACGGCGCCAATATCGAAATTCGCGAGCAAGTCGGCGCTGAAAATTTCTTCCTGTTCGGCCTTACGGCGCAGGAAGTTGCCGAGCTGCGCGCGGGCGGTTATCAGCCCTATGACTGGTATACCGGCAACCCGGAGCTGAAAGAAGTGATCGATTTAATTCGCCACGGCTTCTTCTCGCGCGGCGATGGCGAACTGTTCCGGCCGCTGGTCGATAGCCTGCTGCAGTACGACCCGTACTGCTTGTTCGCCGACTTCCAGGCCTATTCCGACGCCCACACACGTGCCGGCGATGCTTACCGAGATAGCGATCAATGGACGCGGATGTCGATCCTCAACAGCGCTCGCACCGGGCTGTTTTCATCCGACCGGACGATCCGCGAATACTGCTCCGACATTTGGCGCGTACAGCCGGTATCGGTGCCGATGCTGTCGCAGGACGACGTGCGCGCGGAGCTGATGTCGTACTAGCGCTCGATTAACGCGCCCCGTTATGTGCAGCGCTTCGCCAGCGTCGACAGCAAGCTGCTGAGCGCAACCAGATGGCTGCCCATGACGGCTTTGCCGGTGGTGAGCAGCGCGGCGGCGATTTCGCGTTGTGGATCGGCCCAGCCGAGTATGTTCATGAAGCCGAGGTGGCCATAAGCCTGCGCGGTATTGGGGCCGAACAAGCCAAACGGCCGCGCGCCGAGCATCAGGCCTTCGCTGTACCGCATCGGAATCATTAACGTCCGATCCAGACTGACGCTGCCAACCGGCCGCACCAACCGGGTAACGGCGGCCGCGGTTAAAATTCGCCGGCCGCCGTATACGCCGCCGTCGAGCAGCATTTGATAGAAGCGCGATAACTCTTCGGCCGTCGTATAAAGATTGCCGGCCGGAATCACCGCCTGCTGAAATGCGGCGCTATTCGATACCCGAACGACATCGGCAAACGGCAGATGCAGTGCACGCTCGACGATGGCGCTAAACGGGAATCGCACCGGCGCGCCGGCGACGTAGTTCTGCGCCGCGTGGGCGCGCTGCGCTTTTGGCAAGCCATAGGTGAAATGCCGCATCCCGAGCGGCCGCCGCAGCTGCTGCGTCATAAACGCGGACAACGTCTCGCCGGTGACCCGCTGAATAACCTCGCCGAGGACAAACCCAGCCGTTAGTGCGTGGTAGGCGCTGCGGCCGTTTTGCGTCGGCGGCGCGGCGCAAATGAGGTCGACAACGCGTGGCCAATCGTTCAACAGCGCTTCAGGCGCAACAAGGTCAGCCGCCGGCAGCGTCGGGAAGCCACCCCGGTGCGCGAGAACGTCGGCGATCGTGGTCGCCGCTTTGCCCGCTTGCGCGAACGCCGGCAGGTAACGGCTAACACGGCTATCGAGCACGATCTCGCCTTGGTCCGCCAATAGATGCACGAGCGTCGCGACCACCGCTTTCGAGGCCGAGAACAAGCAAATCGGCGTGTCCGGCGCCAGCAGGCGCTTCGGCGTATCGGCCGCGTCCAGCGGACCATTGCCGCTGGCGTGGCCGAGTGTTCGATTCAAAATAATCTGGCCGCGCCGCCGCAGGCAAAAAGCCACGCTCGGATAAACCCCCGTCCGGTACAGCGCCTGCACCGCCTGCCAAACCGCCGTGACATCTTCCGCCGCCAAGCCCGCTTTCGGCCCGGGAACCTCGGTTGTATGGTCGGTGGTGGTAACTGCGGCGAGCGCAGCGGGTACGGTAATTCGAGTGGGCTGGCGCGCAGGCATCGCTCTATCTTACGGCTGCGCGCCGAAATTGCCGTAGCGGCGGTGCTGGCTCAGGCGATACGCTCGGCGATCAATTGCACCCAATGATCAACTGGGGTCGCGGTGCCGCCGGCGAGATGCGTCATACAGCCGATGTTGGCCGTTGCGATGCGCTCCGGCTGCCCGCCGCTTAACGCTGCCAGCTTATTCGCGCGCAGCTTGCCGGAGAGTTCCGGCTGCAGGATCGAATACGTGCCAGCCGAACCGCAGCAGAGGTGGGCATCGGCCACCGGCGTGCAAACATAGCCGGCGCGCATCAGCAGCGCTTCCACTTCACCGCGAATGCGCAGTCCGTGTTGCAGCGAGCACGGCGACTGAAACGCGACGCGCGTCGGCTTCGCCGGCGTTGCCGCCAGTCGTGCATCAAAGGCGCTTGCTTCATCCACCAAGATACGGCTGAGATCACGCAGCGCCGCTGTGACCCGCGCTGCTTTCGTCGCATAGGCGGCATCTTCGCGCAGCAGATGGGCGTATTCGGCGACGAAGCTGGCGCAGCCGCTAGCGCTGAGCACCACGGCCTCGGCGCCGGCATCGAGCCCCACACAAATGCAGTCAATGGCATTTTTTGCCGTTGCTAAACCTTCCGCCTGCGCATTCAAATGATAAGACACCGCACCACAACAACCGATCGCGACCGGCACGGCGCTGATGCCGATGGCGTCGAGCACGCGCGCGGCGGCGCCGTCGATATCGGGCGCCAACGCCGGCTGCACACAGCCCTGCAAAACCAGTACGCGGCGCCGATGCCGTGCCGCCGGCCACGGGCTGGCGACGCGCTTGGCCGGCAAATGCGCAGCGAGCGTACGCGGCAGCAATGGCTTGAAAATCCGGCCGAGGCCGAGCAGCGCGGCGAATCGCCGCGGCTTCGGCAGCACCTGCCGCAGCGACCAGCGCCAGAGCCGCGTCGCGGCCGGCCGTGGCACCTGCGCTTCGACGATATTGCGACCGATATCAGCCAGACGCGCGTACTGCACGCCGGACGGGCAGGTGCTTTCGCAGGCGCGGCAGGTTAGGCAGCGGTCGAGGTGGCGCTGCGTTTCCTGCGTTACCGGCGCCCCTTCCAGCAATTCCTTAATTTGGTAGATACGGCCGCGCGGACCGTCCAGCTCGTCGCCGAGCAGTTGATAGGTTGGGCACGTGGCGTTGCAAAAACCACAGTGCACGCAGCTGCGCAGAATGCGCTCGGCCTCGCGCCCCTGCGGCGTCGCGAGTACAGCTTCGGTGAGTCGCGTCTGCATCTCAGAAATCCGGGTAGAGTCGGCCGCGGTTAAACACCCCGGCTGGATCGAAAGTTTGCTTCAGCCGCAGGTGCAGCGCGCGCAGCGCGGGCGCCAACGGCTGGAAGGTGGCGTTGCGGGCGCCGTTACGGAATTGCGTGGCATGCCCGCCAGCCGCATGCGCGCGTGCCCGTATCGTTTCCGCCGGGTGCGTCGTCCGCAACCAGCGCTGTGCCCCGCCCCAGTCGATTAATTCTTGCGTTTGGCTGTCGGCAAACGAGGCTCGCGTCGAGGGCACGCTCAGCCGCCAGAGCGGCGTCTCGGCAGCGTAGAACGGCAGGAGATGTTCACGTAGGTCCTGCCAATACGCGGCGCCTTCGGAATCGACATCGCCACCCAGCCGCGCTTCTGCGGCTTGCACCGCCGGAGCGTTGCCGGACAGACGCAGCCGCAATCTACCGGATTCAAAACTCGCACCACTCAGCGGCAACGGCAGCCCGGCATGGCGGTTCATCAATTCCAACGCCTGCTCGGCGTTGCACGCGTAGACCCGTGTCGACTCCATTTCCGGCCGCGGTAAGACTTTGAATGAAACTTCCAGCAGCACGCCAAGCGTGCCAAGCGCACCGGCTTGCAACCGAAAAACATCGAAGCCGGCGACATTTTTCATAACCTGCCCGCCGAAGCGCAGCACTTCGCCGCGGCCGTCCATCATCGTCACACCGAGTACGGCATCGCGCAGCGAACCGGCGTAGGGCCGGCGCGGCCCGGAAAGCCCGGCGGCAACACAGCCGCCGACCGTTGCCGCGCCAAAATGCGGCGCTTCGAACGCCAGCATTTGGCCGGACGCCGCCAACGTCGCTTCAACTTCGGCCAACGGCGTGCCGGCGCGCACGGTGACCACGAGTTCGCTCGGATCATAGGCGACGATGCCGCGATAGGCCGCGGTCTCCAGGATGTCGCCGCGCAGGTCGCCGCCGTAAAAATCTTTGCTGCCGCCGCCGCGCAGCCGCAGCGTCGTCCCCGCTGCTGCGGCACCGAGCACCCGCGCGCGGGCTTGTTCTAAGTAGTCGTCCATTAAAACCGAGGCAGCTCAGGATGGGCGTGTTCGCCGTGGTGAACGTGCATGCGGCCCAGTTCGGCGCAGCGATGGAGTGTCGGCACCGCCTTGCCGGGGTTCAACAGCCCAG
The DNA here is from genome assembly GCA_023229645.1 of Nevskia sp. Lineage (GTDB taxonomy): Bacteria > Pseudomonadota > Gammaproteobacteria > Nevskiales > Nevskiaceae > Nevskia. Next base: position 264,424 of record JALNYU010000001.1, on the reverse strand, counting down.
CAGGATCAAAGCCGGCTTTGACGGCATGGAAACAAGCCAATTCGGTGGCCGTGAACTGCACGCACATGCCGTCGATTTTCTCGACGCCGACACCGTGCTCGCCGGTAATCGTGCCACCGACCGCGACACAAAGACGCAAAATTCGGGCACCAAAGGCCTCTGCCTGTTCGAGATCGCCGGGCTTATTGGCGTCGTAAAAAATCAGCGGGTGCAGATTGCCGTCGCCAGCGTGAAAAACGTTGGCGCAGCCGAGACCGAATTCAACGGACATCGCCGCGATCTGGCGCAGTACGTCACCGAGGTGGCGCCGCGGAATCGTGCCATCCATGCAGTAGTAGTCCGGCGTAATTCGGCCCACCGCTGGGAACGCGGCTTTGCGTCCTGCCCAGAGCTTGAGCCGCTCGGTTTCGTCACGCGAGGTCCGCATGCTAACGGCGCCACAGCGCCGCAGCTGGGTTTCGATACGCTCGATTTCAGCGATCACTTCTTCCGGAATGCCGTCGCTCTCAACCAGCAAAATCGCTTCAGCGTCGAGCGGATAACCGGCGTGGACGAAATCCTCAACCGCGCTAATCGCGAGCCGATCCATCATCTCCAACCCGGCCGGAATAATGCCAGCGGCGATGATCGCCGCCACCGCCTCGCCGGCCTGCTCGGCGCTATCGAACGCGGCCATGACAACACGCGCGAGTTGCGGCCGCGGCAGCAGTTTGACTGTCACTTCAGTGACGACGGCGAGCAGACCTTCGGAGCCAATCATCAGCGCCAGCAAGTCGTACCCAGGACTATCGAGCGCAGCGCCACCGAGTTCCAGCAGTTCACCCTCGGCGGTATAGGCGCGAACGCCGAGCACATTGTGCAAGGTCAAGCCGTACTTCAAGCAATGCACGCCGCCGGAATTTTCCGCAACGTTACCGCCGATTGAGCACGCAATCTGGCTCGACGGATCCGGCGCGTAGTACAGCCCGTGCTTTGCCGCCGCCTCAGAAATGGCGAGGTTGCGTACGCCCGGCTGCACGCGCGCGGTGCGCGCCAGCGGATCGATTTCAATAATGCTTTTAAGCCGCGCCAGCGATAGCAATACCGCGTCTTCCTGCGGTAACGCGCCGCCTGCGAGGCCGGTGCCGGCGCCGCGGGCAATAACCGGCACCTGTTGCGCGTGGCAGATCCGCAATACCGCGGCAACCTGGGCTTCGGTCTGCGGCAACGCTACCGCCAGCGGCAACCGCCGGAACATCGACAAGCCATCGCATTCATACGGGCGCATCTGCTCAACTTGCGTCAGCAAGCCGCCGGTGGGCAGGACTTCACTGAGCGCATGAAATAGCGTCTGCGCCTGTTTTTCTGCGGTGCTCTGAGCGACAGCGATCATCGTATACGGCGTTCCGGATCAGCCCGGCACGCAGCATCTACCGGCATGCGCCGGTTTGCAATACCAACTCAGCCGGACGCAACGGCGTTAACCGCGCGCCGACGCGCCATAAAAAAGGCCCGCATCCTGCGGGCCTCGGAGCGGCGTTTTTATTCAATGCCAGGAATGCGCACGGTCGTGCCGGCGATCAGCACCATCATCGCGATCATGGTCGTCGCGTCGACCATGATCATCCCCGCGACGATCGTTATCGTAGCCGTAGCGACGGTCATATCCGCGATAAGGCCGCTGCCAGCGGTCGTAGTAATAACCGCCATGACCGGCGTAGGCGCGGTAATAAGGCGGCGGGCAATAGCGTTCGTAGGCTTGGCTCGGCATTGCTACCAAGACCGTCGCCAGCGCACCCAATGCAATGAGAAATTTTTTGAGGCTCGAATTCTTTACCATGACTGACTCCTAATTAGCGCCGGATTCGCAGCAGGTCTGCTCGGCCTGCGGTTAAAGATTGCGCGCCGACCTCTGAATCAAGCCTGAACCCACCGATTCACATCGCGTTCAGACAGCCACCGACGTCGTCACCGGCCCTCTGATCGGGCACGCGCCGATTCCCCGCCGCCGATCCCGGGCAGGATGGATCTCGCTGATGCAACGAGCGCAGTCTTGCTAGTCACGATTCTTATTCGCCCATCATTGAAAAATGCGAATATACCTACACAGCAACACGCCCAAAAAAATCAACCGGTTGGCGGGTCGCCAAGATCGGCGCTGGAGTTGTCATGTCAGAAGGGATACAAAAATATTGGGGCTTTATTAGCTATAGCCACCGCGACCGCCAATGGGGCGAGTGGCTGCATAAAGCGATCGAGTCCTATCGGGTTCCAACGCGGCTTGCCGGCACCACCGGCCGCCTCGGCGTCGTCCCGAAACAGCTATTCCCGATTTTTCGCGATCGCACTGAGCTTTCTGCCGGCGGCGGCCTAGACGCCGCGCTCCAACAGGCGCTGGCGAGTGCCCGCTGCTTCATCCTCATTTGCTCGCCAGCGGCTGCGGCTTCGCGCTGGGTTAACGAGGAAATTCTGCATTTCAAACGTCTCGGCGGCGAAGCGCGAATTCTGTGTCTCATCGTCGACGGCGAACCGAATGCCTCAGCCAACGGCCACCCAGAACGCGAGTGCTTTCCGCCGGCATTGCGTTACAAATTGGGCGCCGACGGCGAACTGAGCGACGTCCCCGCCGAGCCCCTCGCCGCGGACTTGCGGGAGCAGGCCGACGGCCGCGAGCACGCCAAGCTGAAAATCATCGCCGGCTTGCTCGGCGTCGGCTTTGATGACCTTAAGCGCCGCGATCTGCAAACCCGCAATCGCCGCCTCGTGATTCTCGCCAGCATCTCGAGCGCCGTTGCCGCCGTTACGCTGGCACTCGCAGTGAAAGCCGTGGTCGCGCAGCGCGCCGCCGAACGCAGCCGCCAACAAGGTGAGGATCTTATTGGTTTCATGCTCGGCGATCTTCGAGACAAGCTCGAACCGCTCGGCAAGCTCGATATTCTCGATGCCGTCGGCGATAAGGCGATGGCCTATTTCAGCGCGCTCGCCGATCGCAATTTAACCGATGTGGCGCTGGTCGCTCGTGCCAAAGCCTTGCGCCAAATCGGCGATATTCGCATTCAGCAAGGCCGCGCTGCGGAAGCGCGTACGCCGCTCGCGTCGGCCTTAGCCTTGAATCAACAACTGAGCAATCGCCACCCAAATGATCCCGAACTAATATTTGAAACCGGGCAATCGGAGTTCTCAGCCGGCTACGCGGCTTGGCGCACGAGCGAATTCGATCTCGCCTTAACCCATTTTCAAGGCTACTTAGAGGCCTCGCAGCGCCTCGTTGCAATCGATTCCAGCAATCCAAAATGGCAATTGGAGGTTGTCTACTCGCTGAACAATCTCGGCGCACTGGCGTCGGCGCAAAATCAAGATAACGCCGCACTCGGCTATTTCCAACAGAGCGCGCAACTGCTCCGCGCCATTACGCCGCAGACGGACGAAACGCGCGCCTCGCTGATCAGCAATCTCGCATGGCAAGGCATCACACTGCTTTATCTCGATCAAGTCGCGGCGTCGTTAAGCGTGCTGCGTGAGCAGGCGGAAATATCCCGCAAAGCGGCGGCCGAACGCCCAGACGACGCCGGCGAAAAGCTAAAGCTTGCCTACGCCTTATCGGCACTCGCGTCGACCGAAATCGAAGCCGGCGATCCGATTCCGATGCTAGCAGTCGCCTCGGAGGGCTTGCGCGTGCTCGACCCGTTGATCGCCAATGACAAGACTAATGTTGAATATCCATTGCTGGCGACAAGGTTTGAATACGTTCGTGCGCTCGCGCTGGCTGCGCAACAGCACTGGGATGAAGCCCGAAAAACCAACAGCGGCAACGAGAGTGCGTTAGTCGCACTACATCAACGCAACCCGCTCGATACGGACTCCTCAAAAACCTTGCTGCGCAGTCAACTCCTCGCGTTCGATATTGCAATGGCGCAAAACCAGCCCGACGCCGCTGCTAGGGCCGTACAGCTCGGGCTGGAAGCCGGCGGCTGCATCGGCGATTCAGTGCCACCTGCCGATGCCGTGGTGCTCTGCGCCTACGGCCAGCTCAAACGGCTGGAATTGGCGGTTAACGCCGGCGCCAGCAGCGACGCCGACAACGCCCGAAATGCCATTGCAACGCTGCTGGAAAAACTCGGCGCCGACAATCCGCAAATCCGACTCCGCGATATCCGTGCGCGCGTGCAATTTCTCAACGGCGAAACTGATGCCGGGCTCGCAACGTTATCGGACATCCTACTCAGCGGTTATCGACCGCTATCGCTTACGCAACTGCTGCGACGCCACTGCAGTGGTGATATTGAGCCGCCCAACCCCGAGCACTGTAGCGCAGCAATTCTCGACAGGTAAGCAATAAAAGCTTGCAGCGACGTGATCTTGGCGAAGCAAGGTTCTGGCGCGGATTAGCGCGCAGAGCCATTAATGCTTCTGTGATCAGCGCGTCATACGGCTAAAATCCCTTCGCCCAAGCCTCCAACTTAGACGGTGGCCCAAGCGTCGCGATCGCGCCGTCCGGAAAGCTTTTTCTACATGCGCTTCTTGCGGCTCCACACTTCGCCGCGACCGTCCCCGCTGTTGCGTCGATGGCCGGCATAGCCTCAGCGCACGCTCTGCCCAGCCGAACAGGCCCGCCATCGAATTTCGACCTAGCATCAGCGGCGCATCGCTACCCCGGCATCAAGCCGTAGAAATTTCTTACTAATTCTGTGCACTCCGTCACAGCATGCCGCTATCGATAAGAGGCACAATCTTGCGAGGAGGCGTGATCGACCTCTAATCTCCACAGTAAATTCAAATAATTGCCAGCAAATGCTGGCCTGGGAGCGGGGATGACGGGCGGGATACACAAGTATTGGGGTTTTATCAGTTACAGCCATCGGGATCGCCAGTGGGGAGAATGGCTGCATAAAGCCATCGAATCGTACCGCGTTCCCGCACGCTTGGCGGGGACTACCGGCCGCCATGGTGTTGTTCCAAAGAAGTTATTTCCGATCTTCCGCGACCGCACCGAGTTGTCCGCCGCAGGCGGCCTCGACGTTGCCCTACAGAACGCGCTCGATCAATCACGCTGCTTAATCATCATTTGCTCGCCTGCTTCGGCGGCCTCGCGCTGGGTCAATGAAGAGATTCTCTACTTTAAACGCCGTGGCGGCGAAGATCGGATTTTGTGCCTGATCGTCGACGGCGAGCCCGGCGCATCCGCCGGCAACCACCCCGCGCGCGAGTGCTTCCCACCAGCACTCCGTTTCAAGCTTGGACCTGACGGCGCGCTTAGCGACACCCCCGCCGAACCGCTCGCGGCCGATCTCCGCGAGCAGGCCGACGGCCGTGACGGTGCGCGGCTGAAAATTCTCGCCGGCTTGCTCGGCGTTGGCTTTGACGATCTCAAACGCCGCGATCTCCAAACCCGCAACCGCCGCCTCGCGGTTCTTGCCGGGATCTCGACTGCAGTATCAGCGGCGATGGTCGTGCTGGCCGTGAAAGCCTTCGTTGCACAGAAAGCCGCCGAACGCAGTCGTCAACAAGGTGAAGATCTCATCAGCTTCATGCTCGGCGATCTCCGCGAAAAGCTAGAACCCCTTGGCAAGCTGGAAATCCTCGACGCCGTCGGCGACAAAGCGATGGGCTATTTCAGCAAGCTCGACAGCAATAACCTCTCCGAAGCCGCGCTTACCGCCCGCGCCAAAGCGCTGCGCCAAATCGGCGACGTGCGCATGCAACAAGGCCGCGCCGCCGAAGCTGCCGAGCCGCTTACAGCCGCGCTCACACTCAATAAACAACTTGTTGATCGCCATCCGAACGATCCAGATTTGGTCTTTGAGCTTGGGCAGTCGGAGTTTTATGTCGGGTATGCGGCATGGCGGGCTGGGGCCGCTGACGATGCGGATAAGCACTGGAGTACTTATCTTTACGAATCGGAGCGCCTATCAAACATGGCGCCGAGCAACCCGAAATGGTTGCTAGAAGTAGCTTATTCCCTCGTAAACTATGGCGCCTTAGAGCTTAATAGAGATAGAAAAAATATCGCACTAGCCTACTTTACTGCGGGCGTTGAAGTTGCCAAAGGGATCGTCCCTAAGTCGAAATCGGTCCAGCTTGCGGTGGCAGACTCACTTTCGTGGCGAGGCAGCACACTCCAATATTTAGGCGATCGAGACGAAGCGCTTATTGTGCTAAAAGAACAGGCCCGGATTTTCACCGGTCTGGCCTCAGAGTATCCAGGTGATGCTTCATTAAAGAGCAAACTTACCAGCTCTCTTTCTGCCTTAGCCCATGCCACGCTTGAATACGGAGATATCGACGAGACGAGAGCTGCCGTAGATCTCGCGAGCCCAATTATTCAGATGCTAGTCAAAAATGACCCAACTAATAACGACTATCGATACCTTTCTGCAAACCTAGAATTCATTGATGCCTCCCTTGCGGCGATAGGAACCCAATGGGGAATGTCTGAAAAAATATTAACGTCTGCCGAAAGCAACATTGCAGAATCGCACGACGACAACTCGTTGTCTCTGCTATCACGAATACGATATGTTCGCGGGCTAATTGCCTTAGAAAAAGGCGATTTTGATTTAGCTAGAAAAACTTCACTCAACGCCAGGACGATTGAAAAATGTGACTCTACTGCCTTGCCAGAAGCGAATTCTGCCACTCATCTTATTCGCTGCGCCAATCTCTACCTTATGGCCGCTGAAGCGGTGCCCGATGAGACCAATCAAAAACAAAATGCACTTTCACAGGCATCTAATCTTATAAATGGGATACAAAATAAAACGAAAGAGATAGGCGCCACGCTTGTTGAGGCGCACCTCAACTATTTGACAGGCCAAAAAAGTAAAGGCCTAGCCACGATGGAGGAATTAGAAGAGAAGGGATACCGCAACCTAAATTTTTATATGTTCGCACGAAGACATTGCAACACTACCCTACCGACAGCAAAAGACAGCACCTGCAATCTACTTTTGAAGTTTAAAAAACCCGGGGATAACCGATGAAAGAGTGCCATTGCGCAACGATGACGATCCACATTACTGGAGCAGAAATCGTGAGCGGCCTAGATACCCACATGCCCATCGCAGGATTGAAGCCTGGACAATCAGTCGCCTATAAGATCTGCCCCGACGCCAGGGGCTCATATATGTATAAAGCCGATGTAAACAAAGCCATTACATTCATGGATGGGTCGAAGTCGATGTGTGATAACGTGGACATTGATCGCGAAGATCATGTTTTGACCATAAAGATTAAACAGGTTGCGAATTGCCCAGACAACAAAGACAATTGGGCTGCCAAAGCAACGCTATTTTTTGATGCAAAAGAAGGGGCCAAGAACCCACCCAATAAAAATGGACTTGACCCGGTTGTAACTAATTCTGGGAGTGGAGGTCATGGCGCCGACTGAGCAACTGACGCTAACGGGGTCATCCGCTATATCTATCTAGCGCTTTCGCCGGCAGAGCAGCCGACAATATGATCATCAACCACCCCAACCGCCTGTAAATAGGCATAGATAATCGTGCTACCGACAAACTTAAATCCGGCCTTGATCAGCGCCTTGCTGATTGCGTCCGATAGCTCGGTCCGGGCAGGGACCTGATTCATCTCGGTCCAGCGATTTATGATCGGCTGGCCGTTCACCCAGCGCCAGAGCCAGGCGTCGAGACTGCCGTGTTGTTCGCGTAAGCGCAGATAGGCATTTGCGTTTGTGATTGCCGCTTCGATCTTCAAACGATTGCGGACGATGCCGGGATCTGCCAGCAGGCGGGCACGATCGGCGTCGTTATAGCGGGCAATTTTTTCAGCGTCGAAATCGTGAAACGCGCGACGATAGTTTTCACGCTTGTTGAGTATCGTGCTCCAACTCAAGCCGGCCTGCGCGCCCTCCAAAATCAACATTTCAAATAGCCTGCGCTCATCATGCAATGGGCGGCCCCACTCTTGATCGTGATAGTCACGCTCTTGCCGCGACTTCATTGCCCAGGCGCAAACCCTGACAGCATCATCCACGTGCGGCCTCCGATTCAGACGCCCAACTCAGGCGAACGCCAGCCGCTGCCCCAACGCCTGTGCGCGCAGGGTTCCATCTCGATAAACCAACTGGCCGTTGACCCAAGTCGCATCGATGCGGCTACCGAAGCTATGACCATCAAATGGCGACCATGCGCATTTCGAACGCAGACTCTCGGGCGTCACGACGGTTTCTGCGTCTGGGTCGATTAGTACGAGATCAGCGTAGGCGCCTTCACGCAAAAAGCCGCGATTGAGCACGCCGAAGCGCTGCGCTGGCGCGTGGCAAGCACGCTGCACCACCGTCTCCAGGCTCAGCTCGCCGTGCTCGACTAATTCCAGCAGGGCCAGCAGGGCGTGCTGGACCAACGGCAACCCACTGGGCGCTTTGAAATAGCTGGCATTCTTTTCTTCGCGCGTATGCGGCGCGTGGTCAGTTGCGATGATGTCGATACGGCCTTCCGTCACTGCTGCGATTAGCGCTTCGCGATCGTTGCGCGTCTTAACGGCCGGGTTGCATTTCAGTTTGGCGCCGAGATCGGCATAACGCGACTCATCAAAGTACAGATGATGGACGCAAGCTTCGACGGTGATTTGTTTGCCGGCGATCGGCCCCGGCTGGAAAAATTCGAGTTCGCGCGCGGTAGTCAAATGCAGCACGTGTAAACGCGTGCCGTGGCGCTTGGCAAGCCCGACCGCCAACTCAGTGGATTTCCAGCAGGCTTCGGCAGAGCGTATGTAGGGATGCTCGGAAAACGGCACGTTGTCGCCGTACTTTTCCCGTGCGGCGTCTTCGTTGATTTTGATCAGCGGCGTGTCTTCGCAGTGCGTAACGATGAGCGTCGGCGCCCGCTCAAAAATCTTTTCGAGGATCACCGGATCATCGACCAACATGTTGCCGGTGGATGCGCCCATGAAAATCTTGATCGCGCAGGCCTCGCCTCTTTGCAGCGCTTCAAGCTCGGCGAGATTATCGTTCGTCGTGCCCATGTAGAACGCGTAATTGGCGTAAGCGCGGCCTGCAGCAAGCTGGTATTTCGCCGCCAATGCGGCGCGGGTGATGGTCTGCGGATTGACGTTCGGCATGTCCATAAAGCTGGTGATGCCGCCCGCCACAGCCGCCGCAGACTCCGTCGCCAGATCGCCTTTATGCGTTAAGCCAGGCTCGCGGAAGTGCACTTGATCATCGATCATGCCCGGCAGCAACAAACGACCTTTGGCGTCGATAACTTCGGTATTCGCTGGCGCGGTGATTTGCGGCGCAATTTTTTCAATCCGCTCGCCCCGAATCAGCAGGTCCGCCGTGTATCGACGGCCTTCATTGACGAGCACTGCGTTCGTGATCAGCATCGATTAAATCCTCTGATGAGCGGCCCGAAAGGGCTTACTGCGCAAGATCGCCCCAAAGCGCCTGCAGCACAGCCAGCGCGGCAACGCCAGCGGTTTCGGTGCGCAGTACGCGTGGGCCCAGTGTAATTGCGGTGCAGCCGCTGCGCAGGGCTGCGGCGATTTCCTCGTCCGACAACCCGCCTTCCGGTCCGACCAGCAGGGAAACCGCAGCCGCCGCTGGCACCGCCGTGAGCGAAACCGCTGCAGTCGGCGCCAGGACGAGACGCGGCGAACCATCCGGCGCATCCAGCCAGTGCGCTAGCTTTTGCGGCACCAGCACGGTTGGAATGCGGGTGCGGCCGCTCTGCTCGCAGGCGGAGACGGCGATGCCACGCCAATGCTCGAGCTTTTTCTCCCAGCGCTCGCCATCGAGCTTGACGACACTGCGCGCCGATAGCAGCGGGATGATCGTCGTCACGCCCAGTTCCACCGCTTTCTGGATCGTGTAATCCATGCGCTCGCCCTTTGACACGCATTGCGCCAACGTCACCGCCAGCATCGATTCACGATCGATCTGGCGCAGTTCGCCGACCCGCACGCTGACGACTCTGCGCTCGGCGGTTTCGATCACCGCGTCGTACTCGCCGCCTCCGCCATTGAACAGCGTCAGCGCTTCGCCGGCCCGCATCCGCAACACCTGCGCAACGTGGCGCGCCGCCGCTTCCGGCAGCGTCAGCTCGGTGTTGCTGGAGAGCGGCAGCGGCACGTAGATGCGCGTCACGACGCAGCGGCCGGGGTCGCGGCGCTGGCTTGCAGCTGTTCCAAAGCTGCCGTACGTGCCGCTGGCTTGAGATCGGCCAGGCGCTTCGCGCCGAGGTAGAACGTCGGCCAATCGCGATCGGATTGCGCGTAGAGCGCGGCAAACGCCGGCAGCCACTGATGGTACAAGCCGAACGGCAGCAGCTTGGCGTTGTTGATCGCGGCGTTCATCCAGTTATCGTAACCGCTGTAGCCGGCCCAAGTACCATCGCGCAGCTGGCGGTAATCGGCGCGCAGCTGCTCGATTTCCTGCTGCTTGCGTTCGCGCATCGTCGTCGGCGGCAGATCGAGCGCGTAAAGCGCTTTCAGCCGCGTGCGCGCAGCCAGCACCAACGCGGTGAATTGATCGGCACGCTGCGTACGCAAGCTGTCACCGGGCGGCAAGCTGCGCGCGGCGTGCCATTGGCGCAAGCCTTCTTGCTCAACAAATGTCGCGAACGATTCGTTAAAGCTCGTGTCGTTCTTCACATACAGCCGCTGGTGGCCGAGCTCGTGGAAAATCGTGCCGACGAGTTCGTCGTCGCTCCAGCGCAGCATCGTATTGAGCACTGGGTCATCGAACCAGCCGAGCGTCGAATAAGCTGGAACATCGCCGATATAAACGTCGTTGCCGGCGGCCTTCAACCGCGCCGCCTCGCCTTCCGCCAATGCTGCATCGTAATAGCCACGGTACGCCACGCACCCCGCAATCGGGAAACAGTGCTCGACGGCGTTCAGCGAAAACTCGGGGGTTGCAAACACATTCTTCAGTACGAATGGCCGGCCGAGGTCGGCGTACTGGGTGTAGCTGCCGTTGCGCGGCAGCTTCAAAACCTCGGAAGCGTAGGCGCGTGCGTCTAGCGCCAACTGCAAGCGCGGCCGCAGCGCGGCGTCGGTTTTCGGGTTCGCCAGCAGCACGGCAATCGGTTTGCGCTTGGCCAGCAACGCGTACTGGCCTTCAGCGAGATGCGTGTAATAACTCAGACCGGAGCACGCCGAGAGCAAGCCCACCACGGCCAATAGCCCGAGCCGGCTAGCAGAGATTAACGTCTGTGCGCGCTTCAATCTCATCTGTGCCAACAGGCACTAATCGGCCGCAGACGGCGCCTGCGGCGCCATCATTTGGAAATAGGAGCCTTCGATCAATTCATCGTCGGCGATGCCGAGCGCCGTCAGCGTTTTGGCCAAGAATGCCCGCTCCGCGACGAGGTCCGCATCGTCGGCCAGCACCGCTTCTAGCTCGCCAAAATTTCCCAGGCCTTCAACTTCATCGAGATGCAGCCGGACATGGCCATGCAGCAGCAGCGTGCGGCGCTTGCGTACTTCGGCCAGCACACCGAGCGCATCGCGCAGCATTGCGTGCATCAGCGCCGCATCCGCAACCGGCACGAGATGATATTCGCTGAGCTGCAGCTCGGCGTAGCCGCCGCGCCCGTAGCCAATCATGTAGGCCCGATTGCCTTCATCACGCAGCTTCAACTTCCCGTTCGGCACCCGGAAAAACGTATCGTGCTGCAGTAACAGACCTTGCGGGATATAGCCGAGCGCCTCTGCTGCCGCCTGCGCAGCGGCGTGGTCGCGAACACGGAATTTAGCTTCGAGATTACGCATAGACGTCAGTCCGGCGCCAGAAAAAGGCCGCTGAGATTACCGCAAACATCGGTCTCGTGCGCCCGCTTCAGAACACTAAAAAGCCCCCGAAAAGTGCTTTCGGGGGCTGGGTACCGGACGCAAACAGCGGCAGCGCAACTAGTTTTGGTATTTCACTCGAATCAAACCCGAGGTCGTGATCGTCCAGCTTGCGGTGGTTCCGCCGACGGTCAATGTCGCCGTCGATTGCCGATCACGGCCGAGTGGCGATAACTGCAGGAGGCGCACGCGATCGTTATTGCCGACCAACCCCGGCTTGCGCGTAAACGGCCCGCCGTTGACCGAATACACCGCGAGCGGGTTGCCGGAAATGGCGATCGGCGTATAGGCCGTGATGCCGGTAATTCGCACCGGATTGCTCGGCACCAAAATCAACGGCAAGCGCACGCTGACATCGTTGAACGCAAACGGATCCGGCGTTGTATCCACCGCCGCGGTCAGCGCCAGCGGCACTTGGACGAAGCCGTAGCCGGAATCGAAATCGACCCCCGGCGTGCCCATGTCTTCTGCGGTGCTGCGCATTGCGCTGTAGATTTGATCGACCGTCGCAAACGGCGCCGCTTCCTTCAGCAAGGCGGCAACCGCCGCCAGATGCGGCGCGGCAGCTGAAGTGCCGAAGAAGTTATTCGGCAAACCATCGGTATCCTGGCATTCCGGTATCGGCCGCGCCGATGCCGGCACGTTGAACACCTGGACAAAGAACGAGGTATTGCCGCCGTCAGGGCCTACCGCGTCCGGCTTCTGTCGAACAACTGGTGCCGGCAAGCGCGCGCCGGAGGCGTTGCGCAGTATCGGCGTACCGCCACGAGACGAGAAACTCTCCAGTACCGTCGGCCCGCCGTAACAAGCGCGGGTATTGAAGAACGGCGCCGCACCAGCCGAAAACACGCCGTTAGCCGCTGTGTGGCCAATCGCCGTGCCGCTGTTGGTGGCGAACGCAAACGCCACCGATGATGAACCGTAGTTGATGTATTTGATGCGCCCCGGAACCGGCCCGGAGAACACTTCGATCACCAGAAACAGCGTCCGCGCTGCGGCCGTGGTGTTGGTGTAATTCAAAAACTCGAACGGATCTCCGCCGAGATTGTTCGCTGCGCTTGCGGCAACGACGTTGCCCGCGGCATCGACAAGATAAACATCGATATCGCTCGCCGAACCCGGTGCGTCAGCCGCCGTTGAGGCATACGGCTCGTCCCACTGCACGGCCAAGCGTAGCGTTGCGCCGCGGTTAATCGTCACCTGCTGCCGCGTAACATTGCCATTCGGGTCGAAATTAAACTGCGGGCCGCTGCTGGTCGGCTCGACCAAGGCGCCACTGCCGCTACGCCACGCCGACTCGTACGAAGCCCGCGCCTGATTCCCCGCGGACGAGAAATACGGGACGCCGCGGGCGACGACCGAGTCCGCAGCCTGGGCGATGATGCCATCCTGAAAAAACGGCTCGTCGAAATAAATTACGTCATCAACAATAACATTCGCACCAGCATCGGCCAGCGCGACAATGCCGTTAGCGAAATCGGCTTCGCCGTCAAACGCGGTGTAGAACGATTGCTTGGTGCCTGGCGCGACATCCGCCACCAATTGCACCATGGCGCGGCCTTCGTCAGAACCGCCGCAGCCGGGTAAGTCTTTCAGCACATCGACCGGATCGTTTTCGCCGGTGGCGACGTCATCCGCAGCGGTGGGCGATGCCGTCAAACAATTGAAGCTGTCCGACAACACACCGACGCGCAGGCCGGCGCCCGTGAGGCCGGTGGCAACCGCGGGTGGCCGAATCTGCGGCGCGCCGAGCGCAAAATCGCCCTGTGTGACGAATGCACCGCGATTGGTCGTCGCCAGCACCGGACGCGCTTCGAGCAAATCGCTCATTTTGTCCATCGCGCCGAGCGCCGTCACCGGCAGATGCGCGCTGACCACGCGGCCATAGGTGGAGATCTGCGTCGCGCCAACGCTGCGCAGCGCTGCGGCGAACGCCGCCGGGTCGCGCTTGGCGGTCAGATTCAACGTCACCATCGGGCCGCTGTTGCCGACGCTGAACGCCATCGCCGGGAATTGGCTTTTGAGCTGGGGCAGCGTCATCGCTGGCGACGCAGCGGCCGTTGCCGCCATATCCAACAAACCCGCTTTCATCTTGCTGGCCTTGCGCTGGCCGAGGGACAGCGCGCCTACGCTTGGCGCTGCTGCATCCGTTGCCGGCTTCAAGCCGCGGTTCAGATTGACGCTTTTCAGCACGTCCCCGCCGTTTGCCGCAACCACGGCGCACGCCATAAGCGTCGAAGCGGCCAAACCCCACCGTAATGTCTTCATTGACGATCTCCGGAATATTGAGCGTGCAGCGGCCCCTGAAGTCCGCTGCGCGGTAAGACTAGACCCTACATTGGTCGGCCGCCACCCCTACTTTTATAAAAAAGCAAGCCGAATATCGATTGTCGGACAAATTCAACAGCCTACCGGCTGCACGCCGCCGCTATACTGATTTCCCCTCGCCGCCGCCGACACTTATCCCGCACCGATGTCCGCACCTATACGCGCGATCACACTCGACCTCGACGACACGCTGTGGCCGATAGAGCCGGTAATCCGGCGCGCTGAAACCATCGCCCAAACGTGGTTTCGCGACTACGCGCCGCGTGTACTCGCGCACTACAGCGCCGAGCGCCGGGCCCAGTTGCGAGCCGAGCTGATCAGCGAGTTCCCGAGCCGGGCGCACGATCTTGGTTGGTTGCGCCAGCTGCAATTTGCACGAATGCTGGAACACTGCGGCTACGATCCAGCGCGGGCGCAAACCGTGTTCACGCTATTTCTTGCCGCGCGGCAGCAAGTGGAACTCTACGAAGGCACGCACGCCGCGCTGGTGCGGCTCGCGGCCCGCTATCCGCTGGCGGCGATCTCCAACGGCAACGCCGACCTTAGCCAGATTGGCCTGCACCAGCACTTCACGTTTTCGCTTTCGGCCAGCGACTACGGCGCCGCGAAACCGGACCCCAGTATTTACCGCGAAGCCTGCCGCCGCCTCGGCTGCGCGCCGGAAAATGTGCTGCACGTCGGTGACGATCCGCACACCGATGTCTACGGCGCCTATAACGCCGGCTTGCGCACGGCTTGGATCAACCGCAACGGCGCCGCTTGGGCCGGCGATATCAGCCCGGAATTTGTCGCAGCCGGATTAGCCGAACTGACCGAGCAACTGCACCCAATCAGCCCGTAGCGTAATCATCGCCGCCGACTCAACCCAGCGTCGTGCCGCCAAATTTAGCGGCTGCGCCGAAGGCGGCGTTTAAGCGCCATCACGGCTTAGCACGGCCGCGAAGACATCGCGATCAACATTGCCACCCGACAAGCTCAAGCCAATTTTCTGGCCGCGCAGCTGGCTTTGCTGCTGTAACGCGGCGGCCAGCGCAGCAGCGCCAGCGCCTTCCGCGGCGTTGTGGGTATCGCTGAAATAAATGCGCATCGCATTGGCGATTTCCTCATCGCTGACACGGACGATTTCCGAAACGCCGCTGCAGATGATTTTGAGCGCGGTAGCGTCCGGCGAGCGGCAGGCCATGCCGTCGGCGAGCTGTGTCGTCGTCGGCGCTTCAACAACGCGGCCGGCTTCGAAACTCAACGCATAAGCGGGCGCTTCTGTTGAAACCACGCCGACGATGCGCGTGCGAACGCCCAACGCCGCCCGCGCGGCAACGGCGGCGCAGATACCCGAGCCCATGCCAATCGGCACGAAGACAACATCAAGATCTGGCACGGCCTGAAATAACTCTTGCCAGTACGTCGCCACGCCACGCACAAGATCCGCGTGATATGACGGAATCATGTGCAGACCGCGCTCATCCGCTAGCGCCGCCGCGTGCTCGCGCGCGGCCTGAAAATCCTCGCCGTATTCGATTAAATCGACGCCTAAGCCACGCATGGCCGCATTTTTTTCACGGCTATTGCCGTACGGCACAACGATCGTCGCCGCGATGCCGGCGCGGCGCGCGGCAAATCCGACGGACTGACCGTGGTTGCCACGGGTGGCCGAAATCACCCCTGGGCAATCGGGCATCTGCCGCAGCAAACTCTCGAAATAAACCAAGCCGCCACGCAACTTGAACGCGCCGGTTTGCGTGTGGTTTTCGTGCTTAACCCACACCTCGGCACCCAAGCGGAACGACAGCAGCGGCCACGCGTACTGCGGCGTTGGCGCCATGGCGCGGTAGACGATCTCAGCCGCGCTGGCGAGCGCCGCAGCATCCGGTACCGGTAGGTTCATGTCAGCGCAGCGGTGCAAAGGTGCGATCGAACCGCGGCAGCAGGTATTCGTCGGGGTTGAACGAGGCGACCACACGCGTTGCCCGGCCGATAAACGCCGCGCGCGGCACGAGGCCGATGTAACGGGAGTCGGCGGAGTTGTCGCGGTTATCGCCGAGCATTAAATACTGGCCAGCAGGAACATCGATTTCATCGAAATCGCGCCGCGCCGCCTGCTGCGGTTGCAGCAGCAGGTAGTGATCGATACCGTCGCCACGCTCGCGCTCGATCTGGTGCTCGGACTCGCTCCAGCGCTCCAACATTTCCCGCTCGAAGCGCGGAATTTCAACCGTTTCGTATTCCGCCGCAACGCCGTTGATATAAAGCCGCTCGTCACGCAACGCGACGCGATCACCGGGCACGCCGATTACACGTTTAACCAGCCGCTTGCCGTCCGCTGGCGACCAAAAAACAGCGATTTCACCGCGCTGGGGGTCAGCGCCCGACATCAACTGCAGCGAAGTAAACGGCAGGTGCAAACCATAATGTGCTTTCTCGACCAGGATGTAGTCGCCTTCCATCAACGTCGGATTCATCGAGCCGCTAGGCACGACCATCCAATCGGCGAGTGCTGACCGGAATACCATCATCAGACTGATAAAAATAAGGAGCCCCCGATATTCACGGGCCAGCTGTTTGAGCTTGGTTTGCATCGTGCCTCCACTCCAGCGTTATTAGATGGCTTGCATCAGCTTTTTTCGCTTTTCTGCCGGTCGAGCCAGACCCCTAGGCCCTGTGCGTTCAGCTCCATGTCTAATTCCAGCAACTCGGCGATTGCGGCTTCGCTGAGAGTGCAGGACATTGCGGCAAGTTCCTCAGTCGCGTGCCGAATCAGCGCAGCTTTGATCATCGCGTGTCGGTCTGGCGCTGCCGCCAAGCGCTGGGCAATGCTCTGATAGACGGCGATACCGCCGCGTAAATCCGCTGCCAAGCGTTGAACATCGCCAACGCGGCCGTAGTGAGTCAGGAACATATAGATTGGATCGGTCGCCATGAAGCGGCTCAACGTGCGCAGCCAGGCGTCCGGCTCGAACTGCACCGGCGTCGTGGTCGGGAACACGTACGGCCCTTCGGAACCGTCGAATTCGCGGTACGAGATGCCAAAGGTGTCGCCGGTAAACCAGCCGCGGCTGGCTTCGTCCCAAATCGCGTAATGATGGCGGGCGTGGCCAGGCGCATCGATAAAGCGCAGGATGCGGCCGTTGAAGTCGAGACGGAATTCGTCTTCGGCGACGATCACGCGCGCCTCCGGCACCGGCAAAATTTCGCCGTAAAGCCGCAGCATATTCTCCGCGCCGTACACCGCGGCTGCGCCTTCGATGAGCTTGCTCGGGTCGATCAAATGCTTGGCACCGCGCGGATGGGCAATCAACTTCGCCGCTGGCAGTTCACGCATCAAAAGCCCGGCACCGCCAGCGTGGTCGAGATGCACGTGCGTTGGCATCACGTAGGCCACTTGTTCCGGCGCGATGCCGCGCCGTTTCAGCACTTTCAGCAAACCTGGGACCGACAACGAGTTGCCGCATTCAATGAACGCATAGGCATCGCCGCTGCGCATCAGATAACAGCAGGCGAGCCCGGCGCGGTGTTGTTCGGTGTCGATACAGGTGATGTTGTCGGGGTAGTTAATCGTCTGTGGGAGCATGGTTATGACTTATGCACGCGCCAAAATCGGCGACGTCGGGAAAAGAAATCCGGCACAGCCCGCCGGCGCCTTAAAAAACGACGGTCAGTCCTGCCGCCACTTGAACAGCGCTGCACCGAGGCCGAGATAAATCACGCTCATCGCGGCCAACGCAACAAGGTTCGGGTAAATCTGTGCAAGACCGGCGCCATCAAGCATCACCGCCCGCGCCGCTTCCAACATATGGGTCAACGGCAGTAGCTGCGCCGCGAGTTGCAAGATCCGCGGCGCGCCATCCATTGAGAAAAACACGCCGCAGAGCACCGTCATTGGCATCGACAACACATTCAAAATGCCGCCAGCGACTTCTTCGCTCGACATCCGCGCTGAAACCACGAGGCCCATCGCGATCATCGAAAACGCGCCGACGGCGGTGACCAGCAATAGATCGAAGTACGAACCTTCCATGCGCAGGCCGAGCACGACGCGGCAGGCCGCGAACACCGCGGCGTTGACGATCAGTATCAAAGCCAACCGTGAAATGAGCTGCGCCAGCAAGAACTCCAGCGGCCGTAACGGGGTTGCGTTCAAACGTTTTAGGTAGCCATTCTTGCGATAGCGGACTACGACGTAGCCGATGCCGAATAAGCACGCGAACATCATGTTCATGCCGAGCACGCCGGGTGCAACCCAGTCAACGTAGCGGATCTCGCGCCCGGTGGTGGTCTCGCGTTCGAGCTTGGCGCCGGGCGAGGCGATGAGCAGCCGCTCAAGGAGTTCGCCTTTAGCCGATTGCGTATTGAGCCAGTAGCGCGCTGGCGTCTGGGTGAAATCCAACAATAGATCGATGCGGTGGCGCTGCACTTTCGGCAGCGCGCTGTCGCGGTCGGTTTCTCGATAAAACTGCACTTGCGGCGTGCTCAGAAACGGGTGCAGGTCGACGTCAAGCTTGGCCGTACTCGGTGCCAGCACCGCCACTTTGAACAGCGGCTGTCCGGGGCCGGAGAACACGAAGGCCAGACCGGCGACCAGGAACACTGGAAAAACCAGATTCCAACCGAGCGAGGCGCGGTCACGAATGAATTCCAGGCTCCGCGCCCAAGTGGTTGCCGAGAGCCGGCGCCAGAAGCCACTCATGCCCGCAGGGCCCGGCCGGTGAGTTCGATAAACAAATCCTCCAGCGTCCGTGGCCGGATGCGCAGCTGTGCGAGCGACACGCCCGCCGCAAGCAATACCCCAACGGCGGCATTCACATCTGGTGTCAGGATTTCCGCAGATTCGCCAATCGCCGCATAGCGCAGCGGCCCGCCATCGAGTTTCCGCGCTTCCACCATCGGCAATTCCAGCACCGAGTCGTTGAAATGCTGGGCCAGCAACTGCGCCGGCGCGCCGCGGGCGATGATCTTGCCGTGATCGACGATGACGATGTCGTCGCACAGCAGGTATGCCTCTTCCATGTAATGCGTGGTCAGGACGATCGTATTGCCGAGCCGCTTGAGGTCGGTGACCATGTCCCAGAAATTACGCCGCGCCTGCGGGTCGAGGCCGGTGGTGGGCTCATCGAGAAAAATCAGGTCGGGGTTGTTGATCAGCGCAATCGCCAACAGCAACCGCTGCCGTTGGCCACCGGAGAGCTTGCGCGAGTCGCGATCAAGAAACTCTTCGAGCTGGCACAGTGCGATTAATTCCGACAACGGCCGACGAACCGGATATAGCGCACCAAAGAACCGCAGGTTCTCGTGCACCGTCAGATGGTCTTGCAACGCGGTATTTTGGAACTGGATGCCAATCCGCTCGCGATGACGCTGGCCTAGGCGCTCTCCGTGATAGAGCACCCGGCCAGACGTCGGCGTCAGCAGCCCTTCGAGCATTTCAATCGTCGTGCTTTTGCCGGCGCCATTCGGGCCGAGCAAGCCGAAGCAAATCCCCGCTGGCACCGCGAAACTGATGCCGTCGACCGCCCGCACTTTTGGAAAATGCTTAACGAGATCAACTGCTTCAAGTATCGGAACAGACGAGGCAGACATTCAGAGCCCAGCGGCGCGAGGAACGGCCGGAATGGCGTAGTTTGCCGCAATTGCTAGTGCGCTGCAGCAAACTCCGCCGCCAATTCGGGACGCGCACCCTGCGCGTCCCTGGCGTTTAGCCGACTTTTCGACCCGCTTCCGAGCGCATCCGCACCAATTCAATCAAATCTTCACGACGATAGATTGCCAGCTTGCGGTAAATTCGCGTCGTATGGTTTGCGACCGTCGATACCGCGATGCCGTACTGCCGTGCGATTGATTTCAAGGTCTTGCCATTGCCGAGCGCGCGGGCAATTTCCTGCTCCCGCGGCGATAGTGAATCCAGCGGCAGCGGCTTCCGCGCGTACAGCAAATATAGTTCGCCGCAGCGGGTCACACGCATGTGCAGCGGGCCGTTAACAAACTCCCCGCCCTCTTCGCCGAGTACGGCTTCGGGTAGCTCGAACGGCAGCTTGGCCAGCGCAGCGCCGGTGCCGTTATCGAGCATCGCCCGGAAATGTTCGCTCAGCGCAAACAGGTTGCCTTCGGCATCGACCATCGCCGCCGAACCGCGATTCGCGCGGCCCATCGACGCCAACCAGTCGTCACGGCGAATAAACTGGCGTAGCGCCAGCGCGCCGGCCTCGATCATATGGCCGATCACCCGCTTAATCGCTTCGTTCGATGGGAGCTTGCGATCGCTCGGGAAATTCAGCAGCACAGTGCTGACTACCGCAGTACCGCTGTGCGGGTAGTACAGAGCCACCGAGGTTTGATTGCGGCCCGGCAGCTCAAGCAAATTTTCGCCGTTGTCAGCGGGGAATTTCAGCGCAGCGAGCGCCGCAGCAGTGACGGTCGACTGTGGATGCTGGGTCAGCTCCCCGCCGTCGTTATTTTCGCCACGCGTCCACCACGCTGCCGCTGAAGCGCCAAATTTCTCGCACACGCGCGCTAGCGCACGGCCCCGGTATTCCCGCCATTCGTCTTCGACCGCACCGCGATAAAGCCCGTGGATCAGTTCGTCGGTAGATTCCATCTTGTTATGTCCGGTTGCTGATTAGGTGTTGTTTTCGGCTTGACCCTGGAAGGGGTTGGCCGATAGCACTCGGTCAATTGTGACGGAATACGGATTCAAGTGGTTATATTCGCGCAAAAATTGTCGGGCCGACACCGTAAGTCAGGCCATTCAGCCGTAGAAGTGTTTAAAAATCAAAGAAGCAAGCCTTATTCCAAGGCCGCTATCGAGCACCGTGGCGCGCTGATTTGCGAGTTTTGCCGCTCGGCATGTCGGACTTCGCCCGACTAAAGACCTATTCCCAGTGCACGCCGTGCGCGCGCAGGAATTCCGCCTGGGCTTCCAGCAATCCGCGCGGCCGGGTGAACTGCAGCCCTTCAACATTGGCCGCCAAGCGCTGGCCGCCGGCAAAATCGCGGAAAAAGCGCGTTGCCGACAACGCGGTTTCGCGGAAAATGGCGCCGCGCAAGTCGGCACCGGCAAAACTCGCGCCTTCCACGTCCGCTTCCGAGAAATCACTGCCGCGCAGATCCGCGCCCTCGAAGTTCGACAAACTCAAGTTCGCGCCGCGCCAGTTCACGCCAGCCAGTTGCGCGCGGCGTAGCGAGCAATATTTGAGCTGCACGGCGCTGAGATCTTGATTGCGCGGCAGCCAACCGCCGAGCCGCGCTTTTAGCAGCACCTTGCCGCGCCATGCGGTGAAGTCATCGGCATCGCGGAACGCGGCGACGGTTTCGGCGTCGGCAATTCGGGATTCGTCAAAACGCTGCTCGCGCCACGGATCCGCCTCGTTGTGGTACGCGCTTTCGCGCTCCCAGTAGCCGAGTTGGTCATCGGCCAACAGTTCGATTCGCGCCAACCATTTCAGGCTTTTATAGAAGTAGCGGCCGGGGGTGATCGTGCGCAGCGGCCCGCCGTGCTCTGATGACAACGGCTGACCATCAACTTCATGCACGAGCCAGGTATCGGCCAGCGCCAACGCCAACGGCAGTGAGGTGTCGTGGCCGCGCGGGGTCTGCGCGACGAAGCGAACAAAGCGCGCGTCTGGGTGCACGCCGGCCAGCGCCAGAATTGCCGCCAGCGGCACGCCGCGCATCGTCAGCAGCGGCCGCGACCAGCCGGTGACGCAATGAATATCCGCCGTGCGTTGCCGCTGCGGCAGGCGCAATACGTCAGCCAACGTCAGCGTCAATGTCCGCTCGACCAAGCCGCCGACTTCGATCCGGCAGGTTTCTGCGGCCCACCCCGGCGCCGGCTGCAGTTCGCCGACCACCGGGAATTTCTCGGTCAGCGCTTGACCGGCAGGCAATTTCGGAGGCAGTTTTTCGGGCGTCGTCATGTCCGCATTATCGCGCCGAACGCCGCCCCGAGGCGACCGCTACTTCGCTGCGGCGGGCACCAGCGCCGGTAACTGCCAACCGCCACCCAGTGCGCGGTACAACTGCACCGCAGCGATACGGGTGTTGCGCGCCGAAGCCGATAACGTCAGCTCGGCGTTAAACAGATCCCGATCGGCGTTGATCACGTCGAAATACGATGAAAATCCGGCGCGATAGCGGGCCAGCGCAATATCGTCCGCACGCCGCAGCGCCGCCACCTGGGCGCGTTGCGTGAGTTCGAATTCGGCGTATTTCTGACGCGCAACTAAGGCGTCAGAAACGTCGCGCAACGCGCCCTGTATGGTTTTTTGATATTGCAAAATCGCCTCCCGCTTGCGGGCGTCAGCGAGATCGACAACAAAGAGATTGCGTTGTGCGTCGAGGATCGGCAGCAGCAGATTGCCGCCGATCGAGAACGTCTGCGCGGGGCCGGTTAGCAAGCCGTCGAGCGCACTGCTGGCGGAGCCCACCGCGCCGGTTAGCGACAACGTCGGGAACAGCGCCGCCTTGGCCGAGCCGATGCGCGCGTTAGCAGCGACCAGCGCTTGCTCGGCCTGCCGAATATCCGGCCGCCGCTCCAACAGCGTCGACGGCAAACCGGGCGGCGGTATCGGCGCAATTGGATTCGTCTCGACCTGCCGCACGATTGCGTTCGCGCCGCCACCGAGCAGGAAGTTCAGCTGATCTTCGGCTTGCGCGATCTGGCGCTGCAATTCCGGCACATTGCCCTGCGCCGTCGCCAATTGCGCCTCGGCGGTCGCAACGTCCAGACCGCTGACCACGCCGCGGTCGTGCCGCGCCCGGGTCAATTCAACAAATTTCTCGCGCGTGGCGGTCGTGCGCTGGGTGATTTCCAACTGCTCGTCTAACGACAGCAGGTTGAAGTAAGCGCTGGCGACATCGCCGATCAAGCCAACAAGCACACCCTGTTTGGCGTATTCAGCGGCCAGCAAATCGGCCCGGCCGGCTTCGGTGGCACGCCGTAGCCGCCCCCAGAGATCGATTTCCCAGGACGCCGACAGCTGCAGCACATCATTGGTCCGCTCGCGCGGCAGCGTGAACGAGGTCAGCAGCGCCGAGGTTTCGTTGCGGGTTTCGCCAGCCGTCCCGGCAATCTGCGGCAGCTGCGCCAAGCGGTTTACCCCAAGCGAGGCGCGGGCTTGATCGATACGGGCCGCAGCGATGCGAACATCCGGATTCTGTTCGACTGCGGCCTTCAACAACTGCTGCAGATTCGGATCGGCGTACACCTGCCACCAACCGAGGTCGGCATACGCCTCCGCGCTGGCGCCAGCTTCGGCGCTCGGCAGCTGCCAACGGTAGGCCTCGGGCACCGTGGTTTCGGGCCGACGATAATCCGGCCCCAACGTGCAGCCGGCGGCCCATACCGCGGCAGCAACGGCAATCGTCAAACGCTTCACGGCGTGTGCTCCGGCTGGGATTGCGGTTTCGGGTGCCGACGCGGCCATAGTTTTTCCGCCGCGCCCTGCACGAGTACGTAGAACACCGGAATAATAAAGATGCCGATTAACGTCGCCGCGGTCATGCCGAAAACCACGGCTGTACCGAGCACCTGACGGGCGCCGGCACCGGCGCCGGTCGCGATGACCAACGGCACAGCACCGAAAATGAATGCGAATGACGTCATCAGAATCGGGCGCAAGCGCAGCTGCGCGCCTTCGATCGCGGCATCGACCAACGATGCACCACGTTCGTGCGCCAGTTTGGCGAACTCGACGATCAGAATTGCATTTTTCGCCGCCAAGCCGATCAACATGATCAAGCCGATCTGGGCGTAAATATCGTTCGCCATCCCGCGCGCGCTGAGGCCAGCAAAGGCACCGAACACCGCGAATGGAATACACAGCAATACTGCGAACGGCACCGCCCAGCTCTCGTACAGCGCCGCCAACACCAAGAATACGAACACCATCGCCATCGCGAAGATGTACGGCGACTGGCCGGCTGATTTCTTCTCCTGGAACGTGCTGCCGGTCCACTCGTAGCTGAAGCCTTCGGGCAGCGACTGTGCGATTTCTTCCATCGCCCGCGCCGCATCGCCAGAGCTGTACCCCGGCGCCTGCACGCCGTTGATCGTGATCGCCTTGTAGACGTTGTAGCGATCGATGTACTCCGGCCCCTGCTTCGGCACGATCTTGACCATTGTCGACAACGGCACCATGTCACCAGCCTGAGAGCGAACGTAAAGATTATTCACCGCCTCGGGCGTGGTGCGGGCGGTCGCGTCGGCCTGCGCAGTGACGCGGAACGTGCGCCCGAACAAGTTGAAGTCGTTGATATAGCTGCCGCCGAGGAAGGTCTGTAGCGAACTGAATACGTCCGACAATGGAATGCCGAGCGTTTTCACGCGGTCGCGGTCCACTTGATATTCGATCTGCGGCACACGGGCATTGAACAGCGTGAAGGCACGGCCAATTTCCGGCCGCTTGTTTGCCTGCGCCAGCACATCCTGGGCGACGCCGACCAGCTTGCTCAATTCACCGCCGGCTCGGTCTTCGAGCACGAACTCAAAGCCGCCGGTGGCGCTGATGCCGGGGATCGATGGCGGGTTCAGCACCAAGAAATTCGCTTCCTTGATCTTTCCCAGCTCGCGGTTCATCCGCTGCACAATCGAGAACGCATCGCTGCCTTTTGCGCGCCGATCGTGCCAAGGCTTAAGCACGATGAAGCCGGTTGCCGAGTACGAGGAATTCACGCGCGTGATCAAGCTGAAGCCGTTGATGATCACGGCGTTCTCAACCTCCGGGAATTTCTCGTTGATCACCTGCCGGAATTGATCCATCACGGCCTCGGTGCGCTGCAGCGAAGCACCCTCCGGCAGCGTTGCGTTGATCAGCACGTAGCCCTGGTCTTCGTCGGGGATAAAGCCGGCAGGACGATGCCCGATCAAATAGACCGTGGCGCCGAGCAGCACCGTGAAGATGATCATCGGCATCGCCACCCGGCGCACCCATTTGCGTGTGCGCTCGGTGTAGCTGTGCGTGAACCACGCGAAACCGCGGTTGAAGGCACCGAACGCGCGGCCAGCGAGCCCTGGCAGATGCGACTCTGCCGTCGGCTTCAGCAACAGCGCACACAGTGCGGGCGTGAAGGTCAGCGCAATCAAGGTTGAAATCAGCACCGAGACCGACAACGTCAAGGCAAATTGGCGGTAGAACAAACCGGTCAAGCCGGTCAGGAAGGCAACCGGCACGAAGACGGCAGTCAACACCAAGGCGATGGCGATGATTGGCCCGGATACATCTTTCATCGCCGCCCGCGTTGCGTCACGGGCGCTGAGCTTGTGCCGATCCATTTTCTCGGTCACGGCCTCGACGACAACAATGGCATCGTCGACAACAAGGCCGATTGCCAGCACCAGCGCAAATAATGTCAGCGTGTTGATCGAGAACCCGAGTGCGCCAAACACCGTGAAACTACCGATCAGCGAGACAGGCACTGCCAGCATCGGAATCAAGGTTGCGCGCCAACTTTCGAGGAAAATAAACACGACGATCAACACCAGCGCTGCGGCGATGAACAAGGTGTCGCGAACTTCCTTCAGCGATTCCGACACGAATAACGTAGTGTCGAATGGGATCGTATACGTGATACCCGGCGGGAAGGTTTTGGCCAGATCAGAGATCGTTTTACGAACGTTGTTGGCGACATCCAGCGCGTTCGCGTTCGGCAGCTGGAAGATGCCGATATTGACTGCTGGCTGGCCGTTCAAGCGCGTCGAGCGCGAGTAGTCGGTCGCCGCCAACTCCACCCGCGCAACGTCTTTCAAACGCACCGTGCTGCCGTCGCTGCGCGCGCTGAGAATGATGTTCTCGTACTCCGGAACCGTGCTGAGACGGCCCCGCACGTTTACCGCGTATTGCTGCTGCTGGCCCGGCACTGCCGGTTCGGCGCCGATCGTGCCGGCGGGGGCGACAATGTTCTGCTCGTTTAAGACGCGCGAAATATCCTGCGTCGTAATCGCGAAGTGCGCCATCTTCTGCGGATCAAGCCACAGCCGCATGCCGTAATCGCGGGCGCCGAATACAGTGACGGTGCCGACGCCGGGGATGCGCGCCAGTGCATCGTAAATCCGCAGCGTCGCGTAGTTGCTGAGAAACAGGTAGTCGTAGCGCGGATCAGTTGCGCGCAGCGTGATGAACAGCAGCGGCAGTGGCTGCCGCTTAGCGACGGTTACGCCTTGCCGGATCACCTCTTGCGGCAGCGAGCGCTGCGCGATCGCAACTTGGTTCTGCACGTCAACGGCGGCGATGTCTTGATCGGCATCGACATCGAACGACACCGTCAGCGCATAGGCGCCATCGTTTGAGCTCTTCGAGCTCATGTAGATCATGTGCGGCACGCCGTTGACCTGCTGCTCGATCGGTGCCGCTACCGACTGCTCGATCGTCGCCGCATCGGCGCCGGGGAAGCTGGTCGAAACAACGATCGTCGGCGGCGTGATCTGCGGATAGCGCGCGATCGGCAACGAAGACAACGCAACCCCACCCGCGAGGGTGATGATGATCGCCAGCACCGTCGCGAAAATCGGACGGTCAATGAAGTAATTAATCACGGCTTAGCACTCGGCGTAGCAGCGGCTGGCGGCGTTGCCGATGGCGTTGCGGCTGCGGGGGCCTCAGCCGGTGGCGCCAACGGTTGCGGCGCTACCACCATGCCCATCTTCAACTTCTGCACGCCATCGACAATCACTTTATCGCCGACCTGCAAGCCGGTTTGCACCAACCAATCTTGGCCGATGCGCGCGCCCATCGTTACGTCGCGCTGGGTGGCTTTGCCTTCGCCGTCAACCAACCACAGAAAATTCTTGCCTTGCAGTTCCTGCACCGCGCGCTGCGGCACCAGTAAGGCGTCGGTCAAGCGCTGAGAATCAACCCGCACGCGGGCAAATTGATTGGCGCGCAGCAACTGCTGCGGATTCGGCAGTTCCAGCCGCACTGCGAGCGTGCCGGTACGTTGATCAACCGCAGCATCGATAAAGTTCAGCTTGGCCGCCAGCGGGTATTCGGAACCGTCCGCCAGCAAGACATGGAACGGCGGCGCGGTTTTCGAATTCTGGTTCAGCGGCCGGCCCAGCTCCCGTTGCAACTGCAGCACGCGCTGCTCGCTGAGGCTGAAATTGACGTACATCGGATCGGTGGAATAGACCGTCGTCAACAAGGTTTCATAAGCCGTAACGAGCCCGCCGACTTTCAGCTGCGCGCGGCCGATGATGCCGTCGATCGGCGAATAAACGCGGGTATAGCCGAGGTTCAGCTGCGCCGTTTTCAGCGCCGCTTCGGCGGCGGCAACGGTGGCATTACTGGCGTCGTGGCGGGCAACGGCGGCGTCCAACTCTTGCTGACTAACGGCATCAACAGCCGACAGCGGCCGCACACGCGCTAAATCGCGGTCCGCCTGATCCATCGCCGCCTTGGTCTGCGCCAATGTTGCCTTGGCCTGCGCGGCGGCGGCTTCATAGGGTTGGGCATCAATCGTGAACAGCAACTGGCCCTTCTTAATATGGGCGCCTTCCTGCGCCGCCTGGCTTTCCAGCAAGCCGCCAACACGCGGACGGATTTCAACCGTATTCAAGGCTTCGGTTTGCGCGACGTAATCTTCCGACACCGTCACAGCGCGCGGCGCGGCGTCCATCACGTTGACCGATAAAGGCGCGGGCGCTGGCGCGGGCGGCTTCGCGCATGCCGAGAGCAGCAACAGGGCAGCCGGCACTGAGCCACCGAATGTAACGAGCCACGCGCGATTCGAACGACCCGTGATGGGCATGCATTTTCTCCAAAACTAAAGGTGCTGCGATCCGCTGGCGTGACGCCATAACCAGATTCACAACGATATAAGGGTTTCGATCGCGGCGACGCGCAAGGCGTGCGCGCGCAGACTCGAACGCGCGATCTGCGAATAATACTTGTCTAGCGCACTATAAGATAGCCTGCTAACTAATCAGGTATGATGCGCCCCATGAGCGATACACAAGACTTCCTTTTCCTGCTGAAGACCTTGCCGCGCGACTGGCGCCGCGTGCTTGATCGCCGCTTGGCGCCGCTCGGCTTATCGCAGGCCAAGTGGCAACCGCTACTTTATCTATCCCGCGCTGACGGCCCAACGACGCAAACCGCGCTCGCCAATTATTTGGACATTGAATCGCCGACGCTAGTGCGCTTGCTTGATCGGCTTGCCGATGACGGTTGGATCGAACGTCACGCCTGCCCGGGCGACCGCCGCGCGCGCCACGTCTGCCTGACGCCCCGCGCACGCGCGGTCTGCACTGAAATTGAGGCGATCGCTACCGAAGTCCGAGCGCAATTATTGGCAGATGTCAGCGCCGAGGAACTGCGTTTTTGTGTCGGCATTTTGCGGCGCCTGCAAATCCGCACCGAAGCCTTGCTGCACCCTGACGACGGCCTCTCAAGCCCTGCCGATGCAGCGCCGGCCGCCGCCGCGCCGGCGCGGAAAAAGCGGCCGGCCACGAACTGAATATCGCAATGCAGCATGGACGAGCGGTAGACTCCGAATCTCACCATCCGCTCTTCACCGGCTCAGGGAAGCCTCGAACATGACCCTCATCAAACAAGACGATCTGATTCAGAGCGTTGCCGACGCACTGCAGTACATCTCGTACTACCACCCAGTCGACTACATCAAGAACCTGGCCGCAGCTTACGAGCGCGAAGCGTCGCCCGCGGCGAAAGACGCGATCGCCCAGATCTTGATCAATTCCCGGATGTGCGCCGAAGGCCATCGGCCGATTTGTCAGGACACCGGCATCGTCACCGTGTTCCTGAAAATCGGCATGAACGTGCAGTGGACAGGCGCGACGATGAGCGTTGAGGACATGGTTAACGAAGGCGTGCGCCGCGCGTACAACTATCCCGATAACAAGCTGCGCGCCTCGGTACTGGCGGACCCCGCCGGTAAACGCATCAACACCAAAGACAACACCCCGGCCGTCGTCAATATGACGGTGGTGCCGGGCGATAAGATCGACGTCATCGTCGCGGCCAAAGGCGGCGGTTCAGAAGCGAAATCGAAGTTTGCGATGTTGAATCCGTCGGACTCGATCGTCGACTGGGTGTTGAAAACGGTGCCGACGATGGGCGCTGGCTGGTGCCCGCCCGGCATGCTCGGCATCGGCATTGGCGGCACCGCCGAAAAAGCGATGCTGTTGGCGAAGGAAGCACTGATGGAGCCGATCGACATCACCGACTTGATCGCCCGCGGCCCGTCCAACCGCGCCGAGGAACTACGCCTAGAGCTGTATGAAAAGGTCAACGCGCTCGGCATCGGCGCGCAAGGTCTCGGCGGCTTAACGACCGTGTTGGACGTCAAAGTGCTCGACTACCCAACGCACGCCGCCAACCTGCCGATTGCGATGATTCCGAACTGCGCGGCAACCCGCCACGCGCATTTCGAACTCGACGGCACCGGCCCGGTCGCGCTGGATCCGCCGAGCCTGGAAGACTGGCCGAAGCTGACCTACAGCCCGGCCGGCGCGCGGCGCGTCAACCTCGATACGATCACCAAGGAAGAAGTGGCGAGCTTCAAGCCGGGCGAAGTGCTGCTGCTGAACGGCAAGCTGCTGACCGGCCGCGACGCCGCCCATAAGCGCATAACCGATATGCTGAGCCGCGGCGAAAAGCTACCGGTCGATTTCACTAATCGCTTCATCTATTACGTCGGCCCGGTCGATCCGGTGCGCGATGAAGTCGTCGGCCCGGCTGGCCCGACCACCGCCACACGGATGGACAAATTCACCCGCCAAATGCTCGAAGAAACCGGCTTGCTCGGCATGGTCGGCAAGAGCGAGCGCGGCAAGCTGGCGATCGACGCCATCCGCGACAACAAGGCCGTGTATCTAATGGCGGTCGGCGGCGCTGCGTACCTGGTCTCGAAAGCGATCAAGTCTGCCAAAGTATTAGCTTTCGCCGACCTCGGGATGGAAGCGATCTACGAGTTCGACGTTAAAGACATGCCGGTGACCGTCGCAGTAGACGCGGCCGGCACCTCCGTACACGAAACCGGACCGAAGATCTGGCAAGGCAAGATCGGCAAAATTCCGGTTGTCAGCGGCTAAGACGTTGTCAGTGGTGCTCAATCCTGACGGGCTGGCACGGATCGAACACATGTTCGATCCGCAGCAGAGCCCGTACGACCCCGCTGCGGCACTATCTCTACTTGAGGCCGCTGCGTCGGCGGGCGACGCAGCGGCCCATCGCCGGCTCGCAGCGCTGGCCGCCGCCGGCGTTGGGCGTGCACAAAATTGGTCATATGCGCTGGATCACTTAAAACAGGCTGCAACGCTTGGGGACGCCAATGCCGCCGCACAATTGACGTTGCTCCGGGCTGGGCCGCAAGGGCAGGAACGCGACGCAACTGTCAGCCACTGGCTGCAATCGCCGGATAAAACCAGCCTTTGCGAAACGCCGCGGATCCGGTCCCTGCCGGCCTTCATCTCACCGACCGTGTGCGCTTGGCTAATCCAGCGCGCAGTTACCCAACTGGCACCGGCTCAGATTTACGACAGTAATTCCGGGCAAGCCACAGCCGATCACAGCCGCAGCAATTGGGAGGCTGATTTCGGCCCACTCGCACTTGATGTTGTCCAAGCGCTGGTACGGGCGCGGATCGCTGCGGCGCTGCAGGTTCCAGTAGCGGTGTTCGAACCGAGCAAAGTCTTGCATTATCAAGCCGGCCAATGCTTCGAGACTCATTTCGACTTTCTCGATCCGGCGCTACCCGGGTTTGCAGCCGAATTAGCGCAGCGAGGCCAGCGCATTGCAACGCTGCTAATTGCGCTGAACGACGACTATCAGGGCGGCGAAACTCATTTCCCGCTGATTGATCTAGCCTGGCGCGGCAAAACTGGGGATGCACTGCTGTTTGCCAATGTCACACCGGAGCAACGCCCAGACCGTCTAACCCTGCACGCCGGCCTACCGCCAAACCAGGGCGAAAAATGGTTGTTTTCGCAATGGATACGCAATCAAACACCGCGATGAGGTCGTGTCTCAGCTGGGTGCGGGCGTCCACTACCCAACATGGCAGCGGCGCAGGGCGGCGTTTGTTCGGCGATCTATGTCCGCTGCATCGCAAGCGCAAAAAAGTTAAGCCAAGCATGCAAGCCGAAAAATCAGGCCGGCCCTGGCCTGATTTTAGATAGCAACGCGCAGCAACTTCTGTCGCCTCAGCGTACAAAGCCGCTAACGAGCAGAATCACTGCGGGTTGATCAACGTACCTTTATTCTGAATGTCACGCACCAACGCCTGACCATTCCGGCTCTCCTCGGCATCAGTACAGATCTTGCGCTTAAACCGAGAGCCCGTCGGCGCCTCGTAATAACAGTGATACCCTGCAGGAACCGCCGCCACTTCCGCACCGTTATCAGTTGACCCCGCCGGCTCTGCGGAAACTGCGGCCGACTGCTGTGGCGCCGCTGCACACCCCGCTAAACAAGCGGCGGCCAAAACCCCAATAATCATTTGTTTCATGGTCACCTCGTCAAATTTATTCGAGATCGTCGTCAGATTCCGCACGATACTCGTCCCTCGCAAGCAATAAGCATGCGCGCCGCGATGGGTAGGGCTCCAGCGCTGATAGCCCCCACGCCGTTACAACCCCGCCGCAGCGACCGCAGATGCTGGCGTCTACAGCATCATTCGCGCAGAATCATTACAGCTTTGCATAGGTGCGTCGCCATAGCACCGCCTATAGACGTATCAGTAAAAATCCACTACATCTTACTGAACCCAAATGACTGCTTTTGAGCGCGTCGTCAGTGCGACGCAGCACGATTTCCAGCGGCAATTACTCGATCACCCACTGGCGCAGGCGCTGCAAGCCGGCACGGTTAAATTGGGTCATTACTTTGCCTATTTACGCGAAACCTATCATCTCGTCCGGCACACGCCGGGGATCTTCCAACTTGCAGCATCGCGCATTCCGGATAGCCGGCAACCGCTGCGGGATTGGTTCTTGGAATTGGCTGAAGAAGAAACCGGCCACGATGCGCTCTGCGTCAAAGACATCAGCCGCCTCGGCGGCAAGCCGGACGCAATACTGAGCGGCCGTGCTGGCGCGGGCGGCTGGGGTGTGGTGACGCAGGACTACTATCTTGCTGGGGTCGGCAAGCCGATCGGCCTGCTCGGTTCGACGTCGCTCAGCGAGCAACTTGGCGCCACCGTCGCCGAGCCGGCGATCAAGGCCTTGCTCGCTGCGCTGAACATGCCGGCGGCGGCGCTGGGCTTCATTCGCAGCCACGGCGTGTTCGATGCCAAACACCTGGAAGACGTCGCGCGCGCGATCAACACTTTTGCGGAACCAGACGAGATCGACGAAATCATCTACGCGCGAAAAATGGCAATAAGCCATTGCAGCCAAATGTTGACCGATATCCTCGAAAATCCAGTGGCTTAATCGTGGCCACATCGATTCCGCTGCTCAGTTTCGTCGTGAACGACTATGACGAAGCCATCGCGTTTTTTACCGGCGCCCTGCGTTTTAGTCTGATCGAAGATCAAGTCATGGCACCCGGCAAGCGCTGGGTCGTCGTCGCGCCCCGCGGCGCGCAGAGCGGCGCCTCGCTATTACTCGCCCAAGCCAATAGCGCCGAAGAGCGCGCGCATGTCGGCAATCAAACCGGCGGCCGCGTGTTCTTATTTCTAAACACCGATGACTTCGATGACGACTACGCACATATGCAGGCACACGGCGTTCGCTTTGCCGAAGCGCCGCGCGACGAAGCGTACGGTCGCGTCGCCGTGTTCTTCGATCTCTACGGCAATAAATGGGATTTACTGCAGCGCAAAACCAGCTGAAAGGCAGCGGGGCGCTTACGGCCAGCCGCCGGTGAAATACAACACCTGGCCGGTCAGAAACGGCGAGCGGCCGGAGGCTAAAAAGCTGATGAGTTCACCAACTTCCTGCTGCGTCCCGAGCCGGCCTGCTGGGACGATGCCAGCAATCGCCGCTCGGCCGTCGGCATCATCGATGAATCGCGCACGCGGGTAGTAGAGTTCGCTGTAAAGATAATTCGGCGCGACGATATTGACCTGAATACCGAATTCCGCGACTTCTTTCGACAACGCCTGGGCAAACGCCGTGGTGCCCGCGCGCACCGACGTCGGCACCGCGAAGCCTGGCTCCGGCCGCAGCGGCCGTGCCGACGTCACGAAGACGAAGCAGCCAGCGCCGCGCGCTTTCATCGCCGGCAGCAGCATTTGCGTCAGCTGGAATGGAAATACCAGCACCGCTTCAAACGTCGCCCTTAGATCGCCAACCGCGATGGTTTCGATCGGCGCCTGCGTGATCGGATAAACATCGTTCGAGACGACAGCATCGACCGAACCCCCGACAACAGCGTCCAATTCGGCGATCAAAGCCGCCGGATCCTGCGCTTGCAGGCAGGTGGCGCCAGGATATTCGGCAGCGAAAGCCACGCGCGCCGCCGCCGTGACAAAGCTGGCGTCGTGACAAAAAACGCCACAGCCGGCGGCGATCAGGGCTGAGACGGCCCCCGGCCCGGTGTACTGCGTTGCATGCGTGACGAGCACCGTGCGCATAATCGTCATCCCGCCGCGATTAGAGGTGCAGACCGCACTCGGTCTTGGCCTTGCCCTGCCAGCGGCCGCTGCGACCTTCGCCCTTCACCGTGCAATGCGTGCACCCGATCGAGGCATAGCCTTGTGCGACCAGCGGATGCGCTGGTAGCTGGTGCTCGACGATGTAAGTATCGCGCGCCTCGCGGGTGACATCGATCATCGGGTTGAACTTGAGGATGCCGTTACGCAGTTCGAACACCGACAACGTCGCCCGGTGGTCAGTCTGCCAACGCATCAAGCTCGATGCCCAAACTTTGTAATTCGGCTTGATCGCGTCCAGCGGCTCAACTTTGTTGATCGAGCAGCAGAAATCGGGATCTTTTTTATACGTTTCGTCGTCGACGGTGAACTGATGCCGCCAGTCTTCAGCGCGGACGTCTTCGACTTTCAAACCGAATTGCTCGATTAGATGCGCGCGATACGTCAGCGTTTCTGGGAAGTGGTAGCCGGTATCGATGAAATGGATGACCTGCTCGGGCCGAATGCGCGAAATGATGTGTAGAAAATAAGCCGAGTTCGCAGCGAACGACGACGTAACCAAGACCTGCTCGGGAGCAAAATCGAGATAAAGCTGGCGAATCCGTTCGTCAAAGCTCAGCGGCAAGTATTTTGCGTTCAACGCTGCAATCTGCGCCTCTTCCGGGGCGGCAATTGCGGTGTTAGGAACAGCGGTTTCGGCGATGGTCATAAGGTTCCGCGCAGCGGCGGCTCCGGTAAGGAATTTCGAAAAAGACGGGTTCGATGGAATCAGCGGCAGCTCTGCGCTGAACGACAGCGACACCGTTTGTCACCGACCACAAGCGCCAGCGAGCGAAAACGGCGACGTAAACCTAGACCCGACATCGACACGCCTTGTTCAACAAAATGATGCGGCAGACGCCAATATTAGCCCCCACGGCAATTTTGCAATAGCACGGTACGGCATCGGCCGCGATAATATGCCCGCCCTTCCCGTACGCCGCCCATGTCCGAACTTATTCTGCCCGCCCCGCTGTGGCGCCGTTTTGCCGCCGCGATCTACGACGGTTTGCTGCTGATTGGCATTACGATGGCAACCCTACTGCTGAGTCTGCCGCTGCAGCCCGTGCTCGGTATCAAACCTGGCGACGCGGGGCTCCGTGCAGTGGTGTTTCTGGTCGGCTGCGCGTTCTTCGGCTGGTTTTGGACGCGCGGCGGGCAGACACTCGGCATGCGCGCGTGGCGGCTGCAACTGCGGCGCGAACTCGGCGATGCCGTGCGCTGGCCGATCGCCGCGGTGCGTTATCTGGCGATGCTCGCGTACTGGGGCATCAACTTAACGCCGGTTGCTGCCGCCATCATCCTGCGCTCGCCAACGTTGGCGCCGCATTTCCCACACATTCGGGAAGCCGCACTGGCCGCGATTACCGTCGCACTGGCCGCAATCGCCCTGCGTTGGCTAGACAGCCGCAGCCGCTTACCGCACGACTGGCTCAGCGGCACCGACGTCATGCTGCTGCCGCGTAACCCCTCGAAGTAACACCCCGGCGCAACAGACGCCGCTAATTCGCGCGTCGCAGGCGCCACACCGCAACAGCCGCCAGCACTGCGGTGGGCAAGCCGGCCGCAATCGGCGCCGGCCACTGATAGAGATCGCCGACGCTGACCGACACTTTGTTGCAGACGTAGAACACGATGCCGATCAGCACCCCGGCGAGCAGCCGTTGGCCGGCACCGGCGTCGCGCAGCGTGCCAACCACAAATGGCACCGCGAACAGCATCATCGCCATAATCGTCAGGGGCTCGACCAGTTTGCGCCAGAGCCAGATCCGATACTTGGTCGCGTCAAGATGGTTTTCGTCCATGTACGCGACGAGACGCGATAAACCACGCACCGAAAGGTTGTCCGCTTCAAGAATGAATAGCCGCAACACGTTCGGCGAAATACCGCTGTCGACCTGCAGCGTATCAACCTGATCGGCGTGCACCGCATCACCGTCGAAATGGCTGCGCTTAACGCCATTGAGCTGCCAATGACCGCCGTCATAATGCGCGCGCTCGGCCGATGAAACCTCGGCCAACCGGCCTTCCGGCGTCATTTGATAGAGATTCACGTTGCGCGCTTGGTCTTCGGTATCGAGTTGGCCGATACGGACGATGGTGTCTGCATCGCGCAGCCACAGCGAATGCTCAAGCCCGCCGCGTTCGCCCCGCGCATCGTCCCGAAGGTTTGTTGCGGCGCGCTCGCCGGCCGGCGCCAACCAGTCGCCGAGCACAAAACCGAAGCCACCGAGCAGCAGGCCGGCAGCTAGGGTTGCAGCGCCAATGCGAACCAACGAAACCCCGGAAGCGCGCATCGCGGTTAGCTCGGCACTACGCGCCAAAACACCTACGCCCATCAAGGTGCCGAGCAAAGCGATGATCGGCATTAGGATGTACAGGCTCGACGGCACCATCAGCAGGCTGTACTGCAGCACCTGCCAAATGCCATAGCTGCCTTTGCCAGATTCGTTGATGTCGGAAACAAAGACAACCAGCGTGTAGATCGTCACCAAGCCGAGTGCAACAATGCCGCTCAGCGCCAGCACGTGCTTCATCACGTAGCGATCAAGCTGATTCATTACACGCGGCTCCGCCGCCGGGCGATCATCCACAGCGCCGCTGCCAGCACCACCGCATGCACCCACCAAAGCCCAATTATTGGCGAAATTTTACCTTTATCGATCCAAGCCTGACCGACGCCGAGCAAATTGGCGTACACCAGATAAATCAAAATTCCGGCGACCAGTTTGCTATACCGCCCTTGGCGTGGTCGCAGATGGGCGAGCGGCACCGCGAGCAGCGTCAACACTAAAACCGTCAACGGTGCAGCAATCCGAAAATGTAGCTCCCCCCAATCGCGCCGGTCGTTGCTGGCGAGCAACGCTGACGTTGTACTGAGCTTGCGTTGATTATTGATGTAGCTAAACGGCGGCGGCGAAAGGCGCAGCGCCAGTTGGTCAAATTTCACAACATCGTAATTCGCGTTGCCTGGCACGCCGAAGTAGCGATAACCGTCGAATAAGGTCACCACCCGCTCGCCGCTGCTGGCATCGGCGGCCTGCACGCCGCGCGCTGCAACAACCACACTGCCGCCGTCTGTTTCCTCAATTTGCGCAAATACCCGGCCCAGAAGGCCGCCATCGGCACTAATTGACGCGGTATAAAATACCGCTCGTCCGCCCGACGCAGTCTTAAATCTGCCCGATTCGAATGGTGTGAACTGAACCAAGCGTTTGGCATCCTTGACAAGGAAGTCAGCTTGGCGCCCAGCCCACGGCCCAATTTCGAACGAAAGCACCGCCGTTAACGCCGTTAACGCCACCGCCAGCAGCAAAAATGGCCGATATAAACGACTGAGGCCGACGCCGCAGCCGGTCATCGCAGCGATTTCGTTATCGCTGTAAAGCCGCCCAAGCGACAGCAGAATTGCCATTAGCAAGGAAGCAGGAATTAAGATTACCAGGTAGCGCAAGCTCGATAACAAGGCGACTTTTAGTAACAATTCCCTTGGTAATTCGCCTTTTGCCGCTACCGCCAGCACACTGGCAAATCGTGTCGAAATCATGATCGACAACAGAATGAAAGTTACCGCCGCCCAAGCAGCAGTTACCTCTCGAAACAGATAACGATCGAGAATCAGTCGGTTCATCGTATGCGGGCGATTATTATTTCGAATGCAGCGATAGCTAACGAGAATATGAACTTTGTTAGGTATTTAACACCACTTTTCCCACCTCTGAATTCATGAAATAGGCGGTAGGTCAAGGAACTACGTCACACTTTTGATATCTTGAAAATGCTGGCAAATATCTAAAAAACATTTAGAATTCGCCTCACGCCGCAATGTCTTCAGAAAGTTTCAACAAAATCACATTTCGACGAACCCATACGGCCGAGCGGTACTGAGACCACGCTCCCCAATAAATTACACATCCGGCAGCGATAGTTGCCAGCTTGCTCCGACTTCGTACCACGGGAATAACTTATGGAATACTTCGTAAAAAGCGGAAACCCGGAAAAGCAGCGCGTAGCTTGCGTGGTTGTCGGAATCTACGATCGCCGTAACCCTACGGAAGCAGCGGAGACAATCGACAAATCCAGCGACGGCATGATCGGTAGCATCATGCGCCGCGGGGATATGGACGGCAAGCTCGGGCGCAGCCTGATTTTGCACAATGTCGGCGGCGTGTTCTGCGACCGCATTCTACTCGTCGGACTCGGTAAAGAGCGCGATTTCGACGAAGCCGCGTTCCGCAAAGCCAACGCCGCCGCGGCCAAGGCTTTGCGCAGCACGGGGGCGATTGATGCAGTCAGCTACTTGACCCATCTGCAGATCAAAGGCCGTGATTTCCATTGGAATGTGCTGCAGGCGGCGCTCGCCACCGAAGCCGAGTTCTACCGCTTCGACGCCATGCGCGGCGAGAAAGCCCGCGAAGACTTGAGCCCTTACAAACTCGAACGCCTGACGTTCGACGTGCCGCGCCGCAGCGATCTGCCGGCCGGCGAACGCGGCCTAGCCGAAGCACAAGCCATCGCCAACGGTATGGCGCTGGCAAAAAATCTGGCGAACCTGCCGGGCAATGTTTGCACCCCAACCTATCTCGCCGACGAAGCGGTTAAGCTCGGCAAAGCGCACAACTTCCCGGTCAAGATCCTCGAAGAAGCGGACATGGAAACGCTCGGCATGGGCGCGCTATTGTCGGTTACGCGCGGCAGCCGCCAGCCGGCGAAGCTGATCGTGCTCGAATACTTGAACGGCCCGAAAGGCGAGGCGCCGATTGCCTTGGTCGGCAAAGGTCTGACCTTCGACGCCGGCGGCATCTCGATCAAGCCGTCGGCGAAGATGGACGAGATGAAGTTCGACATGTGCGGCGGCGCCAGCGTCATCGGCACGTTCGCGGCCATCGCGCAGCTCGGTCTGCCGATCAACGTCGTCGGCATCGTGCCTTCGTCAGAAAACCTGCCAGACGGCCAAGCCAGCAAGCCGGGCGACATCGTGACCAGCATGGCCGGCATCACAATCGAAGTGCTGAACACCGACGCCGAAGGCCGCTTGATTCTGTGCGACGCCCTGACCTACGCCGAGCGCACGTACGAGCCGAGCATTTGTATCGACATCGCGACGCTGACCGGCGCCTGCGTTGTTGCCCTCGGCAGCCACGCCAGCGGCCTGTTCGCGAACCAAGCCGGGCTCGCTCGGCAGTTGCTGAACGCAGGCGAGCAGATCGGCGACCGCGCCTGGGAGCTGCCGATGTGGCCCGAGTACGATCATCAGATCAAGAGCGAATTCGCAGACATCGCGAACATCGCCACGATCGGTGCAGGCGAAGCCGGCGCAATCATCGGCGCCGTGTTCTTGCACCGCTTCACGAAGAAAATGAAGTGGGCGCATCTCGATGTCGCCGGCACCGCTTGGCAAGGCAAGTCGGCCAGCGGCCGGCCGGTGCCGCTGTTGACGCAGTATCTGCTGAACGTCGCCGCCAAGCGCGAAGACTAAGCTGAGATTAGTCGCGCCCCCTGCAAAGCCGTGGGGCGCGACTGGAAAGTCAGCCGCGAAAGCCCGACACTGACGCCATGACGCGCGTCGATTTCTACATCCTCCCCGAAAACGCTGGCCCCGCCACCGGTGCCGTGATCACCGCCTGCAAGCTTTGCGATAAAGCCAGCGGCAGCGGTAGCCGCGTTTACGTGTTTGCGCCGGGCGCCACCGCCGATGCGCTCGACAGCGCCTTATGGAGCTTCCGCCAAGGCAGTTTCATCGGCCACGAACGCTGGCCAGCTGCGCTGGAACCACCGCTACCAGCGGTGTTAATCGGCGATACCGAACCGCCGCCGGAATACGCGCAGATCATGATCAACCTCGGCGCCGACATCCCGCCGTTTTTCAGCCGCTTCGAACGCGTACTGGAAATTGTCGATGGCGACGCCGAACAACGCGCGAAATCACGCAGCCGTTTCAAGTTCTACCGCGACCGCGGCTACGAATTGACCACGCACAACCTCTGAGGACGCCGCCAATGCCTGCCGCCACTCGCCGTTGGTTCGGCGTCGCCACCGCCGTAGTGCTGGCGACAACGCTCAGCGCTTGCAGCCTGTTCAGCCAAACGCCAGACCCGGGCCTGCAGCAGCGCGTCCGTGCCAATTTGCCGTACGGCACCAGCACGGCGGACGCCGAATCGAAACTCTCCGGGCTCGGCTTCGCCTGCTCGAAGCGGCAAGGCAATTACCTCGACGAAAGCGGCCATACGCGTAACGCCGAGCACTTCCTGTTTTGCGAAGAGCGCCCCGGCGCCATCAGCTTCACCTGCCTAAACCGCAACCAAGTCACCGCGGTATTGAAGAACGGCGTGGTCAGCGCGATTGAAGTGACGCGCGGGCCGAGTTGCAGCAAGCCCTGATCTAAACCCAAACTGCCCGCCCTAACGGCCGCTCGGCGGCCGACGCGACGGCGCAGCCGGCTACAATAGCGCCCCTTTTCCAGCGCCTGCGCCCTAACGGCAAAGCGCCCGCACCAGACCGATCCTACCGATGGACAAAACTTTCGACCCGAAGCGCGTCGAGGCGCAGTGGCGCCAAACCTGGGAAAGCAGCGGCGCGTTTGCCCCGCAGCCCGCCGGCCCGGATTCGCCCGGTGCCTACGCAATCATGATTCCGCCGCCGAACGTCACCGGCACGTTGCACATGGGCCACGCGTTCCAGCACACGGTAATGGACGCGCTAACCCGCTACCACCGCATGCGCGGCTTCGAAACGCTGTGGCAGCCGGGCACCGACCACGCCGGCATCGCGACCCAGATGGTCGTCGAACGTAATCTGAAAGTGGCCGGCGAACCAACCCGCGCCGAACTCGGCCGCGACAAATTCCTGGAAAAGGTCTGGGCCTGGAAGCAACACTCGGCCGGCACCATCGGCGGCCAGATCCGCCGCATGGGTTCGAGTGTGGACTGGTCGCGCGAAGCCTTCACGATGGACCCGGCGTACTCGAAAGCCGTCATCGAGCACTTCGTGCGCCTGCATGAAGCCGGTTTGATCTACCGCGGCAAGCGCCTCGTGAACTGGGATCCAGTGCTGCAAACCGCAATCTCCGACCTCGAAGTGGTGCAAGAGGAAGAAAACGGCAAGCTCTGGCATTTCCGTTATCCGCTTGCAAACGGCGAGACCTACACCACCGCCGAAGGCGAAGTCCGCAACTACATCGTTGTCGCAACCACGCGCCCGGAGACGATGCTCGGCGACACCGCTGTGGCGGTGCATCCGGAAGACGCGCGTTACCAGCACCTCGTCGGCAAGACCGTGATCCTGCCGCTGTGCAACCGCGAGATTCCAATCGTTGCTGACGATTACGTCGACCGCGAATTCGGCACCGGCTGCGTGAAAATCACGCCGGCGCATGATTTCAATGACTATGCGTTGGGGCAGCGGCATAAGCTACCGTTGATTAACCTTTTTACGCCCGAGGGGAAAATAAAATGGAGTCGGCATCAAGACTGGAATCAGTTTGTTGACGCTAGTCCTGACGACGGATCAATCACCGTAAACGGCATCAAGATCGGACAAGATTTTGTTAAAAAAGGGGACAGTATTCGCCCACCGGCAGGGTCAGTCTCTGATATCCCGACGAAGTATCAAGGCCTCGACCGCTTCGTCGCCCGCAAACAGATCATCGCCGATCTCGAAGCACTCGCCGACAGCGCCGCGTCCGCCCCGATCACAAGCACCGAAGACGGCAAGCCGATCTACCCGCGCGGCCTTGTCGACAAGATCGAAGACCACAAGCTGAAAGTCCCGCGCGGTGACCGCAGCGGCGCCGTGCTTGAGCCCTATCTTACCGACCAATGGTTTGTTGATCTCACCCGCGAAACGCGCTTTGACGGCGCAGCCGGCCCCGGCGGCCGTGCGGCGATCACGCAGCCGGCGATCGACGCCGTCGAATCCGGCCGCATTCGTTTCGTGCCGGACAACTGGAAGACCACGTACTTCCACTGGCTCAACAACATCCAGGACTGGTGCATCAGCCGCCAGCTCTGGTGGGGGCACCGCATTCCGGCGTGGTACGACGCCGAAGGCCGCGTCTACGTCGGCCGCGACGAAGCCGAAGTCCGCGCCAAGCACGGCCTCGGCCCGGACGTGACGCTGAAGCAGGACGACGACGTCTTCGATACCTGGTTCTCGTCCGACATCTGGCCGATGGCAACCCTCGGCTGGCCGGAAGCCACGCCCGAGCTGAAGAAGTTCTACCCGAGCAGCGTGCTCGTTACCGGCTTCGACATCATCTTCTTCTGGATCGCCCGCATGGTGATGATGGGCCAGTATTTTATGGACGACGTGCCGTTCAAGGACGTGTTCATCACCGGCCTCGTGCGCGACCCGGAAGGCAACAAGATGTCGAAGTCCAAGGGCAACGTGCTCGACCCGCTCGATGTCGTCGACGGGATCACGCTCGATGCGCTCGTCGCCAAGCGCACGACCGGGCTGATGAACCCCGCCACGGCGCCGAAAATCGAAGCCAAAACGCGCAAGGATTATCCGAACGGCATCGAAGCCGTCGGCGTCGATGCGCTGCGCTTCACGTTCGCCGCGCTGTGCACGAACGGCCGCGATATCCGCTTCGACGCGGGTCGCGCCGCGGGCTATCGCAACTTCTGCAACAAAATCTGGAACGCCTCGCGCTTCGTGCTGCTGAACCTTGGCGCGCTCGATGAAGAAGGCACGGCGCCGGTTTCGCTGGACGGCGACTACACGCTGTCCACGGCCGACCGCTGGATCATCTCGAAGCTGCAGAAAGTCGAAGCCGAAGCCGCCGACCACTTCGCCAATTACCGCTTCGATCTCCTATCCGCGACGCTCTACCAGTTCATCTGGAATGAGTACTGCGACTGGTATCTGGAACTGACCAAGCCGGTGATGCAAGGCAACGACGAAGCCGCCAAGCGCGGCACGCGGCGCACGCTGGTGCGCGTGCTCGAAGCCTGGCTGCGCCTGCTGCATCCGATCATGCCGTTCATCACCGAGGAAATCTGGCAGCGCGTTGCGCCGCTAGCCGAGAAATCCGGGACGACGATCATGCTGCAGCCGTACCCGGTGGCGCAGCCGGAAAGAATCGACGAAGCCGCAGAAGCTGATGTCGATTGGCTGAAAGGCTTCATGCTCGGCGTGCGCCAGATCCGCGGCGAGATGGACATCGCACCCGGCAAGCCGCTGCCGGTGCTGATTCAGGACGCCTCAGCGGCCGATGCCGAGCGCGTCGAGCGCTTTAAGCCGTCACTGGAATTCCTCGCCCGCATCGAATCGATCCGTGTGCTGGCGGCCGACGAAGCCGCACCGCAGTCCGCCACCGCGCTGCTCGGCGCGATGAAAATTCTGGTGCCGATGGCCGGCTTGATCGACAAAGCCGCCGAACTCGCGCGCCTCGCCAAGCTGCGCACCAAGCTCGAAGGCGATCTCGAAAAAAACGAGGCGCGGCTGGCGAGCGAGAAGTTCGTCAACGGCGCGCCGCCAGCAGTGATCGAGAAAGAACGCGCCCGCGTCGCGCAGCAGAAAGCCGAGATCGCGACGCTGCGCGAGCAGGAAGCGCGGATTAGCGCGCTTTAGGGCCTGCTAACGCTCATGCGGTCGCTGCGATCGCATAAGCGTTAACGGGCCCTAGCCCGTCGCTTCGGTCGCTGCGCCGGCGCCGCCTGCACCGATAACGCCGCCTGGGCTTCGAGGCGGCGCTGGCAACGGTCTAGCGTCAGCGTAATCGTCGTCTGGTTGCGAACCGCGGTCATCCGCGTCCAGGCGGCGCGCTCGCCTTCGCGGATGAAGCGCTCGACGGCGTCCAGTTTCGGGTTCGCCGTAACGTGCGCATAGCGCCATAGCGTCACCTGCGGCAAGATCGTGATATTGCCGCGGTAGTCTTGATCGAGTATCGACGAAGCGTGATCAAGATAACGGCGCACACTTTCAATCGGCACACTGAAGCGGCTCACGCCAAGCGCGTACTGCGCCGAGTTGCGCAGCGTCGAATAGGCGTATTCGCGCAGCGTTGCGGCCAAGCCCTGCTCTTCCGGCGCCCAGTGTAGGAACGGCAACACGTGCGGATTGGTCTGGCTGACGATGAAGTGATTCACGTTATGCAACCGCCGCAGCCGCAGCGTCGGCAAGTCGGACTTCAACGATCCATCAGTCCAGCGGAGTGATGGCATGTAGGGCACGCGGCGGCCATTTTCGTCGCGCGTCATCAACTGTACCGGCTGAAACAGAAATGGCACCGCGCACGATGCCAGCACCGCTTCGCGCAGATACAAATACGGCGTCGTCAGATAATTTAATAGCCGCGGCGACTGGTTGCTGCCGGCCGGCGACACCGTGATATTGACGATGCGGCCGGATAATTTATAGCTCTCTTCAAACGTTAAGTCGCGGGTATTACGACTGATGCCTTGTAAGATCTGCGACTGATCCATGATCGCGCCACGCTGCCACATCTTGGCCGGCGAAAGCGGCTTCCAGAAGTGGTAATAGGCGTTATGCGGGTCGAGCAGATCCACCAGTTCATCCGGCTTACGCGTGCCGACGACGGCGGCGACGATCGAGCCGGCGCTGGAGCCGGAAATGACCTCCGGCAGCAGGTCTTCGCGCAGCAGTGCCTTGACCACGCCGACGTGAAACAAGCCCAGCGTCGCACCGCCAGACAGCATCAAAGCCGAGCGCCCGAACGACTCCGCGGTGTCTTTAAAAAACTTCAGCTTGGCATCGGCGTCGAGATCGGGGGAATCCCCGTCGCAGACGAAATTCAGCGCCGTTACGACTTCGGCGATGTAATCCTCGATCAGCTTCTTAGTGCCAACATTCGCGTGGTTGTACAGCAGCGGATTCGCCAGATTGCCCAGATTCCAGTGCAGGCCCTGGCGTAGGTGGTGCACCAGCTTGCCGACCTGCCCCTGCTCCCGGTAACGGCGAATCTGCGTTAAACGCGTGCGCAACAGGCGCCAGTCGTAATCGTCAGAGGCGTCTTCGTGTTTCCAGTCTTCGAGCCCGG
This sequence comes from Nevskia sp., assembly GCA_023229645.1. Lineage (GTDB taxonomy): Bacteria > Pseudomonadota > Gammaproteobacteria > Nevskiales > Nevskiaceae > Nevskia. The sequence goes on along the minus strand of JALNYU010000001.1, from coordinate 219,726 downwards.
TTTCGACATCCAGCGCCAGCGCCGCCTCGTGCCAAGCGGCGTAGGTGCTGGCGTTGCGCATCGCCAGGCGGCATTCACGCGCACGGTGTGACATAAGTGTTCCGATCAAGATCAATGGGCTATCGTCCCTGATCGGCGCGGCTGCGACAACCCGGCGAACGGCCAGACAACGCCGCGCGTCGTATCGCGTTAATCATCGGATGGTAAAATTTCGATTCCAGCCTTCACGGATAGAGCACAGCGCATTGAATATCACGATCTTTGGTTCCGGTTATGTCGGTCTTGTCACCGCCGCCTGCTTCGCGGACGTTGGCAACGACGTTGTTTGCGTTGATATCGACAAAGGCAAAATCGCACGCTTACAACAGGGCGAAGTGCCGATTTACGAACCGGGCCTGAGCGAATTGGTGGTCAAGAACGCCGCCGAAGGCCGGCTGCGGTTCACAACCGATGCCGCCGAAGGCGTGGCGCACGGCCAGTATCAATTCATCGCCGTTGGCACGCCACCGAACGAAGACGGCTCCGCCGATCTGCAATACGTGCTCGAAGTGGCGAAGACCATCGCCACCCATATGACCGAATACCGCGTCATCATCAGCAAGTCGACGGTGCCGGTCGGCACGGCCGACAAAGTACGCGAGATGCTGCGGACAACGCTCGCCGGACGCAACGCGGCGATCGAATACGACGTAGTGTCGAACCCGGAATTCCTGAAAGAAGGCGATGCCATCGGCGATTTCAACAAGCCGGACCGCATCATCGTCGGCGCTGATACGCTGCGCGCCTCGAAAGCGATGCAGGCCTTATACGCGCCGTTCAACCGCAATCACGACCGCGTTATCGTCATGGACGTGAAGTCCAGCGAGCTGACCAAATACGCCGCGAACGCGATGTTGGCGACAAAGATCAGCTTCATGAACGAACTGGCGAATCTGGCCGAGACCATCGGCGCGGATATCGAAAAAGTACGTGTTGGCATCGGCGCTGATCCGCGCATCGGCTATCACTTCATCTACCCCGGCGCCGGCTACGGCGGCTCCTGCTTTCCGAAAGACGTGAAAGCGCTGGTGAAAAGCGCCGCCGACGCCAACTTCGACGCCAAGATTTTGAAGGCGGTGGAAGCGGTCAACAACCGCCAGAAAACCACGCTGCACACCAAACTGAAAAAACATTTGGGTTCGCTTAGCGGCAAGACAATCGCTGTTTGGGGGCTGGCGTTCAAGCCGCGTACCGATGATTTACGTGAAGCGCCCAGCCGTAATTTGATCGAAGCGATCTGGGCCGACGGCGGCAGCGTGCGCGCTTACGATCCCGTCGCGATGCACGAAATGGAAAAGCTCTACGGCAAGCGCGCCGATCTCACCCTGGTGAAAACGCCGATGGAAGCGCCGATCGGCGCCGATGCCTTGGTTGTCGTCACCGAATGGCGCGTGTTCCAAAGTCCGAATCTCGCGGCGATGAAAAAGCTGCTGAAGCAGCCGCTGATCATTGACGGCCGCAATATGTACGACCCGGCCTGGGTGCGCGGCGAAGGCTTTGTCTACGACTGCGTCGGCCGGCCTTAATACGCGGCGGTCGATGCGATGGCCGCTAGGCTTGCTGCGTTGCTAATCGGCGCGCTACTCGCGGCCTGCGGCGCTTCTAGCGGCGTTTCTAGTGTCGGGTCCGGCGGCGGCGTGCCGGGCCTTGAGCAATCGCACTATCTCGCCGAGATTAAACAAGCGCTGCGCGCGCAGTGGCCACAGAACCGCACAGTGACCATCGTCTGTCACGGCCATAGCGTGCCGGCCGGCTACTTCAAAACGCCGCGCACGCGCAGCCTTGACGCCTATCCAAACCTGCTCCGCATCGCGCTGGCCGAGCACTATCCGTACGCAGTGATCAACATCATCGTCAGCGGCATCGGCGGCGAAAACGCCGAAGCGGGTGCTGAGCGCTTTACGCGTGATGTACTCGCGCACCGGCCCGACGTGGTGACGATCGACTACGCGCTGAACGACCGCGCCATCGGCCTGGATCGGGCGCGCGCCGCCTGGATGACGATGATCGAAGCCGCTCAGGCGCAGCAGATCAAAGTCATTCTGCTCACGCCGACGCCAGATCTGAACGCGAATCTGGATGATCCCAACGATCCGCTGAACCAACACGCCGCGCAAATCCGCCAACTCGCCGCCCGCTACCACGTGGGTCTGATCGATAGTCTGCAGATATTCCAGCGCGCCGCCGCCGATGGCGGCCTCCCGCGCTTCATGGCGCAGTTCAATCATCCCAACCGCGCCGGGCATCAGCTGATCGCCGAGGCGCTCTATCGCTGGTTCGAGTAAAGCCCCGACCTAGCGCAAAAGCATTATCGGCCCACTAAGCCGCGCGCAAGCCGCAGCCGTTACAATCGGCGGCGTTGTCCCTCCCTGAACCCTGATCGCTCGTAAGCCGCGGCACGCCGCCGCCCTTGCCGGTGCCCGACCCTGCGGTGCGCATGAAGCCAAACGAAATGCTGCGCGAAGAACGTCGAGCCGGTGGCATCGCCACTGCGGCACCGGTGCGGGCGCTGTTGGCACACCCGTACTTGAGTGTGCGCGGCTTTGCCCGCGGCAACCTGCCGAGCCGTTGGGATGTCATCGCGTTTGCGTTGCTGATCGGCACGTTCGCGGCGATCGTCCTCGCCACGTCGCAGTTCGGCGCGCCGTTATCGCAACTGGAGCGGATGCCGGTCGACCTGGCGCCGACCGCGCTGCCGTACTACGCGCTGCGCACCACGTTGCGGATGCTGGCGGCAATGCTGTTGTCGCTTTTGTTCAGCATCGGCTACGCCAGCCTCGCGGCGAAAAACGCCCGCGCCGAACGGGTGCTGGTGCCGCTACTGGATATTCTCCAATCGGTGCCGATTCTTGGTTTCTTATCATTCACCGTTACGTTCTTCCTCGGTCTTTTCCCTGGCCGCGTGTTCGGCGCCGAGCTGGCCTCGATCTTCGCGATCTTCACCAGCCAAGCCTGGAATATGACGTTCTCGGTTTACCAAAGCCTGCGCACCTTGCCGCCGGATTTGGTAGAAGCCACGCGCAGCCTGCGCTTTACGCCGTTTCAGCGTTTTAAAAAACTGGAATTGCCGTATGCAATGCCGGGGCTGATTTGGAACATGATGATGTCGATGTCCGGCGGCTGGTTTTTTGTTGTCGCGTCAGAAGCCATCACCGTCGGCAAGCAATCGATCATCTTGCCCGGCATCGGCAGCTATGTTGCCACCGCAATCGAAGACCGAAATCTCGCCGCAATCGGCTGGGCGATTCTCGCGATGCTGGTTGTCATCGTGCTCTACGACCAGCTGCTGTTCCGGCCATTAATCGCCTGGGGCGAGAAGTTCCGCGCCGACAACGAACCCGGGCAAGTCGCACCCGAATCCTGGGTGTTGCGCATGCTGCAGCGCTCGCGCTTGGTTGCCGCGCTGAGCAAAACCGGCCTTACCCTGTTGCAGCGGCTGGTGCCGCGCGGGCCGCAGCGGGACACCCGCAGCAGCGAGCGCGCCTTGCCCGCGTGGACGCCGGTGGCGGTCGATATCGCTTGGTATGGACTGGTGACGCTGCTGGCGCTCTACGGCGCCTGGCTCGCAATCCGCTTCATCGGCCATACGCTCGGCTTTGGCGAGCTAGGGCGCGTGTTGCTGCTCGGCGGCGCGACGATGCTACGCGTCGTCGTGCTCGTTGCCGTCGCCAGCCTGGTCTGGGTGCCGATCGGCGTCAAAATCGGCTTGAACCCGCGCTTGGCCGCCGTCGCCCAGCCGGTCGCGCAATTCTTGGCGGCGTTTCCAGCGAACTTGTTTTTCCCGGTCGCGGTGTACGTCATCGTCCGCTTTCATCTGCACCCGGACATCTGGCTGAGCCCGCTGATGATACTCGGCACGCAGTGGTACATCCTGTTCAACGTCATCGCTGGCGCCAGCGTATTCCCGCACGACTTGCGCGATGCCGCCGCTAATCTGCATCTACGCGGCTGGCTGTGGTGGAAGCGCGCGATGATCCCCGGCATCCTGCCGTATTACGTGACCGGCGCGATGACCGCCGCCGGTGGCTCGTGGAACGCCAGCATCGTCGCCGAACTCGTGAACTGGGGCGACACCCGCCTGCAAGCGCACGGCCTCGGCAGCTACATCGCTGAAGCCACCAGCGCTGGCGACTACCCGCGGGTGGTGCTCGGCGTTGCCGTGATGTCGTTGTTTGTTGTCAGCTTCAACCGTTTGCTGTGGCGACCGCTATACCGCGGCGCCGAACGCCTCGCCGGCACCGAATAGGCGAACTCCCGGAGCGCGCATGACTAGCAATTCCGATCCCACCGCCGTCCTCGACGTTCGCGCCGTGCGCCGCTCGTTCGAGCGCCCGAACGGCGATGCCTTAACCGTGCTCGAAGCCGTAGACCTGCGCCTGCACCGCGGCGAAATCGTTGGCTTGCTCGGCCGCTCCGGCTCTGGCAAATCAACGCTGCTGCGCATCGTCGCCGGGCTGATCAAAGCCAGCGGCGGCGATGTCATCTACCGCGGCCAGAAGCTGCGCGGCCCGGCCGAAGGCATCGCAATGGTGTTCCAAAGCTTCGCGCTGTTCCCCTGGCTCACCGTGCTGCAAAACGTCGAAGCCGGCCTCGAAGCCCAAGGCACAGCGCCGAAAGAAATGCGCGAACGCGCGCTTCAGGCGATTGATGTCATCGGCCTCGATGGCTTCGCCAACGCCTACCCGCGCGAGCTTTCTGGCGGCATGCGCCAGCGCGTCGGCTTTGCCCGCGCGCTGGTAACGGATCCAACAATTCTGCTGATGGACGAACCCTTTTCAGCGCTCGACGTGCTGACCGCAGAAACGCTGCGCACTGACTTCCTCGACCTCTGGACCGAAAAGAAATTGCCGATCCAATCGGTGCTCTTGGTCACCCACAACATCGAAGAAGCGGTGTTCATGTGCGACCGTATCCTGGTGTTTTCGTCGAACCCCGGCCGCGTTGTATCGGAAATCAAAGTGCCGTTCCAGCACCCGCGCAACCGCCTGGACCCGCGCTTTCGCCAGCTCGTCGACGAAATCTACGCCCGCATGACCGCCCGCGCCTCCACCTACGGCAGGCCAGCCGCAGTGTTGTCGATCGGCGAGCGGCTGCCGGATATCTCCACCAATCTACTCGCCGGCCTGATCGAAGCCCTGGCCTCCGATGTCTTCCTCGGCCGCGCCGACTTACCACTGCTGGCCGATGAACTCTCACTCGCCATCGACGAACTCTTCCCAATCGCCGAATCACTCCAAATGCTCGGCTACGCCGAAGTCGCCGCTGGCGACATTCAACTCACCACCATCGGCAAAGAATTCGCCGAAGCCGACACCCAAGCCCGCAAACGCAGCTTCGCGCGGCAACTCGTCACCCGCATCCCCCTCGCCGCCCACATCCGCAACGTCCTCGACGAACGCCCCGGCCACCGCGCGCCGCGCGTTCGATTCTTATCAGAACTAGAGGACTACCTCAGCGACAACGCCGCCGAAGAAACCCTGCGCGCGCTAACCATGTGGGGCCGCTACGCCGAGCTGTTCACGTACGACGACGACAGCGAATCGTTCACCATCGTGATGCCGGAAAGTACGGACCGCTGAGCGGTCTGCCAGCGCTATCTCACTTTATTCGCCGCGTCCAACCACATGCCCTGGCTTGGCGGACTTCATTGCCAACCCTGCCGCCATATAAATCTCGAACCGACGTCGGCTTACAGCCAACCTAGATACCGACAAATTCAATGCGCCCGGCTCAGTCACTCGAATAACAGGAGCATCGACCCTGCACATAAATTTTGTCGAACTGTGCGTCAGTTCACAGATTTTTGTGGCTGCGTTGTTTATTCTTCAGCCTCAACTCAGGGGCGCAACTTGAACCATAAAATCAACAGCCGGAGACTCCGGCTGCTCGGGCTCGTATTGTCTTTCGTTCTCTCGGCAAGCGCCTTCGCGCAGAGCGTCGACGGGCCGTACAAAACCGAAATGGCGATGGCACATGACGACGTGCCTGGCAAGGTTGGTGCCGATCTCGGCGAGCAGTTCAGTATGTACACTGGCGCACTCGAATTTCGCCAGACCGATCTCTCGCTACCCGGCACCGGGCCTTCTATCGCGGTGTCCCGGCGACTTGTACTGGGTAACCAGCAGACCTTCGGCAGCGGTTCTACACTACCGCTCAACCGCTTTGACGACTGGCAACTCGAAGTGCCTCGGATTTGGGTGACAATTCCGCCAACAGATGGAGCCCCTGCTCTTCAAGACGTCGGCGGTGGATATCCGAGCCGGCCTCATTACGACAATTGGCAAACCAATAGCTGCTCGGCAGGTTTACCCGAAGTATTTAATATTTTCACGTCTCCCGTCGAAAACAGCGCGAGTGTGTCAGCACTGGGGCTGTCCTCCGGGTACCATCTCGCGATGCCTGGGGCGACAGATGAATTGATTCTGAATCGAGAAGGCTACACGCCGATCCCTGCGAATAGTCACGACCCGGCGCCGAACGCATCGGGAAACAGCCCCTATCTAACCAAGAGCAATTGGCGGATTAGCTGCGGCACAAACTTGAAAAACGCGCAGGGCCAAGTCATCGGCGAAAGCTTTGTTGGCACTGCGCCGGATGGCACGACCTATTATTTCGACCGATTGACCGGCGAAAACGATTTTGCCGATCCAGCCATCGTTAACGACTACGGCAGTTCGATTCCTATCACGCGTTTTTCTGTTGTCGCAACCAAGGTTGTCGATGTCTATGGCAACGCCGTCAACTATAACTATGATGCTTCGGGTCGTCTGGCCTCAATCACAGCGAGCGACGGTCGCTACGTTCAATTTGCCTACGGATCCACCAATCCCAATTACATTACATCCGTCACTGCAGGCGGGACACTTTCGCCGCCTCGCACCTGGACCTACAGCTACGAAAACCATATTCACTACGCTAACGCGCCGCGCACTGTTCTACGCACGGTAACCCGGCCTGATGGCAGCACCTGGCGTTACAACATGGATGACGCCGCTCTTCCCCCAGGAGGCAGAACATCATCATGTATCGTCGGGGTGTCTGCTCTGGGTTCGATAACGACCCCATTTGGGCTTACAGCGCAATACAGCTTTCGAGGGCTGACGAATGGCCGCATCAGCGTCGAAAATGGCCATGAAGGGTATTGGGCAGGAATTGGTTCCTGTGGCGGCGACATTGATTTTAGTTCCTTTGCCCTCCAATCAAAAACCTATAGTGGCTCTGGGATGCCAACCTCAACCTGGAATTTTTCCTATACGCAACCGTCGAACTACTATGGGGTGACGCATGGACTCGCACCGGCCGCAAAGGTTTTAACGATCACTAACCCCGATGGCTCGACGACTAAAATCACAGCGGATGCCCACCGCAATTATTCGGAAGGGCAGATTCTTAGCGAAGCAACGGCTTCGCCATCGGGCACTCTAGTTCGTCGCACGGACAGCACGTATGCGCTAGGGCATTACTATGGCTTCTCACCCAGTGGTGGAGATGGAATTTTTACTCCCCCATCCTATTATTACCGTAACCCCAGCTATGCCGCCTACTTCAAAGCCAACCTAACCCGCCGCGATATAACCCAGGACGGGACAACCTACACAACAACGTGGTCGCAGTTCGATGGCTTCGATATGCCCGGCCAAATGGTTGAGTCTAATAGCGCTGGCGGCCCCGCCAAAACCACAACGCTGACGTACTACACCGATTTAAATAAGTGGATTATCGACAAGCCGTTGGCGATGAGCGTCAACGGCACCGAAGCCATGCGCATGGCCTACGGCGCAAAAGGTGAGATCACCAGCGTCACCGCATTCGGCCTTCCGAAGGCGTACATGAGCTATGACGCGCTTGGGCAGTTGGCAACAATGTCAGACCCGCTTGGCGACGTCACGACGTACTCCAACTACTATCGCGGCACCGCTCGCACGGTGCGCCTGCCTGACGCCACGCAAATGACGATGGCAGTCAATGACTTCGGCGAGCTAACGTCGATGAGCAATGCGCTCGGCGCCACGTGGACGATGGGTCGCGACGGCTTAGGGCGTATTACGTCCATGTACTTCCCGTCCGCCGATACCGTCGCCTGGGCGCCGGAAGCGATGACCTACGTGCAATTAACGGCCAGCGAGCTTGGCATTCCCGTTGGCAGCTGGCGCGGACGCAAAATCGTCGGCCGGCACCAGCAAACCATGTACTTCGACGCCGAACTACGCCCTGTGCTGGTGGAAGACCGCGACACCACAACCGGCGTCGCGCGTTACCAACGGATGCGTTACGACTACGCGGATCGAATGACGTTTACGTCGTACAGCAGCACCGACCCGAACATAAGCTCCGGCACCACCATCAGCTACGACTCATTGGGTCGCATGGTCCGCATGCAGGCGACCGACGGCACCGTGCTGGAAAGCATTGCTTATCTCTCCGGCAACCGCGTACAGGTCACCGATGCCAGCGGCAATATCACGACCACAACCTACCAAGCCTTTGGCGCGCCCGACAATAAGGCTGCAACCACAATTGCAGCGCCAGAAGGCCAAACGACACAAATCAACCGCGATGTGTTCGGCAAGGTCACCTCGGCCACGCAAGGGGGCCTCACTCAAACTTGGGTCTACGATAGTTACCAGCGCCTCTGCAAAAAAATTGAACCCGAAGGCGGCGCTACGCTAAACGGTTTTGATGCTGCGGGGCGGATGCTATGGCAAGCCCGCGGCCAAGCCAGCACGGCCGCCTGCTCGTCTACCGCACCAGCGGGCGCAGTCACAATGAACTACGACGCGCTCAGCCGGCCGACGCTGCTGCACTACCCTGACGCCACCGGCGACGTCCGTTACACCTACGATGCGGTCGGCAACCGTCTCAGCGTCAGCAACCCAACGGCCACTTGGACCTACACCTACAACAAACGCAATTTGCTCGAAACGCAGACCGCTAATATCGCCGGCGACACGCGTACCTTTGCCTTGCTCGATAGCTATGACAGCCTAGGCAACGTTATCAGCCACCAGTATCCTGATGCACTGCGGGTCGACTACGCCCCGAACGCCTTCGGCGAACCGACGCAGATGCTCGGCTACTGCTGCAACAACGCATTGACGGCGGTCCGGGTGAGTGGCATCCAGTACCACCCGAACGGCACCATTGCTAACTACAGCACCGGCAGCGGCTTGACCTTTAGCCAAACCCTCAATGCCCGCCAGCGGCCAGAAACGCTGCAGCTGAAGAACGGCGCCAGCGCGACACTGCAAAGCCTAACCTACGGCTACAGCGCAGCCGGTGATGTCACCTGGATTCTGGACGGTGTCGACGGCGCCGATACCGTCAACAACCTCACCTACGATGGCCTACACCGGCTGAAAACCGCCAATGGTATCTGGGGCAGCTACAGCTATACCTACGACGGCCTCAACAACCTGATCAGCCGCACCGGCACCAATCCGCTGAGCTACGGCTACGACACCGCAACCAACCGCCTGAGCAGCGTCGCCGGTCTTGCCGCGCCGCCAGCCGCGCCCGCACCGCCGCCGGCACCTGCGCCAGCGCCAAGTCCAGCGCCATCCCCCAACCCCAAGCCCATCGATCCTTGCAGCGGCTTTGCCTGTACCCCGCCAGCGACAACGGCGTCATTCAGCAATCTCAGCGGTGCCACCGCGGTCACGCAAACCGTAACCACCGCCACACGCACCTACAGCTACAACAGCCGTGGCGCCATGGTCAGCGATGGCATCCGCAGTTTCACGCTCAATGCCAACGACCAGATCACCAGCGCCGCCGGTGCCACCTACGCCTATGACGGCAACGGCAAGCGGATCAAAACCACGAAAGCCGACGGCACGACCGAATACACGCTTTACGACGCCAGCGGCACCCTGGCAACGCACTTCTTACGCAGCGGCGCCGGTGTCACCACCAACTACCTGCAGCTTGGTGGCAAAACCATCGTCGAAGCCGCGAACGGCGTCCCGACCTATCTGCACGCCGATCTGCTCGGATCGCCACGTCTAGCCACCAACACCAGCGGTAGCACCGTCTGGCGCGAGCACTACGGCCCGTACGGCGAAAAGCTCAACGGTGTCAACGACAAAATCGGCTACACCGGCCACGCCTACGACGCTGAATCACAGCTGACCTACGCCCAAGCGCGATTCTATGATCCAGCCATCGGCAGATTCATGTCCATCGATCCGATCGGCTTTACCGGCAGCCCCTTTACTTTTAATCGCTACAGTTACGGCAACAATAATCCGTTCGCCTATATCGACCCAACTGGGATGTATAGTTGTAGCGGCAGCGAATTTGAATGCGGTACCATCGACGACTTCGTATCCACAATAAGCATGGCGCTTACTACGCTCGATCCCAAATCAGATGCTTTCCAAAAGGTATCTACCGTTGTGAATTATCTAGGCACTGCTGGCGATAAAAATGGAGTTACCATTAAAGCCTCTTCTCTCCCTTCACGAGTATTAGCGAGCGCGGATAAGAACAACACAATAAATGTAGATGTCTCGCAAGTTTCAAAATTTTCAAGCAATTATTCTAAAGCAAACCCTACGATGTCGCCTTCCGATCTAAAAAGCGCAACGGGGGCTGGCGCAGTGGCACATGAGGCACGACACGAAGTTGATTACACAAAGTCCGGATATCCGAATACCAAACAGGCCGAATATCGGACCGAACTAAACGCATATCGCACTCAGGCTGACGTCTTTCAGGGCCTAGGTTTTCACACCGGCCTTGGATACCCTGGAATGACCGAAAGTGAACAAGATAAAGCAATTTCAAATGCGGCCCAAGTATCAACAGATGCACGATGCGCCCAAGGAGGGCCGTGCTAATGAAAAAATTATTTTTTATTGTCTTTTTGCTCTATGTGAATTTTAATGCTCACGCCCAATCCAGAGTAGAGATCCATACATCGATTTGCTCGCTGGTTGAGAAAGGGCTAGAAATGAATAATCATCCCGTTAGACTTAAAGCCATTTTTTTTACTGACTCACTCGAATATAGCAACCTTAGCGACACTCGCTGCCCAAACGCCGTCTTAATTCCTTACTACACGAAAAGCCGAAGACATGACTCCGGCTTAGACACCTTCGATAATGCAATAGACCAGAATGACGGATTGCCTGGTGCCGTACGTTTCTCCGTAGATGTGTCGGGGACATTTGTATGGCACTTAGAGGAAAATCCCCACGGGACAATTATTATTGAAAAAATTTGGAGTTTTAAACAACTTCATTAGAGCGTGTTATGCACTACGGCGCTTTTCAATAAAGGCTGGGTATGAGTCAGCATGAGCATGGCAAAGATAACGAAATGCAATCCAGTCAAGGTTTCAGGGAGACGCTCGTAGTCGCGCACCAAGGAATTACTGGGACACGTTACTCATTAACTAATATTCTGGCCATATCCAGGCTTGGGAGGAGACCGTGGCACGCATCGGACGGATTGTAGTTCCTGGCGTTCCGCACCATGTCACGCAGCGGGGAAATCGCCGAGCGCCCGTCTTCTTCTGGGACGCCGATTAGGCGTTGTATCGCGATCTGCTTGCCGATAGCTGCCGCAATGCCGGTGTATCCGTCTGCAGCTGCTGCCTGACGCCCAATCATGTGCATCTGGTGCGGGTCCCGGAAGACATGATCGGACTGGCCCGGGCGTTGGCGGCGACGCACTGCCGATACACGGGCTTTGTCAATGCGCGCAATCGCGTGACGGAACACCTGTTCCAAGGCCGCTACGGTTCGGTGCGATGGATGAAGCGCATCTGCTGGCGGCGGGCGATACGTGCCCCTGAATCCCGTGAGGGCGAAACGGCTTGCGCATGCGGCCGACTGGCCCTGGTCAAGCGTGCGTGCGCGTCTGGCAGGTCGGAACGACGCACTCGTCGATGTCAAGCCGCTGCTGGAGCGGGTGCCTAGCTTTACAGATTTCCTGGACATCGTATCGGACCCGGCCCTGGAAGCCAGACTGAGAGCCGGCTGGCGTATCGGCCGGCCTCTCATGGATGAGAACCGTTTGCGGGAGCTGGAATGTCAGCTCAACCGGCCAGTGATGCCACGCAAACGTGGCCGCAAGCCACGCGCCGAACAGGACACTGGGCAGAGGGAATTAGTGTAAATAGTGACGTGTTACCGAATTCCTCGAATTCCGAATTCCAAAGCCACACTCACACTTCAGAAGTTCACACGGATCCAAGTACAGGAAAATCTCGAACTACGCGATCTGACGCAAGGCCGACAACATCTGGAGACATTGACCGCGCGGACAGCGCAGTTAGGTCAGGTGAAATGCGCGAACGATATAATCGAGAAGACAGGGGCGGCCTATGACACAATTTGCTTTGGCAAAAATGCCCGTAAATTTCAGCGAGAACCTTTGGGGGCATTTAGCACCGTGCCCCAGAGAGGGATTGATCAGCGATGCTTCAAATCGCATTTTTGAAACAACCGCAAACGTCTACCTATTGATGCCTTACGGGAGACCCTTCGATGAAATATACCTAGAGGAGCAACGAAAAGCTGTGGACGATGCGGATCCAAACAATACACACCTTCTCAAAGTCCTCAAGGATGTAAGTATTGAGGCTGAGGGAATTGCGCTTTGGTATGGAGCCGATTTTTTAGATCTTCCTATCGTATCAAGCTGGCCTAAATTTCAGTCCGCCTTGCAACAAGATCTCAAATCACCATCATTTGAAACTTATCTGATTTGGCACAAATCGCCAGGCGAATTACGCGATTGCCATGACCCAAAAGGAAATGGAAATAGAGGTCAGGCTGGAAATATCAAATAACTATTGGCAAATAATATATCTGCGTCTGCGCTAAGCCAACCAAGCGGGTGACCGCCAACGCAGCTACTATTCGTCAGGAGTCGGCAGGCGCCCCGCAGCACTCGATAACCCCGAACGCTGCAACCTATCAGAACTATCAGCAACAACCCTGAATTGTCTAATGCGCATCCGCGTACACATTTTAATCGCAATAGTCGGATTTTATTTCGCACCTGCGGAGGCCAGACTGACTCGGGAATATAGCACCCAAGAAAAAGTTATGGCGTCTGACGTTATTTTTATTGGCACGGTGGCTTCACTCCACAATTCCAGCCCAGAAAGTCACGCGTTCATTGATTACGCACGAATTGCAGTGGAGCAAGTGGTAAAGGGTGAGGACCTTAGCGCAAGTGTCGATTTTATAACTCGCGGCACCGTTCAAGAGCTAGATCCACACTGCTGCCAGATAGGACACACGTATATCTTCTTCGCGCGCAGAGGATATGACTCATTTTATATAAAGGAAAAAATTTTTCATTCTGAAAGAATAGAAAAAGATCGCTTTCTGTCAAGCACAAATGGAAGATTTGGAACCTACGAGCTATCCGGAGGGATCGTCGAGAATTGGCCGGCAACAGAACTTTCTCCGGCTGGAATTAAGTTGCCCCAGGTGCTGGAAGAGCTGAATCGCATCATCGACGGCCAATAGCGCTCACTGTCAATTGGACGCTGAGCAGAATCAACCGTATCCGCCGTAGGTTGCGCAAGTCGCTCACCACAGCGAAACTGGCTCTCACAGTTATTTATGACAAGCAGGGCTACATTGCAATTCGTGACAGTCGAGTTAAAGTTTTCTTTAGATGTGGAAGATGGATGGCCTCCCGTAGCCGTAGAGGGACTTCCCTTCACCAAGATTGATGACACATATCGACTGGAAACTTCGCCTTTATTTGTAAAAGACTTATCCGTTGGCGACGTTATCGCCCCAATTTTTGATGAAAATGGATTTATTTCTACCTGGGTATATAAGAAAAAATCCAACCGAACGACAATCTGGCTTCTGAGAATCGCCGACGGCGGCAATATAGAAAAAGTTCTAGCCCAATTACGCACCTTAGATTGCAATACAGTGCAACTCCCTCAATACGGCTGCTTTTCGATCGACGTGCCAGCTGAATGCCCTATCTCGACTATCGATTCCTGCCTTGAGCAGCTGGATCGAGAGCGGGTAGCCATTGCATACCCTTCGTATCGCCACGAATAACGATCAGCGCCCAGATGTGCACGGGCGTTGAGTATTGACTCAGCTTCTTGATGTCCCCATAGAGGCCTTAGCCGACTGAGCGCCGTTCTCTCAGACTAAATCATGCAGAAACTGATCAAACATTACGGGATGAAGCAACCAGAGAAGCTTTAATTTAAGCGGCAGTGCGTAGAATTACCGAGATTGCCGAGCGAGGAGTAATACGTGAGCGTCCGGCCTTACCCAGAAGGGATTTACTGCGCTTGGCTGGCATCGAATCTGGATGGCCACATAGGCGCGTTTCCAAAGGGAACGCCCAGGCTTTATTTACTCCAAATGCGGATGCGGGTGGCTATGGCGGCTGCCGTCGGCGTGGGTGTGATCGTGCGCGTGAACCGCGAGCTGCCCGCCGTAGCGTTGTTCGTAGCGGCCGAATTTCCACAGCGCAATCGAGCCGGCCCAGGCGCTGAGGAACAGGCCGACGACGACGTAGCCGAGGCTGCCGAAGTCGAGGCTGGCGATGTAGCGGGAGAAGCTGCCATCCAGTTCGGCGACGGAGATGAAGACTTGCAGCAGTTCGATGGTGCCGATCAATAGCGCGACGGCAACCGAAAGGCCTGTTGTAGTTAGGTTGTAGAAGATTTTTCGCGCCGGGTTCGAGCGCGCCCAGTCGTAGACTTTGACCATCAGCACGCCGTCGGTGGTGTCCATCGCCGTCATGCCGGCAGCGAATAACAACGGCAGCGATAGCACGGCGGCAGCGGGGAGATCGGCGACCGAGGCGGTTGCCGTCATCGCCAGCAAACCGATTTCGGACGCGGTATCGAAGCCGAGCCCGAACAACAACCCGAGCGGGTACATTTGCCAGCTGCTGCGGATCAACGCCGGCAGGCGGCCACCGAATAAGCGATTCAACAGGCCGCGATTTGCGAGCAGCTGCTCAAGGTGGGCGTGGCTGTGCTGGCCACTGCCGGCGCCACGCCAGATTTTTAGGATTGCAAGCAGCGAGAACAGATTCAGCACGCCGATGGTGCATAGGAACACACCGGAAACTCCGGCGCCGATCAGACCGCCGATCTCGCGCAGCCCTGGCATGTAGGTCTTGGTGGCGTTGGTGAGAAATATCAGGCCGAGCGCGAGCAAGAACACCACGGTGGAATGGCCGAGCGAGAAGAAGAAGCCGACGCCGAGCGGCCGCTGGCCACGCTGCGCGAGGTAGCGAACGGTGTCATCAACGGCAGCGATGTGGTCAGCATCAAACGCGTGGCGCAGGCCGAACATATAGGCGGTGAAGCCCAGCCCGACCAACGCCGGATAACGCGCGGCATAGTGCAAAAACAGGCCCCAGCCCAATGCGTGCAGCAAGCCAACGACGCCATATAAACCGGCCAGCCGGCGCCATTCGCCAGCACTAAAGCGCAGCGCGCGCGCAGGGACGGGCGCCGGGCTGACCAGCGTAAAATTTCGCAGTTCGACGATTGCCGCGTCGCTAGGCTTATTGCTCAATTCCACAGCTCGCACTCACGACTACAGTGTTTTCATTTGAGTAATAGAATATACGTTCGATATTCCACTACTCGCCGATTTCTCTAAATACATTACCGCAAACCACGCCACAGCCAGTCAAACGACGTCCATTTCTCGTATCTTCAACGCCTCACCCGCAGTCAGCTCGATGTCGTTGCTGCCGCAGCTGCAGCGGCCGTAGCGTTCCACCAACGCGACCGCGCCGCCGCAGGCGCGGCAGCGGCCACCGCCGGGTGTTTCGATAATTTCCAGCAGCGCGCCTTCCAACGCGGTGCCTTCCGCGCAGAACTCAAAACAAAAGCGCACTGCGGCCGGCAACACCGCCGTTAACTGCCCGATCTCCAACGTCACCCGTCGCACTCTGCCGCCTGCGGCCTGCTCGGCGCAGATCGCGACGACATTGCGCGTGATGCTCAGCTCGTGCATAGCTGCGCCGACATACTCGAACGCCTCAGCAAATCCGCGGCAGCTGTTCGCCGACCAACATATCGACGATGCGCTCGCCGCCAAACGCGGTTTGCAGGACGACGATGCCGGCAGGCCGCTCACCAACTTCGCCGATGATCGCGGCGTCGACGCCGGCCGGGTGGGCGCGCATCGCGGCGAGCACGGCGGCGGCGGCGTCACGCGGCACCACCGCTACCAGCTTGCCTTCATTCGCCATGTACAGCGGATCCAGCCCGAGGATTTCGCAGGCGCCCTTCACTTCTTCACGCAACGGCAATGCGGCTTCACGCAGGCGGATCGCGACATTCGAGCTTTGCGCAAATTCGTTCAGCACTGTCGCTACCCCGCCGCGCGTGGCATCGCGCAGGCAGTGGATGTCTGGACAGGCCTGCAGCATTGCCGCGATCAAACTGGCGAGCGGCTGGCAGTCGCTGGCGATATCGGAGGACAAGGCCAGCAAATTACGCGCGATCAAAATCGCCGTACCGTGATCGCCGAGGTAACCGTTGACGATCACCACGTCGCCAACCTGTGCGCGGCTGGCCGAGATTTCGACGCCGCGCGGAACGATGCCGACGCCGGCCGTATTGATGAAAAGTTTGTCGGCCGAGCCGCGCTCGACGACCTTGGTGTCACCGGTGACGATGGTGACGCCGGCTTCGTCGGCAACGCGCTTCATGCTGGCGACCACACGGCGCAGCAATTCAACCTCCAAGCCTTCTTCCAACACCATGCCGCAGGATAGATACAGGGGTTTGGCGCCGCTCATCGCGAGATCGTTAACGGTGCCGGCAACGGCCAATGTGCCGATGTCGCCGCCGGGGAAGAACAGCGGATCGACGACGTACGTGTCAGTCGTGAACGCGAGTCGATCACCGTGCGTGGCCAAACTGGCGAGCGAAAACACCGCCTGATCTTCGAGCGCGTTCAGCGCTGGGTTATCGAAGGCTTCGACAAAAACATCCTGAATCAAGTCGCGCATCGCCTTGCCGCCGCTGCCGTGCGCCATGTTGATGCGGCTGTCCTGCAGCCGCCGTCGTTTGCCGACCAGCGCCGACAGCGGCAACACGGTGCCGCTCGGGTGCGTGCTCATGCCGCCACCTTGCGGGCAGCTTCGTCGCCACCGCGTTTGAAGCCGGTATCGACACGGCCGTAGTTGTAGTGCGCGGCGCAAGCGCCTTCGGACGAAACCATCAATGAGCCGAGCGGCGTTTCCGGCGTGCAGGCGCTGCCGAATACTTTGCATTGCTGCGGCTTGATCACGCCTTTCAACACCTCGCCGCACTGGCAGGATTTCGGGTCAGCGATTTTCAGATTCGGCACTGGGAATTTGTGTTCGGCATCGAACGCGGCGTACTTGGCGCGCACGCGAACGCCGGAATGGTCGATTGAGCCGAGGCCGCGCCATTCAAAAAATTCGCGCAGCTCGAATACTTCCTGCACCGCCGCCAGCGCCGCCGCGTTGCCGTTCTCCGGCACCACGCGGCCGTACTGGTTTTCCACTTCGGCGCGGCCTTCGGCGATCTGCTTCAGTACCATCCAAACCGACTGCAGAATATCCAGCGGTTCGAAGCCGGCGGCGACGATAGGCTTGCCGTAGTCGCGGGCGATGAATTGGTACGGCCGCGTGCCGATCACCATGCTGACGTGGCCCGGGCCGAGGAAGCCATCGAGGTGCAGATCGGGCGAGTCGAGAATCGCTTTGATCGTCGGGATGATGGTGATGTGGTTGCAGAACAGCGAGAAATTCTTCAAGCCCATCGCCTGCGCCTGCAGAATCGTCATTGCCGTGCTCGGCATCGTCGTTTCAAAACCGAGGCCGAAGAAAATGACTTCGCGGCTGGGATTAGCCTGCGCCAGCTTCAGCGCGTCGAGCGGCGAATAGACCATCCGTACGTCCGCGCCTTCGGCCTTGGCGCGCAGCAGGCTGAGCTTGGAACCCGGCACGCGCATGGCATCGCCGAAGGTCGTGAATATCACTTCCGGCCGCTGCGCCAGCGCCACGCAATCGTCGACGCGGCCCATCGGCAACACGCAAACCGGGCAGCCTGGGCCGTGCACAAACTCCACTTCTTCCGGCAATAGTTGCTGGATGCCGTAGCGAAAAATCGTGTGCGTGTGGCCGCCGCAAACTTCCATGATCTGCAACGGCCGTGTGCGCGCCTGCGGCATGGTTTTGATCAGCGCGCGGATCTCGGCAGATAGCGCGCGGGCTTTTTCTGGATCGCGAAATTCATCGACGTATTTCATGTTGCGTTACTCCTAACATGCCCGCGGTCGTCCGCGAGCAAGGTGTGCACGAGATCCCAAAGGATGTGGTAAGCGGCGACGTGCGCTTCCTGCACGCGGTGAATGCTGGCGCTGGGCACCACGAGGCAATGCTCGACATCCGCGCTGCTCGCCATGCGTCCGCCGTCGCCGCCGCAGAAGCCCAGCGTGGTTACGCCGAGCGCCTTGGCTTTCGCGAACGCGGCGAGCAGGTTTTCGGAATTGCCGCTGGTTGAGAAGCCGATCAAACCATCGCCGGGGCGGGCCAGCGCGATCAACTGGCGAACGAAGACGTGGCTGAAGCCGACATCGTTACCGACCGCCGTCAGCATCGCGGTGTCAGCGCCGAGATTCACCGCCGTCAGCGCCGGCCGGCCGGCCGTAACCGGGTGCTGAAACTCCACCGCGACGTGCTGGGCGTCGCAACTCGAACCACCGTTGCCCATCGTAAACAAGCGGCCGTTGTTGCGATAAACCGTGGCTACGGCGCGCGCCGCAGCGACCAGCGCCGGCCCGTTCGCGGCGAAAAATGCCTGCTTGGTGGCGATGCTGTCGTCCGCTTTTTGGCGCACCGATTCGAGCAATGCGAGATCCATCTGTTCCGCACTGCGCTTACCGCCGTGCAGAAACGGATACAGCCCTTGCAGTGCGTCGGTGGCGGTCATCGGCGGCGGTTAAGAGGCGGCGCCGGGCGCGCTGACGGCTTCATCGGCATCGCGCATCGCGTCCAGCTCGGCCTGCATTTCGCCGAGTTCGCGCAGCAGATCAAGTGTGCGCAGTGCTTCTTGTTCGTCGATCCGGCTCATCGCAAAGCCAACGTGGACCAGCACCCAATCACCGAGGCAGTCGGCTGCCGGCCGCTCCGGGCTGAGGACGAACGCGATATTGACCGAACGCCGGACGCCGCCGACGTTGACGACGGCAAAGCCTTTATCGGCCTCGCTAACGTCAACGATTTGACCAGGAATTCCGAGACACATAAGCCTTACTCCAGTGAGTTTTTGCAACAGCAGCAGAAGCCCCGCCGTGCCGGCCGATGCCCGCCAACCGCGTCATTTTGTTTAATGTTTTCATGCCGCAGCGCTCAAACCGGCCGGCAACGCGCGCGCCGCCGCGATCACTGCTTGGCCGAGCGCGAGCCCGCCATCATTCGCCGGCACTTGCGCGTGGCTCAGCACGCGGAAGCCGAGGCGCGTTAAACGCCGCTCGACTTGTTCAAACAGCACCCGGTTTTGAAACACGCCGCCGGATAACGCCACCGTGCGCAGCGGCGCTTCGCTGCCGGTGCCAACGCTGACCTGCTCGACCATGCGGACAATCGCCAGCGCCAAACCTTTATGAAAACGCGCCGCGATCACCGGCGCCGGCGTGCGCAAAATCAAGTCGCCGAGCAGCGCCTGCCATACGCCGTGCGGCTCGATGTACGGCAAGCGGCTGCCGGGCAGGCGCGGAATCGTGAATGGATAGGCGAGCTGGTCGCCCTCGTCGTGCAGCGTTTGCGCGTCAACCAGCGCTTCGAATTCGATCGCCGCCTGCCCTTCGTATTGCACGCGGTCGCGGCACAGGCCGACGGCCGCGGCAGCGGCGTCAAACAAACGGCCGCAGGAACTGGCGAGCGGGCTATTGATGCGCCGCGCCAGCATGCCGTCGAGCAGCGCGCGCGGCTTGGCGTCGAGGTAGGCGTGCAGTTCAAGCTCGGCGTAATTCATGACGAAACGCGGCCAGCCCATCTCCGCCATCAGCTGCGCATAAAGATTGCGCCAGGGTTCGTACACCGCCTGTGCGGCGCCGAGCAGCGCCACCGGCTTAAACGTGCCGAGCCGGGTGTAGCCGCGATAGTCGGCGCGTAAAAACTCGCCGCCCCAGAGCGTGCCATCGTCGCCATAACCCAAACCATCGAGCGCAACGCCGAGCACCGGGCCGGCGTCAATGCCGATGCCGTTCTCGGCCATGCAGGCGGCGACGTGGGCGTGATGGTGTTGCACTTCCGCCAGCGCCATCCCGTGCTGCTGCGCCATCTCACGGCCGAGTTTGCTCGACCGATATTCCGGGTGCAGGTCAATCGCCAGCCGCGTCGGCGTTTGCGCGAATAACTGCTGATAGTCGTGCAGCGCGCGGCGGTAGTCGGCGTCGGTCGCGGCGTCTTCGAGATCGCCGATGTGATGCGATAACACCGCCTGACCGTTGCCGAGCAAGCAGAAGGTGTTTTTCAGCTCGCCGCCAAGCGCGAGCAATGGCGGCGCAGCGCCGAAGCCGGCGGGTAGCAGCAGCGTTGCCGGTGCGTAACCGCGCGCACGGCGCAGCACGCGCGGCACGCCGAGCACGACGCGCGTGACGGAATCATCAACACGACGCGCAATCGGCCGGTTGTGCAGCAAAAAGAATTCGGCGATACCGCTGAGCTTTTCGCGGGCGTCGTCGTTGTCGATGCACTGCGGCTCGGACGCGCGGTTGCCGCTGGTTAAAACAATCGGCCGATTCATTCGCCGCAGCAGCAAATGGTGCAGTGGCGTATTCGGCAACATAAAGCCGAGCGTGTTCAGGCCCGGCGCCACGCTCGCCGCCAGCAACGGCGTTTCGGCACGGCGATTCAGCAAAACAATCGGCGCCGCCGGGCCGCGTAGCAGTGTTTCTTCGGCGCAGTCGACGTGGCAGTAGCGTTGAATCAATTCAAGATCGCGCGCCATCAACGCAAACGGCTTACCTTCCCGGCGCTTCTTCTGGCGCAGCGCCGCCACCGTCGTTTCGTTGCTGGCGTCGCAGGCGATCTGGAAACCACCGAGGCCTTTGATCGCGAGCAAATGCCCGCGTTGCAGCAGCGTGCACGCGGCGTCGACGTCGTCCAGCGTCGTCAGCGCTTCAACGGCAATCGGCGCATGGTCATAGCGCTCCAGCCAAGCACGCGGGCCGCAGGCGTAGCAGGCAATCGGCTGCGCGTGGAAGCGGCGGTCGTCCGGCGCGGTGTATTCGGCGCGGCACGCCGGGCACAAGGCAAACGCCCGCATCGTCGTCGTCGCCCGGTCGTAGGGAATCGCTTCGACAATCGATAAGCGCGGACCGCAATGCGTGCAGTTGGTGAACGGGTAGCGGAAGCGGCGTGCGAACGGGTCGAATATTTCCTGCAGGCAGTCGGCGCAGGTCGCCGCGTCCGGCGCGACGCCGGTGTGGACCTCAGTGCTGTTGCTGGCGGCGATTGCGAACTCGGCGTCCGGCGGCAACAACGGCGCCGGGTGGCGCTCGATACTATCGATCCGCGCTAACAGCGGCGCCTCGCAGCGCAGGCCGACTACGAAGGCTTCGAGCGCCGATGCCGTACCGCAGACATGGATATGCACGCCATCGCCATCGTTGGCGACGCTGCCGCGCAGCCCGTAACGACGCGCAAGGCGCCAGACCGTCGGCCGGAAACCAACGCCCTGCACCAGCCCGCGCACGCGGATCAGCTCGGCGCTGAGCAGCATCGAATCGCCGACCGATTGTGGCCGGCTCATGCGCGCAGCGCCGCGGCCAGCGGCCATAGCAGCACCCGGTTGTTGCCCGAGTCGGCAACGACGGCAATGTCGGCACAGACACTAATGCCGTAAGGCCAGGACAAACTGACGCGGGTTTGTGGCAACCAGCCGTTATCGCCTTTATTGTTGAATTCGCTCTGGCCGGTCAGCGCCTGCGCCGCGGCGCCGGTAACCGCGGCATCGCGATGCCAAGCGATCACACGCGAATTCGCGGTATCGGCGGCTAAGCACCAATCGCCTGCGGCGGCGATGCCGTACGGCATATGCAGCGTGCCAGCGCCGGGCCAGTACAAGGATTGGTTGTGATCAACCCCGCGAAAATCGGCTTGCCCGAGCACGGCATCGCAAGGCGCGTTCTGAGCTTCCGGCACCGTGTTCCAGATCATGATGCGGTTGTTGCCGGCGTCGGTGACGCAAAGCCGGCCGTTCCACGACGCCACCGCGTGCGGCCAGCGCATCGTCGCCGGCCCCGGCGTTCCGCCGCCGTTTTCGTCGCGACCGGTGAAGTTGGGCTGGCCGAGCACGAGATCGGCCGGCTGGCCGTTTCGCGTCGGCACCCCGCGCCACATCAAGACGCGGCGATTGCCAGCATCGGCGACCCAAAGCCGGGCACCGTCCCAATGCACACCGTAAGGCCAGAACAAGGTATCGGCGCCCGCTTGATCGCCACCGCGGTTGGCCTCGCCCGCGCCGAACGCGGCTTGGCCGAGCACGAGATCGGCCGGCGTGTGGCTGGCGCGCGGCGCTTGGCGCCAGATCAACACGCGGTGATTCCAGGCATCGGCGACGACCAAACCATCGCCGCAGGCGCTGACGCCGGTCGGCACGTTCAGTGTCGCGGCGCTCGGTTCGCCTTTGGCGTTGCGGCCTTCGTGCTCAAAATCCGGTTGGCCAATGAGCCAATCGGCTGGCGTGCCGTCGCCGTGCGGCGCGCGCGCCCAACCCAGCAGCCGATGGTGGCCGGTATCGCAAATCCAGAGCGGGCCGTCGGCACCGAGCAGGCAGGCACCGCGCGGGCCAAATAGCGAGCATGCGTCGGGCTTCACTGGCGCGGCGAGCTGATCAACGCCGAGATCACCGCCGATGCAGGCCAGCGGCCCAGCCGAGTCGAGCGCCGATTGCGCGCACGGCGCCGGCGCGCGGCGCAACGCCGGTTGCAGGCTGACGCGGATCGCCTGGGCCTGTGGCGGATTCATCGGCCGAGCTGCACGTCAACGCGGCCGCCGATCAGCCGCACCGGGTACACCCGCAGCTGCACTTCCGGCGCGGTCAGACACTCGCCGGTTGCCAGCGAATACTGGAAGCCGTGATAGCTGCAGGTGATAACGCCAGCGCTGACGGCGCTGCTATCAAGCGGCATGCCGAGATGGGCGCAGCGGTTGTCGAAACAGCTCACCTGCTCGCCGCGCCGGGCGAATAGCAGCGAGCGGCCTACGAGCGTGCGTTCGACGATGCCGGCTTCGGGAATCTCCGCCAGCGTGATTGCAGTCGTCCACCCGCTTTGTCCGGGGGCGGCGAACGGGCTGACGAAATGCACAGCGTCGGCCGCAGCTGCTGCAGCGCGGCTGACCTGCCGGATATGGACGATTTCCGGGCAGTGCGCGCGCAGCGCTTTTTCCACGCCTTCGGCCAAGGTCTGCCCCGACGCGGGGCAGCCGTGGCAGGCGCCCGTCAGCCGTAATTCGACGGTATCCGGCGGAAGAATCGCGACCAGTTCAACGCCGCCACCGTGGGTTTCCAGCAACGGCCGCACCTCGGCCAACGCCTGTTCGACACGCTCGCCGAGCGAGGCCTTAACCAATTCGTGAAAGCGCAGCACGGCGTAAATCACCGGATCGGCCAGCGCTGCGCGCAGCCGTGCACCGGCCGCCGGGTCGTCCTTCAGCGCCCGGATCAAGCGCTGCAGTGCCGACTTGTGCAGATCTTCGATTGCGCCTTTCAGCGCACGCACCGTTAGTTGTTGAGTTTCGTCCCAGCCAGCAACGATCTGCTCAAGGCTGCTGATGACTTGCACGCTATGCGCCAAGTCGTCATCCGCGGCGGCGCCCGAAGGCAGCGGGACGGGAAGCAGCGGCGGCGCGTTCATGGCGGTCAGTTGTATTTCAAATTCTTGAACAAATACGGCTGCAGCAATCCGCCCACGAATGCTGCGACCAGCACCGTCAACCACAATGGCACGCCGAGCGTGGCGAGAATAATCACCAGCACCAGCGTGGCCACGCAGCCAAGCAGCCACTGCCGCAGCACCGCTTTCGGCTCGCGGAACAGCTTGCCGCGGATGAAAAGCTTGAAGGTGTCGGTGAACATCGTCCACATGGCGGCTTACCCCAGCGCCAGCGCGAGCAGCGCCAGCAGCACACCGGGCACCGCCGCAACCGGTCCAAACAGCGCGCCGACCATCGCCGCCAATTTAATGCCGAGATCTTTGCCGGCGAGTTTGATGCCGGCCAGCGCGCCGCCGAGCAGCGCCAGTGGGAACGCGAGGACGGTCCAAACGATGATCGTCCAGAGGTTGACCTCGCCATTGATTAAAGCCTGCATTGCATCGTCCTTTGCCGAGTAGCGCGTCATGCGCTTACAGCGCATCCGCGGCGTAGCGCGCGCCGGGCGGCGGCGCCTGTTGTAACTCGCTAGCGATGTCGCGCAGCGTTTCATCGACGGCGGCCATGCCGCTGAATTGCCCGTAGCGTTGAAAAATCTGCCGCGCTTCGCGATACAGCGCTTGCGCCTGCTGCAGGTTGCTGCCCCCCGGCGGCGCATCAGCGACGTCCGGCAGGCTGCGCAGCACGTTGGCTTTGTTGGCGATGGTATTGGCGTATTCGAGCGGCGTATCGCGGGCGTTTCGTACTTTCAGGGCTTCGTCGTACGCCTCTAATGCCCGCAGATTGTTTTCCAGCGGATGGCCGCTGGCGGCGTATTGCAGCGCGTTGCCGAGGTTGTTTTGAATCATCGCGTACTCGCTTGGATGATCGACAAGACCGATCACACTCAGCACCGCCTCGAACGACTGCACCGCCAGCGCTTCGCGCATCTTGCCGTGCTCGTCGCTGAGCGGGATCGACAAATACGCCACCGCCAGATTGTTATGCAAAATCGCGTATTCCTGCGGATACCGTTCGCGTGTAAACGTGCGCAGCGCGCGGTGGTAGCACTGAATCGCATCGTGCAGCCGCGCCGCGCCGTCCGCCGCGAGCGCCTGGAATACCAGACCAAGATTCAGCTCGGTCTCCGCCACCTCTTCCGCACGGCCGTGCTGCTGCAATACCGGCAACGCGCTTTCGTAGTGGCCGCGCGCTTCTTTTAGCGCTGCGGCGGCCCCCTGCGGCTGCGCCTGCAGGCAAGTTCCGAGACGGATCGTAATCCGGGCGTGCAGCAAAACCTGCTCGGCCGGACAAATGGCCAGCGCGCGTCGGTAGAGCAACGCTGCGTGTTCGAGCTGTTCTGGAGATTTCGGCCGCGTTTGCATACCCATGGCGATTTCCATGAGCATTTCCGCCTTTTCCGCAGCCGGCGCGGGGTCGATATCGACCATCTTTAACGCCGCGTCAAACTCGGATAGGGTCAGTGATTGATCCACCGTCTACTCCCCCTGCCGAGCGGATCCTTCCTCCGGCTATCTGTTCGTTATGTACATCGATTCGCTAGTTTTTGTACTCTAGCGATCGCGAATTCCGAATGTCAAACCTGCGTTCAAAGTGAAAACTTTGTTTGCACATCACCGTAAACACCGGGCTTCAGATTGCGGCGCCGACTGCGCCTGTTCATCGTCCCGATACGGCACGCGTCGGCAGCGTTTGGGCATCCAACTGCTTGGTGACGGCGGCGACGATATCGCCGACACGGATCGCGCTCGCCCGATAAACCAAGCCGTCACGGCCGGAATCGAACGCGCCAACACCGACAAACCCGCCGCGCGGCCCGATCCAACGGTCCCAGCCGTCGCGCACGCCTGCTTCAACCGCAACGCAGGGGGCCTCTCCGAGCACGCGCTGGCGATAGTCTTCTGTCTGCTGTGCGAACAACGCGAAGCACGGCAACGAAACCACAGCGACGCCGACGCCAGCGGTCTCCAGCTGCTGGGCAGCGGCAAGCGCCAACGCCACTTCAGCGCCGCTGGCGACAATCGTCGCCTGCCGCGCACCACGCGCGTGCCGCAACACGTAGCCGCCGCGCGCGACGCGGTTGCCGTCGGTGTGCGCTGTTCGTACCGGCGCGTTCGCTTCGGCGGATAAACACAGCAGCGTCGGCGTTGTCGGCGCGGCAATCGCAACTTCCCAGGACTCGGCGGTCTCGACGGCGTCGGCCGGGCGGATCACCTGCAAATTCGGGATTGCACGCAGCGCAGCGAGCTGCTCCGCGGCGGCACCGTCCATGACATCAATAGCGTCTTGAGTCAGCAAATAAATCAGCCGCTGCCGCATTTGCGCGGCCAGCCGGATCGCCGGCCGGCTGTAATCGGCGTCGGCCAGGCCGGTGACGCCAAACGGCATAAAACCACCGTGCAGCGCGACGCCATTCAGAACCGCCGCCATGCCGTGTGTGCGGCTGCCGAACGCAATATGGCGGCCGGCAAAGTCGTCGCCCTGGATCGGCGCCAAGCCGGCGTAGCTGAAAGCAACCGCCGCCGCCGCATCGAAACCCCCAAGCAGCGCGGGCAGCGCCGTTGATAGTGCAGCGGCCATCCGGCGCGCTGCGGCTAAGGTCGACTGCGCGGCCGGCGTTTCTACTGCCACGGCTTTGAAATGCTGAATGGCGGCAGTCGCGTCCGGCCCGACGTCGTTGCGGCAGTCCTGCAAAAAGCGGCTCTTCGCTTCCAGCGGCAGGCTAGCCAAACGCAGTTCCCAAGCCATGCGCAATTGGCCGCCGCGGGCGCCAACATCGCGCCAAGCGTGCATCACTAATTCTGGAACAGCACTTTTCGCAACCCCGGCACCCGGTGCTGTGCGGCATGCGATCACGGTGGGCTGCGCGCTGCACTGCGCGCTATCAAGCGCGGCAGCGATCGCGGCGTGATCGTGGCCATCGACCCGCTGCACCAACCAGCCGGAGGCGCTGCAGCGCTGCAGCGGATCGTCCACCGCCAGCGTGCCGTGCCCAGCGCCAACGGCGTCGTCGTAAAGCACGGTGAGTTTGTTCAACTGCATTTGCCCGGCGAGCGCGAGCGCGTCCTGACTGGCGCTGTCTTGCAGGCATCCGGCACCAGCAATGACGTAAGTCCGATGATTGACCAGCGCCTCGCCGTAGCGGGCCGCCAGTAGCCGTTCTGCCAGGGCCATGCCGACCGCATTGGCAACGCCTTGCCCGAAGCGGCCGCCAATGGTTTCAACGCCGCGCGTCTGGCCGTATTCCGGCGTCGAAACTGTTGCAGCTGCGCCGTTCTTTGGCGTTTCGGCGTAGCGGGTTAGGTGCAGCAGACCACGCAGCAGCAGGTTATTGCGGCCGTCCGAAAGCACGAAGCGATCGCGATCGGGCCATTTCGAATCGTTCGGATCGAACTTAAGAAACCGCGTATACAGCACCGTCGCGGCGTCGGCCATCGCTAGCGAGGCGGCCACCGTAGCGTCAGGTGCCGGCTGGTCTGCGGCCACGCTCAGTGCCCGCAGCGCGTTCGCCATTTCGGTGTAGCTGACGATATGCGGCGCGACATCAACGCCGTACCCAGCCACACTGATTCCTAAATTGTTCATACCAATCTCCCAGCTTGGTGAAGTTCGATCGCGGATGGAATTGTTCTTAGGCCCGCTGAGCTAGTGTGTTCGTGTGATTTTGCGAATGTCAAAATTCGATACAAAATGAAAACTTTGTTTTCACTTTCTGATCGGGCACGAAGCAACTTGCCACCCGATACCGCCCCGCCGACTTAGCACGACGGCCCCGCGCCGCCCTAGAGATCGCCGTTTAATCGCCTTGCGACGCAACAAATCTCGGTAGTACCGGGCTGGTAGCGGCCTAGCAACGCCATTGCGGATTGCAATCGACCGGATTCCGCCACCGGTAGCACAGCCTATCGGCACGCGAACGCCGCTATCCGCCGCTTTGAACGGCGCGAAAACGGTGCTAGGGTGTCAATAAAGTATGCAAGATGGAAAGTTAATAACATGCAAGAAGGCGGCGTCTGGACCATCCTGATCGTCGGCGGCGAGCCGAAGGCGCATACGTCGATCACGAAATGCCTAGAAGACAGCTATCGGCTGTTCAAAACGCCGTCCGGGCTTGAGGGCTTGGCGCTGCTCGAACGCGAGTCGATCGACCTCGTGCTCTGCGATCAAAACACCACCGACATGACCGGCGTTGAGTTTTTCCAGCAGACGCGCATTTCCTATCCAGAAGCGATCCGGGTATTGGTGACCGGCAACACCGGCCACGACGATATGGTTCGCTACATCAACGATGCCGCGGTCTATCAACTGGTCGCGAAACCGTGGCAGCCGGAGCATCTGTTATTGCTGATCAAACGCGCCCTGGAAAGCCGCGAGCTGGCGCGGCGGCACCGCTATCTGAGCCGCGAGCTGAAGTTCGCGGACGAAGTGCTGCGGCGCCAGAACAACAACATGACCAGCCTGCTGACCGACATCTACGAGTTCGACAAACTGGTGTTTTCCAGCGCCTCGATGGTCGAGATCTGCAATCTCGCACGCAAAGCCGCAGTCACCGATTTGCCGGTGCTGATTCAAGGCGAAACCGGCACTGGCAAGGAGTTGATGGCGCGCGCGGTGCATTTCTTCGGGCGCCGGAAAAATCATCCGTTTCTGGCGCAGAACTGCGGTGCGCTGTCACCGGAATTGCTGCAGTCGGAACTGTTTGGTCATAAGCGCGGCGCGTTTACTGGCGCCATCAGCGACCGCCTGGGGTTGTTTCCGGCGGCGGACGGCGGCACGGTGTTTCTCGACGAAATCTCCGAAGTTTCGCCGTCGTTCCAAGTCGCGTTATTGCGCTTTTTCCAAGAAGGCGAAGTGAAGCCGGTCGGCACGCACGAGAGCCAGCATTGCAATGTCCGCATCATCGCGGCGTCGAACCGGCCGCTGAAGGAAATGGTCGCGAAAGGCGAATTTCGGCGCGATCTGTACTACCGCCTGCGCGGCTTCGAACTGGAAATTCCACCGCTGCGCGAGCGCGCTGAGGATATTCCGGTGCTAGCCGAGCACGCGGCGAAGAAATACGCGACGTCGATCAATCGGCGCATCGCTGGCATTTCACCGGAAGTCATGCAAAGGCTGCAGGCGCATACGTTTCCGGGCAATGTCCGGGAGTTGGAAAATGAGGTTCGACGGATGGTGGCGCTGGCCAGCGACGGCGAATTTTTATCGCGCAAACATATGTCGCCCGAGTTCGCCCGCCTGTTCCCGGTAACGCCAGAAGACCAGCGCCAACCGGATTTCCTGAAAGGTAAGTCGACCCTAAAAGAAAAAGTAGAGTCGTTAGAAGTGCATATGGTGACGCAATGCCTGCTGCGCAATAAGTGGAACCACAGCCGCGCCGCGCGCGAGCTGGGCATCTCCCGCGTCGGCCTCGCCAACAAAATCAAGCGCTACAAGCTCGATCAGCGCGAAGCGTAATCGAGCCTTGCACCGCCGCCATGTCCGACGATGATGACGAAACCCCGCCGTCGGCCACGCGCCATCCGTTCCCGCATTCGCGTAGCCGGCCGGCCGGTACACCCGGCGGCTACCGCGATCTCGGCCTGACGCCGCTCGCGCGTCAGCTGCAACTCAGCAGCGACCAAACCAACGGCCATTGGTGTAGCCGCTGCCAAGGCATTTGGTTCGGCTGTGCGCTGGAAGTTGAATGCCCGAAATGCGGCAATCGCAAGGGCTGAATCCGCCGGTCTTAGCGGCGGCCAAGAACGCATAGTTCGTTTGCGGTCGGCTATCAACTGAAAACATAGTTTGCAGTTTTGGCGCCGCCGGCGTTTCAAAAAATAATCGCATCTAATTGATTTTAAACGCTTAGAAAGCGTATCGGCGCGATGGCACGCGCCGTGCTCCCTTTGTCGTACGCGGCGTATCGACCGCGTATTTGAAAACCATAAACAAAGGCGGGAGGAGAACGTTCCATGATGCAAAAAAATCGGCATCGCAAACCGGTATTCACGTTCGGTGCGGCACTCGTAGTCGGCGCCTCGGCGCTTGCAGCAAGCGGCAGCGCAGCCGCTGATGACGCCGCAACCGGCAAACACGCCGGCTCGGTTTTGGTCCGCGCCCATGTGCTCGGCGTGTTTCCGGAAGACAACAACAGTTCGATTGAAGCGGTTGGCGGCAAAGTCGATATTTCTAACCGCGTCGCGCCGGAACTCGATTTCTCTTATTTCTTCACCGATCACGTCGCGGTTCAGCTGATCGCGACGCTGCTGCGGCCGTCGGTACGCGCGAAAGGCACGGCGGTTGGCGATCTCGACGTCGGCTCGGTCAACGTGCTGCCACCAACGCTGACCGTGCAGTACCACTTTCTGCCACACCAGAAATTCAGCCCGTACATCGGCGGCGGCGCGACCGCTTTCATTCTGTTCAATTCCAAACCTGCGCGCGGCGACGGCATCGTCAACGACTTCAACACCGATAGCCACCTCGGTGGCGCGCTGCAGGCGGGCTTTGACTACAACATTTCCGGACGCTGGTTCGTCAACGTCGAAGTCAATCAGATCTTCGTCAAAACCAACGCGACGGTCGACACCGTTCTGGGTACGGTCCGAGCCAAAACCTCGGTCGACCCGTTTCTAGCCGGCATCGGGGTCGGCTACCGCTTCTGATTCACACGCTGAACTTCTCCATATCGCACACCAAGAACGCTTCTGGGAGCTACCACTGATGATCGAAACCTTTTACGACGTAATGCGGCGGCAGGGCATTTCACGTCGCAGCTTTCTTAAATACTGCTCGCTCACCGCAACGTCGTTAGGTCTCGCGCCGTCATTCGTACCGAAGATCGCGCACGCCATGGAAACCAAACCACGGACGCCAGTGTTGTGGCTGCATGGCCTGGAATGCACCTGCTGTTCGGAGTCTTTTATCCGCTCCGCGCACCCGCTGGCGAAGGATGTAGTGCTGTCAATGATCTCGCTCGATTACGACGACACGTTGATGGCCGCCGCCGGCCATCAAGCTGAAGCGATCCTCGAAGAAGTAATGACCAAGTACAAAGGGAATTACATTCTTGCGGTTGAAGGCAACCCGCCGCTGAATCAAGAAGGCATGAGCTGCATCATCGGCGGCAAGCCATTTATCGAGCAGTTGAAACACGTTGCTAAGGACGCGAAAGCGATCATCTCTTGGGGCTCGTGCGCAAGCTGGGGTTGCGTGCAGGCGGCGAAGCCGAACCCGACGCAGGCGACGCCGGTGCATAAAGTCATCACCGACAAACCGATCATCAAAGTGCCGGGCTGCCCGCCGATCGCCGAAGTCATGACTGGCGTCATCACCTACATGTTGACGTTCGACCGCATTCCAGAACTGGATCGCCAAGGCCGGCCGAAGATGTTCTACAGCCAGCGCATTCACGACAAGTGCTACCGCCGCCCGCATTTCGACGCCGGCCAGTTCGTTGAGCATTTCGACGACGAATTCGCGCGCCGCGGTTACTGCCTTTACAAAGTCGGCTGCAAAGGCCCGACCACGTACAACGCCTGCTCAACCACGCGCTGGAACGAGGGCACGAGCTTCCCGATTCAAGCCGGCCACGGCTGCATCGGCTGCTCGGAAGACGGCTTCTGGGATAAGGGCTCGTTCTACGATCGCCTGACGACGGTGCATCAGTTCGGCATCGAAGGCACGGCCGATCAAATCGGCGGCACCGCAGCTGGTGTTGTCGGTGCGGCTGTCGTCGCGCACGCCGCGGCATCGGCGATCAAACGCGCCACCCAGAAAAAAGAAGAAACAACCGGCGCGAACCACTAATCGCCCCGCACAGCCGAAGGATTACTAAAAATGACTGCCTACGCCACTCAAGGCTTTAACCTCGACAACAGCGGTCGCCGCATTGTTGTCGATCCCGTCACTCGCATCGAAGGCCACATGCGCTGCGAGGTCAACGTCGATAAAGACAACATCATCCGCAACGCCGTTTCGACCGGCACCATGTGGCGCGGCCTCGAAGTTATTCTAAAAGGCCGGGACCCGCGCGATGCCTGGGCGTTCGTCGAACGCATTTGCGGTGTTTGCACTGGCTGCCATGCGCTGACCAGCGTGCGTGCGGTGGAAGATGCGCTCGGCATTCGCATTCCGAAAAATGCCCACTTGATCCGCGAGATCATGGCCAAGACTTTGCAAGAGCACGATCACGCCGTGCACTTTTATCATTTGCACGCGCTCGATTGGGTGGATGTGGTCTCGGCGCTGAAAGCCGATCCAAAGAAAACCAGCGAACTGCAGCAAACGGTATCGCCGAGCCATCCGCTGTCGTCGCCCGGCTATTTCCGCGACATTCAGAACCGGCTCAAGAAGTTCGTTGAAAGCGGCCAGCTTGGGCCGTTCATGAACGGCTACTGGGGCAATAAAGCCTACGTGCTGCCGCCGGAAGTGAATCTAATGGCGGTTACGCATTATCTGGAGGCCTTGGACCTGCAGAAAGAATGGGTCAAAGTCCATACGATTTTTGGCGGTAAGAATCCACATCCGAACTATCTCGTCGGCGGCGTGCCGTGCGCGATCAATATCGACAAAGACGGCGCTGCTGGCGCGCCGGTAAACATGGAACGCCTGAATTTCGTCAAAGCGCGTATCGACGAAATGATCGAGTTCAACAATAACGTGTATGTGCCGGATGTATTGGCGATCGGCACGCTCTACAAGCAGGCCGGCTGGCTCTACGGCGGCGGCTTGTCGGCGACCAACGTGATGGACTACGGCACCTACGAAAAGGTGGCCTATGACCCGAGCACGAATCAATTGCCGGGCGGCGCGATCCTGAACGGCAATTGGGACGAGATTCTGCCGGTGGACCCGCGCGACCCGGAACAGGTGCAAGAGTTTGTGACGCACTCTTGGTACAAGTACGCCGACGAAAGCAAAGGCCTGCACCCCTGGGACGGCGTTACCGAGCCCAACTATGTGCTCGGCGACAAGCTCAAAGGCACCTCGACCAACATCCAAGAAATCGACGAAAGCGCGAAATATTCGTGGATCAAGTCGCCGCGCTGGCGCGGCCACGCGATGGAAGTCGGCCCGCTCGCGCGTTACATCCTCGGCTATGCCCACGCACTGAAGGGCAATAAATATTGCCAGCGCGTGAAGGAGCAAGTGGAGTCCTCGGCGCAGGCGATCAATAGCGGCATTCCGAAAGCACTAGGCATTCCGGAAACGACCTACACCGCCAAGCAACTGCTGCCGACGACGATCGGCCGCACGCTGGCGCGCGCGCTCGAAGCGCAGTATTGCGCCGAGATGATGTTGGAAGACTGGAAGGAATTGGTCGAAAACATCAAGAACGGCGATTCGAGCTCGGCGAACGTCGAGAAATGGGATCCAGCCACCTGGCCGAAAGAAGCCAAAGGCGTCGGCACCGTCGCCGCACCGCGCGGCGCGCTTGGGCATTGGATACGGATCAAAGACGGCCGCATCGAAAATTATCAGTGCGTGGTGCCAACCACATGGAACGGCAGCCCACGTGATCCAAAAGGCCAAATCGGCGCGTTCGAGGCCAGCCTGATGAACACGCCGATGGCCAACCCCGAGCAGCCGGTCGAGATCCTGCGCACGCTGCACTCGTTTGACCCCTGCCTCGCCTGCTCAACCCACGTCATGAGTCCGGACGGCGTGGAGCTGACAACGGTCAAGGTGCGCTGAACGTCCGTCCGTCACGGCGCCAACCGGCGCCGTGACACCTGAATAGAGAGAGGAGACACTCCATGTCCGCTAGTTCTGTATCCGCCAGCAGCGACGACAAAGAAGCCGCCACCGGCAAGGCGATCAAATCGGTTTATGTTTACGAAGCACCAGTGCGCCTGTGGCATTGGGTCAACGCATTATCGATCACCGTGCTCGCCGTGACCGGCTATTTCATCGGCTCACCACTGCCAACGCTGCCGGGCGAAGCCAGCGCCCATTTTCTAATGGGCTATATCCGCTTCGCCCATTTCGCCGCCGCTTATATTTTTGCCGTTGGCATGCTTGGCCGCATTTACTGGGCGTTTGTCGGCAATCATCACGCGCGCGAACTGTTCAGTGTGCCGATTTTTAAACGCGAATACTGGGCTTCGTTAGGCCGCATGCTGTTGTGGTACGCGTTCTTGTCGAAACGGCCGG
Source organism: Nevskia sp. (assembly GCA_023229645.1). GTDB lineage: Bacteria > Pseudomonadota > Gammaproteobacteria > Nevskiales > Nevskiaceae > Nevskia. The sequence continues at coordinate 185,679 of JALNYU010000001.1, read as the reverse complement.
ACCGCTACATCGGCCACAACCCGCTGGCCCGCTTCGCGATGTTCTTCGTGTTTTTTCTGACCGCAATCTTCATGATTTTTACCGGCTTCGCGCTCTATGGCGAAGGCACGCAGGCCGGCTCCTGGGCGGCGCGTGCGTTTGGCTGGGTGATTCCGCTGTTCGGGCAGTCGCAAGACGTACACACCTGGCATCACTTCGGCCTCTGGCTGATGGTCTGCTTCGTGTTGCTGCACGTATACGCCGCGATCCGTGAAGACATCATGGGCCGCCAGAGCATCGTCAGCACGATGGTCTCCGGTTATCGCACGTTTAAGGACTAAGCCGGTGCCGGCCGCACGGCGTCACGCCGTATCGCGGCCGGCTCCGCAGTCTTCCACCGCTTTCTAGAGATTCGACGATGAACGCCACGGACTCCATTTCCCTCGACGACGACAATGCCATCGTCGTACTCGGCATCGGCAATGTTTTATGGGCTGACGAAGGCTTTGGCGTGCGCTGCGTCGAAGCGCTGCAAAGCCGCTACGAGTTCGCCCCGAACGTGCGGCTGATCGACGGCGGCACGCAAGGTCTTTATCTGATTCAACACGTGCAAGCGGCGCGCCGCCTGCTGATTTTCGACGCTATCGACTACGGCCTCGCGCCGGGCACGTTGAAAGTGATCGAGAACGAAGACGTGCCGCGGTTCATGGGCGCAAAGAAAATGAGCCTGCATCAAACTGGCTTTCAGGAAGTGCTAATGCTGGCGCTGTTGACTGAAAGCTATCCCGAACAGGTGGTGCTAATCGGCTGCCAGCCAGAAGAACTGGAAGATTACGGCGGCAGCTTGCGGCCCAGCGTCAAACACGCGCTGGAAGCAGCGCTCACGCTCGGCATCGAACGCCTGCAGGCTTGGCAGGGCGCGCCGCAACCGCGGCGCGTGCCGCTGGCGCCGAATGAGGCGGTAACGCTGCCGTCGCTGGCATTGGAGCACTACGAAGGCGGGCGGCCGGACGCCGAAACGGCTTGCCGCGTCGGCGATGACCGCTTCCTCGCCCGCGTTCCGAGCTGATCTGCCCATGTGTATCGGCATCCCCATGCAAGTGTTGGTCGTCGAACCCGGCCACGCCGTCTGTATCGGCCGCGGCGAAACCCGGCGTGTCGAAACCGCGCTGGTCGGGCCGTGTACAGCCGGCGACTGGCTGCTGATTTTTCTCGAAAGCGCGCGCGACCGGCTGGACACGCAGCGCGCCAGCGAGATCAACGCGGCGCTCGATCTCCTCGCCGCCGGCCTGAGCGGATTGCACGGCGATGACGATCCCGGCTTCGTGCTGCCCTCGGCGATGAGTGCCGAGCAAATGGCGGCGCTAACCGGCCAAGCGCGGTCGAATTCCCCATTTCCTGATTCCAATTGACTGAGAGCACACGCCAATGACCGCCAAAACGCCTGACCCCGCAGTTGCACCAGCGATCGGCTTCGCCGAATTCGCATCGACGATCATGCCGCCGAAAGCGGCTTCAACACCGCCGTTGGTGGTCCGCCTAGTCGAACAGCACGGCGCCAGTTGGGTCGATGAGCAAAGCCTCGACGCCTGGTTGGCGCTGCCCGGCGACCGCGTGCTGTTTTTCGTCGGCGATTCGATCCGCTTCCCGGAATGTCTCGACGTCGCTGTCGTGTTGCCGGAATTACAGCTTAAATTCCCGCAGCGCTTCGCCATCGGTGTGTTGCGCCGCGGCGGCGAAGAAGCCACGGCACGCCGTTTTGGCGTCCAGCGTTGGCCGTCGCTGGTGTTCTTCCGCAATGGCGACTACATCACCGTGATTCCGGGCATGCTCGACTGGGAAGTCTATTTGACCGAAGTCGAACGCGCGCTGGCGGCCGAGCCGTCGCCGATTCCAACCATCCGGCTGCCGACCCCCACGCCTACCGCGAAGCCGATCAACGTCGGCCTGCCGACGCAGCACTGAATGCCCGCCGTACCGCCCGCGCAACGCACTCGAGACTGTCTATGAAACCGTTCCCCATTCCCGTCGTCGCCATCGGCCCCGGCAGCCAAGTCGAAGAAGAAACGCTGAATTACATGGCGATGCCGAGCGGCATGACCACCTTTCGCGCGCCACTGCTACCCGAACCAGAAGAAATCAACGCCCGACACGGCGCGCATGTGGCGCTGCGCGCCGTGCTCGCTGCGCTTGACGAAACCCGCGCTGACGGCCACGTCCGCCGTGTCGACTTAAACGCGCTCGACGATGCAGACCGCGTGCTGATCAACCAAGTGATGGGTGAAGGCGAAGTCAGCGCCCGGATCAGCGCCGGGCTGGACGGCCGTGAAACACGAATTCAGGAGTCGGTCTTCGCCGGCATTTGGCGCGTCGTGGATTGGCTCGGCGAGGTCGTGATTAACGACGCGCTGGAAATCGGCCGCATTCCGAATGGCCTGCGCGTTGCCGCCGCCGCTGACGTGCTCAGCCAGCACGCACCGCCGCTGCCAGAACCGCTGCCGCCGGGCGTGATGAATTCGCCGATGCTGCTGACCGAAATCGAGGACGCCTGGCTGCGCTGGCAAGCCGGCGACGAACCGCACATCGTGAACCTGACGCTGTTGCCGATGGAGGTGCCGGACATCAGCTTTATGGATTATCAACTCGGCACCGGCCGCGTGCTTATTCTTTCGCGCGGCTACGGCAACTGCCGGATCACGAATACCCAGCGGCCGAATTGCTGGCGGGTGGTCTACTACAATTCGCAGGATGCGGTGATTCTGAACACGGTTGAAGTCACCGATCTGCCGGAAGTGGCGTGCGCGGCGACGGTCGACCTCGACGATTCGCACGAGCGTTTGCAGGAAGTTTTGCAGTGGGTAGAAGGCGTCACCCCTGCCAATGGAGAAATGGCGTGAACGACGGAGCAGCACCGCGCTTCGAGGGCAGCTACCTCGGGGACCGGCACAAGATCAACGCCAGCGTCACGCTGGAATGCAAGATCTGCTGGTGGGTCTACGACCCGGCGCTCGGCGATCCGGTTTGGCAAATCCCGCCCGGCGTCGCCTTCAGCGAACTCCCGGCGCACTGGCGCTGCCCGAATTGCGACGGCGACGCCGATCAGTTCATGGTGCTGGACGCCGACGGATGAATCCCGCCGTTGCCGCCCGTAGCCAGCAGTTGGCGCAGGTCTTCGAAGTGATCGGCCGTACCCGTATGGCCGGCATTCCGATTCTGCACCCTGGTCTGGCGGTCGAGGCGATCGGCTTCGCGCCGTTCGACGCCAACGGCAACAGCGCGCTCGGCATTTTGTTAACACCGTGGTTTATGAATTTGATTTGGCTGCCGCTAACGGTAACGGAGGTCACGCAGCGGCAAGGCGAAACGACGGTACGGGAAATCGGCGGCGAACGGTTTGAGTTCATCGGCGCCGAGGAAACACAATTTGGCGCCTACGAATTGTGCTCGCTGTTTTCGCCGATGTTCGAGTTTCCCGATCAGGCCACTGCGCGCGCCACCGCTCAGGAAGTTCTCGACACGCTGCGCCGAACCCCGGCCGCGCCGGCTCCGTTGCTGGATCGCCGCGCGTTCTTATTCGGCCGCGGCCCAGTAGGAGCGCAGCCGTAAACACATTTGAAAAATTATCCGGGAAGCTGAAATTGTTTCCTGGCCGCCGGACGCCGAATATCCAGAGCAGCCGCCCCCCCGGCCTCGAGCGCTTATTCCGCGGCAAACCGGCGCAATTGTTGCCGGACATGCTGGCGATGGTGTTCTCGCTCTGCGGCCACGCGCACCGCCTGACCGCGCGGCGCGCAATTGAAGCCGCGCGCGGCCGGACCACGCCGCTGACCAGCGCCGAAGCGGAGTTGCTGCAATGGCAAACCGCGCGCGAGCAAATCCGCCGTATTACCTGGGACTGGCCAACCCTGCTGGCGCCAGCGTTGGACGTGCGCCGCGCGCCGCCACAAGCCTTGTTTCCGCCGCTGAATGATTCCACGCCGTCGCTGGCGACGCTCGCCGCATGGGCCGAGCAGGAAGTCTTTGCGATGCCGGCCGAACGCTGGAGCGAGCGCTTTCAAGGCCGCGGCACGGCTTGGCTTTCCGAATGGGCGGCCGGGACACTGACGCCGACTGCACAGATTCTGCAAGCCAGTGCGGCCAGCGCGCAGCAGATCAGCATTGCCGCGCAACCGCTGCGCTTACAACGCGATGACGCGGCACAGTTCCGCCTCGCGCGGTTGCTGTCAGCGAGTGCCGCAGATGCCTTTGTCCGCGCCCCGGAACAGGCCGATGGTTACGCTGAAACCGGCGCCTGGACCCGCCATCTCGACCCACTCAGCGGCACATATCGCGATCTGTGGGGCCGCATGGGCAGCCGCCTGCTCGATCTCGCCAAGCTCAGCCAGCCGAACTACGGCGCGTCGTGGCTGTGCTGCGGCGCGGTTAAAACCGGCCCCAGCGAAGGCCTCGCCTGGACCGAAACGGCGCGCGGCCTGCTCGTCCATTGGGTGGCGTTGGACGGCGCGGCGGTCGGCGATTGCCGCGTACTCGCGCCGACCGACTGGAATTTTCACCCCGATGGCACCGTTGCCCGGGCGCTGGCCTTTCAGCCGCCCGGCCCACAGGGCCGCGCCGGCACCGATGCAATTCTCAGCGTCTTCGACCCCTGCCTCGCGTTTGACGTCATCACGCAAACGGAGAAAGCGCATGCATGAGATGAGTCTGGCCGGCGGCATCGTACAGTTGGTGGAAGCCGCCGCTCAGCGCGAGCAGTTTCAGAAAGTGACGCTGCTCCGCCTTGAGGTCGGCCGCCTCAGCGGCATCGAATTGCGTGCGCTGCGCTTTGCGCTCGACGCCGTATCCCCCGGCACCTGCCTTGAGGGTGCCCGCTTTGAATTTGACGAACCGCCCGGCACCGCGTGGTGCCTGCAGTGTAATTGTTCAGTAGAAATAACCGACCGCACCGATGCCTGCCCACAGTGCTCAGGCTTCCGCCTACAGCCTACCGGCGGCACGGACCTGCGCGTGATCGATATGCTGGTGCAAGATTGAGGAGCCAACCATGTGCGTAGTTTGCGGCTGTAGCAGCGACCAAGATCGCCTTGAAGCGATGACGAAAATCGAGCAATTTCAACCAGGGCGGGCGCCAGGGCCACTGCTGACCGCGCCCGGCCATTCGCACGCCCAAGCGCCCGCCACGCCGCAGCCGGGGCAGGCACACGTGCAGGTCAACGCCGCGACCGGCGATCTGCACTACGGCGCCGGCTCAGCAAAAGTCTCAGTGCCGGGCATGAGTCAGGCGCGGACGATCAAACTTGAAGCCGATGTGCTCGGCGCCAACAAACAATTGGCGGCAAACAACCGCGCGCAGTTCATCGCCCGCGGCGTCACCGCATTGAATTTGGTCTCCAGCCCCGGCTCCGGGAAAACCACACTGCTGTGCGCCACGATCCAAGCGCTGCGCGCGGCAGCGCCGCAGCTGCACGTAGCCGTCATCGAAGGCGATCAGCAAACCAGTTTCGACGCCGACCGCATCCGCGCTACCGGCGCGCCAGCGATTCAAGTCAACACCGGCAAAGGCTGCCACCTTGACGCGCAGATGGTCGGCGAGGCTTATGCCCGGCTGCCGTCATCACCCAGCGCGGGAGCGACAGTTGGCGACGCGCTACAGCAACTGCTATTCATCGAAAACGTCGGCAATCTGGTTTGCCCGGCGCTGTGGGATCTCGGTGAAACCGCGAAAGTCGCGATCTTGTCGGTCACCGAAGGCGAAGACAAACCGCTGAAGTATCCGGATATGTTCGCCGCCGCCCGCTTGATGATTCTGAACAAGATCGACTTATTGCCGTACGTGCAGTTCGATGTTGCACGCTGCATCGATTACGCGCGCCGCGTTAACCCCGGCATCGAAGTGCTGCAGCTTTCGGCAACGCGCGGCGACGGCATGGCCGCATGGTTGCAGTGGCTGCAGCAAACCGCGCCAGCCGATACCCCGCAAAGCCCGAGCGAACTGCGCCTGCGGCAGCGCATTGGCGAACTGGAAGCGGCGCTGGCCCTAGCCCCAGCGGCTCGCTAAGCGCTGATTCCTCGGCGAGAAATATCCTCCGGCTGGCACGCTCAGCGCCGCCGGACTCTGTTATTTTCCACTCTCGATCGCACCGGCATGGACGCTGGCGCTGCCGCCGTTGCAACGGCGCAGCAAACGCCGCGGCATGGCGCGATCAACCATCGGTAATCGGCAACGAAAGGGCTGCGACATGGCGAATTTACTTTGGCTGCAGGGCGGCGCCTGCTCGGGCAATACGATGTCGTTCTTGAACGCGGACGAGCCCAGCGTTTGTGATCTGGTCACCGACTTCGGCATCAACATCCTGTGGCACCCTTCGCTCGGCATCGAACTCGGCGACAACCTGCAGAAAATTCTGCGCGATTGCGTCTCCGGCAAGATTCCACTCGACATCTTCATTTACGAAGGCACCGTCATTAACGCGCCCGATGGCAGCGGCGAGTGGAACCGCTTTGCCGGCCGGCCGATGAAACAATGGGTGACGGAATTGAGCACGGTGGCGAACTACGTGCTCGCGGTTGGCGATTGTGCGACTTGGGGCGGCATCCCGGCGATGGCGCCCAACCCGAGTGAATCCCAGGGCCTGCAATTCCTGAAACGCGACCAAGGCGGTTATCTTGGCGCCGAATATCGTTCTAAATCGGGCTTCCCAGTCGTTAATATTCCCGGCTGCCCGGCACATCCGGATTGGATCACGCAAATCATCATCGCCGTTGCCACCGGCCGCGCAGCAGATATCGCGCTCGACGAATTGCAGCGGCCGAAAACCTTTTTCCAAACCTTCACCCAAACCGGCTGCACGCGCAACATGCACTTTGCCTACAAAGTGTCGTCAACGGCTTTCGGCCAGCGCAAAGGCTGCTTGTTTTACGACCTCGGCTGCCGCGGACCGATGACGCACTCGCCGTGCAACCGCATTCTGTGGAACCGGCAGTCGTCGAAAACCCGGGCCGGCATGCCCTGCCTGGGTTGCACCGAACCCGAGTTTCCATTCTTTGAGTTGGCGCCGGGCACCGTGTTCAAAACCCAAACCGTTATGGGCGTGCCGCGCGAACTCCCGGCTGGCGTCGATAAGCGCGGCTACATCGCGCTCACCGCAGCCGCCAAAAATGCCGCGCCGGCCTGGGCCGAGCACGACATTTTCATCGTCTAACCGAGAATCGATTATGGCCGTACAAACTTTAGACATCTCGCCCGTCGGCCGCGTCGAAGGCGATCTCGATGTCCGCGTCGATATCGAAGATGGCGTCGTCACCCGCGCCTGGACGTCCGCCGAGTTGTTCCGCGGCTTGGAAATCATCCTGCGCGACAAAGATCCGCAGGCTGGGCTAGTGGTCACGCCGCGCGCCTGTGGCATTTGCGGCGCCTCGCACCTGACTTGCGCCGCCTGGGCGCTCGACACCGCCTGGCAAACCGAATTGCCGCGCAATGCCATCCTGGCCCGCAATATCGGCCAGCTGGCCGAGAGCATGCAGAATATCCCGCGTTACTTCTACGGCTTGTTCGCGGTCGATCTGACCAATAAGAAATACCGCCAGAGCAAGTTCTACGAAGAGGCGGTGAAGCGCTTCGCGCCGTTCACTGGCAAGTCTTATGAACTCGGTGTAACCGTCTCTGGTAAGCCAGTGGAGATGTACGCGCTCTTCGGCGGCCAATGGCCGCATTCCAGCTATATGGTGCCGGGCGGCGTGATGTGCGCGCCGACGCTCACCGACGTTACGCGTTCCTGGGCGCTGCTCGAGTACTACCGCAACACCTGGCTGGAGCCGTGCTGGCTCGGCTGTTCGCTTGAGCGCTACGAGCAGATCAAAAGCTACGACGATTTCATGGTCTGGCTCGATGAAAGCCCAGCGCACGCGAACTCCGATCTCGGTTTCTTCTGGCGTATGGCGCTGGACATCGGCCTGAACCGTTACGGCGCCGGCATCGAGCGCTATGTGTCTTGGGGCTATCTACCGCACGAAGACAAATACCAGAAGCCGACCATCGCCGGCCGAGATGCCGCATTGCTGGTGCGCAGCGGCATCTACGACGGTAAAACCGACCAGCATTCGCCGATGGCGCAGGAATTCACCCGCGAAAACACCAGCCACGCCTGGTACGACGAAGGCGATGCCGACGTGCACCCGTTCGATCGCGTCGTCCGCGCGCGGAAAAAGAACAGCACCGACTTCGAACGCGGCTACTCCTGGTCAACCGCCGTCGGCCACAGCGAATTCGGCCGCCTCGAAGCGGGGCCGCTGGCGCGGCAACTCGTTTCCGGCGGCACGCACGGCGATGCTTGGCAGTATCGCGATCCGTTCATCCTCGATATGTACCGGCGCCTCGGCGGCGCCAGCGTGCTGCTGCGGCAAATCGCGCGCATGCACGACACCATCAACAGCTACCGCCAAGCCGAGCGCTGCTTGCGCGAATTCCGGCTCAACGACCCGTGGTACATCAAGCCGAAAGAACGGGATGGCCGCGGCTTTGGCGCCACCGAGGCGGCACGCGGCGCGCTAGCGCACTGGATCGAAGTGAAAGACGGCAAAATCAAGAATTATCAGATCATTTCGCCGACCACCTGGAACATCGGCCCGCGCGATAACACCGGCGCTGCCGGACCGATTGAAGCCGCGCTGGTCGGCGCCCCGATCGCCGACCCAACCGACCCGGTCGAAGTCGGCCACGTCGCCCGTTCATTTGACTCCTGCTTGGTCTGCACCGTCCACGCCCATGACGCAAAAACCGGGAAGGAGTTATCCCGGTTTCGAGTCGGTTGATCAGCGCGATGCCTCTGGCTTGCCAACATGCGGAGGACAAAAAGAAGCGGCAGGACATGATGCGAACCATGTACCCGCCCTTAGCCGCAAGTGCGTGCGTGGAGGGAAAGTATGCTGAATGACTCGGAAAATTCGCTGAGGGCGCGAATCGACAAAATGCTGCAGGATGGGCTCAAGACCCAGACCGAGCCGTTCCCGGAAAACGACCGCCAGTTCGCGACGTTGCTCTATGCCCTGCGCGACCTTGACCCGAAAGATCTGAAAGGCAAGCTGGTGCTATCCGGCTTCACCAACTACCCGTACGGCGAAGACCGTATGCGCTGCCAAGAATGCATGTACTACCTGGTGCATCGTAAATGGTGCGATCTGCCCGAGCTGGCGCTGCCGGTAAAGCCCGATTGGTGGTGCCGGCTTTGGCGGATTTGACTGGCGATGCTGTGCATCATCGGCTGCGGCAACCCCACCCGTAGCGACGACGGCGTCGGCGTTTATGTTGCGCAGCAGTTGCAGGCGCAGTTGCCCGCGCAGACCCGCGTGCGGGTCTACGACACCGGCACCAACGGCATGGAGGTGATGTTCAAAGCCCGCGGCGCGCGACGCCTGATTTTGATCGACGCCGCCAACAGCGGCAGCACGCCCGGTGCGCTCTTTGAAGTCCCCGGCACCGAATTCCAAGCACCCGCCGCACCGCACTACTCACAGCACAGCTTCCGCTGGGAAGACGCGCTCAGCGCCGGGCGCACCCTGTTCGGCGCCGAATTCGCACAGCAAACCACGGTGTATTTGATCGAAGCCGAAACGCTGGCATTCGGGCTCAACCTCAGCCCGCCGGTGCAGGCGGCGGCGCAGCGTTTAATCGAACGCCTGCTCGCCGAAATTGCGGCGACACCGCTGCCATGACCGCGTCCGAGGGCGAAACCCAGGTCACCATTGCCCGCGGCAGCGTTTATCTCACGCGCGAGCTCTGTGATCGCCATCTGCCCGGCATCAGCAATGTGGCATTGCTACAACGCGATCACGCGTTGCTGATCCTGCCACTGCAACACACGGCCAACGGCGGCCTGCTATTGAAACAACGCAACGCCCGTGGCGACCGCGTACTGCACGCCGCAGAATTTCTCCGCGCCCAAGGTTACGCCGACGAAGCGGCGCCGCAGACGCTACCGGTGTACTGGGACGCAGCGGCAGCGGCGCTGGTCGTCGCAGCGCCGCCAGCCGCTTCATCGCCGTCCGACTCTTAGCAGCTCATCGCCGCGCTGGCTTTGGTCGACGCAGCATCGAATATCTTCTCGGCGTTCGCGGCCAGGAAGTTGCGGAACACCAGCGGCTGGCCGTCTTGCTGCCAGAGCGGCGCACCATCGCCATCCTGCGCTTGCGCCCGTTCGATGATTTCGACGAATTGTTTCTCGGTCTGTGCGACACCGGCGCTGTCATCGGCTTCGCGGATCGGGGTGTCCATCGTCGCCGCCATCGTCGCGGTCTGGCGCAGTTTCGTACCCGGCGCACCTTGGATCGCCGGCAGCAAACGGAAGCCTGCGGCCAACATCGCCGCCGCCATTGCGTCGATCCCGCGATAACCTGCAGCGAGCACGTCAATCGTCACATGGTTAAAGTCCGGCCCCAGCGCCAATGCGCTCGCCGCCTCGCCGGAAACGCCGGCCACCGCCTCCAAGGTGCTGCGGCGCAAAGCTGGGCCCGGACGGCTCATGAGCTTTTCGACAAAATGGCTAACGAAGGTTTCAGCGTCACGGGCACTGAGGCCGCCAGCGGCTTCGGCTTTGGCGATCAATGCCAAAAACGGCGTGTGGTCAACCGCTGCTGCCTGCTCCGCGCAGTCGGTGCGGACGACGTCCGCCACCGCCGCCGGAAACGCTTCGAGATCAACCTGGCTGACGAAAATCTTGAACTCATGGGCGTCGTCGCCGATCGCCTGCAGATCGAAACTGACCAGCTTCTTGCTCGGAAACGCATAGTTCAGCTCACGCCGCAAACCGAGCACCCGCGCGGCCTGCACAAACAAAGCCCGCACCGCCGGATCCGCCGTGCGAATCGCGCCGTGATCGTTCAAAAACTGGCCGCCGTTATCGGCCACCAACTGCCGTAAACGAACGAAATCGGGCACGTTACGGGCAAACTTTGCGGTCGCAGCCTCAACAAACAAGCCGCGTACGGCGCGCGGCGTTAGCAACATGGACATCGGCAATCCCCAATGATGAATGCGGAGATTTTAGGGCGGATTGATCAGCAATGCCTTGCGCCACGTCAGCGGCGAAAAATCACCAACGTCCGCTCGTGATTCAATACCGCCCACCCGCGCGCTACCCCGCTCTCAACGCCGCCGCGACCGGCAACCGCGCCGCACGAATGGCCGGGAACAGGCCGCCGATAACGCCGATCAAACAGGCCCAGACGATGCCGGTGATCAGCAGAGTTGGGCTGACCGTGAGATGGAAAACCACCTGGGTGAAATTACCGCCGAGCGTGCTAACGGTGTTGCCGTTGAAGAACAACCACGCGAACACCGCACCGATGGCGCCGCCGGCCAAGGCCAGCGCCAGCGCTTCGATCAAGACCGAAAACACCACCGAGAACGAGCTGAAGCCGATCGCTCGCAAGGTTGCGATTTCCAACCCGCGTGCCGCGACCGCTGAATACATCGCATTCAACGCGCCGAATACGGCGCCGATCGCCATGATGCTGCCGACGAAGTAGGCCAGGAAGTTCAGCAGCTTATTCAACTGCTGCGCCTGCGATTTGTAGTAGTCGGTTTCGCGCTTAACATCGACGCTGAGCGTCGGGTTTGTCGTCAGCGCGTCTTTGAATGCGTTAAACGCATCTGGATTTTCCAATTGCACGACGACCGATTGATAGAGATTACGCCGGAACGCCGAGAGTACGGTCTCCACATCTGCCAGCAATTCGGACTCGTGCGAGTCGCCGTCGCTGTCGAATACGCCAACAACGGTCCACTCGCTATCGCGCAGCGCGATTTTGCTGCCGATGCTCAGCCCAGCGAACTGGCCTTGCGCCGAGCGGCCGACGATCAGCTCGTGCACTGCCGGCTGGAACATACGGCCTTCGGTAATGTGAATCTCCGGACGTAGCGCGAACGATGCCGGACCGACGCCACGCAGCGTGACGTTGGCTTGCGACTGCTCGCCTTTCTTCGGCAACCCGACGATCAGCAATGCTTCTGCGGAGGCCACCGGCTTGCCATCGTCGCCGTGGCGAACGCCAGCCGCGTCCATGATCGTCAGCGTGTTATCGCGCGAAATCGTGCTGCCCAGTTCGGAAACCGAGCCGCCGCGCAATACGATCGCACGGTCCGCATGGCCAGTGCTGTTGATGGTTTTATCGAAGCCAACGGCCATCGCCAGCACCGAGACCATGACGCCTACCGTCACGGCGATACCGATCACGATCACCAGCGAGGCGCCGAGCCGTTGCGGGATGCCGCGCACATTCATCGAAGTGACTGCGCCGATTTGTTTGAACATCGCTCTACTCCGCGTTGCGAATGGGGTCTGCGCTCGGCCGCTTAGCGCCCGGCAAGTGCATCAACGATATTCAGACGCTGCGCGCGCAGCGCTGGCGGCAGGCCGGTGATCAACGCCATCAGCACCGCGAATAACACGCCAGTCGCGACTACAGATCTCGATAGCGTTGCAACGCCGATGAAGTTCTTCAGTGCCGGAAAGATCAGCGACGCCAAGCCCAGCCCCAAGCCGGCGGCGATCAAGCACAGCAGCACCGACTCGGCGAGCACCAAGCTCAGCACGCGGCCGTTCGAGAAGCCCAGCGTTTTCAGCACCGCTAGTTCCGGAATACGCTCGCGAACCGACTGCATCATGGTCGTGCCGGTGGCGAATAGCAGCGAGATAAACACCGCGCTGAGAATCGACGTCACGATGAAATTGATGTCGCCGATCTGCTTCAGAAACGACTGCTGGAATTCTTTCTCGGTCTGCGTCTTGGTTTCGTCTTGCGAGTTCTCGAAGCGCTTGTCGATATCGATCGCGACCTGCGCCGATAACTTGGGATCGCTGACGCGGACGATGTACCAGCCAACGGTGCCCTTGCCGAAACTACGGCCTTCGTCGAAGTAGCTGTGGTTGAAGAAAAATTGGTTCGCCTGGCTGCTATCGGTCGGCACTTCGAACGTGCCGACGATATCGAACGGCCAATCCGAAGTGCCGTCGGCCTTGGTCCAGATCGTCGAGTGCAACGTTACGCGATCGCCGATTTTCCAACCATATTTCTTCGCCAGTTCGACGCCGATCACGGCGCCCGTGCGGGTGTGCTCGAAGGTATCGAGTTGGGCTTTGTCGATGTGATATTCGGGGTACATATCGAACAGACGGACTGGATCCGCCGGGAACGAAAACACGAAGTTTTTCGCGTCCTGATAGTACGTGCCGAACCAACTAAACCAGGCCACGGCCGAGACGCCGGGCACGGCTTCGATCTGGGTCAGATAGGCGTACGGCAGCGCTTCGGTGAAATTGATTTTGCTGGTAACGGTCAAGCGGTTGACGTTGGCCTTTTCGACCGTGGCGTTGAATGCCGAATTCACGCCTTGCAGCATGCCAAACAGCAGGAATGCAACCACGATTGCCAGCAACGTGAAGATTGTGCGCAGCTTCTTACGCCACAAACCGGCCCAAACCAACGGAAAGAATTTCATCGCAGTGCTCCGAGGTTCAAGCGGCGTTGATTGCGCCAGCGTCGATCAACGCGCCCTTGTCCATATGCAACTGGCGCGAAGCGTATTCGGCGGCTTTCGGATCGTGCGTGACCATGACAATGGTCTTGCCGTGTTCACGGTTCAAGGCTTGCAGCAGGCCGAGAATTTCATCTGCCGTGTGGCGATCGAGATCGCCGGTGGGTTCGTCGCAGACCAGCAGCGTCGGGTCGGCGACCAAGGCGCGGGCAATCGCAACGCGCTGCGCCTGACCGCCTGAGAGTTCGGACGGCTTGTGCCGCGCGCGGTCAGCCAGCCCAACTACCGTTAGCGCCGCCGCGACGTTGCGCTTGCGCTGGGCGCTGGAAAGGCTGGTTAACAACAGCGGCAGCTCGACATTGCGCTCGGCGCTGAGCATCGGCATCAAGTTATAGAACTGGAACACGAAGCCGACGTGGCGTGCGCGCCATTTCGCCAGCTTGCCGTCGGACAACGAATCGATGCGCTCGCTGCCCACCCGAATCTCGCCGGTGCTGGGATGGTCCAAACCGCCGATCAAATTCAGCAATGTGGTTTTGCCGGAACCCGAAGGGCCCATGAGTGCGATGAACTCGCCCTGGCCGATGTCCAGATCCAAGTTCTGCAAAACCTCAACCGACTGCTTGCCGCGCTGGTAGCGCTTGCTGACGTTGCGTATCGAAACCAGTGTAGGTGCGGACATTACGATGGACTCCCGACCAAAGCCGGCGTACCGGCGCTGAACATAATTATTGATTGCGTGCTGCTTGGTACCACTCGACGCCTAGCCGATTCCGTCGTGTGCGCAAGACTTTCACACTGACGTGCTGTATTACGGCTGCTCAATCTTGATCTTGCTGCCGTCCTGCAGCCCCGCCAAAGCCCCCAACGCGACGACGTCCCCGGCTGCCAAGCCGGCAACGATGGTTTGACCATCCGCTGTTTTCGCGCCGAGCTTCACCGCCCGCCGTTCAACCGTTGCGCCGCGGACGATAAACACCGCGCCGGTATCGGCATTGCCGCTGGTGAGCACGGCATCCACCGGCACCACAACCCCTGGCGTCGCCGCGGCAGCACCCGGCGCCGGCGCTTCGCTCAGGAACGATACCCGCGCGCCCATTTCCGGCAGGATGCGCGGATCGCGATCTTTGTCTTTAAAGCCGACCCGCACTTTCACCGTTGCCTTGCTGCGCTCAGCGGTTGGAATGATGGCGATGACGTAAGCCGGAATTTCCCAATCCGGGTAGGCGTTCAATTTCACCACCGCTGCCTGCTCGGCATGAACCCGGTTGATGAAACTTTCGCTAACGTCCACCTCCACCTCCAACGAGTTCATATCGACCACCGTACCAATCCCGGTGCGGGTAAAGCCGCCGCCAGCTGACAGCGGTGAGATAATTTCACCGACCTGCGCTGCTTTTACCGTAATCACGCCGGAAAACGGCGCCCGGACCACGGTATCGTCGAGATTGCGTAGCGCCACTTCCACCGTGCGTTGGGCAACGTCGATATTGCGCTGGGCCGTAACCAATTGCGCGCGCAGGCTATCGAGGTTGGTCTGCGCCGTATCCAACTCAGCCGTGCTGATCAGCTTTTGCTCGGCGAGGCTGCTTTTGCGGCTAACGTCGCGCTCGGCATTTGCGAGATTGACGCGGATTTGCGTCAGCGCCGCGCGCGCCGCTTCGAGCTGGGCTTGTGCTTGATTCAGTGCCGCACGGATGTTGGTGTCGTCGATGCGGGCGACCACCTGGCCGCCTTCAACGCGCCGGCCTTCTTCGATCAAGACCTCGGTTACCTTGCCGGTGATCTTGGCCGAAACCGTCGCCTGCCGCCGCGCGACAACGTAACCAGCGGCATCGAGTAGCGAACTCGCGGCGGCTGAGCCAGCCCCGCCGGCGGCGCGCGCCGTTGCGGTTTTGACCGGCGTTCCCGGCGCTGGCAGCAGGAAATAGGCCGCCGCGGCGGCTGCCGCCAATACAACAACGGCCAGCAACAGCCATTTCAGCCACGGCCGGCTTTCGCCCTCGGGCTCGGCGCCGCGGTCGATACGAAGCTGATTGAGTAACGCGGATCTATCGTCCATTACTGGGCTGTATAAGCGTGGCGAGCGAAGGTCGATGATAGAGGAATGCGGGCAATACGCGCGCCACGCCGGTAAATGTTCATGGAATCCAGCTTAGGACCACGCCAGCCGGCACAAAAGGCGCTTCCGTCATTGAGAAATGATGACGTTTGTCACCTCGCGCCCGAGAACGCGCCCGAGAAAATGCCGAGGTTTATTGTTGCTGTCACAGTGACTGCCGATACTTTCACCGAAAATTCATGCGAATTCCTGTCATGGCACGAATAAACACCCCAGAAAAAGAAAAGCCTGAACGCGTCGTCAACCGTTATCGAACGATCTGGCTCTCGGATATTCATCTCGGCACACCCGGCTGCAAAGCCGCGTTTTTGGTCGATTTTCTGAAGCGCAATGAATGCGAGACGCTGTACTTGGTGGGTGACATCATCGACGGCTGGAAGCTCCGCAACGGCTGGTTCTGGCCGCAGGAACATACCAACGTGGTGCGCAAAGTGCTGACCAAGGCCAAGCGCGATACCAAAGTGCTGTACGTGACCGGCAACCACGACGAATTCCTGCGTAAATTCGTCGATTACAAACTCGAAATCGGCAATATCCGTTTGGTTAACGAGTGCATCCACACCACCGCTGACGGCCGGCGGCTGCTGATCTTGCACGGCGATTCTTTCGATGCGATCACGCGTTATCACAAGTGGCTAGCGCTAGCCGGCGATCTCGCGTACGAAACGCTGATGCACACCAATTACTGGTTCAACCGCATCCGTGGCCTCTGCGGCATGCGCTATTGGTCGCTCTCGGCATATGCCAAGCAGAAAGTTAAAAACGCGGTCAGCATCATTACGCAGTTCGAAGAATCCGTGGCCCACGAGTGCAAACGACGCGGCCTCGACGGCGTGATCTGCGGCCATATTCACCACGCCGAAATCCGCAACATCGAAGGCGTGGCTTACCATAACTGCGGCGACTGGGTGGAAAGCTGCACCGCGCTGACCGAAGACTTCAACGGCAAGCTGGCAATTGTCCGTTGGGTAGAGATCGACCACCTGAACACACGCCCGAACGTGGCGCCACTGCGCCGAGCGCCACGGGCCAAACAAAAAAAGCCCCGTCCCGCCACCCCAGAAACTGAGACGGCGCAACAGGGCTGATTTAAGGTGCTCACACCGCCGCAGTTGCGACGGCGTGAACAGGCGCCAAGCGCTTAGGCTTTTGCGGCCAGCTGCGCGACGATCGCCGGATTTTCCAAGGTCGAGATGTCCTGCGTGATCTCCTCGCCTTTGGCGATCGAGCGCAGCAAGCGACGCATGATCTTGCCACTGCGAGTCTTCGGCAGGCCATCCGCGAGGCGGATGTCATCCGGCTTCGCAATCGCGCCGATTTCGCGGCCGACGTGATCGCGCAGTTCCTTGATCAGCGCTTCCGCTTCCTTACCTTCCGGACGCGTGCCTTTGCAGATCACAAAGGCGCAAATCGCTTCGCCCTTGATTTCATGCGGACGGCCAACGACTGCCGCTTCGGCGACACGCGGATGCGAAACCAGCGCGCTTTCCACTTCCATCGTACCGAGACGGTGGCCGGAAACGTTCAGCACGTCATCCACGCGGCCGAGAATCCAGTAATAGCCGTCTTCGTCGCGGTGCGTCGAATCGCCGGCCACGTACAGCCACTGCTCGCGGCCATCCGGCCCGGTGGTTGGCGGAAACTGGCCGAAATAGGTTTTGATATAACGCTCGTTATCGCCCCAGATCGTCCGCAACATCGACGGCCACGGCTTGGTGATGACGAGATACCCGCCCGCAGTTTTGCCTTCCACCGGCACGCCGGCTTCGTCAACCACATCGGCGAAAATGCCGGGCAGCGGCTGGGTGCAGGAGCCAGGCTTGGTCGGCATTGCACCCGGAATCGGCGACATCATCGTCGAGCCGGTTTCGGTCTGCCACCAGGTATCGACAATCGGCAGTTTTTCCTTGCCGATGACGCGGTGGAACCACATCCAGGCCTCCGGATTGATCGGTTCGCCGACGCTGCCGAGCAGCCGCAGCTTCGATAAATCGTAGCTGTTCGGGAACGTTTCGCCGGATTTCATCAGCGCACGAATCGCGGTCGGTGCGGTGTAGAAAATGGTTACGCCGTGGTCTTGGCAAATCTTCCAGAAACGGCCAGCGTCCGGAACTGTCGGCACACCTTCATAGATCATGACCGTCGTGCCGCCGGCCAGCGGGCCGTAGCAGACGTAGCTATGGCCGGTGACCCAGCCAACGTCGGCGGTACACCAGAATAGATCATCTTCGCGCAGGTCAAAAATCCATTGCGCGCTGACCATCGCGCCGAGTAAATAACCACCGGTGGAATGCTGAATACCTTTCGGTTTTCCGGTTGATCCCGAGGTGTAGAGCAGGAACAACGGGTGCTCGGCGCCGACAAATTCTGGCTCGCAGGTATCGGAAACGCCAGCGATGAGATCGCTCCACAAAATATCGCGGCCCGGCGTCATGTTGATGCTGTGGCCGGTGCGGATGCCGACGACGACCTTCTCAATCGACTTGCAGCCCAGCGTCAGCGCTTCGTCGCAGGCTTTTTTCAGGTCAACGATATGGCCGCCGCGGTTGCCGCCATCGGCGGTGATGATGATACGGGCGCCGGTGTCATCGATACGGTCTTTCAGCGAGCCGGCGGAAAAACCGCCGAACACTACCGAGTGCGTCGCGCCGATACGGGCACAGGCCTGCATCGCGATCACCGCTTCTGGCGAATGCGGCAGGTAGATCACAACCCGATCGCCCTTGCCGATACCGAGCGACTTTAGGCCGTTGGCGAGCTTGCTGACATCGGCCAGCAGCTGGCGGAAGGTCCAGGTTTTAACGTCGCCTTTCTCGCCTTCATAGCGAATCGCGATTTTGTCGCCGCGCGTCGCAATATGGCGGTCGAGACAGTTGTACGAGGCGTTCAGCGTGCCATCAGGAAACCACTGATAATTCGGCGCTTTGCTGTCATCGAGCGCGGTTTGAAACGGCGTGGCCCAGCTCAATTCTTTCCGCGCGAGATCAGCCCAGAAGCCAACATAGTCCGCGGCGGCCGCGGCTTTCATTTCGGCTAGCTTTTCGGCGTTGACGCGGGCTTTGGCGACAAACTCCGCCGACGGCGGAAACACGCGTGACTCGCCGAGTACAGATTGAAGATTCTCATTGCTCATGTTGGATAGGGTCTCCCGTGTGGTCTCTCTTAATGCCGCCTGTTCACTATTCTTGCGCGGAGTGGCCACGGCTCTTATGACGACAGGCGCGGCTCCTAAGCAAGCTTCGCGCCTTGTTCGCCGCAGCGGAAAAGCCCCGGACCTGCCGGGGCTTTTGATCCGCGCAGTTCGCGTGGCCCTCAATCGTTACTGTGCAAGGAACTCCCCTTGGTTTCACGTAAAAACAGCGTGCCCAGAACTAAAGTAATCAGCGCGATAACGATTGGGTAGCGTAACCCGTAGTAGATATTGCCGTTGGCGGCCACCAGCGCGAAGGCGATCGTCGGCAGGAAGCCGCCAAACCAGCCGTTGCCAATGTGGTACGGCAGTGACATCGAGGTGTAACGGATTCGGGTCGGGAACAATTCCACCAACCACGCGGCAATCGGGCCATAAACCATCGTCACGTAGATTACTAGAATCGTCAGCAGCAGCACCAACATCGGCTTATTGATCGCAGCTGGATCAGCCTTCGGCGGGTAGCCCGCAGCTTTCAACTCTTCGCCCAAAACTTTGGAGAATGCGCCGTTGGCTTCCTTAAACGCTTTGCCGTCGAGCGGAATACCGTCGAAGCTCTCGACTTCTTTATCGCCGATTTTGATTGTTGCCACTTTGCCCGTTTCGGCACTCGGCACAATCATGTACGACACTGAATTCTTCGCCAGCACTGCCGTGGCAACGTCGCAAGACGAGCTGTAGTTCGGCTTATTCGGGTTGGCAAAGAACTCGAATTGGAAGTGGCAGCTGCTCTCGTCGGCATTCACGATAACCGGCGCCGTCTGCTGTGCGGTTTCCAATGCCGGATTCCCGTAGTGGGTAATCAGCTGGAAAATCGGGATGTAGGTCAACGCGGCAATCAAGCAGCCGGACATGATCACCGGCTTGCGGCCGATGCGATCCGACAGCCAGCCGAAGAAGATGAAGAACGGCGTGCCGATGATAAGGCTGAATGCGATCAGAACGTTCGCCGTCGTCGCATCGATTTTCAGCGTTTGCGTCAGGAAGAACAGCGCGTAGAACTGGCCGGTGTACCAAACCACGGCTTGACCGGCGGTGGCGCCGATCAGCGCGAAGATTACGATCTTGAGGTTCTTCCAGTTGCCGAACGCTTCGGTAAGCGGCGCTTTTGAGGTTTTACCCTCTTCCTTCATCTTCTTGAACATCGGCGATTCGCTGAGCTGGAGTCGGATATAAACCGAAACCGCGAGCAGTAGCGACGATACCAAGAACGGAATGCGCCAGCCCCAGCTTTCAAATGCCTCAGTGCTCATGCTCAGGCGGCAGCCCAGAATCACCAGCAGCGATAAAAACAGGCCTAAGGTTGCGGTGGTCTGAATCCACGCCGTGGAATAACCGCGATTGTCGTCGCGCGAATGCTCGGCGACATATGTAGCCGCGCCGCCGTATTCGCCGCCAAGCGCCAGCCCCTGCAGCAAACGTAAGCCGATCAAAATGACCGGCGCAGCAACGCCGATCTGGGCGTAGCCGGGCAGCACGCCGACCAGGAAGGTCGACAAGCCCATAATTAGAATCGTGACCAGGAAGGTGTACTTGCGCCCAACCAAGTCGCCGATGCGGCCGAATACCAGTGCGCCGAACGGCCGTACGGCAAAACCAGCGGCAAACGCCAATAGCGCGAAAATGAATGCGCTACTGGCGTTTACGCCGGAGAAAAACTGTTTGGCGATGATCGCCGCCAACGAACCGTACAAATAAAAGTCGTACCATTCGAAGACGGTCCCGAGCGATGACGCGAAGATAACTTTGCGAACTTCGCTGTTAGTCAGCGAAGGTGTTTCGCTAGCGGCGATACTCACCATTTTTTATTCCCCTCCAGAAATATTATTAGCCTGCCTGTTGTGGGACTCACTGTAGGTGAGACGCCGCAGAGCGGGAACGCGACTTTAGTCTGAGTTTGTGGGTTACTTGCCCAGACTTTGGTCTAAGGCGGGCTGAAACGCGTTCCACGCGGCGTCATCGCCCGCCGCGAGAGCCTGCGGCGTCCACCGCAACGGCGGTAATTCGCGCCCCGCGCGCCAGGCTGTGGCGCGCGGGGCTGATTCGGTTTTGCTGCGCTCGGCCGCCTGCACAGCGGCGCCGGGTGCGCCGCAGTCGCGTTGTGTTGCAAGGCCAATCGCAACAGAATGCCGCGAAGAGCCGAGACGAGGCGCCCCATGCTGCAAGGTTGGTTGCTGTTTTTAATTTCCGCCGCCTACGTCGCGCTGCTATTTGGCGTGGCGTATTACGGCGATTCCCGTGCTGAACGCAGCGGTGCACCAGCCCGCAAACCGTGGACTTACAGCCTCGCGCTCGGGGTTTACTGCACGTCTTGGACGTTTTACGGCGCCGTTGGCAGCGCTGCCAGCAGCGGCTGGAATTTCCTGCCGATCTACCTGGGCCCTAGCTTATTGTTCCTGTTCGGCGGCCCGCTGCTGGCTCAGCTCATTCGCGTTAGCAAGAATCAAAACATTACCTCGATCGCGGATTTCATTGGCGCCCGTTACGGCCGCCATCAAAAATTAGCGATGCTGGTAACCCTGGTCGCCGTGTTTGGCGTGCTGCCGTATATCGCGCTGCAGTTGAAATCGGTGGCCTTTGGTTTCGAAGTGCTCGCACAGCCGGGGCTGCACAACCCGGCAGTCACCATCGCCGGCTTCGGCTTTTTCCGAGATGGCGCACTGGTTGTCGCGGTGCTACTCGCCGCGTTCACGATTTTATTCGGCACTCGGCAGGTGGTTTCGAGCGAAAACCACCACGGCATGGTGCTAGCCATCGCGTTCGAATCCAGCGTCAAATTGCTCGCGTTTCTCGCCGTTGGTTTGTACGTTTGCTACGGCCTTTATGACGGCATTGGCGATGTTTACACCCATGTTGCCGCGAACACGGCGACGCACCCGCTCACCGGCAGTTCCGCCGTCCACAACGGCTTCATCGCGCAGCTGGTGCTGGCGTCCACCGCGGTGCTCTGCCTGCCGCGGCAGTTCCACGTCACCGTTGTCGAAAACACCGCCGGCAGCGATTTACGCCGCGCGCGCTGGGTGTTTCCGCTGTATTTGATGCTGATCAGCGCGTTTGTCCTGCCAATCGCCACCGCCGGCTTGGAACATCTGCCGGTTGGCAGCGATGCCGACACTTACATGCTGCTGCTACCGCTCGCGCAAAATCACGGTTGGCTGTCGCTGGTCGCCTATATCGGCGGCTTCTCAGCCGCGACCAGCATGGTGATCATGGCGACGATTGCGCTGTCGACGATGCTCAGTAACGAAGTGCTGATGCCGCTGCTGATCGGCGCCAAAAGCCTGCGTCTCGGCGAACGCGACGACTTAAGCGGCCTGCTGAAAAACATCCGCCGCGTCGCCATCATCGCGATCATCGCCGCCGCGTATTTGTATTACCGGCTATTCACCGGCCCGGGCTCGTTGGCGTCGATCGGCCTGCTGTCGTTCGCCGCGGTCGCGCAGTTCGCGCCGAGCGTTATCGGCGGCGTGCTGTGGCGCGGCGGCAGCTACCAAGGCGCGTTGACCGGGCTTTGCGCCGGCTTCGTCGTCTGGGTTTACACGCTGCTGCTGCCGTCGCTGCTCACCGCCAGCGGCAGCGGCGCAGACTTGCTCGCGCACGGGCCGCTTGGCATTGGTTGGCTGCGTCCGCAAGCCTTGTTTGGGCTCGAAGGTTTCGACGAAATCAGCCATACCGCGTTTTGGAGCCTCGGCATCAATTTACTGTTTTATATCGGTATTCCCTCGCTCTCGGTGCCCGGATTGCGCGAGCGGCTGCAAGCCGGCCGTTTCATGGAAGACCCACAAGCGCTGCTGCCGATCAAAACCGCGAACATCAAGGTTTCGGCGACGGTCGGCGATCTACTCGAACTGCTCGAGCGCTTTTTCGGCGCTGAGCGCGCGCGCGCCGAGTTGAGCGGCTACGCCCAGCGCCAGAAACTGCCGGCATTCAGACTGGACGATCGTGCGGCGCCGGAATTGGTGCGTTTTATCGAGCATTTACTGTCGGGTGCGCTTGGCGCTTCCAGCGCCCGCTTAGTGTTGGCGTCAGCGTTGACCGGCCGCGACATGCAGCTCGAAGAGGTCATCAGCCTCCTCGATGAAACCTCGCACGAAATCCAGTTCAACCGCGAGCTGCTGCGCGCCACGCTCGAACATTTGTCGCAGGGCGTGTCGGTGGTCGATAAAGATTTGCAGATCGTCGCGTGGAACCGGCGCTACATCGAACTCCTGGAATATCCGGAAGGCCTGATCAGCGTCGGCCGGCCGATCGAAGACATCTTCCGCTATAACGCCGAGCGCGGCCTGCTCGGCGTCGGCGATGCCGAGCAGCAAGTGGCGCGGCGCCTCGCGCACATGCGCGCCGGACATTTGCATACCCACGAACGCGCGCTACCCAACGGCGTTGTGATCGAAGTCCGCGGCAACCCAATGCCCGGCGGCGGCTTCGTGACCAGCTATTCCGACGTCACCGCGCACAAACGGGCGCAGCAGCAGTTGCGTCACGTCAACGAAACTTTGGAACTGCGGGTCGCCGAGCGTACCCAGGCCTTGGACGAAGCCAAACTCGCAGCCGAGCGCGCGAATTTGGCCAAAACCCGTTTTCTCGCCTCGGCCTCGCACGATTTGGTGCAGCCACTAAACGCCGCGCGGCTGTTTGTTGCCTCGATCGACCGCGCCGCGCTGCCCAGCACTGCCAGCCGCCTCGTCGGCCAAGTGGAGGATTCGCTAACCGCAGCCGAAAGCCTGCTCGGCGCCTTGCTCGATATTTCTCGCCTCGACGCTGCCGCGCAAGAACTTCGCCGTGAGCACTTTCGGCTCGCGCGCGTGCTTGAACCGCTGGCCGCGGAATTTGCCGCACTGGCGAAGGCGCGCGGGCTGGAATTCTGCATCGTGCCGTCGAAAGCGGTGATCCATACCGACCCGGCGCTACTGCGCCGCGTATTACAGAATTTCTTATCGAATGCCGTGCGTTACACCCGCCGCGGGCGAATTTTGCTCGGCTGCCGCCGCGTTGGCGCAGATGCGCTGCGCATCGAAGTCTGGGATACCGGCCCCGGCATCGCGCAACATAAGCAGCGGGAAATTTTCGAGGAGTTCCGCCGCCTCGACACCGGCCACGACACCGGCGAACACGGCCTCGGCCTCGGCTTGGCGATTGCCGATCGCTTATCAAGGCTGCTGCTCCACCCAATCGGTCTGCGTTCGTGGCCCAATCGCGGCAGCGTTTTTTCGATCGTCGTGCCGCGCGGCGAATCAGCGGCGATTATCGAAGTAAAACCGGAAAGCCACTTCGGCGTCCGCGACCGCAACGGCAGCCTCGTATTGTGCTTGGACAACGAACCCGCCGTGCTCGAAGGCTTAAGCGCGTTGCTCGGCAACTGGGGCTACCGCACGATCACCGTTCGCGACCGCCAAGAAGCCGAACAACATTGGCGCGAGCACGGCGAAATCCCGGATTTGGCGCTGATCGACTACCACCTGAACCCAGATCCAACGGCCAGCGGCAACGCCAACGGCATCGCGACGATCAACCGCTTGCAAGCGCTATGGGGCGTTTCGGTGCCGGGAATCGTGCTAACCGCCGACCACACCCAGGCCGCGCGGGCGGAAGCGGTGCAGCATGGCTATGCCTTGCTGCCGAAACCGGTGAAGCCGGCGGCGCTGCGGGCGCTGATCAGCCACTTGCTAAATATTCACGCGGCCAACGCGTAAACCCGCGCAGGCTGCCGCAAAAACCCAGCCCGCTTCGGACAAAAAAACCGCTGGGCACCGAGGTGGCCAGCGGCTGGGCTGTTGCGTTTAGGTTTAAGGTTTACTGCGGCAGTTCCGGCTGTTTCGACTGCAGCGAAACCTTGTTAAACCCGGAATTACCGACAATGCCGATCAAATCGACCACGCGGCCGTACTGAATGTCTTTGGCGCCAGCGACGTAAACCAGCGTATCCGGATCGGCTTTCGCCAGCTCAATCAACTGCGGGCGCAGCAAATCCCACGGCACTTCGACCGGGCCGGTGCCGGTGCCCGGATCGATGAAGTAATGGCCATCGCGATTAACCGACACAATCATCGGATCGCGCGGCTTGTCGCTCTGTGCTGAGCTCGCTTTCGGCAAGGTAATCGGCAGCTGCGACATCATCAGCGGCGCCGTCACCATGAAGATGATCAGCAGCACCAGCATGACGTCGACCATCGGCGTGATGTTGATCTCTGCAACCGGGCCCATCTCTTCGTCGCCGCCGAGTGCGGCCGTGTGTTTCTTCGCCATCCGTCACATCCTCAATTGCGTGTCGCGCTGCGGCCGGAGCCTAAACCGGCTCGCACAACCTTCAGCATTTGCGTAAACGTCGATCTTATCGCGCTGCTGGGAGAAAAGCCTAGTCGGCGTCGTCGTCAGGGAAATCGATCGGCGTGCTGTTGCCGCTTTCCGCGTGTAACAAACGCTGTGCCAACAATGCCGCTTGCGTGCGCCGATAGATGCCTAATTTGCGCAAAATTGCGGTGACGTGCGCTTTGATCGTCGCTTCGGTCACGTTTAAGTCGCTGCCGATCTGCTTATTAAGCCGTCCGTCGGCCAGCGCCATCAAGACGCGGAATTGCTGCGGCGTCAAGCTGGCGATGCGCCGCGCTTGCTCTTGATCGTCGCTTTCCTCGACCGCAAGCCCGCCGGCCACACCGGGCGGCAACCAGACGGTGCCATCGATAATCGCCTTCAACGCGGTGCCAATCTGCGGCAACGCCGCGGACTTCGGGATGAAGCCGGCGGCGCCAAAATCGATCGCACGGCGCATCAGCGCCGGCTCCTCCTCGGCTGAAACAATCGCCACTGGCACCGCTGGATACAAGCCGCGGATCTGAATCAACGAAGAAAACCCCTGCGCGCCCGGCATGCGCAAATCGAGCAAGACCAGATCAACTTCGGGATGCGCCAGCAGCGCGTCCAATAACGCCGGCAGCGAATCCGCTTCGATCACCTGCGCCGCAGGCAAGACTTGATCGATCGCTGCGTGTAAGGCGGAACGGAACAGCGGGTGGTCGTCGGCAATCAGTAACGTCGTCGGATTCATCAAGCTCCCATGCCTCTTGTCAGCTTATTGATAGCGCTCTCCCGCTACGACCTTGGTCGTACTTCGACCTAAGGATAATGGCGAAGCGGTTACAGCGCTCTGCATCCTGCGCCAGCTGTATGACATAAGACAAAAATGAGACGCAGCCAAAACGAAGCTGCAGTCGCGTTCAACGTGCGACACAACACTAAATATTAGGAGAGGAGGGAATCATGAAGACGCTAAAACTGAGCCGATTCGCCGTGGCCCTGTGCGCAATCGGCTTTGCCGGCTCGGCGCTCGCTGCCGACGATACTGCCGCGGTGATTCAAGATCTGAAGCGACGTATCGAAGCGCTCGAAGCTCAGCTGAAAGCGCAACAAGCCGCGCCAGCGCCCGCCGCTCCGGCCGTGGCGGCGGCGCCCGCTGCGCCTGCAACCTCGGCACCGGTAACCGCCGCAACGACGGGCGACTTTAAACTCACCATCGGTGGCTACGCCAAGCTCGATGTCCTCGCCAGCCGCTTCAGCGATGGCGCGGTTGGGCAAGGCACCGGCCGCGATTTCTTCGTCCCGAATGCGGTGCCAGTGGCCGCGCCGGGCGCTGAGAACGCCCGCACCTATCTCGATTTTCACGCTAAGGAAACGCGCCTGTTCCTGGCCGGCAGCGGTAAAGTCCTGGGCCATAACGTTGCTTCGCAAGTCGAGTTCGATTTCATCAGCGGTCAGGTTAATCAAGCCGTCGCCGGCGCCGGCACTGAAACGATCACGAACGCCTACAATCCGGCGCTGCGGCGCGCGTTTGTTACTTTTGATCACTTCACCTTCGGCCAAGATTGGAGCACGTTCCAGAATTTGGTCGCAATCTCTGAAGCGCTGGACTTCACTGGCTATCCCGCTGTCGGCACGGTGTTTATTCGGCAACCGGTGATTCGCTACACGCTCGGCGGCTGGCAGTTCTCGCTGGAAAATCCAGAGAGCACCGTCGCTGCGCGCGGCGGCGCGGCGTTCGCTAATACGGACGACGATACGGTGCCCGATGTCGTTGTCAAATATTCGACAAAAACCCGGTTCGGCGAATTCAGCCTCGCCGGCCTGGCCCGGCAGATTACCGACCGCGGCGGCGTCGGTGGCGGCAACGATACCGCCATCGGCTATGGTTTCAGCTTGGCGGGAAGAATTCCGCTGTGGGGCGCGGATGATCTACGCTTCACGCTGAACGGCGGCGACGGCATCGGCCGTTACCTCGCGTTCAATAGCGTCGGCGACGCCGGGCTCGACGCCAACGGCAAGCTGAAGCCGGTCGAGATCATCAGCGGCTACCTCGCCTACCGTCACGTCTGGAATCCGCAGTGGCGCACCAACATCGCGTTTGCCGCGTATCACGCCAATACCGGACAGATCGGGCTCGGCACCAACTTCGGCGCCAACGTTGACCGCCGCATCGAAAGCGCCTCGATCAACTTGCTGTACTCGCCGATCAAGCCGCTGACGCTGGGCGCCGAATATCGCTACGGCCGGCGCGATACCGTCGGCAACAACTCTGGCGATGTCGAACGGCTGCAGTTCTCGGCTAAGTACGCGTTCTGATTCGCCGCAGCGCTGGCGATACGCGGCGCCGCAAATAAAACGGGCCTCGGCAGCGATGCCGCGGCCCGCTTTGCGTTGGAATGCCCGATAATCGCGGCTCGTTTCGACTCAGTAGCTACTTCTCCATGCACTATCGTCACAGCTTCCACGCCGGAAATTTCGCCGACGTGTTCAAGCATGTCCTCGTGATCGGCCTGCTTAACGCACTGAGCCGCAAAGACAAACCCTGGTGCTATCTCGACACCCACGCCGGCGCCGGCGGTTACGACCTCAGCAGTGAAGATGCCGCCCGCACCGGCGAATGGCAAGACGGCATCGCCCGCCTCACCGGCCTGACCAACGCGCCCGAGCCCTTGGCCAGCCTGCTGCGTCTGGTCGCCGCGGACAACCCCAACGGCGGCTTGCGTAATTACCCCGGCTCACCGCGCTACGCGCAGCTGCTGATGCGGCCGGGCGACCGCCTGATCCTGTGCGAAAAAGTACCCGCCGTCGCCGAAGACCTGAAAGCCGGGTTCCGCGGCGTCGAGGCCGTAGCCGTGCATCAACGCGATGGTTACGAAGCCCATGCGCTGGTACCGCCGCCGGAAAAGCGCGGCTTGATGTTGATCGATCCACCGTTCGAACGCCCCGACGAGTTCGATGCCGTCGCCGACCTCCTACAGAAATCGGTACCGCGCTTTGCCGGCGGCATCTTCGCCGTTTGGTACCCGCTGAAAAATCGCCACGCCGCCGCCCAATTCACACGCCGCGTCGCCCGCGACTGCGCCCGGCCAATTCTCAATCTAACGCTAAACACAGACGCCCCCGGCGAAGGCCAAATGCGCGCCTGCGGCCTGCTCGTCGTCAACCCGCCCTTCGGTTTCGAAGACCAAGCCCGCGCGGTGCTAGCCTTCCTCGCCCCGCTATTGGCCCAAGGGCCACGACCGACGTGGACGGCGGAAAATAGCTAGGGCGTGACAACACATATGCAGCGGCTGCGATAACGGCCGTTCGCCGAGGCTGAACAGGCCGGCCGCGAATTGTGACGCCATCACCACCTGCAGATTGGGCATCGCGATCCACCTAGAACATTCCATACTGGAAGACGGTAGCCCTAGCGAATCTTTATTCGCGGATCATCGAGATCTTTTGCTTCGATGCTGATTATCAAAATAACCACTTTTACTCAATTAAAATCCACATCCGGACGAATGAGTTGCCTGGCGAGCCCTCTTTTCAATCTCCGCAGTTACACATGCGATCTGCGCAGTCGCCTTAAGCGATCCTTCTCCATAGTCACGCGTCGCTGATTTCTCGCAACCGCTATCGCGTTGCTTTTTCCAGCGAGCGAGTTCGCCGTCGATGGCCTTTTTGCAGCGAGGCATTTTGTCGAGCTTGGCAGTTAGCATGCTGTCGAGCTTTCGCTCTGCTGTGATCTGATCGCGCCACGCGCAAAAATAAATACTTTGCTGATTGGCGCCGCAGTCCGCAAGGAGGCTTTCAAGTTCATTTCTCGGCAAGGCGCTGCGATGCGCCAATTCGGCAAAAATTGCCTCGTGTTCATCATTTGCCTCTGGTTTTATCTGGGCATTCTCCGCACTCGCACACGCGGCGATGCAGAGCATAAGCGCCGCTAAGATGTTCCGTATCATTGCGGGGGTCTCAGCGCTTGAAACGGGGCAGCCTCATCCCGTCGACGATTGACTAATCCCTGCACAGGCGTCGGTGGCAGGCGCCGGCCATTCGCGTCACGGCGGTGAATGTAGATATTGCGGTTCATTTCCCTGACCACGTCTTGGTTCGCTGCGCGATCTGCCGCAGTGAGCGCCGCCTGAGCGCCGCCAGCACCCAGGTTATAGGTGTAACTGATTAGCGCGTCGAACTGATCCTGTGTTAGCTCATGGCGCCTAACGCGGCGGCGCACGGCCTGCTCGGCCACCTGAATGGCGGCAACAAGCTGCGCATTGACCTGCGCTACGGTAACAGGCCGAGCCAGTTCTTCTGACGTACAAGGCCCGGAGTGCGCCAACGTGCCGACACCGTACGTGCAGTTATTGGCAACGTCATTGTAATAACGCAACTCAGCGTGCTCGCGTTGGCGTAGCTCGGTTAATCCTGCTGCACTGATTCGTTTTGTTTCGTTTGCCATATGCTTTTTCCGTTTCCTTACAGAATGTCCACATCCCTGCCTATGAGCCGCTGGCGTCGCGCTTGAACCTAATTCAAATGATTTTCAGTTCTAGGTCTAGCATTGGAGACCACGTGATAACACCTGCCTCGCATCACCGCCTGCACATGGGCGTATCGGATCACCGAATTTAGAATGCCTTACTGCACCCTAAATGTCATCCAGCTTTCCAGCAGCAAGTGGAACGGGTTCACACTTGGATATCCGGAAACGGTAGCGAGCAATAAAAAAGCCACGGCACGCAACGCGTACCGTGGCTTTTTACCTCTCATTCCACTACACCCGCGCACTAGCTGCTCGGGTGTTAGCGCGACTTAGTCGTCCGGGTTTTCAAACTCGGCGCGGCTGGCGTTGATCACCAAGCTATCGAACGTGCCGCGGATATCGACAGTTGTGCCCGGCGTTGCCGCTGCGAGGAATGCCGATAACGTCAGCGGTGCGTCGTTGGTGTCGCGGAACTGGGCGTTGGTCAGGTCCACCGTCACGCCCTGCAGTAGCAGCGTGAAGTTGACTGCGTTGCTGCTGGTGACCGGTGCGCGCAACTCCACTGCCGTCGAAGCGGCGACCCGCTCCAGACGCGTGGCGACCAACTGGTTGTTGATCGAGGCCGCGGCGATTTCCAAATGATCGCCAACCACGAGATTGCCGAAGCCGAACGGCTGAACGTTGCCGCGCTTGTCTTGAATGCGCGTTTGGTCATTAACGGCGATGACGATGCCGCCGAGCAGCGTGACGGTGCGCGCAGTGGCATTGATTGCCTGGACGTCGGCAGTGACGCGGACGCCAGCGGCGTGTTCGAAGCTAATCGTTGCCGCTTGTAGCACGCGGTTGGCGTCTACCGAACCTTCAACTTCCAGCGCGGTGTTCACGGCGATATTGGCGACGGTGCCGTTGACGTACCGCGTGTTCGCGCCAACCTGCACCGTGGTGCCGTTGATGACGAACTGCGTTGACGACACAATCCGCGAGACTAGACCTTCAATCGAGGCGTTGTCTTCTGCAGTTTGGATCGACTCATCTTCGGCCTGCACGCGCGTTGCGTTCAGCACGCCGCCGGCAAGACTGCCGTTGACTTCAACCAGCTGTCCGTTTTGCAGCGTCAGCGTCGAAGGCTGCAAAGTTGCATTGGCATAATTTACCGCCTGCGCGCCGACAACAAACGTCCGCGCAGCGGTATCGAGGCTGGCGACGACGCCACGCACTTCCAACTGCGCCGGCGCACCGTTGCGGAGTTCGACATAGCCGGCGCGGATGAGGCCGGCGCTGTCGCGTCGGCCGCTGATTTCGACAAAATTGCCGACCGCGAGCGCGGCAAAATTAGCGACGTTCCGGAATACCGTGGTGCCGGATACTTCCACCGTCTGGCCGAGCACGGTCAGGCGGCTGTTGGCGACGTCAATCGCCGAGATCTGGCCTTCAAGTTCGGGATCGTAGGTGATCTGCGTTGCCGTGCCGGTGGTGCTGCTATTGCGTTGGCCGGTGACGCTGACGCGCTGGCCGATCTGCAACGCTGAAACTTGGCCCGGCGCATCGTTAAACGTAACCTGCGCACTCGTTGTAGAGAATTCCACGCCGTTGACAAAAATGCTGCCGAAGCCGGTAATCGTGCCTTGCACAACGGTCGCTTGCGCCGCACCTACGCCGATGCCACCACCGCCACCACCACAGGCCGCGAGCAACACGGCGATAACGAGCCCGAGCAGACTCGACAATACGGTTTTTGTCGCAAATTTATTTACAGCAGGGGAGTATTTTTTTATCACTTGCGTATTCCTCGTTTATGTCACCGCGAAGCAGTGACGGCGACGTTATCAGGATTTTTTATCAGCTTCCATGTCGGGATTGACGACGAGACAACCCCTACACCGATTCACTAGATCACTTGGAAACAAGCACTTGAGCATCGAGACGCTATACGAAGGACGCTTTTTACACCTTTTTCGCAACGGCAACTGGGAATACGTCGCGCGGACCAACGCCCGCGGCGCGGCATTCATCGCCGCGCTCACCGGCGAGGACGAAATCGTCCTCGTCGAACAATACCGCGTGCCGCTGCAGTCGCCGTGCATTGAGTTACCCGCAGGCATCATCGGCGACGAAGCCGCTTTCGCCGACGAAGCATTTGAAGATGCGGCGCGGCGCGAGTTGGAAGAAGAAACCGGCTACCGCGCGGGCCTTATCGAACACGTATTAACCGGCCCGACTGCGCCGGGGATGTCGTCCGAACGGCTACATTTTTACGTCGCCACCGCGCTCGTCCGCGTTCACACTGGCGGCGGGGTTGAAGGCGAGAACATCACGGTGCACATCGTACCGCTGGCCGAGATCAACACTTGGCTGGCAACACAAAGTGCGGCTGGCAAGGCGATTGATCCACGCGTTTATGTCGGGCTTTGGTTTTTGAGTTCGCGGCGCAAGGCCTGAGCGCCTGCACGGGGAAACTACGTGATAAATCTACTGCGCTTTCTTGCGCTGCTCGTATTCAGTCTGCTGCTGTTGGGCACCGGCCTTTGCAGCGCCTGGGGCTTAATTGCGTCAGTCGGCACCTTCGGCGAACAACGGGCACTTGAAGGCGCCTCATTGTTCCTCGGCTTCTCGCTTATCGGCCTCGCCTTTTGCTGGTTGTTCTGGATGATCATCCGCGCGCTCTATCGCGGCCTTACGAACGACAAGGCTCCGCCGCCGTGAATGTGTCGGCACTGATTTGGCATCAGGTCTTTGAAACGATGGCGCTCGTGCTGGGCGCCCGCTACTACGCCGCATTGAAAGCCCGCGCTGGCGAGCCCGGCCTGCTTGCGCCGGGCGGCTTCGCGGTCGCGGCCGGCTGTTTGCTCGGCGCCGCTATCGGCAACAAAGCCGCCTTTTGGCTGCAAGTGCCGGATCTGTTTCTGCAGCATTGGCGAGAACCGCTGACGCTGCTCATCGGCGGTCAGTCGGTCGTCGGTGGCTTGGTCGGCGGGCTGATCGGAGTCGAGCTGGCAAAAAAACTTGCCGGCGTCCGCCGTTCGACCGGGGATCGCTTCGTATTTCCATTATTGCTCGGCATCGCCATCGGCCGTATCGGCTGTTTTATCGCCGGCTTGCAGGACGATACTTTTGGCATCGCCACAACTTTGCCTTGGGGCATCGATTTCGGCGATAGCGTGCGCCGCCACCCAACGCAGCTCTATGAAATCGTCTTCTGTGGCGTGCTAGCGGCCGCGCTTTATGTCGCTCAATCAACGCTCGCCGACCGCCCCGGCCTGTTATTCAAACTGTTCCTGAGCAGCTATCTCGCGTGGCGGCTGGCGATCGACAGCTTGAAGCCGGTCCCTTTTCCATTTCCGAGCGGGCTCAGCGGCATTCAATGGCTATGCCTCCTGACTTTATTGCTCTACTTGCCGCTAACGCTGCGGCAGTTCCGCAGTCCGGCGCCAGTCTCCGCACTCGCTGCTTGATCTCAACCCGGCTCGGCTACCCAACTGCTATCAACGATGACCCGCAAAACTCGGCCCTACTTGTTTTACGACACAACCTCGGCACTCTGCACAAACTGCCTGCGCGTGATCGAAGCCAAGATTCTATTCAAGGAAGGCCGCGTCTATATGGACAAATGGTGTCCCGCGCACGGCACCGAACGGGTTTTGATTGCCGACGACGAAGCCTATTACCGTAGCTGCCGCGAAGTCTTTATCAAGCCGCCGGAACTGCCGCAGCGCTTTAACACCGCGATGACTTACGGCTGCCCGTACGACTGCGGCCTCTGCCCAGATCACATGCAGCACGCCTGCTTGACGGTGCTCGAAGTCACCGATCACTGCAATCTCAGCTGCCCTGTTTGTTACGCCGAATCGGGCCCGACACGACTGAGCCACCGGCCGCTGGCAGTGATCGAAACGATGCTCGATGCCGTGGTCGCGAACGAAGGCGAGCCTGATGTGGTACAGATCTCCGGCGGCGAACCGACCTTGCACCCAGACTTCTTTGCGATACTCGATGCCGCCAAAGCGCGGCCGATCCGGCACTTGATGCTAAATACCAACGGCATCCGCATCGCCCAAGACCGCGCCTTCGCCGCGCGTCTGGCCCAGTATCAGCCGGGCTTTGAAGTCTATTTACAGTTCGACTCGTTCAAACCCGAAGCGCACAAACAACTGCGCGGCGCGGACCTGCGCCGCATTCGCGAACAGGCGCTGGCGCATCTCAACGAATTCGACATCTCGACGACCTTGGTCGTGACCTTGAAGAAAGGCGTGAACGATGACGAAATCGGCACGATCATCGACTACGCGCTGAAGCAGCCCTGCGTACGCGGCGTCACGCTGCAACCGATCCAAGACGCTGGCCGCGTGCAAGGCTACGATGCCAAGACAAACCGGCTGACCGTGAGCGAAATTCGCCGCGGTATCGCCGAACAAAGCGGTTTGTTCACGCTGGCCGATGTCGTGCCGGTGCCGTGCAATCCGGATACGCTGGCGATGGCCTATGCACTAAAACTAGACGGTGGCGATGTCGTGCCGCTGACGCGTTTTGCGACGCCCGAGACCTTGGTCAAAGGTGAAACCAGCACCATCGTGTTCGAACGCGAGCCGGCGATGCGTGAAGCCGTGTTCAAGCTGTTTTCGACCAATCACTCGCCCGAATCCCAAGCCGGTTGCTTATCGGAGTTGATGTGCTGCTTGCCGAAAATCGCCGCGCCGGTTGCGCTGAGCTATCGCAATGTTTTCCGCGTGCTGATCGTCCAGTTTATGGACGCGGTTTCAATGGACATTCGCGCGCTGAAGAAATCGTGCATCCATATCGTGCAAGCCGATGGCCGGATGATTCCATTTGAGTCACACAATTTGTTTTATCGCGACGGCCGCGAGGCGCTACTCGCAGCGCGCCGCGCGGAAATCAGCCAGCGTTACGGCACCGCCGCGGCACCATGATCGCGATGCTTGAACCGTCAACCCGGCGAAGGCCGCAAGGACCTGACGGTCAGCGGCACGCCCGCCAAGGGTGGGCGCAGCCGCAAAATCGCCAAACGCGAGCGTGAACCGTGGCTGCTGGTGGCATCACCCGAGCTGGACTTGAGCGCGCGCCAGATCGTGACGCGCTATAGCCGCCGGATGCAGATCGAGCTGGCGTTCCGGGATCTGAAATCGCACCGCTATGGACAGGGATTCGAAGACAGCCTCACCCGTAAGCCAAAGCGCCTGGAAATCCTGCTGCTGATTCACGCCCTGGCGACCTTTGCCACGTGGTTGGTCGGGCAAGCTTGCGAGGCCTCCGGCCTCGATGCTTGGCTAGTCCACCGAACCAGAAGAATAGCACCTGATTCTATGGTGCGGATTGGAGTACTTCCACTTTAGCGGTTTGGCGTTTTTGTTGTATTGCCGGATATAGCGCATGAGCTTTTTATCCAAATCTTTGGTGCCGGTGAAGATACCTCTGGAAATGACATCGCGCTGGATGCGGGCAAACCAGTTTTCGACTTGGTTGAGCCAGGACGAATAGGTCGGCGTGAAATGCATCGTGACCTGCGGATGTTCAACCAGAAACGCTTGAACCGCAGCGGTTTTGTGACTGCTGACGTTGTCACAGATCACGTGAATCTCACGGCCTGCCGGTTGCTGCGAAACCATAACAACACTATCAAGGAAAGAAACAGCCCAAATACTGGGCATCAATAGCCGCGAACTCGGCCAAGCAGTGGTCGATGGCTGGATCAAGCCGATTGCTCAGGCAGCAACACACTGGCAATTTGACTCCAAAAGCGCTGCGGCACTCTTAAAAGATCTGCAGTTTAACTATCGAGACGTCGCCGAAGCTGCTGCGCTCACCGATCAAACCGCGCACCAGTTTCGCAAAACCTGGATCGATACAGCTTTCATCCAAGTACATCGATTTGGCGCTCGCGTACTTGTCGCGACCGCTGCCTTTGCACAAATCGCTGAGGTGTGGGCTACGGCAGCAACCAGCACCGCGATCGGCAAGCAACTAAATCGGCCGCGGTGGCTTTGTCCCAATCTCGAAAAAATGAATCACCTCACGCCAAGCGTAATACTCGGATCAGGCACCAAGAAGGTTAGGCTCTATCCGCGCAACGCGGAAACCCTGCGCCGCTACAACCGCGGCTAACTGAAGATTTGCCGTCTCGGCGGCACCTAATTTGAGATTCTGCATACGCGCGGGCGCCATGCGCTAGGCCGCTTATTTTCAGATTTGCCGCCGATATCAATCAGGCTGCCTGATCAGAGCGCCTAACCACGTCCTTTTCTACTCACAGCGATGTAAATCTCGTTTTAGCCCTCTTTTTCATTTCAGCGAATCTTGAAATAGCAATGATTTCGCACCTGCTGCGCCGTTACCGGCGAATCTGAAAATACCGCTGCTGATTGGCTGCAAATCTCGATTTATCACAATTCCGAATCTGATTTGTGCCGTCACGAGCGGCGCTAACAAATTGATTTTGTTTACACTACAGGATAAACTTTTTGTTGTCCCTTTGGGCAACCTATGAATATTAACCCCTCGAAATTTATCGAGGGGCTTTTAAATTTTAATGCACAAAACGCTTCTCGTCAGATTCTGCACTAAGGAACTAGATTAAATCAACATTGTCTATTGGAATTAAGATTTTTTAGGAGCTTATTCTTGGATTCACTGCGAGGCTGGAAAATGAGAAAATATATTTTTCAGACAAGCCTGTCGCCAGATAAAACAAGCAAGCCAATGATCTTAGGTAACTGCAAATTTTGCGGAAAAGACCGGGAACTTATTAAAGCTCACATCCTTCCAGAATCGCTTTATCCAGCGGACGAAAGAGGAAATAGAATGTTATTAGTGCTTGATGGGACGGGGAAAACTACGTCGAAAAAACTTCCATCAGGGCATTATGATAATAAATTGGTCTGCAGGGAATGCGAAAATTACTTCCAGGAAGGGGATTCCTACGCGAATTCATTATTCGTTAGCGGATGCGGTAAAGGGGTCGTGCAAAGCACCAAATTGGCGTCAGGGTTTCAATACGAAAACATTGATTATAAAAAATTAAAACTCTTTTTCATTTCTTTGCTATGGCGCGCTCACGCGACATCATTGCCGGCATTCAATCAGGTAGATATAGGAGCTAAATTTGAAGCCAAAGCAAAAGATATGATTAAACGGGGAGCCCCGGGGAACGCTGACGAGTTTGCAGTAGTTATCATAAAAGTAGCTCCTGGCCCATTCCAAAAAATCGGCGTCTCGCCGACTCCTAGAAGACATGACCGGGTGCGCGTCTATGAGTTTTTGTTTTTCGGATACTTGGCATACGTAAAAGTTGATACGCGGCCATATTCCGATGCTTTTCGTCGAGGCCAATTGGCACCTGATCAAGCGCTTTTTTTGCCAGAAATAGGCATGGAAGAATTGCTATTTAAAATGTATGCTGTCGAGGCGAAGCGCATGGAAAGAGACACGAAAATTAGGATTCAAAACCGTATGCCGCGTGCAAAGGATAGGGAAGGATAGGGGTTTTATCGCATATCCCGCCTTTCGGTCGAAAATGGAATCCGCTTCTGTGCATAGAAACCATTGCCGCGTAACGCCTGGGCCGATGTTTCGCCCCGCTGGGCGAATCACTTTCTTTTGGCGCAAAAGAAAGTAATCAAAGAAAACAGGCCCCGGCGCTACGCCGGAAGACGATAAAACTGTCTTCCGGTGCCCTGCGCTTCTCGGCCCTGCCGGGGCTTTCTGACGCGCCATCCTTGGCGCGACAGAAAGGCTTCGGCATCGTGCCTCGCCCCCTACGGGGCCTATCCGTCAGGCCCTGCGATGCTCGGCTTGCTAAAGGGGGCCGGAAGCAGAAGCCACTGCAAAAACACCGCAACAACAAAAGCTCGGGCGCATGGTCGGAGCTTCTGCCGTTGCCGTTGTTTTAGCTTTTGATTCCAATTCCCCCTGCGCAGCGCCGAGCATCGCAGCGGGCAGAGGGGTTGGCTGGCACGGATGCCAGCCAAGGACTGCCGGGCCACGGATGGCCCGTCAGGCCGGTACCCCGGAGCACGCGAGAAGCGCAGGGCATCGATTCACCGCTTCTTCGTGAATCGACGTGAGCCGGGGGTGCGCTTCTTTTGGTTACTTTTCTTGCGCACCAAGAAAAGTGACCCGCGCAGCAGCGCGGAACCGAAGGTCAGATTCAAACGTTAATGGTTTCAGCGCGCTGAAGCGCAATAGCATGGCAATGCGTGGACGGAGCAATGGTGATCTTGCGTCCCGCAAAGAATAGAATCCACCTTCCGCGCGCAGGAACCATTGTCGCGTAACGCCTGGGCCGATGTTTCGCCCCGCTGGGCGAATCACTTTCTTTTGGCGCAAAAGAAAGTAATCAAAGAAAACAGGCCCCGACGCTACGCCGGAAGACGATAAAACTGTCTTCCGGTGCCCTGCGCGTCTCGGTCCTGACAGGGCTTTCTGACGCGCCATCCTTGGCGCGACAGAAAGGCTTCGGCATCGTGCCTCGCCCCCTGCGGGGCCTATCCGTCAGGCCCTGCGATGCTCGGCTTGCTAAAGGGGGCCGGAAGCAGAAGCCACTGCAAAAACACGGCAACAACAAAAGCTCGGGCGCATAGTTAGCGCTTCTGCTGTTGCTGTTGCTGTTGCTGTTGCTGTTGCTGTTGCCGTTGCTGTTGCCGTTGCTGTTGCTGTTGCCGTTGCTGTTGCCGTTGCCGTTGCCGTTGCCGTTGCCGTTGCCATTGCCATTGCCGTTGACTCTAATTCCCCCTGCGCAGCGCCGAGCATCGTAGCGGGCGTAGGGGTTGGCTGGCAGGGATGCCAGCTAAGGACTGTCGGGCCATGGATGGCCCGTTAGGCCGGTACGTTGGCGAACGCGAGAAGCGCAGGGCATCGATTTACAGCTGTATCGTGAATCGACGCGAGCCTAGGGCGCGCTTCTTTGGGTTACTTTTCTTGCGCATCAAGAGAAGTGACCCGCGCGGCAGCGCGGAACCGAAGGTCAGATTCAAGTGTTAATGGTTTCTACGCGCTGAAGCGCAATAGCATGGCAATGCGTGGACGGAGCAACAGTGATCCCGCGTCCCGCCAAGATCGGCTTGCTAAAGGGGGCCGGAAGCAGAAGCCACTGCAAAAACACGGCAACAACAAAAGCTCGGGCGCATGGTTAGCGCTTCTGCCGTTGCCGTTGCCGTTGCCGTTGCCGTTGTTTTAGCTTTTGATTCCAATTCCCCTGCGCGCGAGCCGGGGGTGCGTTTCTTTTGGTTACTTTTCTTGCGCACCAAGAAAAGTGACCCGCGCAGCAGCGCGGAACCAAAGGTCAGATTCAGATGCGAATGGTTTCTACGCGCTGAAGCTTGATGACGCGACAGCGACAGCGCCAACGCCAACGCCAATGAACCCCTAAAGAAAGACGTCGAGCCGATTCGAGCGGCCGAATAAACGCCGCCTCAACGCTTCATCGATGTAAACGCAGGGCAGGTGCTGGGCAGCAGCGCGGTATCGATGCCTTCACAGGAATTGCTGAATTGCAGATTGCCAGCGGCATCGATCTGCACCGTCCAGATGCTGTCGTAGTCGGTGTAGCCCCAACTCGGCAAATCTTTTAATGCGGCGGGGTTTTTGTAGATCGTGCCGATCAAATACCGAATCGCGGCATTGATGTGTACGTGCTCCCAGGCGACGAGCGTTTTGGCGCCTTGATATTGCGCGCTGGAGAACGGCGAGTTCTGCGTGAATAGGGCCGCCGCGAGGCTTTCGGCGTCGTTCCACGGGAATTGTGCGATCTCTACCGTGCGATCAAATTCGGTCGCAAACGGTTCGATGGTCAGCGTCGGCCGGATGTACGAGCAGGTGCCGTTGCAGGCGATGATGTCGTTCGGATTCGTCGTGAGAATGTGATCCGGCATGAAGCCGATTTTGTCGCGCAGGATCTTGTTAGCGCCCAGCGCTCGCCACTGCCCGGCGCAAACGTAATTGCCGTTCTCGAACGCCGCCGTTGGGTGCGCTTCAACGTGGCGGATGAAACTCACGGTCTGGTTGCTGTTCAGCTGGAATTTCGAATTCGCCGGTTTCGGGATCGAAAACGTTTTTAACTGCTGTGGGCAGCTCTGGCTGCGCACATCAGTTAAATCGAGTTGCGGGTAAAGCGTCTTCGGTACCAAGCCATCTTGGTATTGCGCGAGCTTGACCGCACCGTTAGCGAAACTCGCGACGAGGTATTGGTGCGGGTTGCTGATCTGCGGCTGCGCCATGCCAGCGTCAACATGCGGCAGCATCGGAATCAGCGCATTGATGCTGTCTGCCGGCATCGCGATAACGTAGATGCCTTGCGGCTGGTTCGCCAAAAGGTTGGTGATGATCGACGCGGCGGAGTTGTACGTCGTGGCATCACCAGCACTGATTTGGCTGTAGTTGACGCTGAAATTGTTCAGCAGCGAAAACGGCTCAATGCTCTGCAGAATCGCGATGTCGTTCACCGGCACCGCTTTCTTGCCGACTGGCGGTGACCACGCGTAAACCTGCCGGATCTGGGTCGTGATGCCGGCTGTGGCGCCGGTCAATTGCTGGCCGAACAATAGCGCGTGATTCAGCCCTTCGACCGAAAGCCGCGTGCTATCCGGCGTCGGCTTCTCGAACGTCGGGACGAACACGAAATTCCAGGCGTTGTTCGGGAAGCTGGGCTGACTCGCGGCAAACGCCAACGGCGTGAAAGCCAGCAGCAACGCGCAAAGCAGCCGCGTATTCAGTGCTTTCAGCACCGGCAACATCCTTTTGCAGGTTCTCATTTGCACATCATCCTTGAATGCACTGAATACGGCTTGGCGGCGGGCGCGGCTCAACACGCCCACCGCCGCTGTCATCGGTTCAGCGTTTAAAGAAACGTAATTTGCCCGGCGCTGACGCTGGTGTTGATGGTTAAGCCGGGCTGCTCGTGCGTCAACGTGAATTTGGCGCCGACGACCCAGGCCCGCTCAACGCCATCGCGGCCGACGATATCGCCAACCCGCACTTTCGCGTCGATACGCTTGGCGGCTTCGATCAGCGACGGGCTGAGATCAAGCTGGCCGGCTTTCAGCGATAAATCCAGTTCCTGTGCCCAGGCTGGATTGATCTGGAATGTCGCGTAGATTTCATCGCGGCATTCGCTGTTTGCGCGGACGATGCTGAGATGCGCGTCCTTCTCTTCGACTTTCAGCTCGGGCTTACATTTACCGGGAATTTCACCAACGATGAGCTTGTAGCGCTCAACCGTCGGGTCGGCCGTGACGACGAAATGGCCGCTGCCGAACGCAATATGTTGTTTGGTCATCGGCGACTCTGCCAGCGACGGAAGTGGGGACGCAAGCAGCATGACCAGCGCGGCTACCGCGGCTGGCCCTGGCACGCGCACGGCGTTAGAGAATATTGATCTGGCCATAGGTCACCGTTGCGTTGAGTTCTTTGCTGTCGTCGGCGTTGCCGAAGCTGGCGGTGGCGCCAACAACGAGATGCCGCGAAATCGCAACGTTCAGATCCGGGCGCTGGCTCTTGATGCCGCCGACCGAAACCGCGCCGTTAAAATGATTCAAGCCGTTTTCGCCCAAGGCGCCGCTGATGTTGACGCGCCCGGCTTTCAATTTCAGATCGTAGGCGTTGGCGGCGGAGAGCTTCAACGTGAAGATGGTGCCCTCATTACGGCCGGTGCCGTGGCAGTTCTTCGTGTGGTGCGCGCTGACACTGGACCCGGACGTTGTGATCATGACTTCCGGCACGCAGCTGCCTTGCGGCGCGTAGCTCAGCTCATACGGCTCGGCCATCGGCCCCGCTTCAACGACGACATTCACCGTGCCTTCGTCGATGTCGATTTGAAAGCCCTCGGTGGCGGCCATCGTGTCGGTTCCTAGCAGCAGAAAAAGGGCCGCGATCGCGGCTGCGCAGCGCTCGGCGCGCAGCCGCGGCGACGGGCTTGGGCGTAATGATTCCACACCTGAGGATAAGGGGATGCCAAGCTCAGCTTTCCTTCGCATATTGGGCTCCGAATACTATTTTTGAAATGGCGCGCGTGGCTAGGCGTGTTCGCCGCTGGCTACGCGCTTGAGTCTATCGGTTTGATGCGGCGGCGTGCCTAGACGGATGCATAGGCGTAAACAACTTTTCCGATCCGGTCCGGGCTGACATAGCTGCGCTCAACAAAGCGCTGCAAATCGCCATCGGTAACAACGCTGTCGATATCGATGGCGAGGCGGCCTTGCAGGTAGTCTTGCGTGCCGGCCAGCAGATCCGCAGTGGTGCCGAGGTTATTGCCGATCAGCGTGATGCTTTTCCGTAGAATTTGTCCGAATACTTCGGCGATGTCCAAGCCGAGATACGCGAATGAATCGGCTTGTATTTTTCCGTATTGCTCGGCCACGCCACAGTAGATGTAGCGACCAAAACGGCGCGTGTACGGCAAGAGCTTCGGCAGGTAGATATCCAGAAACGGATCGATCACGGCATCGAACGCTGGCAGCGCACGGTCTGCCAGATAGCGCTGCAGCGCGGCGTCGTAGCCGACATCGCGTGGCATCAGGCAAACCTGCTCGATGCCCAGTGCCTGCAGATGCGGCACGATGCCCGCCGAGGTCGTCAACGCATGCAGGCAGCGCGGTTCGTGCCCGCGCGCCAGCAAGGCCTTGAGCACAATCAACGCCGTGTTCGATGACGCCGCGGTAACGGCCACGTGCGCGTTGTGCGGCGCCTGCAAGCGGCCGACCATCGAATACGCGGTTTGCACGCCGACGCTAAACGCCGCCGCGACCGGCAACGGCATCGCGGGCGGCAGCCGGCACAGCTTGCGCTGATGCAGAATCTGCAAGCCGGCCGAGGCTTTTTGCGTCGTTAATCCGGGATGGCTGCCGACGCCGGGTTCGACGGTACCGTTGCCGCAAACAGCATCGCCAACCTGCAGCGTTTGCACCGCCGGGCCGACCTTGACCACGGTGCCAGCAAACTCCGAGCCGAGCGTGACGTAGCCTTTGCGATCCTGCAGCTGCGCGGTGCGCAGAATCCGCGCTTGCTCGCGGTAATTGCATGAAAACGCAGCCACCCGCACGAGCACGGATTCGGCGTGCTCGGGTGCGTTGGCGTCAAAATCGACATCGGCTTGGTCGATCAACGCGAAATAGGCCTCAACGCCGTGCAGCTTGACCTGCGCAACGGCGGATTGGGTCCACTCCGCTGCGCTCGCCGGCGCCAGTGCGGCCAGCGCTTTCATGCAGTGGAACCAGAATCGGCAACGCTTAACGGCACCGCCAGCTCAGCCGCCCAAAGCTGCCGCAGGCTGCCTTCTTTCCAACGGTAATAGAGATAACAACCGGCGAACGTAACCACGTGCGCGCAGCTTTCGGCAATGGCCGCCAACGTCAAACTATCGCCGAGAAATTCCAGCACCAGCAGCATCGGCGCTAAGTTGCCGATGTACATCGACCAGACCGTGAGCACCAGCGTGCCACGGGTATCGCCGAGGCCGACAATGGCGAAAATATACGGGAACGAGGCGATTAAAAACGCCCAAGGGATCATCGTGATCTGGATGTAGGTGATCGCTTTTGCGGCGATTGCGGCATCGGCGACGAAGAACTCAACGACATACGGCGCCAGCAGAATGCTCGGCACGGCGACGATGCAGCAAGCGGCGAAGACGCGGCGCGTCATCCACTTCACGCCTTTGCCGATGTTGCCGATATTTTGCGTGCCGGCGTTTTGTGAGGCGAACGGGATCAGCGACGCGACCACGCCGAGGAAGACGGTTTGGAAAAAGCCGGTCACGTACTGGCCGATTGTCACGGCGCTGAGCGCGCCTTTCTCGTAGTGCGAGATGATCAGCGCGTAGAGGAAGAACGATAAAGTCAGCGAGAGATTATTGATCGTCTCGGCGCCAGCCAAACGATTCAGCGCCGGCCAATCTTGGAACCAACGCCGCGGCACGAACGCAACGCCGATCG
The DNA here is from genome assembly GCA_023229645.1 of Nevskia sp. Classification (GTDB taxonomy): domain Bacteria; phylum Pseudomonadota; class Gammaproteobacteria; order Nevskiales; family Nevskiaceae; genus Nevskia. Next base: position 142,158 of record JALNYU010000001.1, on the reverse strand, counting down.
CAAACGGAAACACCTTGCCGCCAAACAGCTGCCGGCTTAATACCGCAAGGCCAATAAGCCGCGCCAGAATCAACGACAGCGCCGCGGCTTGCAGCGGGTCGTAGCCCAAATGGCGCGCAGCGAGAATCAGAATCGGCGAGCCGATGATCGTCGCGACGATGGTGATCACGCGATAGCGCACGGTCACTTTCATGTCGCCGGACATCTTGGCGATCAAGCCGCCGTAGACGTGCAAAATCGCGATCGCGTAGCCGTACCAGTAGGTGTCGAGATAGCGCAGGGTTTGCAGCTTGGTAGTGTCGTCGACGCCGAAGCCGGTCAGCAGGTTCGCACTCACCAAGCGGCCGGTGACCGCGATGACGACGCCGATCACAATCGAAACGCCGATGCCGAGGCTGATTAAATAACGCGCGACTTTGTAGTCCTTACGGCCGAAATATTGATTGGCGTAGATGTACAACGCGCCGAGAATGCCGCTGAACAGCGCCTCCAATATCGACACGATCGACGACGACAAGCGGAACACAACCGGCAAATTGGCTTCGTCGGCGAGCAACGTCAGCCAGCCAAGATTGATGAAGATGGCGCCGTAGTCGAGGATCGACAACAGCATCATCGGCAGCGAAATGCGGGTTAAATTGCGATGCACGTCGGCATCGGTGAAATCGATTTTGCTCATGGCACTGGGTTTTCCATGATCCCGCGGGTTTGTTCGAGAATAATTTCACTGGCGTAGCGCTTGTCGCCGTCAACGACGAAATCGTGGTCGTGATCGGGCAACATTTCTTCCGCCGATAAGTAGTCGAACGGGGTATTGAACACGCGCCCGATCATGCGGCTCATGATCGGCGCCGAGAAGTCGAGAAACAGCGGCTTCTTCTGATTCGAAATATCGCGTTCGAGCACTTTATCGAGCTGATGCCGGCGCACGAATACCCGCTGCGGCAAGCCTTGCTCACGGCGCCAGGCATCGATCCGGCGAAAATAAGTCAGCCCATCTTCACCCGGCAAGCGCTGCAACAACGCGGCTTTGCGGAACCACCATTGGCGCCGCGACAAAACGATATCGCGATAGCGCACGCGCGGAAAATACACCGGCCCCGGCGCGTCGGCATCGACGATGCGCTTGAACAAGCCGAACCGGAACGCGAAGTAGCAGGGATCCTCGATGCCGGCAAAGCGCATCAGCGTTTCGATCAAGCGCGGATAAAGCTCGGTGATGAATAGGGAGGTGTGGTGCAGCTGCACCGGCGCGCCGGTATCGCGCCGCTGCAGCGAAGGATAAGCCTGCGCAGCCGGCCAGACGACATCGAGCGCGGCCAGCGTTAAGTCGCCATCGGACGGCTGCTCGACAGCATCCAACCAAACGCGACCGCTGCAGATGCGCGGCCGGCACGCGGTGTTGAAGCCGAACGTGTCGTAGAAATCGTAGGCGTGCTCAAGCGTGCTGCCGTAGGCGGCGCGGCAGGCGCGGAAGATTTCCGGGTCGTCGGTAAACGTGAAGAAGCGCGAAAAGCAGCGCAAAAAGCCGCTATCGAGGTTGTTCAACACCATCCTGCCATCGACCACGTGGCCGAACGCCGAAAACGTTTGCCGCCGTGCGTCGGCCGCCAGCGGCTTCGGCGCAAGTACGATTTCATCCTCGTGCCGGCGCTGCCAAACATCCTCGAATAAGCCGGCCAACAGCGCTTGCGCGGCAGTCGGCTGGTTGCTGTTCAGCGCGGCGGGCGTCAAGCAGCGTTGCACGACGTCATGGAACGCAAAGATCGGCATCGGCCGATCTGCCGGCACCGCTGCGCGCAGCGCCGCGAGCGTTTCGTCGCGTAAACCATCGCGGAAATTGCGGCCGAGATAGCCGTCGATAAACTCGCTGATTTGGCTTGCAAAACGCGTCATGTCGTCGTGATCGACAGCGCTCAGCGTGCGCAGATAACTATCGTTGTAGACCAAACCGCTGGTTTTGATCAGCGTGAAGCCGAGTAATTCAGCGAGCCCGTTTAGTGCGTCGTTAATCGCCGCGATGCGGGCCGGTAGCTCGCTGGCAGCGACCTGCGGCAATTCCGCACAGGCGGCTTCAACGCTGGCCAGCGTCCGCGCAACTTCGGTGGCGATTCCGGCACCCGCTGCTTCGCCGGCGGCCACGCGCTCGGCAACCGCGCGGAACGCGCTGACAACATCCGCTGCCTGTTCGTCTAACCGCGGCGTGTACAGCAGCATGCCGGCGGTCAGCCATTTCTCCAGCATCGCATCGGCATCGACTTTCGCCGGCAACAGCGCGCAAATTTGCGGCCACGTCAGCCAGTCAGCAGCCAGCGCGTCATACAGCGACCGGGCGCTGGCGGCGACCGATGTCTTGGCGATTGCGGTGCGGAACGGGTAGATGTCGTAGCGATTGCTGAACAGATAAAAAAACTGCCGGTCGTCGCCATCGACACGGTTCGCCGTCAGCCGATAGCGCCAGTGCGCTTTGTAGCGCAGCACGAAGCGCTCATACAGTTTGAGCAAGGTTGAGCGGTCAATGCTATAGACGTTATCGACATCGGCACCGCGGGCGACATTCCGCGGCGCGGCGTTCTGCACTTGGGCGAAGCCGACCGAGGTGAACGTTGAGAACGGGCTGACCTTGGTGATGGCGCGGGTTAAATAGCGATAGATGGTTTCTTCATCGTTCAGCGCGCCTTTATCGGCAAAGACGCGGGTCTGACGATAGTGCCGCGCCGATGCCGCGATCGGCCCGCGCGTGAAAGCCAGCGCCTGGGAAAAGCTGCTTTGCGCCGATAGCTGCTGCGCCTGTTGCCGCGCGTGCGCGTGCGCTTGTTCGAACGTGCTGGTGAGCTGCGCTTCGAGCGCCTGCAGGCGCTGCGCCGCCTGTTGCCAAGCTTGCAATTCTGGCAGCTGTGACAGCCAGTCGCCGTACTTCGCGTGCAGTTCCTGCGGCTGCGCACCTTTGAAGATCCGACGCTTCAAATCGATCAAGGCACGGTAGTGCTCGCCATCGTTGCTGGCGCGTTGGTAAAGCTGGTCACAGGCTTCTGCGGTCAATGGCTGCAGCGCGGCGCGGAGGCCGGCTACTTCTGCGGCGAGTTGCTCGACGACATCAGAACGGGTGATCGCCGCCAAGGCATCGAGTGGAATATTGTTTGCACGCACGACGACATACGGCACGACGCCGCTCGTCGCGGGCAGCTGCTGCAAAGTTTGCGTACCGTGGCTCAAGGCGGGCTCATTCAATTTAGCGGAGTACGCCAATATGCTGGGCGCATCGATTCTTGCCTAGCATGACGCCGTAATAGGTCATCTGGGACTCGACGTTGAATTGCAGCAGGCGATCCATGCCATGCTGGTCGTAGCTGCGGAACGGTCGGGCAAATAAAGCCAGACCGGTCGCGTAGCGAATCAAATATTGTGCAATGAAGCCGAGCGCACAATTCAGCGCGATGAACTGCGTATCGGATAGCGCAAAAACGCTACGTTCAACGCCGAGGAAAACCAAGGCCGTGGCGTTGCTGACGTTGAAGTTCGGGTAGTTGTAAAACGTCTCGCAGGCCTCGAACGGGTCGAGGTCGCTGACGCAGCGCAGGCCATCTGACTCCAACGCATAAATGCCCGCGGCCTGCTCGGCAGCCGCGTGTAGGCAGATTCGGATCGAGATCGGATACTGCACCGTCAACGGAAATTGCTGCTGCGCCGCCGTGAGCGCCACGCGCAAGGCTTGGTACAGCGCCGCCAGCTCGGTGCCGGCGAGCGGATAGCGAACCGGGTAGAGCCCGTAGCCGAAGTGGCTGCTGTTCCGGCTTCGCGCGTAGTCTTGATGTGCTTGCAACGCCGTTGCCGAAACGGGCGCTTCAGATTGATCGGTGATTTCCGCGCGCATGCCGGCGTCGTCAAAAACGAGTGTCGCGGTAAAACCCAGGGCGTTGCCCAGTTCGGTCAGTTCGGCAAAAAAATGCCCGGCTTCTAATGCGAATAGAGACTTTCTAAAAAGATTATAGAGTGCATCGTAAACCTCAAAATTCACGCCGAGCTTGAGCGCCAGCGGTGCCGTGCCGCGGCTGATTGCAGACGCCAGCGGCACGAGTTGCAGCGCGACCGGATCAATCCAACAGACGTGCGCGCGTTCGCGGTCGATCAGCGTAAACATCAGCGGGTAGTAGGCCCGCGGCGACGGATAACTACCGTGACGGCCATAGATGCCAAACGGCGTGATATTGGTCGGCACGTGGATCGCGAGCAGCGCGCACAGCAGCCGCGCGCGCAAGCCCGCCGGCGGGACCACACCCGCCGAGATGCCACGATAGATCGGCTCCAAGTCTTCGGCGTCGCCAGCCTCATAAGGCGGCGCTGGCGGTGCAAAATGCAGCTGTTGTTCGAACGCATCGAGCGGCCAGCGCTGCACCCGGGCGTCGGCCGGGAACAGGTAGCGAAATGCGAATTCCTGCTCGGCAAATTTCGGGCGCTGTAATTGTTCTGTTTGCATCGGTGCGCCCGGCCCTAGCCCAAAGGATGCGGTGGCAAAACCGCGGGTACGTCGCCAGCGCGCACCCACGGCACATGCCGCGCGGCGCGGCGGAAACGCTCCGGCGGCAGCGCTGGCGGATTCGCGCCGAAGGTCAAATTAATCGCCCCCGGAATATAGGCGCGGGCGCTGTATAAACCGAGCGGCACCAGCGCTGGCGGCGTGTTATCGCAGATCAATACGGTCTGCCCGACTGCTGCAATCCGGGCGGTAAGCTGCTCTAACGCGGTGTCCGCAGACATCTGAAAGTCAGCGCTCGGCGCGACAAAATCAGCATAGGCCAGCGTTTCTGGAACCGCCCTTAGAAAGTCGAATTGATGCCGCTGCGATGGTTGGGCGAAGTAGAGATATTGCGCTTCGTGGCGGCCGTCCGGTAACGCCGCAGCACTCACTGTTGCCTGCTCGCGCTGGTAGTTCCGCTCTGCGGTTGCGATTAACGACTGCGCTTCGGCGAGCGCGCCGAGGAACGCCTGCTGCGGATTCGGATGGCTAGCTGCCGTAACAAACGATGCGAGATTTTGCGCGCCGTCGCCGCTTAGCAGCACCAGCACCGTCGGCACGCGGTATTCCGTTGTCATGTCGAACATCGCAACGGCATAACCCGCCAATGCCAGCAGTCTGAGCAACTCCTGTCCGGCTGCCTCGTGCACCGTCGTTAAATGGAATCGAGGCGGCGTGCCTTGGCTGTACCACATCAATAAAAGCGCATCGCGCTCGATGACTTCCAGCGTTGCAAACAATGCCGCCTCAGTAGGCGCATTGCCGAGCGCACAGCCGTTGCTATTCCGATGCGGCGTCGTCGGCGTTTCGACTGGCACCAGATAATTAACCATATCGAGCGGCAGGAAGTGCCTGTCGCCGCTAGGCAGGCTGCGCACCGGCAACCACGGAATGGTGCGCGTTTCCGAGAAGTGCGGGAAAGTAGCCGCAGCTTGCGCCGCTGGAATTCCCCAGACGTCTGCTGGCCGGAGCGCCTGCGCGCCGAGGTCGGCATGGCGCGCGCAGACGGCGGTTTCGGGCCAGACGTGCGCGGCCCAGCGCTCGGCGTATTCAAAGGTAGCGCCAAGGCGCATCTGCCGGTCGCGGGCGCCGCGCCCGAGCCCGACTATCGATTCCGCCGAATTGAACAGATAGTAGCTTTTTCGATCCGGCGTTGCGCCGTATTGGAGGTTGTGCAGGGAGGCCGCCCCAAACACGCGCAATATCGCCGGCAGCCGTGGGTTTTCGGCGCGGCAATTAGAATTGGGCGCAGTCGGCGCCGGGATCGGTGCGGCGCCCGCCGGATAATCCCGACGGCAAAATCCGCCATTCAAATACCAGTACAGCGCGGCTGCACCGCTACCCTCACCTGGCGCATGGGCGGCGATGACGTCCAGAATCAACTCCAACTGTGCCGCCAATACGGCGGACCAGCACCAGCGGCGCTCGCGCGGACGGCACACTTCGAAATTATCGGCAAATGCCAGCAGCCGCGCGACTTGTTGCTGCGGCTCAAGGCTTAGCGGCACCACGAGCAAGATTGCCGGCTCCGCAATGATCAACACAGTTGCGGTGGTAAGACACTGACCTGCGATTTCATCCCGCGTGCAGACCACGAGATGCAAGCCGCGCTGCGCTGCCAACGACACCGCCGCCGCCTTGAGTTCTGCCACAGAATTGCTGGCGAGCTTCATGTTGCGGTGTCGGCGACGACGGTTGTCACCAAATTAGAATTAACCGGTTCAGCCGTCCATTTATCGGCGCCGCGTAGCGCCGGGGTCGCTACCGCCAGACTTTGCGCCGCTGTTGGGAGGAATACGGTGACGGCCAAACATTCAGCATCAGCACGTGCCCGCCGCCGCAGTTCGGCATAAAGCCCGAAAAGCAAGACTTCACCATCCCGTGCTGAAAAATCTCCGGCGTACGGCAGATAGACGACACAATCGCCCGCGATCGCAACCCGGCATTTTGGGCAATCTGCGCTGTTGGTATCGTAATCCAGCCATCGTGGTTCGCAGGCGAAAGAACTGGCAATACAAAAGCGAATGTATTCTTGGCCAGCCGTAAATTCAGGGAGCGCGCCAGCGGCGTTCTGGCGTTGATACGCGCGTTCAATATCGGCCACTGGGATTTCCCAGACCACGCAACAAGCCTGCCGATACCAGGCCGCAGCGGCTGCGTAAGACGCTTGCTCCGCGGCATCTGCGGTGTCGAACCACAGCCCAGCGACGGTCGCCAATGTCGTCAGCATCTGCCGAATGCAGCTTGCTTTATCGTATCCCGCTGTCAACAGGCGAACCGACTTCGGGTACTGATCCTGCGCCACCGCGCACTGAAAACTATAGACCTTGAGGTAGCTGGACGACGCCGTTAGCTCTTCTGGCTTTTGCATCGGGAATAAGGGCCCGGGCGGAGATTCATCCCAAGCCTCGATTTGATCCGCCAGTTTGCCCGCGGCCCCCGGCAGTTGCGGTAATGCTTGCGCGTCAGCGATGGGGCGCAGCAGGCAATGCCTAGCAAAACGCAGCTGATCCAGCCCGTGCAAATCGTAGTAGGCATAGCCGCCGTCGCGCCAAGGCTTAATGTTGGAAATGACATCAAACGCCACCAGCGCAAAACATGCCCCGCCAGCCTGCAGCAACGGCGGATTTGAGGCGCCTCGCCTGCCGTCAAACGCCGCAGCACTGTCTACTGCCTTTGAATTCACGTCGATGACGAGGATGTCGCCGAGAAAACGCCCAACCATTTGCCGTCCTGCGAGGAGCGGCACCCGCCTGCCAATACTTCCCGCGCAGTCACATTCTTGACAATGCAGAACCCAATCAAAGGGCGTCAACACGCTATCGGCGTTTTCTGACGATAGAAGCGTCAGTTCTGCATCGCCCCGAGTCTTAATTGAATCGAACGCGCGCTTTAACTCAATATCTTCGAATTTATGGCTACCCAACACTGGCTGGTGTAGCACAGACAACCGTTGGATGCCCAATCGCGCAAAGGTCTTGATTGCGCTGACCAATGAATACCCGGCGCCGACCAACGCAATCTGCTGGGCCGCGAATAGGCGATAGCTTGTATACGGGGATGCTGAATATTCAGCCAGATACGTTAGGGTTTCGCCGACGGCCGTCAATGTTGCATCGCTCGGGCCATCAACCACCGCGAAAGCGGCGCCTTTATCAATCAGGAATTTTTTAAATTTCAGCAACATAGGCTGAAACTCGACAGCGAAGCGGCTTAAAACAATGCCGATGGGTGTACAGCCATCAAGCTGATCTACGAACGTTAGGACTGTGCGAATGTGGCTGTTCGCCATTTTCAGCACGTAGTGCCGATCCTGATACCGAATATAGATTTTCCCGTCCCCGGTCTTAATGAAGACGTCGGGGCGCACCCAATATATTTCCGAATCGTTAGGGTGGGTCATCATCAGTAGTACGAATACGCGCTAGCGGTTAATTCGCGACCTCAACATCCGCCCGCGGGCATCCCGTCTGCTATCCAAGCCGCGTCTTTTTTATAATATTCAACCCAACACTTCATCGCTTAAAGCTTACTTCCCAGTGCACCCGGCAGCAAATGCTGTCGGGTGCTCACGGGTTGACGCTACAGGCGGATTAGGCCGTCTGCTTGCTGCAGGTCGAACCGGCAGCGATGGTGCTGGATGCGCCCATCTCTTCGATCGCGGTGGCTTCGCTGACTTCCAGAACGTCGAAATCGATTTCCTGGCCGATCAGGTTTTCTTGCTCGTTCATTTTAATCCCTCAATTAAGTTTTAGTTTGCATGATTGCTGTCATACAGCACCCCACGGATGCAATACAAATTACAGCAATCAACGGGCCAGATTTAGCGACAACTACTTTTTTCAACCCTGAACTAGATATACATCGCAAAAATTGATCTTAATCAATATCTGTGGCGGCAATAATTACGCGCCGCAAATTAGATTTTATCAAAAAACCATAATTTTCTTATTCAAGAATAATTACGTTGCGCGGTGATCAAACTAGGCTCTTGTGCTGCAACTTGCATAGGCCCCCCTAGTCAATTGTATGCGCCCACGCCAAGTGTTGGCTTAACCCTACCGCGTGACCCCGGCCTGCGAGGGCCAGCATGAAAGCCCCATCTTAAAAAAATCAGTCTCTTTTAAAAAGATTTTTAAAAATTCTTTCTACTTTAATATTGTTTAAAATCAAAATTTTATAATTAATTTTACAGCTTAACGCTGCCCCCTAAGCGCTTCAGCACGTGAGTAGCTCGCATCTGATCCCCGCGATCAATCCACCGTGCTCCCGCTGCAGTTGATCGAGCGCGAAATTAAGATACTGCCGCTTTAACGGTGCGATCTCAAATAGCGGCAAGTTCCGATACACGATATTAAGAAGCCATCGATAAGCTGAAAATTCGATGCTAAATTGACTCGCCGATCCATCGTCGGTGTGAAAATAACGCTGGTGAAAATCAGAAAGGGTGTGCTTATCGGCAACCTTTGCCTGCGCGTAGGGCGACCGCGCATGGATCACCGCTTCCTGCGCCATCCGAATAAACCGAAAATAATGCCTCTGAATGTATTTCGCGATCCCGACGACGTCCTTGTCTCCACTCTGCAGTGCGGTCACTAGCGCCGAGAGCCAGCTTGTGTAGTGTTCGTGATCTGCCGTGTAGTCGGCGGTGAAGCGCGCGTTGATCGACGCTTGCTGTGCGCTTGTGAGTCGATGATGCCAAAAACGAAAATTGGAATAAAACGATAAAAACCCGTTAAATTCGTTGACCTCTGGGTCATCAGATGGCGACGGCGGGTAAATCGCCCCTAGCAGTACCAGCAAATAAAACACTGTGCGCTGCAGTTCTTCCTTCTGCTGCCAAGCCTTGATTGCAATTGGCCGCAGTTCGATCTCACTCTCAAAAATACTGTGCCATTGTGCTGTCGACTCATAACGCCAGGCCAGATTAGACGTTGACTGCGCCGTAATCGTGAACGTGTTATTCGCTTCAAGCCAGGTTTCGTCAATTCCAGCGGCCTCGATGCGATTTAACTTTGCTTGTACCTCTAAATACTTATCTGCGTCGTACGCCGGGGACGGGTGTAAATCGAGGAAAGTCTGTATTTGCTTGCGCAGCTGATCAACCATCACTGGCTTAAAGAAATAGTCGGTCTGATCCATGGTCAATAGTAGATGTGGACCGTTTTGCCAGCCTCTACCAAGGGTCCAACGAAAGAAATATTGACGACCCCATTCCGACTGCAGCTCGGTCAAGAATTTCTGGTGTAACGCGAGATTTCCACCATGATAATTAATTCGAACTTGAAGAAACTGGGCGTCAGCTGACGGCGCTTGCCGGCCTTCCGCGCCCGCTTCTTCCGCAGACAATCCTGCATGCGCTTTGAGCTCAGCGTCGGCATTCACTTGCATAGACGCGGTTACGCCGACCGCGCCTCGATCGCCTTCGCTGCAACGTAGCGGATTGTCGCTTCCCGCGACGGCCGAATTCCGGCGCGATTAAAGCTCATATGGAGTAAAGAACTAAAAATTGCTCCGATATCTTTGACGCCGGCCGCCGCTAATTCGATTCCAAGCCGAGAGAGCTCGCTTTCATATGGCCCCAACCAGTCGGGGAAATAATTGCCATGGTGCCATTGCCGTCGCACAGCCTCGATTGCTCTTGCCTGTTCTTCTAGCTTTTCTTCAGCGTGCTGCACGAGCCGCTTGCCGCTGATATCGTCAGGCAATAATACCTTGACGATGCGCGCGCTATCGTAACGATGCGGTTTCGTCCGTAGAACATCAGCGCATACCAAGCAGCATCCAAATAGGAGTCGCTCACGTGTTACCGGGGGCAGCTGCTCAACGACCTTGAGCATCATCAAACTATCGAACACAAATTGCGCTTCGACAGCCGGCATCGCCTCGGCCCCGCCGTAACGTTCGAGCTCCGGCTCATAAGGCATCGACAAGACGGTGCCGTTCGAATGCCACGGCCGTTCGGCCCCGGCGCCAAACTCCGCCTCCAGCGCTTGACCATAGGCAAGATAATATTGCTCGGGAACAAGCGTTGATTCGAAACGATGGTCTGCCAGATATTTTTGGACCGCCGCTTCAACCACGGGCAGCCATTTTTTGCCGCGAAACCGGAATCGTACGTGCGGGCCGCCATACCAATAGCGGACAAAAAAGCTCTGCTGCAACAATGCTTTTGGAAGGCTGCCGATACATTCGGTTAAGAATGCATCGAATTTCGCGAAATCATGGATGAAGATATGCAACGCCTGCCAGCAACCCTCCGCATCGGATAAATTGGCCAGATCTAACTGCGCTGATTCATCGGCAAAAGTCGCCATCACTCGTCTCTCTGCTCAAAACCGGATTGCATCGCAGTCCGCGTCTTCATCAAATTATATTTGCGCCGCTTAAAGTCCAAGACGCCTCGGCTAATCCCTAAATGCTCCATCACGCCGCTAATTGAATCGTTGCGGCTTAACGCATACTGGATTAGTGACGCTTCGACTGATTCCATAAGCGTTGTCAGGTTAACTCTGCGATCGCGTACTTGAAAAATCTCTCGCACAGCGGTGTTAATGGGTTCGGCAACATCCTGGCCGGCGATAATTGCATCCGCAGGTTCCGCCGCCGATTCAGGCCCTGCCGGCTCTGTACGGGGTTTCTGCATGGTCGGCGTTACTGCGAAATAAGGTGCGTATTGGTCGCTGCCACTCACTTTTGCCACAAACCGCATCGTGTCAAATGCTTTGTAGAGCTGCCGGATGTTGCCCGGCCAGTACAGCGGTTTACACCGATTGACGAGTTGATTTAGATCATGGTTGCGAATCGAGATTCCGAACTTGGCAAAATACCCCCGCACGATGTCCGGCAACTCATGCATTCGTTCGCGCAACGGTGGCAACGAAATCTCCACGCCTTGAATTCGCATAAAGATGTCGAATAAAAATTCACCGCGCATCACTAAGTTGTGGAGATCCTGATTCGATGCCGCAATTAATTGAAAGCGCGCCTGTCGCTCAGAAGATTCACCGACCCGGCTATACGCGCCGCCGTCGAGCAGCTTTAATAGTTTACGCTGCGTGTTGATTGAGAGGCAGTGCAATTCGTCTAAAAACAGAATGCCGCCATTAGCTTCACCGACTGCGCCGTCAGCGCTTTCATAAGCGCCCGTGAAAGCGCCACGACGATGGCCAAAAATTACGGAATCTGCAAGATCAGTATTTAATACCGCGCAATTTAGCGATACAAATGGAATATCGTTGCCATCGCGGCGCCTAAGATCGGCTATTTCACGTGCGACGACACCCTTCCCGGTACCGCTTTCGCCGTGTATTAATACAGTGATATCGCTTAACTGTGCGATTGCGGCACAACTCTCTCGTACCTGCTGCGATAAAACTACACCACGCGGAAATTGCCGATTAACGGCATCGAGATCGAGATAATCCGTGGGCATTTCTTCAACGGTCGTCGTTAAATTGCACATGTCGGATCAATTCTCGGCCGCAAGAATAGTAAACGCCGCGGTCACTTTGCGACGAACTCTTGACCGATGGGCGCACTGCACGCTCGGTAATTTTTGCCCAACCGGTCGCACGTTATATTCTTCTCGGCCTTCAGCTCTAGAAAATCCATAAACGGCAAACAACCGTGCGCTATTGTCCGGTTCAAAACGAACCTTCGAACAAAACTTCCTCAATTGGGCGCCAGCCGATTGCATCGCGATTACCGATCTTAAAATTGTTCGTGGAACCACTGCTCTGAATACGCGGCGGAGGCTACTTCGATCTGGGCGTATGCTTATCGATGCGCCTCACCTCTAACGCTTGGATGCCGCCGCTTCGTCGCCGAATTGACGCCCCACGCTTTTACAACTTAGAAAAACATGCGGTGGGCTGTCGTCATTACCCGCTGACAGCACCACCGCTCAATGGCTTAGTCCATTACGCCCTAAGCGCTTCGACCGGCCGCAGCGCCATCGCAACCGAGACATTACGCATCGCCGCCAAGGCCGCGACGGCGAAACCCGCAATTAATGCCAAGACGATCGGCCAAGCCCCTTCAGGCGCTCTTTCGACAAAGCCACTGATATAGCGTTGCACGACAGTGCCCGCGATCGGCAGCGCGATTACGGCACTGACCAGCACCACTTGAATCAACTCGCGGCTCACCAGGCGCACAATCGCGAATGGACCCGCGCCATGGAGTTTGCGAATCACAATTTCACGCGCGAGCCGCTGCACTGAATACGCCGACAGCACATAGATCCCGAAGGCGGCGATCACGACGGCGATGAAAGCCCCGGTCACAAGCAGCTTCGAAAGTCGGACATCATCGGCGTAGCGCGCACTTAACAGCGTGGACGCGCGTGTCATTTTCAGCGGCTCATCAGGAAAGAACTGCGGCCAAAGATCTTGCACTTCGCGTTGTACACCTGCGGCGCTATCGCTGACGCGGATCGTGACCACCGACATGAACGGCGTCAGCGTGTAAACGATCGGTTGCGGCATTTCACGCGGCGACTGATGCCGGATATCGGACACAACACCGAGCACTTGCTGGCGCCGACTCGGCGTACCGACTTCAATTGATTGCCCAACAGCAGCCTCGGGTTGCGCAAAGCCCAACAACCGTGTTGCGGTAGCACTTAGAACAACGCCCTCTGCAGCTTCTGCGGTATCGTCGCGACCGCGTAAAAATTCACGTCCCGCCAAAACCCGAACACCGTGGACGTTGAAGTAGCCGACGCCAATGCCCTTGTTTTCGCCGGTAATTAACGGGCTACCCTCACGCTGCATCGATGTCTTCTGCGTCAGTCCAGCCTGACCGATTGCGGCCAGACTTTGCGTGACGCCGATGACGCCCGGCGCGCGCCCCACCGCGTCAAAAAATGCCCGGGCGTGGCTATTTGTCGGCTGGAATGGTGGGGCGACATCGACGACCAGCAAGTCATCGGCGTCAAATCCCAGCGCCAAACGGGACGCGTACCAGGTCTGCCAGCTCATTGCCAAGGCGACACAGGTCAAGCCCATAGCAGCGCCGAACTGGGCGACGGTCAGCGCACGCCGTATCCACGCACCTTGCCCACCCTCTTGGTTGTCGCGGCCGGCTAACGCTTGAATCGGCCGTACTTTTGCCGCAACCCATGCCGGGTAAAGGCCGGCCAGCGTACCGACCAATACGGCGACGACAACACTGACCGCGATCGCCGACGGCGAAAATAGCCCGTCCAATCGACGATTGACCAAACTAGCGACGAAAGGCAGCGCGAGCCAAGCTAACAACAAGCCGACCGCGATGGCGATCAGCGCCACTAAGACCGATTCGCTAATGAACTGTGCAATGACTCGGCTAACGGGCGCACCGAGCACTTTGCGGACGCCAATTTCGCGCTGCCGACGCAGCGTTCGAACCGTTGCGAGATTGACGTAATTGACGCAGGCCAACAGTAGAATCAATACCGCCACCGTTGCCAAAGACTCCAATACGCTCTCATTGCCGTGCTCTTCTGGCTTCGACGAACCTGCAAGATCCGGATCGAGATAAGCGTCGCGTAGTTTCACCAGCGACACGTCCATTAGCTTATTCGCGCCCAACTGTGACTGAAACTCTGGCGGCAACTGATGAATAAGCGGGGACTGATCCGATGCCGTCTGCAGTGTCGCGGCTACACCAGCGGGATCAGCACCAAGCGGCAGCTTGACGTAGACCCGCCCGTAAAGACGGCCCCAGTTGTGCATCGCATCGTCGCGATCGTCGGTCTGCCAGAGTTTGGTACCGGCGCCTGCCAATGCTTCGTACGGCACGGTCGTCGTCACCGGCGGCGTCGCTAATAATGCCGTGACGGTGTAGAGCTGACCATAAATATTGACGGTACGACCCAGCGCGCTGCCGGTACGGCCAAACAATTTCGTCGCCGTCTCGGCGGTGATCGCCAAAGCATCAGGTCGCTTTAGCGTCGAGGGCAGGTCGCCTTCCAGCGTTTGTACGCCAAAAACCTCGGCGAAGTTGTTATCGACAAAACTAACCGGAACCGTTACCACTCGGTTATCGATTTTGAGCGGCTGATCCATCGCAGCAAACATCGTCGCGGCAACGGGCACGCCGGATTTATCTGCGGCGTCACGCAGGGCCAGCGGCGCTTGCGTAAACCATTGGTCCGGTACGCCGGGGAAGTGGAATCGTGTCTTAACTAAATAGATACGATCTGCTTCTGGAATATGGCCATCGTAGCTATACGAATAGCGCACGTAACCAAGCAATAGAAAGCAGGTTGCAAAGCCAATCGAGAGCCCAGCGATTACCACGCCTGACCATACCGGCTCTTTAATCAGCAGGCGCCAACCGATGCGCAAATCATTCATCGAGATCAGCATCGCCATTATCTCATCTGCTGCGCGTCGACGACGACGCGGCCGTCGAGCAGATTAACCGTGCGCGAGGCTTGCGCGGCGTGCGTCTGGGAGTGCGTAACCATGACCACGGTCGCGCCTTCGGCGTTAATTTCCCGCAGCATCTTCATCACCTCTTCGCCGTGCGCGGTATCGAGGTTGCCGGTTGGTTCGTCAGCGAGTAACAGCGCCGGGCCGGAAACCAGCGCCCGTGCAATTGCAACGCGTTGCTGCTGACCACCCGAGAGCTGAGACGGCCGATGCTTGCCGCGATGAGCAATGCCCAAGCGCTCCAGCGCTTCGTCCACACGCCGCTTACGATCGCTGGCCGAGGTTTTGGTGTATTCCAAAGCTAATGCGATGTTCTCGGATACATCCAGCTCTTCAATCAAGTTGAAGCTCTGAAAAATAAAGCCAATACGGCCGCAACGCAGGCGGTTGAGTTCGGCTTCGCTACGGCCACCGATATTCTTGCCTTCGAACCAATATTCGCCCGATGTCGGCACATCGAGCATCCCGAGCATCGACAATAACGTCGATTTACCGCAGCCGGACGGTCCCGTCATCGCAACGTATTCACCGGCTTCAATTTCGAGGTCGATACCATTGAGCGCACGCGTCTGAACTTCTCCGGTTCTATGCAGTTTGCTCACGTTCTTCAACTGGATCATCTATGAACTCCCAAACGTTTATCGATCGACTTAATTCCGCGCCATCCGCATCCTGCTGCTACCGCCAACTGCATTCCAGCTATCGGCGATGCGCTATTGAGAAAGCGACAATTGATCGCTTTTTCCGAACGCGCCGTACGATGAAACAATAACTTTCTCGCCGCTTTGTAAGCCGCTCAAGACTTCAAGCTGCGTGTTATTCCGGCGTCCGAGCCGAACCGGCCGACGCACCGCGCTGCGGCCATCGGCGGCGACGACATACACCCAAGCACCGCCCGTCTCGCTGGCAAAAGCACCATTCGGCAACACAACCGCCGGGCTCGGCTCGCCGAGCGTCAGCTGGCAGTCCACGCTCTGGCCGGCCCGTAACGCCGGCTGCTCGGTGCCGTCAAACAACAACTCCACTGAAAAGCGGCCGTCTTTAACCTGCGGGTCGGAGCGCGTAACCCGCGCCATGTAGCGGCGGCCTTCAACGATGACGCTGGCGTGCTGGCCGAGCGCAACCCGAGGTAGATAGAATTCATCGACCTGTGCCGTCAATTTGAATTGATCCGGATCGTCGATACGGCCAATGTGATCGCCGGACTGCGCCAACGAACCCACCTTCAAATCGAAATTTGTCAGCCGGCCGGTGATCGGCGCCCGTACCGCCAGTGCTTCAACATTGGCGTTGACGACTTTCAAGCCATCTTCGACGCCGGTCAGCGCCTTCTTCATCTGCTCCAGCGCCGCCTGTTTCAAATTCAGCTCTTCGCTTTGGCTCTGCTTTTCATCGGCCAGATTTTTCTTATACGTTGCCAGCTTATCTTCCGATTCTTCCAATGCGGCGTGTGAGATAAAGCCGATTTCCCCGAGCTGCGCATCACGCCGATATTGCTTTTCAATCTGCACCAACTCCGCCTGCAAATCGTTAATCCGGCGGCGATAATCGGTCCGCGTGGTCTCGTACTGAACGCGCATCGTCGAGTAGGTTGAAAACAGTTGCGCGTAGTCAGATTCGCGCGCCAGCACTTCTAAGCGGCGCTGCGGGTTCGACAGCCGAAACAACAAATCGCCCTGTTTTACTGCGGCACCATCTTTGACGAGCACCTCTTCAACGCGTCCGGTTTCGATCGCATCCAGCACCACCGACAGCGCCGGCTCGGCAACTGCTCTGACGATGACATCATCGTTAAACACCGTCGACGCCACCGGCTCGATCCGCAGGTCTTGCGCGGACACCCGCAGACCCGTGGGCAGCATGCGCGCAATCGCCGTCGCCCCGACCGCAATCAAAACCACTGCCGCAACCGCAATCAGCAATACCGGCCGCCGCTTGCGGGGCACGACTTCATCCATGTTCGCGCCGCTGACCGGAAGCCGGCCCTCACCTACCGCCACGTTCCACGCTCCTCGTTTAGTGATAAGTCCGCAACGTTTCGTGTTCACACCGAAAGCTGCAGGCAATTCCTTATGGCAAGCTGCGTACCAAATTTAAATGTTATTAAAAACATATATTTAATTTGTTTTACGCGGGTCATAAAAGCGAACACTGTCCGTTTCCGAACAGCTGGTGGCGCTCGAAAGCGGACAGTCGGCGCGCACCGCGCCGCGTTGCCCCGCCATTCCGGCCTTTGTTACATTGGTCCAAACGCGGCGGTAGCGCCCGCTTGCAGCGGTTGTTCGCTCCGGCCGCCCGCCCTCCCACACAGACCCACAACCACTGACGATGACCGCCCCTAGCATTCTCATCGTCGACGACGATCCTGACGTCGCCTACGCCGCGCAGTTGCAGCTGAAGCGCTTGGCTCCCGGACGGATCACGACGATCCAACATCCCAGCCTGCTCAACGGCTATCTTGAGCACACGCAGCCGCAGGTTGTGCTGCTCGATCTAAATTTCACGCCCGGCCGCACCGACGGCGGCGAAGGCTTGGCGGTGCTCGACCGGCTTCGCCAGCTGCCGCGGCCGCCGGCCGTGATCGCGCTGACCGCCTACGCCGACGTGCCGCTCGCCGTCGAAGCCTTGAAGCGCGGCGCGATCGACTTCATCACCAAGCCCTGGGATAACGCCAAGCTAACAGCCGTCGTCGCCGCCGCTGTCGCCCGCTGGGACCCCGAGAACGCCGTTTCCGGTATGGCCGGCACCTTGATTGGCCAGTCACGCGTGATGGTCGAACTGCGGGCACTGATCGCGCGCGTTGCACCAACGGGGGCGAGCGTCATGATCCTCGGCGAAAACGGCGTCGGCAAAGAGTTAGTGGCGCGCGCCATTCATGATGCTTCGAGCCGCGCCGCGCAGAAATTTCTCGCCGTCGATATGGGATCGATCCCGGAATCGACATTTGAAAGCGAGCTCTTCGGCCACCGCCGCGGTGCATTCACCGACGCCCGCGCTGACCGCGCCGGCCGCTTTCAAGTGGCCAACGGCGGCACGCTGTTTCTGGACGAAATCGGCAACCTCTCGCTGGCCAGCCAAGCCAAGCTGCTGACGGCGCTAGAACGGCGGCAGGTCACACCGGTTGGCGCCGACCTGCCGCAGTCGGTCGATGTTCGCATCGTCAGCGCCACCAATATCGACGAAGCCTCGCTGTACAACCCGCAGGCCTTCCGCACCGATCTATTATTCCGGCTGAACACCATTACCATTCGCGTACCACCGCTACGCGAACGCCGTGACGACATCCCGGAACTCTTACAACGCTACTTGAAGCTTTACGCGTCGCAATATGAAAAACCGGTCGGCGAATTGCCGCAGGATGTCGTCGCGCAGTTGGCGGCGCAACGCTGGGCCGGCAATGTCCGCGCGTTGCGCAGCGCCTGCGAGCGCGCCGTTATTCTGAGCAACCATGATCGGTATGGAATCGGTGATTTCGCGCTCGACGAGCCGCTGTCGACGCCACAACGCACGGCCGAAGTGGCGCTGAATCTGGATGCCCGCGAACGGGACGCCGTGCGCGCGGCAATGGATCAAAGCGATGGCAATATCAGCCAAGCCGCCAAGCTGCTCGGCTTATCACGCGCCGCACTCTACCGTCGCCTGGAAAAGTATGGCCTTTAATACGATAGCGACGCATAACCCGCCGCGCTGTCCGGGGCGGGCATGAAAACGCCCCGCTCGACGCGCATCGCCCTATTGCTGCTGACGGTTGCGCTGGCGCTGTGTATCGTCGCTGCCTGGCATTGGCGGGAATCGCCGCGCGTATTAACGGTTGTCGCGCTAGCCACCGTCGGCGTACTGATAGGCATTTGGCACCGCACCGGCTTGGTCCAACTCGAATTGGGCCTTACCGACGCCGATTTCGCTAGCGGCCCGCTCATGCCGGAAGAGCGGCAAATGATCCGCCTGCTCGAAGCGCGGCAAGAACACGCACCGGTGGCGTTATTCAAAGTCGAGGACGGCCGCGCCAGCCCGCTCAACGCCCGCGCGCGGCGCATCATCGCGCCCGGCCATGTCATCGACCGTGCGGCACTGTTCCGAAGTCTGGCGCGTGACGGTCAGGCGTCGAGGCAGTTGATCAGCTATGAGTCGGAATACGGGGACGAACGCGCGCTGGCGGCGCAGGTATCGATTCTCGTCGATCAACACCTCGAAAATCTGATCGCGTTGATGCCGGTCGAAAGCGACTTGGAAGCGGAAACGCTGCGCGCCTGGCAGCAGCTTGTGCGGGTGCTGACGCACGAAATCATGAATTCACTGACGCCGGTCGCATCGCTCTCGCACACCACGCTGTCGCTGATTGAGGAAACCTCGGCGCATCTCCCGCCGACGCTGTACGAAGATCTCACCGTCGCACTTTCGGCAATCTGCCGCCGTGCCGATAGCTTAGTGCAGTTTGTATCGAGCTATCGCAGCTTATCGGCGGTGCCGGTGGCACGTGTCGAACGGGTTCGCGTCGCCGAGATGTTCGCGCGCCTGGAAGCACTGATCGCACCGAGCTGGGCCCAAGATCGCGGCGGCACGGCAACGTTTAGCGTGCAACCGGAATCGTTGGAATTAATCGCCGACCCAGGGCAACTAGAACAATCGTTGCTCAATCTGACTAAAAATGCCTACGAAGCCACCGCCGGGCAGGCGATCGCGAATCTCGAAGTGCGCGCCAGCCTGAGCCGTGGCGGCCGGCTGCGACTGGAAGTGATCGACGACGGCCCCGGCGTCGCCGAAACCGACATCAATCAAATTTTCACGCCGTTTTTCTCGACCAAAGCCAATAGCACCGGAATCGGCCTAGCGCTCGTTCGGCAACTGATTCACAACAACGGCGGCAGCGTCCGCTACGCCAAGCGCATACAAGGCGGCGCCCGTTTTATCCTGACTTTTTGAGCGTATAACGCCCACACCCCGCCCGTTCGCGGCCTTGGCGTCGGGGTGAACTGCACCGACGACGGGCGTAGACTGCACAACCCACAATGACAGCTTCGTGCCGTTCGAGGCGGAACGCCAATGAAACCCAAGCGCACCGCCTCGTTGCGCCAGCAAGAGAACTGCTGCACTGTCGGGGTTCGCAGTCTGCTTGACTACAACCGTTTGCGGCGCCCGGACGCGCGCCTCAAAACACCGCCCCAGCGCGATTCGAGGGATTCGACACCATGACCGACGCGACGATTACCATCCATTTGCCGGCCTACCGCGAGCGTGCGCTAAAGCTGCAAACCGAGATTCGCGATGCCGAAGAAGCCTACGACGCCAATATCCACGACTACATAAAATATCTAGCCGAGGAAGCGGCAAAAATGGATTTCCGGCTTGAAACCGATCACGGCAGCATCGCCGCGTATTCGGTACACGCACCCACGCACGAAGCAAAAAAAGCGGCACGGGATTGGCTGAACACGCTGCCCGACATCTGGAATTGGATCCCATAATCGCAATGTCGGCCGCTTCCTCCTTAGCGCGCAGCTGAGGACCGTCGCTGCGGAGCGAACGCCAACCACAACCCTTCCGACTGAAAAGAATAAGGAGCATCGCGTGCTGATCAACTGCGCCGCATATCAACACGGGAAGAAGCTGGCCGATATTCCCAAGGCCGACATCAGCGAGTACATCACCCAGCCGGACTGCTTTGTCTGGGTCGCGCTACGCGACCCAACGCCGAGCGAGCTGGCGGAAATGCACGACGAGTTTGGCCTGCACGCGCTCGCCATCGAAGACGTGCAAAAAGGGCATCAGCTTCCGAAAATAGAGGAATACGGCAGCACATTATTCGTTGTGCTGCATCTGCTAGAAATGGACGCGACCGGCGAAATCAACGTCGGCGAAGTCGGTATTTTTGTCGATCCGCACTACGTGCTATCGGTTCGTAGCCACTCCAATATCACGTTCTTGAATGTCCGCGAACGCTGCGAGCGCGAACCGCAGCTATTGCGTCATGGCGCGGGCTTTGTCCTCTACGCATTGATGGATGCGGTGATCGATCGCTACTTCCCGATCATCCACGCGCTGGAAACCGAGCTTGAAGCAATCGAAGACAAAATCTTTACCGACAAAAATTCCACCCGCGCCAGCATCGAGGAAATCTATAGCCTGAAGCGCAAACTGACGCTGGTCCAACACAGCGTCACGCCGTTACTGGAGGCAGTTTCACACCTGCACGGCGGCCGCGTACCGCAGATCTGTGGCGACTTACAAGAATATTATCGCGACCTGTTCGACCACCTCGGCCGCATCACACGAACGATCGAAGGCATCCGCGACATGCTGAACACCGCGATTCAAGTCAATCTTTCGATGATCTCGCTGAACGAATCTGCGATCACCAAAAAGCTCGCCGCCTGGGCCGCGCTCTTCGCGGTGCCAACGATGGTCGCCGGCATCTACGGCATGAATTTCGCCGAAATGCCGGAACTGAAATGGCAATTCGGCTACCCCGCCGCACTCCTGCTGATGGTGGCTATGGACGTTGTCCTCGGCCTGAAGTTTAGGCGGGCGGGTTGGTTGTAGCCGGCCTTAGCGCTAGAGCACTTGTTACGGCCCCAGTTCATATCGATGGCGGCAGCCTAACGTGCGCTGGCACGCCGCTGTGCAATAGCATCGACCATGCCGTCGAAGGTATCTCGCAAAGCCCAGGCTTTCTGCCGCCAGTTTGCCTTTCCCTCAGCATTCTGCAAGCCGCTTTGCAGCGCCCGCTTGGCCGCCGGGCAACCGCTAATTTTGCGATCGATATCGCCAATCGCGCCTTCGTAAATCCGGTAGCAGGCCTCGATATTGCCGCTGTTATAAAGCGGCGCACCGCTGTTGATTGCCGCTGCAATCCCTTTGCCGATGCTGTCGATAGCGCCATCATCGCAGGCTTCAAACACGGCAACAGCGTGATGTGGAATCTGCCGCTGCTCACCGGTATCGGTTGTTGGCACTTCGCCATTTTTCTTGGCGACAACGGCCAGGACGCCATCGAACGCATCGCGCAAAGCCCAGGCCTTGTCTTCCCAGCTTTCGAGTTTGTCGGCGTTGCCGACACCTTCGGTCAGCGCGTGCTTCGGGCCGGGGCAGGCGGCAACTTTACGTTCGGTATCAAACGCCGCGGCCGCATAAATTCGATAGCAGGCTTCGATATTGCCGTCGTTGTAT
Source organism: Nevskia sp. (assembly GCA_023229645.1). Classification (GTDB taxonomy): domain Bacteria; phylum Pseudomonadota; class Gammaproteobacteria; order Nevskiales; family Nevskiaceae; genus Nevskia. Next base: position 120,054 of record JALNYU010000001.1, on the reverse strand, counting down.
AGCGGCGCGCCGACCTTAATCGCTTGCTCGATATTACCGATGACCGCCTTAATCTGCGTATCCGAACAACCATCCAATAACGTCAGAGAATGCTCGGGAATATTGCGTTTGCGCCCGGTCGGCGGCTTATACGCAGCGAGCGGCACGCCTTTATCGATGCTCAGCAGCGGCTTTAAAACGTTGATCGGCACCGCGAAATTTAAATTCTGACCGCTGGTGATGACCAGCGTCGAAATGCCGATTACTTCGCCGCGATCGTTGAACACCGGCCCGCCGGACGATCCCGGAGAAATTGGCGCCGAAATCTGCAACATCGTCCGCTTCGGCGACAGTTCCCGAATCGCACTGACCAAACCATCCGATACCGAATTACCCAAGCCCAGCGGGTGCCCAATCGCCACCACGTGCTCGCCCGGCTTGGCAGCGGCCGAATCACCGAGCGCCAACGCCTTCAAGCCATGCGCGCCGATGCGCAATACCGCCAGATCGTGCGCTTCGTCCGCTGCCAACAATTCGACATCGCTAAACTCTTGCCCATCCGCCGTGACAATCGTCGCCTTGGTCGCACCGCGTATGACGTGAACATTGGTCACAATCCGCCCGTCTTCAGCGACAACAAAGCCGGTTCCGAGCCCATCTGGCACCTTGATCAACACCACCGAAGGCGTCGCTTTTTCGGCGATTTCGGCCGGTGTAAGCCCAGCGGCAAACGCGGCGCTCTGGACCATCAGCAGTCCAAAAAACATCGCCGGTACAATCCAGGAAATCTTCATGTGATCCTTCCCCACTCTCGAACCGCTGCCCCCGCAACGGTTTTGCCGATACGGAGACTTTAACCCAGTGGCGCGTTATTTAATGCGCAATTTTTCGCTCCCAGAACGTCGGCCCCAATAGCAACCTCACCGGCACCCATGCGCCGCGTCGTCTGCCACGTCCGCTGCCGCTACAATGCCGAGGACTTATAACGACTCGCTTTCCGTGATCATTCCCTCGTCTTTCGTTGCGGCCACGCCGCGCGGTGCGCTGTTATCGGCCTCCCTGCTTTGCTGGGGCCGCCGATGACCGCGCCGACCCTGCTCTGCGCCGCCGTTGAAATCGCGCTGAATCGCTATCTGCAGCTCGAACGGGGCGTGCTCGCTGACTGCGCCGCACTTGAAGGCCGCTGCATTGCCTTGAGCGCGGCGGACCTCGGCTGGACGTTCTTCATCGAGCCCCACCCAGGCGGCGTACGGGTGGCGGCCGATACCGCGGGCGAGCCGGATGTCAGCGTTGCGGCACCGACGTTGCGCCTGCTGCGGCTGGCGCTGCATACGGCATCCGGCGCCGAAGGCTTACCGACCGGCCTGGAAATCAGCGGCGATACCGAGTTACTAGCGCAATTCAACGCGCTGCTGCGCCGCGTTGGCTTTGATCCGGAAGAGCTGATCGCGAAAGTGGTTGGCGATGGCGCCGCGCATCGGCTGGTCGGCGGCTTCAAAGAATTATTCGGCTGGGGCCGCAACGCGGCGGATCGTCTATCGCTAGACGCCACCGAATATTTGACCGAGGAAACCGAGGACTTGGCGCGCTCGGCGGATATTGAAGACTGGATGAACGAAATCGACACGCTGCGCGAAGGCGTAGATCGGCTCGACGCGCGGCTGGCAATTTTGGAACGGAAACTCGCGGAATGATTGGTCGTATCCCTCGCCTTTGGCAGATTTTCCGCGTTTTTCATCGTTATGGTCTGCGCGAATTTTTCGGCGGAACGCCCCGCCCGAACGCGCTGCCGCGCGGCGTGCGCCTGCGCTTGGCACTGCAAGAACTCGGACCGGTGTTTATCAAGTTCGGGCAAGCGCTCAGCACCCGGCCGGATATTCTGCCGCCGGATGTCGCCACCGAACTGGCGCAGTTGCAAGACCGCGTTGCGCCGTTTGAAGGCGCGGAAGCACGCGGCATCGTTGAACGGGCGCTCGGCAAGCCGATCGGCGAAATCTTCGCCGAGTTCGATGAAACGCCGCTAGCCGCCGCCTCGGTGGCACAGGTGCACACGGCGCGCCTGAAGCCGACGAGCAGCGACGACCCCGGCTTTGAAGTCGTCGTAAAAGTGCTGCGGCCGGATGTAAAACAACGCGTGCAGAAAGACGTGATGCTGCTCCGCGCGCTGGCCGAATTCGCCGAACGCTGGCATCCGCAAGGCAAGCGCTTGCAGCCGCGCGCGGTGGTCGCTGAATACGAGAAAGTGATTTTTGACGAACTCGACCTAATGCGTGAAGGCGCCAATTGCTCGCAGCTGCGCCGCAATTGGTTGGGTTCGGAATTGATCTACCACCCGATTGTGTTCTGGGATTACACCCGCAGCGATGTGCTGGTAATGGAGCGCATCCACGGCGTTAGCCTGCGCGAGTTGGACACGCTGCGCGCGATGAACGTGAACTTTCAGGTGCTGGCCGAGCGCGGCGTCGAAATCTTCTTCAAGCAAGTGTTTCGCGATAATTTCTTCCACGCCGATATGCACCCCGGCAATATTTTCGTCGATGTATCCGACGTTAAACGGCCGAGCTATCTGGCTGTTGATTTCGGTATCGTTGGCGCGCTAACGCCAACCGACCTGCGTTATCTCGCCGAGAATTTTCTGGCGTTCTTCAACCGCGACTACCGGCGCGTCGCCGAGTTGCACGTGGAAAGCGGGTGGATTCCAAAAGGCACGCGCGCCGAAGATTTTGAAAGCGCGATCCGCACCGTCTGCGAGCCGATTTTCGGCAAACCGATCAAAGATATTTCGTTCGGCTTTTTCTTACTGCGCCTGTTCGAAATCGCCCGTCGCTTTAACTATCAAGTGCAACCGCAATTGGTGCTATTGCAGAAAACGCTGCTGACGGTTGAAGGCCTCGGCCGCCAGCTGTATCCCGATCTGGACTTGTGGAAAACCGCCAAGCCGATCATGGAACAATGGATGTGGAATCGAATCAACCCGGCCGCTACGTTCGCCCGCCTGCGCAGCCACGGTCCGCAGATCGCCGAAGCGCTGCCGGAACTGGCGCAGAACGCGCTGGCGCTACTCTCACGCGCCGGCTCAGCACCGAACCAAGGCGTGGACGCCGCGGCGATTGACGCACTCCGCAGCGAACTCCGCGCTTCCAACCGCCACACATTGCTCGGCATCGCAGGCGCCAGCGCCATCGTCTCCGCCGTGCTGCTGTTGGCACTCACCGGCGGCGCATCGGTACGCTTTAATATTCTCAGCGGCGGCCTCGCCGTTGTCGCGCTGTGGTGCTGGCGGAAAGCGTTTCGGCAGTAGAGCGGTCGTCGCGCGACTGCGAACTAACGAGCCTTAAGCCGTTATGAAAGTAGCCGATCTTTTCGGGTAAATGCTGCTGGCAAGCGCGGCAACCCGCCAGAGCGCTACGCGAAGCTCACGCGGCAACACTGAGCTGAATCAGCGCGCCGACGGCGCCGCGGTTCCGTTGCGGGCGGCCAGTGCCTGTAACGGCCGCCGCAGGCCGTAGTAGATCAGGCCGGCGGCAAACGGCGCGATGACGGCCCAAGCGGCGACGCCACCAAGGGCGATCACGCCGAATTCTCGGACAAAACGCCACGGGCCGGCCTGGAAGCGCTCGGCGAGCTGCGGGATCGAAAGCGACAAATGCGGTGCGCCGAACCATTCGCCAGCGCGATAAAACGGCAGCAGCAATAGCAGCTGCACGCCGCCAAAGAGACCGTTGACGAGTTGGATAATCGGTTGATTCAAGCGCAGCTTGATCGCGGCCGCCGTACACAACGCTGTGGTACAGCCGAGCACCGGAAACAGCGCCAACACGGTGCCGAGCGCCAGAGTTAGCGCGATTTTCTCGGGCGTGATGCCCTGCCGAAATTGCCGGATGATCGGGGTTAATACGCGCCGCTGCCAAAAGCCGCTGAGCGGCGGCTGAGGATCCGCGGGGGTCATCGAGAAGACAGCGGCCGGCGCAGCAGGAAATCCTCGACGGTTGCATCACGCGGCAAACGTAGTAGTTGGATCAGCGCGTACGCGGCCATCGCAATATTGCCGAGCGCGAAGATCAAGAGCAGCCAGAGCAGACGCTGCGGCCAGCTGTTCGATTTATAAGCCACCCATAGCCAGTAAGTGAAGAACGCGAGGTAGGTGTCAGCTAGCGTTGCAATGAACCACGGGTGCAACACCAGCGCCCGCGGCGTTTGGTAGAACGGCAGCTGCAGCGTCGCCCAACTGGTTGTCGCCAGGATGACGATCAAGATCGCCGCAAATATCAGCGTCAGGCGCAGTTTCATCATCGGGGTATCGAGCCTCAGGTTTTATCGAACGTTACTTGCAGCAGGTCGATACTGCCGGTGCGGAAGCCGCATTCGCAGTAGCTGAGGTAATACCGCCACATGCGCAGGAAGCGGGCGTCGAATTGCCGAACCACGGCCTCGCGCGCGGCCAATACATTGCGGTGCCAGATTGCCAGCGTATCGGCGTAGTCTTCCCCGTAGAACTTCGCGTCGCGTGGTTTTAAACCGGCCTGCGCGGCGAGGTCCAGCAGGCGCCCTGGCGGGCACAACATACCGCCGGGGAAAATGTATTTCTGGATGAAATCGCGCTTATTGCGGTAGTTCGGAAATATCGCCGGGTTGATGGTGATGCCTTGAATCGCCGCCCGGCCGCCCGGCCGCAGCGTCGCCGCGATCGTGGCGAAATAACCTGGCCAATAGGCTTCGCCAACGGCTTCGTACATCTCGATCGACACGACGCGGTCATAGTGCCCAGCGATGTCGCGGTAATCGCGTAGCTCGAAGTGAACGCGATCGGCGACGCCGGCAGCTTGCGCTCGTCGTTGCGCTTCGGCCAATTGCTCGGCGCTCAGCGTGATCGAGTGCACACGGCAACCTGCGTGTTGCGCAGCGTAGATTGCAAAGCCGCCCCAGCCGGAGCCGATTTCGAGCAGCGTGTGTTCCGGACGCAGCGCCAGGCGTTCGTACATCAAACGAAATTTGTTCTGCTGTGCGGCAGCGAGCGTTTCCATAGTTAGTGACGGCGCGCCGTCGCCGCGTGGAAATACGGCGGCGGAATAGGCCATGGTTTCATCGAGCCACAGGCGATAGAACGCGTTGCCGAGATCGTAGTGGTGTTCGATATTGCGCCGCGCCCGGCGCCGTGTATTCGCGCGCTGGCGGTGCTGCCAATAGCCGTAAAGCCGGCCGAACCAGTTCTTCTCGAACGGGCCTTTATAGTGCGGCTCGTTGAGATACATCACCATCAGCAACTGCGTGAGATCGGGCGTATCCCAACAGTCGGCGAGATAGGCATCGCCAACACCCACTTCGCCGCCAGCGAGCAAATAGCTGATCAGCTTGCCGTCGCGGATCTGCCAAACGCCGTGTGGTCCAGGTTCTGTGCCATCAAAGCAGCGCCAGCTGCCATCCGGCAGCACGATGTCGAGCCGGCCGAAGCGCAGCCCAGACATCATATAAAGCAGCAACCTTAGCCCCCAAGACAGGCGCTGGCTTGGCGCCGGCCCGGCGTCAGCAAAAGGCTCGCGACTGTCGCCGTCGAAGGGTGGCTCTAGGCATTCGTTGCGTTCGCGTTCGTTGCGCTCGTATTTCATAAAGTCGCTTCGGCAATATCCTTGTGTTCAAGTCACTTCTCGATCCGGTGGCGCGGGCTTGGCGTGATAACGCCCGCCGCGCAGCCAGATCTTCAAAGCTTCCCAATGAATGCCGAGCACGACTTTTAACGTCATCCACGGCATCGCCAACACCTGCCTCACAATCGCCGGATCGCGCAGCGCCCGCCGCTCCCCGGCCAGCGTTGCATCCAGTATCGGAACCCCCGCGCGCGTTTCATGGATTACAACGCGCAACCGCACATCCGGTTCGGTAAGCGTAAAACAATAGCGGCCGATCAGATCGAAAAACGGCGATACGTGAAAGCATTTGTCGGTTTCGTATGTCTGCTGATACGGCGCAACCCCGATTTTGGATGCGAGCAAATAACAATGCCGTTCGCCGAAGGTGTTGCGAACCTCGGCGATCACCGCGCGCAAACGGCCGCTGGCGTCGTCGCAATACCACAGCGCGATCGGGTTGAACGCGAAGCCAAATACCCGCGGCAGCGCCAGCAGCCGGATACGCCCGCCATGTAATTCAATGTCGGCATCGCGCAGCAACCGTTCGGCCCAACTGCGCAGGGGTTCAGCACCCCGGCCACCGTGGTCGCGGTCGTAAAACGACAGTACGTTGAAACGATTGCGGGAAAACAGGCGCAGCGGTTTTAGCGCTTCGTCAATCTGATCGACGTCCCACAACACATAAAACAGGCGGTAGACGAACCGATAATGTGGCGCGATCCGGCGCCGATGCGCCGCCCGGCAAACATAAAACGCGGCCGACGCTGGCACCTCGGCGCTCACAGCTGCGCCCAACTCGGCAGGCATTGCCGGTCGATGCCCGCGACCGCGCGCAAGCCGGATTTCAAACCGTCTTCATGAAAGCCGTAGCCGGTCCAAGCACCGGCCCACCAGAGCCCGCCGCTGCCCTGAATTTCGGGTAAGCGCCGATGTGTCATTTGGCTGGCTGCGGTGTACAGCGGATGGTGATAGGTGGTTTCGTAAATGCGCTTTTCGGGCGGAATTTCCCGTTGCGGATTTAGCGTGACGATGTAATTCACCGGCCCAGGAATGTCTTGCAGCAAGTTCATCCAATAACTGCCAGAAATGCGTTGGTCGTGGATCGCCTCGACTGGATGGCAGTAATTCCAGCTCGCCCACGCGGCGCGGCGGCGCGGTAGCAAGCGGATGTCGGTGTGCAGCACCACACGGCTCTCGGTATACGGAATGCCGGCGAGCACGGCGCGCTCATCGGGGCTGGCATCGGCCAGCAGATGTAGCGCTTGGTCAGCGTGCGTCGCGCAAATCGCGTGGTCGAAATGTGCTGCACCGTCTGCGGTGGTGATGATCACGCCGCGCTCGGCGCGCCGTATCGACTGCACCGGCGTATTCAGCGCCAACCGCCCCGAGTACTGCGCCAGCAGCTTCTCGACATACCGGCTGCTGCCGCCGACAACTGTGCGCCAAGTCGGTTGGTCGGCCGCCGTGAACAAACCGTGGCTATCGAAAAACCGGATGAAGTCGTCAGCCGGATATTCGGCTGCGGCACGCGGCGAACAACTCCAGATCATGCCGGCCATCGGTAACAGATAGTTGCGGCGCAACGCCTGAGAAAAACCGCGTGCGTCGAGAAATGCGCCGAGCGAACTGCTGGGAAGCACGCCGTTACGCGCCAGCGCGCGGCACTCGCGGTTTAGCCGCAAGATGTCGATCAACATGCGCCAATGCGCGGGCCGGAACAGATTGGACGGCTGCGCAAACGCACTCAGCGGCCGGTCGCTGCCTTTCCATTCGTAGCGACCATCGCCGATCGAAAGCGCGAACGACATCGCCGTTGGCCGCGTTTCGATCGCCAGCGTCTCAAACAGCGCGCTTAAGTTCGGATAATTGCGCGTGTTATAGACGATCCAACCGGTATCCACCGCCCCAGGACTCGTGGCGGTGTTAATCGCAACAGTATGGGTATGGCCGCCGACGCGGCCATCCTGCTCGAACAGCGTGACCGCGTGGTGCGGGCTGAGAAAATACGCCGCCGAAAGCCCTGAGATACCGGAACCGATAACGGCAAGCTTCATAAAAACGCGAACCTAGCAAACGAGGACGACCCCCGTCATTTAATACGCGCTCTTCCTCATCTTGGATGCGCTACGGGTCAATACCTGTGTTTCGCGATCAGCGGCTCAATCGTCGGCAAAATGGCGTCGAGCAACAACGGCTGGGCCGCCGCGTTCGGGTGAATACCGTCATGCTGAAACCAGGTCTTGCGGTCTTCGGCGATTTTGCCGAGGAAGAACGGCACCAGCGGCGCTTTCTTTTCCTGCGCGACATCAACAATGGTTTGATGGAACTTTTCACTGAACGCGGGGCCGTAATTGCTCGGAATCCGCATTTCGAAAAAAACCGGGGTTGTGCCGACCGCTTTGCAGAGATCCGCCATTTTTTCCAAATTGGCACGCATTGCGTCGATCGACTGACCACGCAGACCATCGTTGCCACCGAGTTCGATCAGGACCAGCGCCGGGCGATAGCGCTCCAAGGCTTCGGGCAGCTGGGCCAAGCCGCCGGCCGAGGTTCCACCGGAAACGGAGTAGTTGATGACGTTCCACCAGTCGTCGACATCGCGAACGCGATCCGGCGGCGCTTGAGATTTGAGTCTTTGCTCCAATAAAGATACCCAGCCGGTTTTTGCGTCGAGGCCGTAGCCAGCACTTAGGGAATCGCCCAAAACGACGATGGTCAGTGTCGTCGGATCCTTCGCAGCGGAGACGGAAAACGCCGCCAGACCGCTCAACATCAGTACCACGATGCGCATCAGGAGTTGCTGTTTCATGAGTGCTGTTCTAATAAATAACGGGCCCGGCGTCATTGTGGCCGAAAACCTCGTAAAAAGGATTAAAAGCGGCTCGGAAACGCTGACGATCCTCGATCATCTCAATTTGCATATCACCGCTGGCGAGTCGGTTGCGATCATCGGCGCCAGCGGTTCCGGCAAAACCACGCTGCTGTCGTTGTTGGCGGGATTGGACTTGCCGAGCAGCGGCGAAATCCGCCTCGCCGGCAAAGCGCTGGCCGCGCTCGACGAAGACGGCCGCGCCGCGCTACGCGCCGGACGCGTCGGTTTCGTATTTCAGTCGTTCCAATTGCTGGCCGGGCTAACGGCGCTGGAAAACGTCATGCTGCCGGCCGAGTTGGCCGGCCTCGCAGACGCTGAGCAGCGCGCCCGTGAAACGTTGGCGCAAGTCGGCCTCGGCGCTCGGCTAGGTCACTATCCATACCAACTTTCCGGCGGCGAACAACAGCGCGTTGCGATTGCGCGCGCCTTTGCCGCGCGACCGGAAATTCTGTTCGCCGACGAACCCACCGGCAACCTCGATAGCGCCACCGGCGCGCGCATCATCGATCTCCTGTTCGACTTAAACCGTGAGCGCGGCGCGACCTTGGTGCTGGTCACGCACGATACCGCGCTCGCCGAACGCTGCGGCCGCGCATTACGCCTGCAGGACGGCCGCTTGCATGGTTAGCGCGGCGGCGGGCGCGCCAACGGCTTCAGCGCTGGGGTTTGCCTATCGCCGGTTGCGGCGTGGCTTCGGTTCCGGCGAACTACGAGTACTCGCGGCTGCGTTAGCCGTAGCGGCGGCGGCGGCGATCGCCGTCGGCCTGTTTACCGATCGCGTTCGGCAGGCAGTGGAGAGCGGCGCGGGCGATCAACTCGGTGCTGACGCAGTCATTCGCAGCAGCGACGATCTCCCGACCGAGCTGGTCGGGCAGATGCAGGCATTGGGCCTACGTACAACGCGGGTGACGCAATTCCCGAGTGTGGTTGCACCGGTCAATTCCGACCAAACGCAATTGGCGACGATCAAGGCCGTTGAAGCCGGCTACCCGTTACGTGGGCAGCTGACGCTCGCGCGCGAGCCGTTTGGCGCCACGGAGACCGCGCCGCCGCAGCCGGCGCGCGGGGAAGTCTGGGTCGACTTACGGCTGTGGAGCGCGCTGGCGCTGAGCCCGGACACCACGTTGCAAGTCGGTGCGTCGACGCTGAAAGTGACGCACGTGATTAGCGACGAGCCCGGCCGCGGTGGCGCGTTTGCCGAATTGGCGCCGCAGCTGCTGATGAATGCCGACGATCTGCCGGCCACGGCATTGCTCGGCCCCGGCAGCCGCTTCCAAGTGACGCTGCTGCTCGCTGGCACGCCTGCGCAGCTAACCGCAGCGCGGGCGATCAAACTCGAACCCGAGTTGCGCTTCGTCAGCCCCGAAGACGACCGGCCGGAGATCAAGCGCTCGCTGCAGCGGGCGCGCAGCTTCCTCAATATCGCGGTGCTGGCGACGATTCTGCTCGCCGCGGCCGCGGTGGCGTTGTCGGCGCGCCAGCACAGCACGCGGTTACGCGACGAAGTGGCGCTGCTAAAAGTGTTGGGCGCGCGGCGCGCATTCATCCGCCGGACGCTGGTACTGCAAATTCTACTTTTGGGCGTCTTTGCGGGCGGTATCGGCGCGCTAGCCGGCGCGCTCGGCCAGCAGGTGTTGGCATCGCTGGCGGGGCCGCTGTTACATATCAGCTTGCCGGCGCCCGGCTGGTTGCCATTGCCTGCGGTGCTGGCCTTGGTGTTGCTGCTGCTCGCCGGGTTTGCGCTACCGCCGGTACTGGCTTCGGTGGATAGCGCGCCGGCCCGGGTGTTCCAGCGCGCCGCCGATACCCAAGCGGGGTCTTGGTGGGGCTTGGCGGCAGCGGCGCTGGCGATCGCAGCGCTGCTGTGGCTAGAGGCGGGCGAGTTGAAGCTCGCCGGCTTTGTCTTGCTCGGCGCCGGCGGCACCGCTGCGGTGCTGGCCGGCTGTGCTTGGTTATTGGTGCGATGGCTGAGCCGATTGCGGACGCGCGCCGGTGTCGCTTGGCGTTTCGGCCTCGGCAATATTGCGCGCCGCCGCGGTGCGGCGATCGCGCAAATCGTCGCGCTCGGCGTCGCCCTGCTGGCGCTGCTACTGGTGACGGTCGTCCGCGAAGACCTGCTCGCGAGCTGGCGCGACAAACTACCACCGAAAACGCCGAATCAGTTCCTGATCAATATCCAGCCGCAACAAACCGATGCACTGCGGGCGTTCTTCGCCGAGCGCGGCTACCCGGATCTGCCGCTGGTGCCGATGGCGCGCGCGCGTTTGACTGCGCTCAACGGCAAAGAAGTGACCGCCGATAGTTTCGAGGATCAGGAAACGCGGCGTTGGATCAACCGCGAGTTCAATCTCTCGTGGACGGACCAGTTCCACGACGATAACCAATTCGTTGAAGGCAAGGCCTGGGGCGAGGAAGCGCGCGGCAAAACTTGGGTTTCGGTCGACCGTTACGGCGTTGAGCGGCTGAAGTTGAAGCTCGGCGATACGATGACGCTGGACTTCGCCGGCCACGTCAAAACGTTGGAAGTGCATAGCATCCGCGATGTGAAATGGGATAGCTTCCGGCCGAATTTCTTCCTGGTCACGCCGCCCGGCGTGCTCGACGCGCTCGGCTTCGGCGCGCCCGTGCAGTGGCTCAGCAGCTTTTATCTGCCAGACGCGCAGGGCCCCGCTGCGCGGATGTTATTGCGCGACTTGGTCCGCACGTTTCCCAACGTTACCGCGGTCGATTTGGACGCGGCACTCAATCAGGTGCGCAGCATCATCGACCGCATCGTCAACGCCCTGGAATTCATCTTCCTGTTCGCGCTGATCGCCGGGTTGATCGTGATGCTGGCGGTGATCGAAGGCTCGAAACCGGAACGCATGCGGGAAACCGGGGTGCTGCGCGCGCTCGGCGCGTCGAGCCGGACGATCACCCAGGGCTTAATCGCCGAATTTGCCGTGCTCGGCCTGCTCTCTGGGCTGGTCGCCGCATTTGCCGCGCAAGCCTTGGCTTGGGTTCTGGCGGTACAGGTGTTTGAATTACCGTATGGGCCACGGCCGCTGCTGTGGCTGGTCGGCGCCGTTGCCGGTGGCGTTATCGTGACGGCGGCGGGTTGGCTTTCCTTACGCGGTGTATTGAAAACGCCGCCGCGTATCGTGCTGGCTAGCGGCGGCGGCTAGGCGCCATTCGGTTCCCTATAATCGCGGCAGTACAAACGATAAAAGGGATACCGATGAAGCCGCGCCATATGTTGAGCTGGGTTGTCGTTGTAATCGCCGCGCTGATTCTCTGGCGCTACCTCCCGTTTATCAGCGTGCCGTCTGGGAACCGCGGCGTGGTAACGCTCTTTGGCAAAGTACAGCCGGATTCCCTTGACGCCGGCTTGCATCTGATCAATCCGTTTGCGCGCGTCGTCAACGTCTCTGTACGCATTCAAAAAACCGACTCGCAAGGCGATGCCGCCAGCCGTGACTTGCAGCAAGTAACCACGCATATCGCGCTGCAATACCACCTGAATCCGGACACGGTGGCGCCGTTTTATCAAAGCGTCGGCACGGCCTACGAGCACACGATCATCGCGCCGCAAATTCAGGAAACCTTTAAAGCCATCGTCGCCCGTTACACCGCTGAGGAATTGATCACGAAGCGCGAAGAGGTGCGGAACCACATCCGCGAGTTGATCGCGCAAAAACTCGGCGATCTAACCGCCGGCGGCCTGTTGGTCGATGACTTCTCGATCACCAATTTCGCGTTCTCGCGCAATTTCAGCGCGGCGATTGAAGCCAAACAGGAAGCCGAGCAGTTGGCGTTGAAAGCCAAGCGCGATTTGGAACGCATCCAAGTCGAAGCACAGCAGAAGGTTGCGCTGGCCGAAGCGGAAGCGGCCGGCTTAAAAGCACAGAAGCAAGAAATCACGCCAGATCTGATCAAGCTGCGCGAAATCGAGGTTCAGCGCATGGCGATTGAAAAATGGGACGGCCATTTGCCGAACGTCAACGGCGGGGCGATTCCATTCATAAATTTAGGGCCCAATCCAAGCCCGCATTGATTACAACTTTTGCCGCGTCGCATCAAACCGGCTTTTAAAGGCATAATTCGGCGCCTTGAATTGTTGTTTTCTCCACCAGCCACCAGGGAGCCCCATGAAAAAGCCTGTTCGAGTCACGATTACCGGCGCCGCCGGCCAGATTTCCTACTCGTTGATTTTCCGGATCGCGAGCGGTTCGATGCTCGGCCCTGACCAGCCGGTGATTTTGCAATTGCTCGAAATTACGCCGGCGCTGACCGCGCTGAACGGCGTAGTCATGGAACTGAACGACTGCGCCTTCCCGTTGGTGCACGGCGTTGTTGCCACCGATAAGCCAGAAGAAGCGTTTGATGCCACCGATTTTGCGCTGCTCGTCGGCGCCCGTCCGCGCGGCCCCGGCATGGAACGCAAAGACTTGCTGACCGCCAACGCCGCGATCTTCTCGGTGCAGGGCAAGGCCATCGCCAGCCAAGCCAGCAAGGACGTGCGCGTGCTCGTCGTCGGCAACCCGGCCAACACCAATGCGCTGATCGCCGCTTCGAACGCCAAGTCGCTCGATCCGAAGCAGTTCACCGCGATGGTTCGCCTCGACCACAACCGCGCGCTGAGCCAGCTCGCTGCCAAGACCGGCACGCACTCAACCGACATCGAAAAGATGATCATCTGGGGCAACCATTCGGCAACGCAGTACCCAGACATCAGCCACACGCTGGTCAAAGGCGCCGCAGCGAAGGGCTTGGTCGACCAGAACTGGATCGAAACCGATTTCATCCCGACGGTGCAGCAGCGCGGCGCGGCGATCATCAAAGCACGCGGTTCGTCGAGCGCCGCCTCGGCCGCCTCGGCCGCGGTCGATCACATGCACGATTGGGCGCTCGGCACTAACGGCGCGTGGGTCAGCATGGGCATTCCGTCCGACGGTTCGTACGGCATCAAGCCGGGCGTCGTTTACGGTTACCCGGTCACCTGCAAAGACGGCAAGTATGAAATCGTCCAGGGTTTGTCGGTCGACGAATTCTCGCGCGGCAAGATGACCGCCACCGAAAACGAACTGCGCGAAGAGCGCGCCGCGATCGAAGACTTGTTGATGTAACACCGATACGCCGGGAGTCACGGCGCCGCTCAACCCGGCGCCGCGAATAAAAAAAGCCCCGCATTGCGGGGCTTTTTTAGTGCTGCCGTCAGCCTTACTCGTCGAGGAACGAGCGCAGGTAGTTGGCACGCGACGGATGCCGTAGTTTGCGCAGCGCCTTGGCTTCGATCTGGCGAATCCGCTCGCGGGTGACGTCGAACTGTTTGCCGACTTCTTCCAGCGTGTGATCGGTGTTCATATCGATGCCGAAACGCATCCGCAGTACCTTGGCTTCGCGAGGTGTAAGCGAGGCCAGTATCTGATGCGTGGCTTCCGCCAAGCTCTGCGACGTTGCCGACTCCAACGGCGAAACCGCCGCGGTGTCTTCGATGAAATCGCCCAAGTGCGAATCTTCGTCGTCGCCGATCGGGGTCTCCATCGAGATCGGTTCTTTCGCGATTTTCAATACCTTGCGGACTTTGTCCTCGGGCATTTCCATCTTCACCGCCAGTTCTTCTGGCGTCGGCTCGCGGCCCATCTCCTGCAGCATCGTGCGGCTGATGCGGTTGAGCTTGTTGATCGTTTCGATCATGTGCACCGGGATACGGATCGTGCGCGCCTGATCGGCGATCGAACGCGTGATCGCCTGGCGAATCCACCACGTTGCGTAGGTCGAAAACTTATAGCCGCGGCGATATTCGAACTTATCGACCGCTTTCATCAAACCGATGTTGCCTTCCTGAATCAGATCCAGGAACTGCAGGCCGCGGTTGGTGTACTTCTTCGCGATCGAAATAACGAGGCGCAAGTTGGCCTCAACCATTTCCTTCTTCGCACGGCGAGCCTTGGCTTCGCCGACGGTCATCCGGCGATAAATGTCTTTGATTTCGTCGATCGACAGCAGATTGTCGGCTTCGATCTGCTTCAGCTGCTCTTGCAGCAGCACGATTTCGTCTTTCTTCGTCGCCAGCGCCGCGGAATACTTACGCTTGGCGCGGATCGCTTTATCGACCCAACCGATATCGGACATGCCGCTTTCGCGGTATTTGCTGAGGAATTCTTCACGCGTCATGTTCGCTTCGGACACGCAGATCCGCAGGATCGAGCGTTCCAGCGAGCGAATCAGCTCCACCTTGTTGCGCAAATTCGTCGTGATTTCAACGACGATTTTCGGCGACAAGCGGAATGTCATGATCAAGTCGGCGACGGCGTCGCGGCTAGACTGCGTTTTCTTGTTGTCGCTGCCCACCCGCTGCAGCAACTCCCAGGCTTCAGCGTGCATCGCCCGCAGCTTGTTGAAGTTTTCCGCGCACAACACCGGATCCGGGCCGGTTTCTACCGTTTCTTCCTCTTCGTCCTCGGCACCTTCGACGACTTCCGGCTCAACGTCCTCAACTTCCGGCGGCAGCACATCATCGGCAACCGGTTCCGGTGCGTTCGGGTCAAAGAAGCCGGCAACAACTTCCGCCAAGCGGCGTTTGCCCGCGACGGCTTGGTCGTAAGCGTCGAGCAGTGTTACGACCGTTTCGGGATAGCTGGCCATCGCGTATAGCGCTTCGCCGAGGCCTTCTTCGATGCGCTTCGCGATGCGGATTTCGCCTTCACGATCGAGCAGCTCGACGCTGCCCATTTCGCGCATATACATGCGCACCGGGTCTGTTGTGCGGCCGAACTCAGAATCCGACGCGGCGAGCGCGGCAGCGGCTTCTTCGGCGGCTTCTTCGTCGTCTTCAGCGGCGGCGACGGCCGGCTCGCTAAAGAGTTGCGCTTCGGTATCCGGCGCTTCGTCATGGACAGGAATGCCCATGCCCTGGATCATGCTGATAACATCATCGATCTGTTCGGAATCGACGATTTCCGGCAAGTGATCGGAGACCTCCGCGAACGTGAGGAAGCCCTTTTCTTTGCCGAGGGCGATCAAGGATTTGATCTGGGATTGCTGATCTGCAGCCGTCATCGTTGAATTCTCGCGTCAAAGACCGACAATCTGTTGCCGGTCAGAACCCAGTATTATACTGGAGCGCCGTTAACCTGGCTCAAACTTCCCGACCGAAAGCCGGCCGGTAATTTCCTCTATCTCTTGCGTTTCGGCTCGCGAAAGCGCGCCATCCTTGGATTTTTCCAGCAGTTGCTGCATTCGCTCGCGTAGCGCGCGTTGCCGTAAGACCATAATCGAGCCGAAAAATTCTTTCTCAAGACCGTCGTCGCCAGCGATGTGCGTCAAGGTCCGACTAAATTCCGGCCGCTCCAGATCGGAATTCAAAACCCGCTGCACCGCTTGCCCTTTGCTGCTATCGCGCCAGTGCTCGCTCAACTGTGATGCCGAAGCGTCGGGGTTCTCGCAAAAAAAATCGATCGCCTCGATCAAAATCTCGATGCCGGGCTGGGCCAGCAACGCCAGCTGCTCAAGATGCTCAACTTTTAACGCCAACGCTGGCCGCTCCAGCAGGATCTGCAAAGCGCGCCGTATCGGCTTCACGCCGGGCGGTTCGGCGCGCAGCGTGCGTTGTTCCGGGTTAGATGCGGCAGCGCGCGTTGGCGTTGCAGCCAGCGCCGCCTCAATATCACCGCTGCCCAGCCGCGTCAGACGCATCAACTCGTTGACCATCAGCGCCCGCAGCGGCCCTTCGCGCAGTTTTTCGATGTACGGCTTGGCCAGCGTCGGCAATTGCGCGCGGCCGTCGCGGCTGCCGAGATTGACCTGCTTCACCAACTCGGCAAGCAGGAAATCGGATAAGGGCTGAGCCGCGTCGATCAGCGCGTGAAAAGCCTCGGCGCCGATCGCTTGCACCAGCGAGTCCGGGTCTTGCCCGTCGGGCAGGAACATGAACCGGCACTCGCGATTCTCGAACACTTCTGGCAGCGCCTGCTCCAAGGCCCGCCACGCCGCAGAGCGGCCGGCGCGGTCGCCATCGAAGCAAAACACAATCCGGTGCGTGTTCTTGTACAGCAGGCCCAAATGCTCGCGCGTCGTTGCCGTGCCCAGCGTCGCAACCGCGTTGCGGATGCCGTGCTGCGCCAGCATGACGACGTCCATATAGCCTTCAACGACCAATAACGACGGCAACTCGGCCTTGCTCGACTGCTTGGCCTCATACAACCCAAAAAGGTTTCGGCCTTTGTGAAACAACGCCGTTTCGGGTGAATTTAAATATTTCGCCGGGTCGTTGGCGAGCGTACGACCGCCAAAGCCGATGACCCGGCCGCGGGTATCACGAATCGGGAACATGATGCGGTTGCGGAAACGATCATAAGCGCCAGAACCACGCCGCTGCGCGTCCGAAGGGCCTTCATTGTCGCGTTCGATCAACAACCCAGCGTCGATCGCATGGCGCTGGCTTTCACCTTTCGGGAACTGCCGCGCCAACGCGTCCCAGGATTCCGGCGCGTAGCCAATGCCGAATAACTTCGCGGTATCGCCGCTAACGCCACGGTTTTTGAGGTAATCGATCGCCGGTCGGTGCTGACGCAGCTCGGCGCGGTAATACCGCTCCGCCGCGACCAGCGCATCGAGCGGGCCTTCGAGCGACAAGCGTTCACCGCCCGCACTGCCTTCACGTGGGACTTCGATACCGACGCGACGCGCCAGCTCTTCTACTGCCTCGACGAAGCTGAGACGATCGTTTTCCATCAAAAACGTGATCGCGGTGCCATTTTTTCCAGACGAAAAATCGAAAAACATCTGCTTCGCTGGATTGACGAACAGCGATGGCGATTTTTCGTTTGTGAACGGCGATAGGCCTTTGAATTCACGGCCAGCGCGCTTTAATTCGATGCGGCTACCGACGACCTCGACGATATCGACGCGCGATAAGAGGTCTTGGATAAACGAATTAGGGATGCGTCCGCCGGCCATTCGGGCATTCTAGGCGGCGTACGCCGCAGCTGCGCGAAGCGCCCGACGACGCAGGGAATGCGGGGCCTTATTGAAACGCTCGAGCTTGTGCTCGGGCAATCTCACCCGAGCTTGGCTTTGATCAGGCCCGAGAGCTTGCCCATATCGGCGCGGCCAGCAACCTGCGGCTTCAGCCACGCCATCAGCTTGCCCATATCTTTGATGCCAGCAGCGCCGGTTTCAGCCACGCCCTGCGTAATCAGCGCGCCAATCTCATCTTCGGTCAGCGCCTGCGGCAGATAATCGCTGAGGACAACGATTTCAGCGGCTTCGCGGTCGGCGAGATCGGGCCGATTTCCGGCTCGGAACTGGCTTTCAGAATCGCGCCGCTGCTTCAACATTTTTTCCAGCGAGGCGATGATCACAGCGTCGGTCAATTCGACATTGTCGACGACTTCGCGCTGTTTCATCTCGGCGGTCAGCATACGCAGAACCGCGACGCGTGCCTTGTCGCCGGCCTTCATCGCCAGCTTCACGTCTTCGGTGATGCGGGTTTTGAGATCGGTCATGGCTGCGGTATCAGTGGCAAAATAGAATCGCACCGCACCTAAGTGGCGCGGCGCTGCAACGGAATAAAAGATTGC
This sequence comes from Nevskia sp., assembly GCA_023229645.1. Taxonomy (GTDB): domain Bacteria; phylum Pseudomonadota; class Gammaproteobacteria; order Nevskiales; family Nevskiaceae; genus Nevskia. The sequence goes on along the minus strand of JALNYU010000001.1, from coordinate 102,013 downwards.
CGAAAAACGGCAATCAATACATTCTGATTTGCTTCGACGTTTCGCGAGAAACGCGCTTGGCTTGACGCTTGACGGCGGCAGCGCGCTTGCGCTTGCGCTCCTGGCTCGGCTTCTCGAAGAATTCTTTCTTGCGGAGATCCGTCAATACACCAGCTTTTTCGCAGGTGCGCTTAAAACGGCGCAGGGCGACTTCAAACGGTTCGTTTTCGCGAATACGGACATTCGGCATCAGTTCAGTCTCGACACAGTAGGGCTCCCCCAATCAGAGGGGCGCAAAGTGTAGACGCTCGTCAGCTGTAAATCAACGCGCAATCCCGCACAATAGTCGTTCGATGCGAGTCCTCGGCTTGGAAACCTCTTGCGATGAAACCGCCGCCGCCATTTATGACGGCGACTTAGGCCTGCGCGCGCACGTGCTCCACAGCCAAGCGGCGATGCACGCCGAATACGGCGGCGTGGTGCCGGAACTGGCTGCGCGCGACCACGTCGGCCGCATTCACGCGCTCGTTACGGCAGCGTTAGCGCAAGCAGGGCTGCGCACGGACCAGCTTGATGGCATCGCCTACACCGCTGGCCCGGGCTTAATCGGCGCGCTACTAGTCGGCGGCGCTTTTGCCGCTGGGCTCTCAGCGGCACTGCGCGCGCCGCTGATCGCGGTCCATCATCTCGAAGGCCACCTACTGGCGCCGATGCTGGAGCCAAGGCGACCTGAATTTCCGTTCGTCGCGCTGCTGGTTTCTGGCGGCCACACAATGTTGGCGCGTGTTGATGGGGTGGGCCGTTACGAAATTCTCGGCGAGACCTTGGACGACGCTGCCGGCGAAGCCTTCGATAAAACTGCAAAAGCGCTGGGGCTGCCCTACCCCGGCGGGCCGGAACTGGCCAAATTAGCCGAGAACGGCCGCAGTGGCATTTACAAATTCAGCCGGCCGATGACCGATCGCCCCGGCCTCGAATTTAGTTTTAGCGGCCTGAAAACTGCCGTGCTAACCGCACTACCGACCGCCCAGGATGCGCAAGCCAAAGCCGACCTCGCGCGCGGCTTCGAAGAAGCGGTAACCGACACCTTGGCGATCAAATGCGAGCGAGCACTCGACGCTACCGGCTTGCGCTGCCTCGTCGTTGCTGGCGGCGTTGGCGCCAATAAACGATTGCGCGCGCGTCTTGCCGCCGCCACTGAGAAACGCGGCGCCGAACTATATTTTCCGCGCCCGGAATTCTGCACCGACAACGCGGCGATGATCGCCTACGCGGGCTGGGCGCGCATTTCTGCTGGCGAAACCGCCAGCGGCCTACCGACCCGCGCGCGCTGGCCGTTGCAGGAATTACGCGCGCCGGGCGCATTACCCACGACCGCCCCCGAGCCGCCATGCTGATCGACACCATCTTTATTACGCAGCTGCAGGTCGACACGATCATCGGCATTCACGCCTGGGAACAGCAGGCGCCACGGCCCTTGCTGCTGGATCTGGAACTCGGCACCGATATTCGCCCGGCAGCCGCCAGCGACCACATTCGCGACGCGGTGGACTACAAGGCGGTGGCGGACGCCATCATTGCGCTCAGCCAAAAGCGGCAATTCAAGCTGCTTGAAACGCTGGCCGAAGCCACGGCGCAGCTGCTATTTGAGCGCTTCCAGATCCAGACGCTGCGTTTAACAATCGGCAAACCGGGCGCGGTCAGCGAAGCGAAAACCGTCGGCGTACGGATTGAGCGGCGGCGCGAGGATTACGCCGTTTGCGGTAGCCGAAGCTAGGGTCGCACCGAATTAGGCGGCGGCGGCTGCCGGCAGACGCGCTATTTCAGCGCGCGCAAAAGCCAGTAAATCAGCATAGATTTCAATATCAGCGCTGTTATGGTCGTTCTTGGTGCGCTCACCGTTGCCGGTAAGCACCAATATAGGGCGCGCGCCGGCTGCGGCAGCGGCGTGTAAGTCCGAGGCGGAGTCGCCGACAAACGGCACACCATCAAGACTGATCTGCATGCGTTTGGCGATATCGCGCAACATGCCGGGGGCCGGCTTGCGGCGCTCGCTGGCTTCACGCGGGTGTTCTGGCGCATAGGCGATGCCATCAATTCGGCCGCCCAATTCAATCACTGCCCGCTGCATGCGTGCGTGAATTTGGAATAAGGCATCGAAATCGAATAAACCACGGCCGATACCGGATTGATTACTCGCGATAAAAACGCGGTAGCCGGCCTGGCAAAGCAAGGCGATCGCTTCAAGACTGCCGGGAATCGGCTGCCACTCGGCAACGGACTTAATAAAGTTCGGCGAGTCTTCGTTAATAACGCCATCTCGATCGAGAATGACCAGCTTCATGACCGCTCCCCAATAGCTGAGCGGCTTGCATGCGCGCTCGACGGCGCAAATTAGCACAGCACTTCGTTGGCGGTTACCGCGGCCATCCCACAGCGCTAAGCCCCCACCCGACAAACCCGGCCGCAGTCATTGCGACTGCGGCCAGCTACTTCATTCGACGACGGTGATCGTCCCGTCCATGTCTTCATGGCCAGAGCCACAGAAGACATCACAGAGAAACGGGAACGTTCCGACTTTCGTCGCCGTGAACCGCACGTGCGCAACCTGCCCAGGGAGGATGTTCGTCCGCTCCCGCGTGATATCCGGTACGGCAAAACCCATGACGACATCGTGCGTCGTCAGTTCGATATCGACGGTTTCGCCTTTTTTAACGGTCAGCTCATTCGGGATGAACTCATACCGTTTCGAATCAACCTTAATGACTCTCACCGTATTGACCGGCGCCTCGCTGGCCCAGCCCGCCACCGCGTATCCTGCGATACCGGTGGCGAGTGCCAGCCCGAACGCACCAATCGTTTTTACTGATCCGTTCATAGCAGCAACGCTCAGGCTTTGATCGGCATTTCGCTGATCGAAATTTCCTTGGCTTCGGCTTCGATCTGGCGGAATCCAAGGCCTTTGTACGGCGCGGACGCATCCCACAACACGGGGCCCTTCTTCGGCTGCGATAACGGCGCCGGCAGCGGCCACATCAAACCTTGGGCGGAATGATGCGGGATGTGGCCCGTCATATGATGATGTTCTTGATGAATATGGCCATAGAACACCGTGACGTATTCAAATGGCATCAACAGATCAATGGCTTTGCTGCCATCCGGCGTTGCCCAATCCCAGCTCGGCGCGAGATCGAACAGCGGGCGATGGGTCAGCACGACAATGCGCTGTTCCTTGTCGAGCTTGGTCAGGTCTCGTGCCAGCCATTTCAGCTGGTCTTCACCGATGTTGGCGGTCGGGTCGGAAACGTTGTCGAGCGCGATGAAATGCACGCCCTTATGGTCGAAGCTGTAATAGGTTTCGCCAAAGAATTCTTTGAACGCAGTGCCGTGATCGAGCGAAGCATCGTGTTCGCCGGCCAAGAAGTGAATCTTCTTAACCTTTAGCTCGCTGATGATCTCTTTGAACTCGGTCATGCGCTTGCGGCGTACGGCGGGGTCGTCAGTTGTCTGCGTGAGATCGCCGGTAAATACTATGAAATCAGGCTGTTCAGACAGCGCGTTGACTTCAGCAATGGCTTTTTTCAACGTCCCTTCGAAGTCAGGGTTAACCTTAGGATTATTAAAACCCCAGTGCGAATCCGAAAGCTGGACAAAGTAAAACTCTTCCGCTTTAGCCGACTTCTTGCCAGCCGCCGCAACCGCGTTGCTGAAACCGGTCAATCCAGAAGCGAACACAACGCCGCCGCCGTAACCAGCCAACCGAAGAAACTCACGCCGATCTACAGGCTTGTTCATAATGCTGTTGCTCCAAAAGGTCTGAAGTCCATGCTGGACATCATTGCATACCAGTGCGAACCGGCAGATATTCCTCGCAATAAAATGCTGCACCATCCGTGGAACGAACTGAACGGCGCGCAGTCCATAGGCGCTGTTTCGCTTTGTTTGTTAAAGCCCGACGTGGAGTCCAATTGAGCGACGAACTCACAGCCCGGCGTTTTAGTGCAATGGCCGAGCCACATCTCGACGCTGCCTACAACCTCGCACGCTGGCTAACCCGTAACCCTCACGACGCCGACGATGTCGTGCAGGAGGCGTACTTGCGCGCCTTCCGTTTCTTTGATGGCTTCCGCGGCGGCGACGGCCGAGCATGGCTACTGACCATCGTCCGGAACACTTGTTACACCTGGATGAAAGAAAACCGCCGCGGCGAAACACAGTTGGAATACGACGAGGCCGACGGCAGTCTACAAGGAGAGGAAGCTGCCGAACTGCCGCTGCACAACGCTGACCCGCAATCGCTGTTGCTACGCGCGGCGGACGGAGAGCGCATCGAGGCGGCCCTTAAACGCTTGCCCATTGAGTTCCGCGAAATACTGGTTCTGAGGGAGTTGGAAGAGATGTCCTATAAAGATATCGCGGTCATCGCCGATCTCCCTATAGGCACGGTAATGTCCCGTTTGTCACGCGCACGGACGCAGTTGCGGCGTATTTTGGAAAAGATGGAGTAGCAGTAATGATGATGCACTGCAAAACGGCGCGGCCGCTATTGACGGCCTACGGTGATAGCGAGTTGGACCTACCGCTAACGGTGGCGCTGGAAGCGCATCTGTCCGAATGCCCCGACTGCACGCAGGCTTTACAGGCGCAACGCTCCTTGAGTCGCACCGTTCGCGGCCATGCCCCTTATTTTCGGATGCAAGATGATCTACGCGCGCGCTTGCAAGCCAGCTTGCCGATTGAAGTTCGCGGCGCCAACAACCCCGCACTGCCGACGGCGCCTGCGGCAACGCCGCGGACGCGGCGCAATCAAGAAATGACGCGTTGGCTGATGCCGCTAGCCGCGGCATTGGTGCTTGGCGTTGGCGTAAACCAATTTACGGCGCTCAACGGTGCCGACGATTCCCTCGCTGACGAACTCGTTGCCAGCCACATCCGTTCGCTGCAAGTCGGGCACTTAGACGACGTTGCGTCGACCGACCAACACACGGTGAAGCCCTGGTTCGCCGGCAAACTCGACTACACACTGCCGGTTCATGATCTCGCCACGGCCGGCTTCCCGCTCTCGGGTGGTCGTTTGGACTACGTTGATAAACGAGATGTTGCAGCGCTCGACTACCGGCGCCGCCAGCACGTCATTAATGTTTTCGTTTGGCCTTCGCAGCATGAGTCGGACGGTAAGCTAGGGGCGCAGATCTGTGATACCTACAACGTCGAACATTGGCGGATGAACGGGCTGGAATGGTGGGCGGTATCTGACCTGAACCGCACTGAGTTACACGACTTCGCTGAATTGCTGCAGAAAGCCGAGTACACCGCACCGGTCAACGCCAAGCCGCCGACCGCCCCGCCAATCAGCTAACCGCAGCTGGGATCAACGTTCCAAGCGGTTATTCGGTGATGTGATTTAACTGCAGGCGTTTTAGCGGCGCGATGCGTAGTATCAAGCGATGTACGCCGCCATCGAACACAACCCACAACGCTACGCACGTCTTAGCGGGTTGCTGTACCTCGCGATTATCGTTCTCGGACTATTTGGCGAAGGGTACGCCAGAGGAAGCTTATTTGTTCCGGGTGACGCTGCAGCGAGTGCGAGCAATATCGCCGCATCTCCGTTTCTTTGGCGAGCCGGCATTGCGGGCGACATCCTAATGCACATCTTCGATGTGCCGGTAATCGTCGCGCTCTACCTGCTACTCCGCCCCGTCAGCGCGAGCCTAGCCCTGCTATCAACCTTGCTGAATCTGGTGCAAACCGCAGTCTTGGTCGGCAATAAACTCAACCTGCTCGTTCCCATCTTTCTGCTAGCGGACGCCAGCTATCTGCAAGCCTTTTCACCGGAACAGCTACACGCGTTGTCCTATCTCGCGATTAAGGCACACAGCTTTGGTTTCGGCATCGGGCTAATTTTTTTTGGCGCCGCCTGCCTAGTGCGCGGCTATCTGATCTACCAATCAGGATACTTTCCGCGCGTCATCGGCGTTTTGATCGTCGTTGCCGGGCTGTGCTACCTGACCAATAGCTTTGCGCTCTTGGTCGCGCCTTCGTTCGCGGACGCGATATTCCCCGCCGTGTTGGTACCCGCTTTCATCGGGGAACTATCGTTTGCCCTATGGCTGATCATCAAGGGCGTGAACATTCAACAATGGCGGCAGCGCACAGCGGGGCCAACGGCCCCGCTCGGAATCTAGCCAGCTGGCAAACCGACTGCTTAACCCGGCAAGCAGGAAATATCGGCAACGGCGCGGCAAGCGCCATCCAGCGCACGCAGCAATGCGAGGCGATTGGCACGAACTGCCGCATCCGGATCATTCACCATCACCGGCTCGCCGGCAGGCGTACGCATATCAAAGAACGCATCCACCGCATCGCGCAGCCCGGCCAGCGCCGTAAGCTGTGTTTCGTAGTCGGCGCCAACCGGCAACGCTTTTACCGCTGCATGCAGTACCGTTTCCGCCGCATGTGAAAACAAAGTGGGATCAATCGCGGTAACTGCGGTGTCGCCCGCCTGTTTCAGAATATTCCGCACCCGCTTGTGCGCGGCAGCCAAGCTTTGCGCCGCCGGCAGTGCCCAAAATGCGTGGATTGCGCGTAGGCGGGCGTCAAAATCCAGCGGCTGCGTGATATTCAGCGCCGAAACCGCCTCGAACATCTCAACCGTAATCGGGCGGCCGTCGATTTCATTGCCGACGCAGTAGGCACGCAGGCGCTCTAGAATGAACTTATTCAGCTCTGTTAAGTTTTTCGGCTGCTCCTGCGGGTTCGCACCGACGGGCTGCGCCGACAACGCAGTATTGATCAGACGCCCGAGATCAAACGCCCAGCCGCCTTCGATCAAGATCCGCAACACACCGAGCGCCGCACGACGCAGCGCGAACGGGTCCTTACTTGCGGTCGGCTTCTGGCCGATCGCGAAGATGCCAGCGAGCGTATCGAGCTTGTCGGCAAGCGCGAGCAACTGGCCTTCCTTCGTCGCCGGAATCGGCGTGCCCTGCTGCGTCGGCAGATAATGGTCACGAATCGCCGCGGAAACCGCCGCCGGTTCACCAGACCTTTCGGCGTAATAGCCGCCCATCAGACCCTGCAGCTCCGGGAACTCGTAAACCATCTTGGTGACGAGATCGCACTTGCACAGCTGGGCCGCGCGTTTCACCGCTTCAAAATCGACGCCCGGCCCGTCTTCCTTGGTTCGGCGATCCCAGAACTCGGCGACGCGCGCCACCTTGTCAGCAATCGAGCCCAACTCCTTCTGATATGTAACGGCCCCCAGCTTCTCCTCGTAGGCGGCAAGCGGTTGCTTCAAATCCTGCTGCCAGAAGAACAGCGCATCGGTCAGGCGCGGCCGGACGACGCGTTCGTTGCCGGCGACGATTTGCGCCGGGTCCTTCGATTCAATATTGGCAATGGTGATGAACGCCGGCAGCAGCTTGCCTGCCTCATCGAATACCGTGAAGTACCGCTGATTGGTTTCGACCGTCGCGACGATCACTTCCGGCGGCAGCTCGAGGAAGCGCGCTTCGATCTGGCCTGAAATCACGACCGGCCATTCGACCAACGCGGTGACTTCATCGAGCAAGTCTTCAGTAATACGTGCCTTGCCGCCAAGTTTGCTCGCTTCCAACTCGATCTGGCGGCGGATTTCAGCTTTACGCGAGGCGATGTCGGCCCAAACCTTTGCCGGCAACAGCGCCATTTGGTAGTCGGCGGGTGTGGCGAGACTGATCGCCGCGGGTGCGTGGAACCGGTGGCCGTAGGTCAGGCGGCCGGCTTCGATGCCGAAGCGACGCAGCGGCACGATGGTGCTGCCGAGCAACGCGGTCAGCCATTGCACCGGCCGCACGAACGTTTCACTGCCGGCGCCCCAGCGCATGCGCTTTGGCACCAGTTCGTCCATCGACTTCAGCGTTTCTTCGAAAATCTCCGGCAGCAAGTCCAGCGTCGCTTTTCCGGGCTGGGTGCGGGCGAAGAACAGCTTGCCGTTCTTCTCACTGAGTTCAGCGTATTCAACGCCACATTTCTTCGCGAAACCGAGCGCGGCGGGCGTCGGCTGGCCGTCCTTCAACGCGGCGGCGAGCGCCGGGCCGGTAAATTCAACCGATTGATTCGGCTGCCGGCCGGCGACGGCTTCGACGATCAACGCAATCCGGCGCGGCGTTGCATAAGAATGCGCGGTGCCGAGCGCGAGGCCGCGCTTGGCAAGACCGCCGGCGAAGCCATCGCGCAGCGCCTCAGCTAGCGGCACCACATAGCGTGCGGGCAGGTCTTCAGTGCCGATCTCAATCAGCAGCGTTTCAGTCGTATTCATGTTTAAGCCGCCTTCGCGGTCGGCAGCGGAGCGAAGCCCGCAATCGCGGCGCGGGCGTTGTAATAAGCCTCGGCGCACAGGCGGGCGAGCGTCCGCACGCGCAGGATGTAGCCTTGGCGCTCGGTGACGCTGATCGCGCTGCGGGCGTCGAGCAGGTTGAAGCTGTGGCTGGCCTGCAACACGCGTTCGTAAGCCGGCAGCGGCAGCGGTTTTTCCAGGGTCAGCAGGTGCTTGCATTCAGCTTCGGCAACGTCGAAGCGTTTAAATAGCGCCGCGGTATCGGCGTGTTCGAAGTTGTATGCGCTCTGTTCGACTTCGTTCTGGTGATAAACATCGCCATAAGTGACGATGCGGCCGCCAGCGCCGGACCAAACGAGGTCGTAAACGCTTTCTTTTTTCTGGATGTACATCGCCAAGCGTTCGAGGCCATACGTGATTTCGCCAGCGACTGGCTTGCATTCAATGCCGCCTACCTGCTGGAAATAGGTGAACTGCGTGACTTCCATGCCGTTCAGCCAAACTTCCCAGCCCAGCCCCCAGGCGCCGAGCGTCGGGCTTTCCCAGTTGTCTTCAACAAAACGGATGTCGTGGGTCAGCAGGTCGAAACCCAACTCGCGGAGCGAGCCGAGATAAAGTTCTTGGATATCCGGCGGTGACGGCTTCATCAGCACCTGAAACTGGTAATAATGCTGTAAGCGGTTCGGGTTTTCGCCGTAGCGGCCGTCGGTCGGGCGGCGGCTCGGCTGCACGTACGCGGCATTCCACGGCTCCGGGCCGATGGCGCGCAGAAACGTCGCCGGGTGAAAGGTTCCGGCACCAACCTCCATATCGAGCGGCTGAATAATCACGCAGCCCTGGCGGGCCCAGTAGCGCTGAAGGGTGAAAATCAGTTCCTGGAAAGTCATGGTTGAGTTCGGTTGATGCGCGGCCGCGATGGGCTGAGGGCGGCAAGTATAGCCAAGAGCCTGTTGATTACGGCATCTGAAAGCTTGATCGGCGATGATAGCGGCCAACTGCGGCCGCGCTTAGCGCCTAACGCGCGCCGCGGCGATCTACCTGAGGAGCGTAATGCAATGCCGAAACAAGCTTGGTTTATGGTCGTTACGCTGGTCGCGGCGGCGGCCAGCGGCTGCACCGGGCAGCAGGTTTACACCAGCACCACGGCGCTACGCACCCATCAATGCGAGGCAGTCCCTGCGCGCGACCGGGCAGATTGCTTAGACAAAGAACGCACCTCGTATTCGGACTACAAAAAGGCCCGTGACGAAGCCAAAACAGCCGACAAACCGTGACATTCAACCGCACTAGCGACTATCAAACCTGCTTTTGCCCCGCGCAGTACCCCGCGCTTACGCTGCTGGAGCACGCACATGGCAATAGGCTTCATCGATAACGCCGCAACGCACGCTGCACGCGCGTTGGTCGCCGGCACACTGGTGTTTACAGCGCTCACCGCCAGCGCTGACGAGCCCGTTAAGCCGATCAATAAAACGCTGACGGTGCAACAACAGCGGATGAAAGACTGCAGCGTGCAAGCCAAGGAAAAATCCGGCGCGGAGCGGCAGTCGTTTATGAAAGACTGTCTCAGCAGCAAAGCCGCAGACGCGGCGCCGAAAACGCCGCAGCAGCGCATGACTTCGTGCAACGCCGAAGCAAAGGCGAAAGCGCTGACGGGCGATGCCCGCAAGCAGTTTATGAGCAACTGCCTCAAGGGCTGAACATTCAGCGTGCAAACGCGCCATAGTCGTGCACGCAAGCACCGTAATGGCATAGTTACTGCTTCGTGTTAATGCGTTACATCTAAAGAATATTTGTCCCCAGGAGAACCCCATGTCGGGTAAAGACGTACTGAAAACCATCACCGAAAAGAGCGTTAAGTTTGTTGATTTTCGTTTCTGCGATACCCGCGGCAAGGAGCAGCATGTATCGGTTCCGGCGCATACGGTAGACGAGAGCCTGTTCACCGAAGGCAAGATGTTTGACGGTTCGTCGATCGCCGGCTGGAAGGGCATCAACGAATCCGACATGATTTTGATGCCGGACCCGAGCACCGCGTTCATCGACCCGTTCTTTGAAGAAGTGACGCTGGTTCTGACCTGCGACATCATCGAACCGAGCACGATGCAGGGCTATTCGCGCGACCCGCGCTCGCTGGCCAAACGCGCCGAAGCCTATTTGAAGAGCACTGGCCTCGCCGACACCGCGTTCTTCGGCCCGGAAAACGAATTTTTCATTTTCGACTCGATCCGCTCCGACTCCGGCCCCTGGGGCTCCTACGTCTACATCGACGCCAAAAACGCCGCGTGGAATTCGGGCAAGGACTACGAAGACGGCAACACCGGCCACCGCCCGGGCATCAAAGGTGGTTATTTCCCAGTACCGCCGGTTGACCAGCTGCAAGACATCCGCTCGGCGATGTGCGAGACGCTGGAATCGGTCGGCATGGTTGTTGAAGTTCACCATCACGAAGTTGCCACCGCTGGCCAATGCGAAATCGGCGTTAAGTTCGGCACGTTGGTGAAAAAGGCCGACGAAGTGCTGAAGCTGAAGTACGTGGTGCAAAACGTTGCCGATCAGTTCGGCAAGACCGCGACCTTCATGCCGAAACCGATCGTTGGCGACAACGGCTCGGGCATGCACGTGCACCAATCGCTGGCCTTGGCCGGCAAGAACCTGTTCTCGGGCGACGGCTACGGCGGTCTTTCGGAAACGGCGCTGTATTACATCGGCGGCATCCTGAAGCACGCGCAGGCGATCAACGCCTTCACCAACCCGGGCACGAACAGCTACAAGCGCCTGGTTCCGGGCTTCGAAGCGCCGGTGATGCTGGCGTATTCGGCGCGTAACCGCTCGGCCTCGATCCGTATTCCGTATGTTGCGAATCCGAAAGGCCGCCGCATCGAAGTACGCTTCCCAGATTCATCGTCGAACCCGTATTTCGCGTTCGCAGCGATGATGATGGCCGGCCTCGACGGCATTCAGAACAAGATCCATCCGGGCGAACCGTCTGATAAGGATCTGTACCACCTGCCGCCGGAAGAGGACAAACTGATCCCGCGCGTTTGCCACAGCCTCGACATGGCGCTTGATGCACTCGACAATGACCGCGCGTTCCTGACCAAGGGCGGCGTGTTCACCGACGAGCTGATCGATGCCTACATCGAGCTGAAGATGCAGGAAGTCACCCGCTTCCGCATGACGACGCACCCGATTGAGTTCGATATGTACTACTCGCTGTAAAGCGCGTTTGTGGCAAAAAAAGCCCCCGGAATCCGGGGGCTTTTTTGTTTTTCTAGTCGCTTCGCTGCGCTTTAGCGATCAACTGGATTTTCCGCCGAGTCAATCGTCAATGTAGCCGTGGAAGGACTCACGGCGGTTTCGAGCGTTGAACTTGCGGTAACAGTGGTCTGCCCAGTCGTATTCCCAGCCGCCACAGCTGCCCCGGCAGTCGATGCCGTGTTGCTGATCGTCGCCAATGCGGTATCAGCCACCGCCCAAGTTACGGCGCGCGTGACATCCTGCACTTGGCCATTGCCGAAGGTTCCGGTCGCCGTAAATCGCGCGGTTTCGTTACTGCCCGCGCGAACCACCGCCGTGGCCGGCGCAACGCTAATCACCGTCAGCGGCGAACTGGTAATGTTGATCGTTTGCTCCGGCGCCGTATACGCATTATTCAACTGCGCAGTAATCGTTTCGACACCGGCGGCGGTGGGCTGCAAGATATTGCTCAAACCGCTACCGGTCATGAAGGCCGCGACGGTACTATCGGTCACCGCCAGTGTCGCCAGCAGGCTGACATCCTGTTTGATGCCGTTGCCGAGATCGGCCAGAACATCGAAACGCTCGCGGTTTTCGAGCAGGAGCGGCGCGGCGCCGAACTCGGGCACCAACTCGATTCCGAGAATATTGGCAACGCTGATCGTGCTGGCGACACTTTGCGCGCAGTTCGGAAAACTCGCGGTCAACGTCGCCGGACCGCCAGCGCCGAGCGCGCTGACTAAACCCGCTGCACTGACGCTGGCGATGCCGGAGCCGCCGACGGTCCAAATCGCGGCGTTGCTGGCATCGCGGCTAACGCCATCGATCACCGCGGTGACGCCGAATTGCGCCGAAGTGCCGGCGCCGAGCGTCGCCGTAGTCACCGGCGTCATAACCGCACCCTGGCCGATTTCCGCCATCGAAAACGCGCTCGGGGTGCCGACACTGACCGTCACCTGCGCCGTGATGGTCGAGTAAGTCGCCGTCACGATTGCGGTGCCGGGGCTAACTGGCACCAAGGTTCCTTGGGCATAAACCGCACTACTGCCGGGTACCGGGATATCGCCATTGCTGACCCGCACGACGCTCGGGTTGGCGCTGCTCCAGGTCACGCGGCTGGTGAAATCACCGGAACTGCCGTCGGTGAAGCGCAGCGCTGCGGTCAGTCCGCCGGTCAGACACTGAAAAACGCGGACTACGCCTTCGGTGGTCGCCGTGGTTCCGGTCGCGGCGGCGATCGCAATTGAACTGGGGCCAATACCGTTCCCCACCGGCGAAGCGCCACCGCCACAACCGGCGAGTACGAGCAGTAGCGCGAGTGCAAATCCGCGGCCGATCAACATTCCCCGGCTCATTCGCTGAACAACAGAATGCGGTTGTTGCCACGGTCGGTCACGTAAAGGCGACCGTTGAGATAAAACACACCGGTAGGGCGGCTCAATGTGCGCGCCGTCGGCGCCGTTTCAGCAGTGCCGTCCTGCGGATTGGTTGCACTGCCGTCATCGTCATTCGCGGTATTTCGGGTAAAGCTTTCTTGGCCGAGTACGTCATCGGCGGCGGTGTTGTTTGCAATCGGAAACGAGTTAAAGATCAGCACGCGGTTGTTACCGCTATCGGCAACGAATAGGCGGGTGCCGTCCGAAGCCAGACCGACCGGCGTATTCATCGTCTGTCCGGAAACGGCCGTGCTGCTAAATGTAAACGTGGCTTGGCCGACGACAAAGCTCGCGTTTGAGCCGTTTGTGCTGGGGATTGAGGTCCAGTACATCACGCGGTTGTTGCCGCCGTCGGCGACTAAGAGGCGGAAGCCATCGGTCCAGATACCGGACGGCTGCGATAGCCGGTTCTGCGCCGTTGCCGCGGCGTTGGTTACGAAGTCGGCCTCGCCGAGTACTAAGTCGGCGGCAGTGCCATTTTGCGTCGGCACCGTATTCCAAATCAGCACGCGGTTATTGTTTTGGTCGACGACAAATAAACGATTGCCGGCAATAGCCGCCGCGACCGGTGAGTTCAACGCTGTGGCCGAAAGACCGGGCGAATTGCCATCGATATCGGTTTGGCCGACGATGACGTCGGGCAACGTATTGGCGGTCGGCGGCGTATTCCAGATCAACACGCGGTTATTGCCGGTATCGGCGATTACAAGCCGACCACCCCCAACCCAGGCCGCTCCCGGCAACGCTAAGTGATTGGCACCGCTGTTCGGCAGCGAGGCGGTGAAATCGGCCTGGCCGATTGCGAAATTAGCGGCCGAATTGGTGATCGTCGGCGCGGTATTGAAGCCAAGCAGGCGGCTATTGCCGTAGTCCGGCACGTAAAAAGCGCCACCGCTGACACCGGCTGCGCCGCCGAGCGGCTGCGATAAGGTCGTCGCGTCTGCGGGGCCGGCACGATTCGCGGTGCCGCTGGTAAAGCCGTTTTGGCCCAGTACCGCCGTAGCGCTGGTCAACGTTAGCTCGGTGGTCGTCGTTGTGCTGCCGTTGCCGCCGCCGCACCCCGCGGTGAATAAGGCGACGCAGAGTAGAAAGCCGGGCACGACTCGGCGGGCGAAGCGAGTAATCATTTCGGCAGGATCCTGAAGGGCGGAAAGCGCAATCGTCGCGCCGCCGTCGGTTGCGATGTCTTGCTGGCAGGTAAATCTCTGCAAAGGAATGTTGCGCCGGCTTAACGCATTGCCCCCGACACCCGGCCGCGGTTTACGGAATCCCCCGTACGCGTTATTTTTGCGTCATGAGAATTGCGACCTTGATTATTCTTGCTGCCGTGGCATTACCGGCCAGCGCCGAGGTTTATCGGTGGACAGACGCGAAAGGCGTCGTGCATTACACCGACAAACCGCCCGCTGCGGACGCCAAGCCGGTGGAATTACCGCCGCTGCAAACATTCTCAGCCGGCCCGGCGGCCGCGCCCTCGGCGCCAGACACAGCTGCGGCGCCTGTGCCTACGCATATCGCAATCACCGAGCCGACGCCCGCAGCAACGATTCGCGATCCTGAAGGTAATGTCTCAGTGGTGGTCGATGGCGCCGTCGATTCCGGCCAAGGGCTGATCTATCTATTGGATGGCAAGCCGCAAAACGCGCCGCCAACCCCTTCCAGCGCCTACCTGATCACCGGCGTTGAGCGCGGCGAACATCAGATCAGCGCCAGCTTGGTCGATGCCAACGGCCATGAACTAGCACGCGCGGCAGCCGTTACCATTTTTATGATGCCCAGCCCGGTCATTCGCCGCCGACGTTAGCGCTGTCGTAACGCCAGTTTGGCGCATATCTTGCTGAATTCACGCCATGAAACTACCTGTGCTGAACCGCGTTCAGCCTGCGGGCATTTTGGATGGCCTAGCGACGGCGATTATCGCCTTCGATCAAGGCCTGAGGCTTAGCTACCTCAATTCCGCCGCTGAAAATCTTTTTAGCATTAGTCGCCGACAAGTGCAGGGCCAGCCGCTAGCCCTAGCCGTGCCGCATCTGGCGGAGTACACGGAACGCTTGAAACAAGCGCTGAACTCCGGCACCGGTTTTATTGAGCGGGAGTTGCGGCTGCACCGTGCCGGCGATGAATCGATCACCGTCGACTGCACCGTGATGCCGACGCAGCTGTCTGGCGCCAATCTCGTATTGGAACTACTGCCGCTAGACCGGCATATGCGCATCACCCGCGACGAAATTCTGCAGGCACAGCACGAAGCCAGCCGAGAGTTGATTCGCGGTCTGGCACATGAAATCAAAAACCCGCTCGGCGGGATCCGCGGCGCGGCGCAGTTGCTGGAGCGCGAATTTCCGGACTCGGAACACCGTGAATACACGCGCGTGATCATCCGTGAAGCCGACCGCCTGCAAAATCTGGTGAACCGGCTGCTCGGCCCGAATCGGCTGCCGCAGAAGTCGATGGTCAATATCCACGAGGTTCTGGAGCATGTCCGGCAGCTGGTGGAGGCCGAAGCTGTGGCCAAGTTCAGCGTCCAGCGCGACTACGACCCAAGCATCCCGGAAATCTATGCCGACCGCGAGCAGTTGATCCAAGCAGTACTGAACATCGCGCGCAACGCGTTGCAGGCGCTGTCAGCCGATAACGGCCCGGAGCACGCATTGCTGTTTCTACGCACGCGGATGCGGCGGCAATTCAATATTGCCGGCGTTCGGCACAAATTGGTGGTTCAGATCGATATCGAAGACAACGGGCCGGGCATATCGAAATCGATGATTGAAAAAATTTTTTATCCGATGGTGACGACGCGCGCCGAAGGCACCGGTCTTGGCCTGCCGATTGCTCAGTATCTAATTCATAGCCATGGCGGCTTGGTTGAATGCCAATCGCGCCCGGGCACCACCGTTTTTTCGATATTCCTGCCGCTGGAACATACTGCGTGAGCAGCGTTAGCCTGTTGTCGAGCGACGTACCGCCAACAGTTGTGAGTCCGCGTAAAAAAGATACAAACGCAATGAATGCAATGAAGCTGGATGAACCGGCGATACAAGTTTGGATTGTCGACGACGACGAATCCATTCGCTGGGTGCTGGAAAAATCACTGAGCCGAGAAGGCATGCTGGTGCAGAGCTTCCCAGGTGCAGCCGAGCTACTCGATGCGCTGACCGACACCACGCCCGATGTCTTAATTTCCGATCTGCGCATGCCCGGCCTCGGCGGCTTGGAGCTGATGGAGCGTCTGCGGACGAGCCATCCTGAGTTGCCGGTCATCGTCGTCACCGCGCATTCGGATCTCGACGCTGCGGTGGCCTCGTTCAAAGGCGGCGCTTTCGAATATCTGCCGAAGCCGTTTGATGTTGATAGCGTCGCCTCGTTGGTGCGGCGCGCAGCGCAGAAGCGCATCGTGCTACCGGATCTGAAGTCGATGGAGGCGCGGCCGGCGCTGATCGGCGAAGCACCGGCGATGCAGGACGTCTTTCGCGCAATCGGCCGCTTGTCGCAGAGCCAGATCACGGTGATGATCACCGGCGAATCCGGCACCGGCAAAGAGCTGATTGCACGCGCCTTGCACGTCAATAGCCCACGCGCGCAGCGGCCGTTTATCGCGATCAATACCGCGGCGATTCCAAAAGATCTGCTGGAGAGCGAATTCTTCGGCCACGAGCGCGGCGCGTTCACCGGCGCGGCGATGCAGCGCAAGGGCCGCTTCGAGCAGGCCGACGGCGGCACGCTGTTTCTCGATGAAATTGGCGATATGCCGGCCGATCTGCAAACCCGTCTGCTGCGCGTGCTGCAAGACGGCCAGTTCTATCGCGTCGGCGGCGTCGCGCCGGTCAGCGTGGATGTCCGCATCATCGCCGCCACGCATCAAGACCTCGACCGCGCAGTAACGCAGGGCCGTTTCCGCGAAGATCTTTACCACCGCCTAAACGTCATCCGCGTTCGGGTGCCACCACTGCGCGAACGGCGCGAAGACATCCCGCTATTACTGCGGCATTTCTTGGACGCCGCCGCGCAGGAATTAAAAACCGAGGCCAAGCAACTGCAGCCGGAAGTGCTAACGGCACTCCAGGCCTACGACTGGCACGGCAACGTGCGCCAACTCGAAAACGCCTGCCGCTGGTTAACGGTCATGGCGCCCGGACAAGAAGTTCATCTGGAAGATATGCCGCCGGAAATCCGCAATCACAGCGTGCGCTACGAACAGTCCGCCGACTACAGAATGCCGCCACCGGCCGCAGCCGTCGCCGCTGATTCGCCGCCCGCCAACCCGGTTACCCAACCCGTGGCCGGGGCAGACGAATGGCATGAGGTGCTGCGCAGCTGGGCTTTAAACCGCTTCAATTCCGGCGTTGATGACCTGCTTTCGCAGGCCGGGCCGCAATTTGAGCGGACGCTAATCGAAGTTGCGTTGATGGTCTGCAAAGGTCAGCGTCAGGAAGCCGCGCGCCGCCTCGGCTGGGGCCGCAATACCTTGACGCGCAAGATCAAAGAGCTCGGCATCGAAGATTAAAGCCGGCACAGCCGGCAGGCAGCACAGAGGTCGCGCATCGGCGTGCCCCTGTGCTGCAAAACCAATTAGCCGTTCTTGATCCGCGAGACCAAAGCCTGGGTATAGCTAACGGTGTTCGCGCTGCCACGGAGATCGCCGGTGCGAATCTTGTCGATGTTCAACGTCGCATCGATCGCATTGCGCAAGCGCGTTGCTTTATCCGGCATCTGGCAGTGATCGAGCATCATCGCGCCGGCCAGTAGCAGCGCCGTCGGATTGGCAATGCCTTTCCCCGCGATATCCGGCGCTGAGCCGTGCACCGCTTCAAAAATTGCGGCGTCGGTGCCGATGTTCGCACCGGGCGCCATGCCCAAACCGCCGACGAGGCCAGCGACGAGGTCGGACAAAATGTCGCCAAACAAGTTGGTGGTCACGATGACGTCAAACTGCGACGGATCCAAGACCAGCTTCATCGCGCAGGCGTCAACGATGATTTCGTTGATCTCGATCTTGCCCTTATAGCGCGGGTCGTCATACAGGCTGCGCGCCGTTTCCAAGAAAATGCCGGTCAGCGCTTTCATGATGTTGGCTTTGTGCACTACGGTCACTTTTTTGCGGCCGGTTGCAATCGCGTAGTCGAATGCGTATTCCAAAATGCGGCGGCAGCCCTGCCGGGTGTTAATACCGGTCGACATGCCCACCGCGTGCGGATCGCTACCAATCGGAATGTAGTGCTCGTAGCCCATGTACAGGCCTTCGATGTTCTCGCGCACAACGACCAAGTTCACGTCTTCGTAGCGGCCGCCGGGCACAATTGTGCGGGCCGGGCGCAAATTCGCGTAAAGCTTAAATTCTTCGCGCAAACGCACATTTGATGAGCGATAACCGCCGCCGCTTGGTGTTTCTAACGGCCCTTTCAGGGCCAGTCGCGTGCTGCGAATGCTGTCTAGCACGGACTGCGGCAAAGGATCGCCCGCGGCCTTGACGCCGGCTAAGCCGGCAACCTGCGTATCCCACTCGAACGGCGCTTCCAGTGCAGCAAATACCGCTAGTGTTGCATCGACGATTTCTGGGCCAATGCCATCGCCTGGGATCAGGGTGGCAGGAATAGTGGAAGTCATTAGTTATCCTTGACGAGTGTTGATGATGTTCTTGATCACATAAGGCAAATAAATCGAGCAAACTTAGTGCCGGGGCACTGTGTTCAGGGGCTGCCACCGCCCTCCGAAGCTTTTCGATGCGCGCGCGGATGGGCGCTGTCGTAAACCTGTGTCAGCCGCTGCCAGTCGAGCTGCGTGTAAATTTGCGTTGTCGACAAACTGGCGTGGCCAAGCAATTCCTGCACGGCGCGCAAATCACCGCTGCTTTCTAATAAATGCGTCGCGAATGAATGCCGCAGTTTGTGCGGATGCAGATGCGCTGGCAAGCCCGATTGCTGCGCCCAGACATTCAGCGCGCCACCGATTTGCGTGCGCCCCAGTCGCCGACCGCGCGGCCCGACAAATAACGCCGGCTCGCCCAACTCAGCAAAGCGTGGACGCTCGTGCAGCCACGCGTCCAGCGCCGCACGCGCCTTACTACCGACCGGCACAATGCGCTGCTTATTACCTTTGCCAGTGATGCGGAGTTCGTCTGGAAACGGGCCGCCGCCAGGGGGGACATCCAGGCCGTGCAATTCCGCCAGGCGCAAGCCAGCCGAGTAAAACAGCTCCACCATTGCGCGGTTGCGGCAACCAAACTCACCGGCAGCGGGTTGATCCAACGCTTGATTCAAATCGACCGCCGTAATCACTTTCGGCAGCGTGCGCTTGCCTTTAGGGCCGCGCACGTTTGCCGCCGGATTATGTTCGATTTGTGCGGTCTTGAGTGCGTAGCGAAAAACGCCGCGTATGCATGATAAATAGCGCCGCAACGTTGCCGGCTGTAGGCCTTTACGGTGACACTTGGCGAGAAACGCGCGTACCGTATGAACATCCACCGCGCGTGGCGCGTTGATGCCGCATTCTCGGCAGTAGGAAAAAAAGAAACCGCATTCGCGCTGCACTGCCGAGTAGGTTGTCAGCGGCGATTGCCGCTCTATCTGCAGGTGCTGCAGATAGGCGTCCAGCAGGGCCGTAAGCGCGTCATCGTCGATTAAGCCCCCTGGCGGCATAAGTGTTAACAGACCCTAGTTCATCCGCGCCCGAATGGCGGCGGAAACCAACTCAGCGGTCATTTCCAGAAATAGCTTGCCTTGTCGCGGCTGGAAGCGCTCCGGATCGCGCGAACCGAGTGCGATCAAGCCCAGATATTTTTCCTTTTCCAGCGGCACAATCGCCGCCGTCAGCACTGGCTTTTCCGCTTTCGGGAACAACAGTGCCGTACGCTCAGCAGCGATTGGCCCACATTCGATCAAGCGCGTGCGGATGAAGTTATCGTAGGCCCGGGCAATTGCACCGCCGGCTTCAACAGGCGTAATCCCGTCGATGTCATGGCGCTTGTATACCGCCGCGTTTAAACCGATGAAGACTTCATCGATCTCGAAATCTTCGCGCATCGAGGCTTTGACGCCCGAAGCGATGGCTGCGAGTGATGGCGAGCGAATCAAAGCGTGCGCCAAGCGCATCATTTTCTCGGCGCGGGTTTCGTTTTCGCGCGCAGTTTCAATCAAACGGTCAAGCCGCGATTCTAGGCGCGCATTCTTCCCCCGCAACACTTCAACTTGGCGCTCGATCAACGACACCGCAGATCCGGCTGCGTGCGCCAACTCCAACGATTCCAACAACTGCGGATGCCGTGCTAATAGAAGCGGATCGGCCTTTAAAAAGGCCACCACTTGGGCTTCATCCGGCAGCGCCGCAGTGGCGGCCTCGGCAATCAATTCGGCCACTCGATACTCCCCTCAAATACGGTTTCAGCCGGGCCGGTCATATAAACCGAACTCCCTTCGCCGGCCCATTCCAACAATAACGTGCCGTAACGCATCGCCAACTCGGCGCGGGCGCCGAGGCGCCCCCAGATCTGGCTGATCGCCATCGCCGCACAAGCGCCGCTGCCGCAAGCCGGCGTTTCTGCTGCACCCCGTTCATAAACCCGCAGTTTGGCGTGCGTTGCATCAACATATTCGATGAAACCAACGTTGACGCGCTCCGGAAACGCGGTCGAATGTTGCAGCGCTGCACCGACCGTATCGACCGGCGCAGTTTCGATATCAGCAACTTCGATCAACGCGTGCGGATTGCCCATGCTGGCCGCGCCGACGCTGATCTGGCCACCTTCGGGCAACGGTATGTCGTAACGCAGTTGCCGCAGCGGCGCGCGTAACGGCACGTCAATCGGCTCAAAACGCGGCGGCCCCATATCGACACGGATCTGGCCATCGCTCAGCAGATGCAACTCCAAGATGCTGGTCGTCGTTTGTACCCGCACCGTGTGGCGGCGCGTCAGGCCGCGGTCGGCAACGTAGCGAGCAAGGCAGCGTGCGCCATTGCCACATTGGCCGACTTGCGAACCATCCGCGTTATAGATGCGGTAGCCGAAGTCGATTTCCGGCGTCGGCGAGCGGTCGACCACCAACACCTGATCGCAGCCGATGCCAAAGCGGCGATCGGTCAACCGCGCTAACAGTGCTGGATTCGGCTCGAATGCGTGCCGTGTCGCGTCGATCACAACAAAATCGTTGCCGAGACCGTGCATCTTGGTGAATTGAAGTTGCATCGCAACAGATTACCGGCAGATGGCGAACAAGTCATGACCGCCGAAAGGTTAAAGCTCGAAATCGCGGCCGCACCGCCGCACCAATCGCGATGGTAATACGCGCTTGCATCGCAAGCGTCGATGATCGCCTGCTTGTATCCGGAAATAATAAATTTCAGCGGTTAATTTGCTAATGCGAATCATTGTTATTAGCATATCGTCTATAACAACTTCAGGGCTTGGCCGCGCGCTGCGCGCCGCCATATGACGATGAAAATAAAATTTACTTTTGTCCTCCCGTTACTGGCTGCCGCCGGGCTTGCCGGCTGTGGCGACGGCAACGGCGGCGGGCCACTGACGGAGCTTTCCGCGGCCGCAGCGCTGGGCGCCAAAATCTTTGCCGACCCCAGCTTGTCCGCATCGGGCCGGCTGTCGTGCACAACCTGCCACGACCCCGGCCGCGCCCACGCCAGCAATGCCGCCGTCATCGCTGGCGGCCCGAACTTAACGACGCCGGGCTTCCGTAATCCGCCGTCACTGCGCTACATCGACCAAACCCCGGCCTTTGCAATTACCGATGACGGCGCGCTCGGCGGTTTCGATCGCGACGGTCGCGTCGCGTCCCTAGCGGAACAGGCGCGGCAACCGCTACTCGCTGCGCACGAGATGGCCAATATCAGCGCCGTCAATTTCGCTAATCGCCTGCAGCAAGCCGCGTACGCGGCGGAGTTCCGCCAGGTTTTCGGCAATACGGTATTCGATGATCCGCAAACCGCGCTCGACCGCGCAACGTTCGCGCTACAGCGCTATCAGCTCGAAGACGACGAATTTCATCCGTACGACAGTAAGTATGACGCCTTCCTGCAGGGCCGCGCGCAACTCAGCGCCCAAGAACTGCGCGGCCTGCAAGCGTTCAACGATCCGCAAAAAGGCAATTGCACCGCCTGCCACCCCGGCAACCGCGGCGCAGGCGGTAGCTTGCCGCTGTTCACTGATTTTCATTACGACAACCTCGGCGTGCCGCGTAACGACGCAATTCCGGCAACGGCGGACCCTGCTTATTACGATCTCGGCCTTTGCGGCCCTGATCGCGAGGATCTGAAGGATCGTCTCGAACTCTGCGGCCAGTTCAAAACGCCGACACTGCGCAACATTGCGTTAACCGCACCGTACTTCCATAACGGCCGATTCGCGACCTTGCGCGAAGCCGTGGCGTTTTATGTCCAACGCGATACCAGCCCACAATTCTGGTACCCGCTGGCGGACGACGGCAGCGTGCGGAAATTCAACGACGTGCCCGGGCCGACGGCCACCGGCTTCGACTACCGGACCATCGTCAACATCGAAGAAGTGCCGTACGACCGGCGCCTCGGCGAACAGCCGCGGCTGACCGAATCCGAAATCGACGATGTCGTGGCCTTTTTGAACACCTTAAACGACGGCTATCAACCCTAAGCCGCGAACCCCCAAGCAGGAATGGAGCGTTGCCCACAATGAAGAAATCACCCATCGCGCTATGCATCGCCGCTGCGCTGCTCGCCGCCGCGCCGGCTTATGCGGAAACACCAGAAGAAGCGTTGGCGCGTCGCCTGGATGCGCTCAGCCAAGAGCTCGACGCGTTAAAAGCACAAGTCAAGCAGTTGAAGGCGCAGAACGAAGCGCTTGCCGCTCAGCAAGAAGCCACAACCAGCGGCGTAACAACCGCTACCGCCGACAGCAGCCCGTATATCGCGCCGACCGGTGTCAGCCCGCAGGTGAGCGCCAACACTGTGCTCGGGCGTACGTCGTTATTCGGCTACGGCGAAATCAACTACAGCCACTACGATCACGACTCGGCACGCACCGAAGCCACCGTGCGCCGCGCGGTGTTCGGCATCGGCTACCGCTTCAATGAAAACACCCGCTTCGTATCTGAATTTGAAATCGAGAACGCCGTGGTTTCGGCCGAAGACGGCGGCGAGCTTGAAGTTGAGCAGTTCTACGTCGACCACCGCCTGAACAATTGGGCGAACCTGAAAGTTGGCCTGCTGCTGATTCCGAGCGGCTACATCAACGTCACGCATGAGCCGCCGCGTTACTTTGGCGTTGAGCGCAATTTCGTCGAGACCGCGATTATCCCGAGCACCGAGCGCGAAGGCGGCATCGGTCTCTACGGCAGTACGAAATATGGCCTGTCTTACGATATCGGCGTCACCACCAGCTTCAATTTTGCGAACTGGGACTTCGCCTCGAACGAAGGCCGCGAATCGCCACTGGGCGCGGCGCATCAAGAATTGTCGAACGCCCGGGCCGCCGATCTCGCCCAATACGCAGCGCTGAACTACGACGGCATCCGCGGCTTGAACGTCGGTGCCAGCGTGTTCACCGGCGAAGCCGGCCAGAATCAGCCGAATTTCGACGCCAGCCCGCACTTTACCTTGACTGAGGCGCACGCCCGCTATGTGCGCGGTCCGCTGCAACTGCAGGCACTGTATGCACAAGGCCATATCAGTGATACCGCACAGATCAACCTCGCCAACGTCGGCCAGCCAACGCCGATCCCGAGCAATTTCCACGGCTGGTATCTGCAGGGCGCGTATCGGGTTTGGAAGCAGGGGGATTACGCACTGACGCCGTTCTTCCGCTACGAACGCTTTAACACGGCAGATAATTACGCGGAATTGCCGGCCGGCCTCGGCGTGCCGGGCCTCGGCACGGAAACCGTGCGCACCTACGGCGCTAGCTTCTTCCTGAACCCGAACGTGGTGCTGAAAGCAGACTATCAACAATTCGGAATCGATAAAGCCAGCAACCGCTTCAACCTCGGGATCGGGCTGCAGTTCTAACTGCCGCGCGTAGGCTTGCCATCGCAAGACTGCGAACAGGCTCTAAAATAGCGAGATGCTTCGAACTCTTCTCAGTCTGATTCTAATTTTCGGCACGGCAGCAGCACAGGCGGATCAAGTGCTGCTGCCGCCCGATGAGTTTCTGCGCCAAACATTCGGCCCCACCGCACCGACGCCACAGACGCTGTGGCTAGACGCAGCGACGCAGCGTCAGCTGAAAACAATCTTCGGCCACAACTACCCGCAAGCCCGGCTGCGCTATTGGCGGGTGCCGGGAAAAACGGCGTGGATCCTCGAAGACATTGGCAAAGAATTCCCAATCACTGCTGGGTTTGTCGTCGGCAAAGCTGCGCTGGACAGCGCCAACGTGCTGATTTACCGTGAAACGCGCGGCGATGAAATCCGCTATCCAACATTCTTAAAGCAATTTGCCGGCGCAAAGCTCGCCAGCGACCGCTTGCAGCCGGAAGTGGACGGGATCTCCGGCGCCACATTATCGGTAATGGCGATGCAGCGCATGGCCCGCGCGGCACTGACGCTGGACGCACTCGCGCCGCCATGAGCGGCCCCGGCCGGTTCGGCGCGTATTTACGACACTGGCACCGGCGCCTCGGGCTGTTCGCGAGTGCGTTTCTAATTTGGCTCGCCGTCAGCGGGGTGTTGCTAAACGAAGGGGCGCGACTCGGTCTCGATAACATCCGCGTCAGCCTGCCGCTACTGATGCACTGGTACGGGCTGAATGCGCTACCGCCAGCCGACGGTTATGCGGCAGGCGGCCATTGGCTGGTCACTACTAGCGATGCGACGCTGCTCGACGGTCTACCGCTGACACCCCAGCCCGCGCCAGTGCTCGGCTTCGCCGCGATCAACAGCGGCGGCCACACGCTGCTGTTCGTCGCAACGCCGGATAGCCTGATCTTGCTCGACGATACCGGCCAGCGTATCGAGACGCTAAACGCAGCAACCCTGCCGATGGCGACGTTGCGGCGGATTGGGCGCACAGCGGAGGGTCAGGTTGCGATTCAAGATCTCGACGCCTACGCCAGCGCCGACGGCGAGACCTGGACGCCGATCACGGCCAGCGCCGTGCAGTGGTCGGCACGCGAGCCGCTGCCGGAGGCACAACGCCAGCGCGCTGCCCCTTACGCACAGCCGAGTCTGCCCTTGCTGCGTGTGCTAGCTGACGCCCACAGCGGGCGTCTGTTTGGTCGCGGCGGGCCTCTGTTGATTGACCTCAGCGCACTCGCTGCGATTCTGCTCGCGGCCAGCGGTATTTGGATGATCTGGCGCGCTGCGCGCCGTCGGCATCATCTGCCGTTAAGCTAACCTCTACATTTCGACGACAGGTTGACGATGAGCAAAATCCTGCATCGTGGCGGCTGCCACTGTGGCGCTGTACGTTTTGAAGTTCAGGCACCCGCGCGGCTCACGGTACAGTCCTGCAACTGCTCGATCTGCGCGAAAACCGGCTTCCTGCATTTGATCGTTTCTGCCGCCGATTTCACGCTACGGAGCGGCGGCGAGGCATTGAGCCACTACCGCTTTAACACCGGCACCGCTGAACATTTGTTCTGCCGCGTTTGCGGCGTGAAGTCGTACTACGTTCCGCGCTCCAACCCAGACGGCTTTTCGGTCAATTTCCGCTGCCTCGATGCGGGCACCGTGGAAGCCGTCGAAATCGAAGAATTCGACGGCCAAAACTGGGAACAACACGGTGCCGCACTCGCGCACTTGAGCCGCTGATAGCGCCGCTTACGGCGCGTTATCGGACACCGGCAAATTCAGCTTCAATGTGCCGGCCTTAGCGAAACGCAGCACCACCGGCACCGTTTCGCCAGCCCGCAAGGCATGGTCGACTTGGATCAGCATCAAATGTGTGCCACTTGGCGCCAGCTCGACGCTACCGCCCGCGGGGATCACCACCCCATCCGGCAACTCGCGCATCTGCATCACACCCTCGACGTTTGCCATCTGATGAATTTCTAGGCGCTCTGCCAGCGATGTGCTGCCGCCGAGTAAGGTATCGGCGGTATTGCCGATATTGCTGATGCGCATATAGCCGGCGCCGCTGACGCCGGGAATCGGCGTTGCCCGCACCCAGGCGCCGCTGACACGCAGGCCGCCGACAACGACTTCCGAAATGGGGGCTGCCGGTGGGGATTCCGCAGGCTTGCAAGCGGCCAGTGTTACGGCAAGCACACCCAGCGCGACAATACGAGGAAAAATCACAAGATACCTCCTAAAAACGGGGCCGCTGCGTAAATGTCGCGGGCCATTGTATTAGTACCGCGAACAAGCGCTGGAATATTCCGAAAAAATGGCGGGGCGTGCCGCGTCACTTTACGCAGCACGCCGTTGCACGGCCGTTAAAACCGCATCAAAAACGACAGGCGCAGGCGATACGCGGGCAGCGTCTGAATCGCACTGCCGTATTCCTGCACCGGGAAATCGGCGCGGAAATCCACCGAATAGCGATCTTGAAAGCTGCTGCTTATTTGCGGTCCGAGAAACAAAATTCGAGATTGCGTGTCCTCCGGATGGCCGCCTTGGAACGTATCGAAATATTTGTATTCGCCAGAGAAATTAACGTTTAACGCCACCGTCTGGCCTTCGGTCAGTAGCAGGTAGTGGCCGGCGCCGATAGTCCATTGGACATCGTTGCCGTAGCGATAATCAAAATCACCGCGCGTGCGCAATGCGTATTGCAGATTAGCCCGCGCTAACCAGCGCCCATAACGGGCACCAACATCGCCGCCAAAAACGTAATCGAGTGAGCCGCTACCAAGGGCCAAATCGTGGCCGTGGATACCGCTCGGCGTTGCGCTTTCTGCTTCGCCTTCGGTCAGCTCTTCGGCGATGCGGCCGCTATCGCCGGTCGGCAATTTTAGGCCTGCGAGTAAGCGCGTTGTGAACGTCCAATCCTCACTGTCGTAGCGCCAAGGGCTGTATTGGGCGACGAGATTGAGATCGCCAAGGCCGGAAACAGTGCCGCTGTCGTTCACTATCGGACCTGGGCGGCTAAAGCTGCGATCGATGTACGGCACGCCGAGCTGCACACTGAAGCGCGGGCTGAACCCATAGCCGAACAGGAATTGCGTAATCGAACTATCTAAGTATTGCCGACTGTCGTCACGCAGGCGTTGACTCCCTTCGGTTAGGCGATCGTAACGGGTGAATTGCTCAGACAAGCCGGCATAGAAACCGCGGCTCTCCTGACCCGAGGCTTGGTCAGCGGCGTAGACCGCACAAAGATCACAGGCGAAAACAACGCTGGGCATGGCGCAGACGAACGCCGCCGCAGACACCGCAAAGGTGCGGGAAAAAGACATGGAATTTCTCCGAAAACAGCGAATGACCCCGATACAGGGTTGCGCACGGCGCTGGTGCGCCGGGCTACGGATCAATCAGCGGAAAACGGAAGCCAGTGGCGGCGCGCGTGCGGGGGGTAATCGGCGGCTCGACGTTGCCTGAACCGCATGGTGATAGGCGCCGATAACGGCGGCGTGAGCCGCGCTGATGAAAAACGGCAGCGTGGGCACTGTCGGCAGTGCCGGGGTTGCTGCGGCGGCGAATGGGCAGCCGAGATGGGCTTCGCCGATCTGGTGGCCAGTATGTGCATTATCAGCCGCCGCTACCCCGTAATTGCCGCTACAGCGATAGCGCAAATTGACTGGCTTGCGCAGCAGCGACTGCAACTCGCCCGCGTGGCAAATCACCAGCCAGCTGCGCGTGCCATCGGCCTGTTGCTGCGTCCAGCCGGGCATGAAACCACCCGGAATTAGGGCACGCAGCAATAGCCCGCTCAACGCCAGCCATAGCGTTAGCGAACGGAAACCTGTTGAGACGCGGCGCATCGATCGAATGGCTGGAATCAAACTGGGGAATCAGGCCGAAATCATACGCCGAGGCGGCGCCACGGTCGCAGCCGCTTCAGCGCACGCGTGAGGTTGACGCGGGCATTCCTCTCCAAAATTTCCTGGAAATGCTCGGTGTGGTAAATCCGGTGACGGTCTTGAAATGCCCGCAAAATCTGGCGCCGCGCGTTGGCGTAAGACGGCCCGGGAATATGCCCGTACTCGGCGCGAATGCCGTCGTCGTAGCGGTCGAAGCGGGCTGGCGTGGCGCCAAAAATGCTGAGATCGATATCCAGCAACAAGGCTTCGTCCGGCGTTTCGGGACGGCCTTTGAGGCGGGTTGCCAAAATTAAACGGCGCACGTCGCCCGCAGTTTCGCGGCTACAGCCAGCCGCAGCCAGTGCCCGTTCCGCCAGATACGCGCTGCGCAGCTCATTGTTTTCGGCGCCGGGGACATAAACCGCGTCGTGAAACCAAATCGCCAATTCGACCAGCGCTGGCGCATGCGCCAGCGGCAGCACTTCGTCGAACAACACCAAACATTCGGTTAGATGCTCCAACGTGTGATAGCGGCGATGCGGCTCACTCCAAGCGTCGATCAGCTTTTGATACACGCCTTCGGGTGGCACCTCAGCGCCGAGCTGTTGCCAAAGCAGCCGCCAGCGCGCTTCGAGATTGTTACGATCCATCGTTCGATTATCGCCGTCAGGCCGTTATTACGCATTAGTTCTGATTATTTACGGCCGCGGCAGCTTAAGCCTTAAGCGGTGTCGACGCGATCAGCGCCAGGGTGTGCTGCGCCAGTTCCTCGCCTTTATCTTCTTGCAGGAAATGTCCAGCTGCGATTCGCGCATGCGGCAATCCCTGCGCACCGGGGACGTGGGCGATCAACGGCCGGTCACCGCGGCCGATAATCGGATCGTGGCGGCCAAATACGCATAGAAATGGCTTCTGCCAGGCGCCGAGCTTCGCCCAGGCCGCGCGATTCGCGGGTATCGCTGGGTTCTGCTCATCCGCCGGTACGAGGCGTGGAAATGCGCGCGCGCCGGCTTTGTAAGCAGCACTTGGAAACGGCGCGTCGTAGGCGGCGATCACGGCATCGGGCAGCTTTGTGTGGCAGCCGGCGCCGACGATGCGGCCGATCGGAAACCACGGCGAATACATGGCAAACGCGCGCCAGACTTTGAATGCGAGCGGCATTTTGGCCGTCGCTGTCGGCAGAAAGCCGTTACCGACGACGATGCGCGCGAATCGCGCTTCGTGTTCAGCCGCAATCCGCAGACCGAGCAACGAACCCCAGTCCTGGCAAACCAGCGTGATATTGCGCAAATCAAGCTGCTCAATAAGCGCCATTAGCCAGTCGATATGCCGTTGATAGCTGTAATCATCCATACGGCTCGGTTTATCCGATTTTCCGAAGCCGATCAGATCCGGCGCAATCGCACGCAGGCCGGCGTCGGCAAACATCGGGATCATTTTGCGATAGAGATACGACCACGACGGTTCGCCGTGCAGCATCAACACCGGCGCCGCATCGCGCGGGCCTTCATCGACATAGTGCATGCGCAAGCCGCCAACATCCGCATAGTGCGGCGTAAACGGATAGCCGGGGAGATCGAGAAACCGTGCCTCTGGAGTGCGCAATGCGGCCATCGTCTACTCTCAAAAAATTAGGATGGCGAAGCATACCTGCATGCCACACCGGCGCTGGCAATAGATTGCGTAATATCAACGGCTCGTCATCGCAGAGGCGCACATGAAACTGGTCATTGGCAATAAAAATTATTCGTCGTGGTCGCTGCGGCCGTGGCTAGCGCTAAAAGTGGCCGAGATTCCGTTCGAAGAAATCTTGATTCCGCTGTACCAAGCAGACTCCAAGGCCCGGCAACTGGCGTTCTCGCCCGCTGGCAAAGTGCCGATCTTGGTTGATGGCGCCGTAACAATCTGGGATTCGCTGGCGATACTCGAATACGTGGCCGAGCAGTATCCAGACCGTGGCCTATGGCCGCGCGCAATCGCAGCCCGCGCCCATGCCCGCAGCGTCAGCGCAGAAATGCACGCCGGCTTCGCCGCGCTACGCACCGCGATGCCAATGAACTGCCGCGCCACGCTCGCGGGCAAAGGCCATACCCCGGAAGCCTTGGCCGACATCGCCCGTATCGCCGCCATCTGGGGCGATTGCCGCGCCCGCTACGGCAACGACGGACCATTTCTATTCGGCGCGTTCAGCAACGCCGACGCGTTTTACGCGCCGGTTGTCACCCGTTTCCTGACCTATGGCGTGGCCTTACCGGATGTCTGCCGCGCTTACGTAAATACTGTGCGTGCCTTGCCGGCGATGCGGGAGTGGTACGCTGCCGCCGACGTCGAATCTGAGCGCTTAGCTCACAGCGAGATTTACGCCATGATGTAGACAGCTTTTGGGATTTAGCGCCTCACAGCAGTGCGATCTACAGATGTCCGGCCGATCATCTCGCTCCAAACGACGCATCAACCTGATCCCGGTAACAACTGGCCCCGGCTCAGGTCTCGCCTTGCGTTTCAGGCCACTGGAGCGGCTGCGGCAACGCCGGAAATCCCTCCTCGCTCCAGCGTACGACCAACTGCTGCGGGCGCAGCGCGGCCACGGCGTATTCGGCAGCGGCATAGTCGCGCGCAGCGTCAACTATCGCACGCCGCGTTGCGGCGTCAGGAACATGCTGCTGCACGAGATCGCTGAGCAAATTAAATGTCAGCAATTGGCGGGCTCGCGCTGCTTCGTTACAGCGCTGCTGCGTTGGAGCAAGCTTCAGTATTTGCATGAGTTTGATACAGCGCCCGATCCGTGAGCTGAGCCTGACAATATCTTTAGATATATATCTTAGTCAATATCTATTGGTATATATTTGTAACTGAAAGACTTTAGACACTCGGCCGGGTTTTATGCAGCAATCGGCTCACGATTCCTTCGATCGCTGCAATGTCGGCGTCGTCGAGGCGCCCCTGCGCCTCCGCTTCCGACAACCGCGCAATCAATCGGCGCGTCCGGGGATTGGCGGGTTTGTAAGGAATTTGCGGCTCAGAAACCGTAACCGTCTGAACGGATGGCCGGTCAAGGCTGTTAGGTTCCAGATACAGCTGCCGCTCAACCGCACGCGCAAGCGTTTCTCCGAGCCGTTTGCGGCCGGTGAAGAGAAACGAAATGTAGCTGGTGGAAATCCCAGCCGAACGCGCGAGCACCGACTGTTTATTGTCATAGCGCTCACGCATGAGTCGACGCAGGTTTTCTAGCCGGACGGCGTAAATGTCCATGTTGCAATGGTCCATTTGCGCTACCGAAAGATATATATGCTTCGGATAATTAGAACAGCATTTACCCGCAGATAGCTAGCACTTTTATATTAAATAGCGGATCAACCAAAATCACGTAACAAATTGCTACAACAACAAAAATGGGCAGGTTTTAACAATCTGCCCAAATAAATTTCAGCGCAACAAAAATATCAGTGTTACCACCTACATTTATGTCAGGATCCGCGCGCCAGCGTCTGCAGCCGCGTGTACGCGCCGTTGAAGCGATCTTGATCGCCTGGGAAGATGCCCGAATCGGAGAACTGCCAGAACGTATAGACGCCCCACGGATATGGCAGCGTGCCGACGCTGGTCGAATAACGCGCGACCCACAACGGGCTGGTGCTGGAGAAATTACCCTTGTTGCCGGTGCAGGTCGTCCACCAGCTGGTGCTGGTATAGATCACCGGATAACGGCCCGTACGCTGGAAATAGCGATTGCCAAAGTCGTTAATCCAATTGACCATGGCGGTCTGCGTAAGCCCGTAGCAGCTCGCGCCATAGGGGTTGTACTCAATGTCTAGCGCGCCGGGCAGGGTCTTGCCATCAGCCGACCAGCCGCCGCCGTGGTCGACAAAATAATTAGCCTGCGTCGTGCCGCTGGAGGCGCTTGGGATTGCGAAATGATACGCGCCGCGGATCATGCCGATGTTGTATGACCCGTTGTACTGCTGAGCAAAACTCGGGCTGACGTAATTGATGTTTTCCGTCGCTTTCACGTAAGCAAAGCGGGCGCCGTTTGCATACGCCGTGCTCCAGTTGACGCTGCCCTGGTAATTGCTGACGTCCATACCCGGCACCGTCGAAGCGGTCGCCTGTGTCGTTGCGCCGGGCGGCGTTAGCGTCAGCGGTTCGCTCTTTTCATGCAATCGGATCTGCGAACCCATGGCGTGGTCGCCGACCTGATAATAATTCAGCAACTTCTCAAGATCCGCCTGCGCGGTAACTGCAAATGCGCCGCTGATGACGGTAGTCCCGACCACAATTTTCTTCAGCAGCGGTAGCAACCGCTTTTCCCGCTTGTTCATTTTATTTGCTCCCTAATCGTTGGTGACGGCGCGCGCTGGTGTGCTACTAGCGCGCACCCGCCTGTTGAGTGACGTCTGATTCAGTTCGTCACCGAGCGATAGTAAGCAGGTTGCAAGCGAAAAAAAACTGTCGGGGCGTTCTTGCGCTATAGCGGCAGCAATTGCCGTTAAAAAAGCGCAAGAATTTTCTAATTTTTGCACTTGTCCGCCGCCGCGATGTGCAAATAATCTGCGTTGCCGCGGCGGCTTGCGGCCGCGGCCGCCACCAACTCTCATTTAGCTAAATTCAGTATTTCAAAATACGCAGGTTTTGCATCAGCCTAAGCGATCCGCTAACTGGATACGCGCTGTATCTTGGCCCCGAGCGCGCGCAGCTTTTCTTCAATTAATTCGTAGCCGCGATCGATGTGATAAACGCGATCAACTTTCGTCGTGCCCTGCGCAGCCAACGCGGCGAGCACAAGCGCGGCCGAAGCCCGGAGATCGGTTGCCATAACCGGTGCGCCGGTGAGGTGTTCCTTGCCGGTGACGATCGCGGTATTGCCTTCAATACGAATATCGGCGCCGAGGCGCAGCAATTCCTGGGCGTGCATGAACCGATTTTCGAAAATTGTCTCGCGTATCGTGCCAACACCCTCGGCGTAGCAGTCCAACGCCATGAATTGGGCTTGCATATCGGTCGGGAAGCCGGGGTGCGCCATCGTATGTAAATTGACCGCAGCCGGCCGCTGGCCGCGCATGTCAATCTCAATCCAGTCGGCACCCGTCGCAACGCGTGCGCCAGCTTGCTGCAGCTTAACGATTACGGCATCAAGCGCATTTGGATCGGTATCGACAAGCCGTACGCGGCCACGGGTGATCGCAGCAGCAACCAAAAACGTGCCGCCTTCGATGCGGTCAGGAATGACCCGGTGGCGCGCGCCGTGCAACGCGGCAACGCCTTCAATTTGTATGGTGCCAGTGCCTGCACCGCGAATTTTTGCGCCCATCGCGATCAAGCAATTGGCGAGGTCGACAATCTCCGGTTCGCGGGCAGCGTTTTCGAGCACCGTTTCGCCGTCAGCCAGGGTTGCTGCCATCAGCAGGTTTTCAGTGCCGGTGACGGTGACGGTGTCGAAGTAGATTCGCGCGCCTTTGAGGCGTTCGGCGCGCGCATTGATAAAGCCGCCGTCGAGCGTGATCTCGGCGCCCATCGCCTTCAAACCCATCAAGTGCAAATCAACCGGCCGCGCGCCGATCGCACAGCCACCCGGGAGCGAAACCTGGGCTTCGCCGCGCCGCGCGAGTAGCGGGCCAAGCACGAGGATCGACGCCCGCATCGTCTTCACCAACTCATACGGCGCGGTGCAGGTGGTGATGCCGCTGGCGTTAACGGTGACGCTGCCGGTACTGTCGGTGGCGACCGCGACGCCCATCTGCGCCAACAGCCGCTTAGTTGTTGCGATGTCGTGCAACTGCGGAATGTTGTCGAGCTGTAGTGCATCGTCGATCAGCAGGCTGGCGCAGAGAATGGGCAGCGCCGCGTTTTTGGCGCCGGACGCGCGAACTTCTCCGGCTAGCGGGCCGTTGCCTTCAATGAGGAATTTGTCCATCGAGTACTCGCTGCGGAAGTCACAGCGAATGCTGCGCTTGGGGCTTGCGCTTTCGGCGCAGGCGGTAAGGATTTATTGTGCAGCAACGAAGCTCAAGCGGCCCGCGTTTTTAGCTGGAGGGCGTGAATTTCGCCGCCCATGCGGCCACCGAGCGCGGCGTAAACTGCTTGGTGCTGCGCAACCGGGCTTTTGCCGGCAAAGCCGGCCCAGACCACATCGGCCTCGAAATGCTGGCCGTCATCACCGCGTACAACCACGTTGGCGCCCGGCAGCCCGGCTGCAATCAACGCTTGGATTTCTTCCTTTTTCATATCAACGCCTTAATTTATAGCCGGTAAACAGCATCCACAGACAAACCGCCGAAACGGTGGCAAAAAAGCCGGAGGCCCAGAGCAGGCTCTGCCAGATCGGCACATCGGAATGACCGAAGAAACCGTAGCGAAAGCCATCAATCATGTAAAAAAACGGGTTCAAGTGTGAAGCCGCAAACCACAACGGCGGCAGCGCATGAACCGAGTAAAACACGCCGGACAGGAAACTGAGCGGCGTGATGATGAAATTACTGAACGCGGCGAGGTGGTCAAACTTTGACGACACGATTCCGGCGATGATGCCGAGCACCGAAAGCCCGCCGCCAGCCAGCAGAAACATTGCGATCAGCGCCAACGGCTGCTGAATCGGCAGATGCACGAACGGAATCGCAACCAGCAGCATCGCCGTCATTACCAGCGCAGCGCGAATCAGCCCGGCGACGATGTACGCCGCGTAAAAATCCCAGGGCCCAAGCGGCGCCATCATCAGGAACACGAGGTTGCCCATGATTTTACTTTGCGCAAGGCTGCTCGAAGAATTCGCAAACGCGTTCTGAATCACCGTCATCATGATCAGACCCGGCAACAGAAACTGGGTATAGCTGACACCCGGATAAACCGGCGCTCGGCCATCCATCGCCTGGGCAAAAACTAACAAGTACAGCAGCGCGGTGATCACCGGCGCCATTACCGTTTGCCCAAGCACCGCCCAGAAGCGCCTCACTTCTTTGGTCAGCAACGTGACAAACCCGCGGCGATCGCGATTCATTTCATCGCTCCCATCGCGTTCGGCTGCGCGGAAATACCGTTGCCGGTTAATTCGACGAAAATATCTTCGAGATCCGGCTCGCGCGTCTGCACGTCTTCAATGTCAACACCTGCAACACGCAATGCAGTAAAGACGCTGGCAATCGGCTGCTGTTCGCGCTCTAGCCGCAACTCAATGCTGCCATTGCGCTCGCTGGTTACAAACGGTCGTAGACTCGCCGGTAGTTGGCCGCCATTCGCCAGTTTGAGCCGCAGAAAACGGAACGGGTGGCGGTTCAACAACTGTTCAGTGGTCTCGATAACCCGAACATTGCCTTTATCGAGGATTGCGATGCGCTCGCACATTTCCTGCGCTTCTTCCAAATAATGCGTGGTCAGGACAACGGTTGTCCCTTTCGCATGCAGGTCGCGCATGAACGTCCACAGCGTGCGCCGCAATTCGACGTCAACGCCGGCCGTGGGCTCGTCGAGTATCACTACGGGCGGTTTATGCACCAGCGCCTGGGCGATCAACACGCGCCGCTTCATGCCGCCGGACAACGCTCGCATCGAGGCATTCCGCTTATGGTTGAGATCGAGCCGGATCAGCATTTCGTCGATCCACGGCCAAACTTCCTTGCCACAGCCGTAGAACCCCGCTTGGATGCGCAGCATATCGACAACATTAAAAAACGGATCGAATACCAACTCCTGCGGCACAACACCCAGCGCGCGGCGCGCGGCGCGCCAATCGCGCACGGTATCGTGGCCGAGCACGCTGATGCTGCCTTGGTCGGCACGAATAAGGCCGGCGATGATGCTGATCAGCGTCGATTTTCCAGCGCCGTTCGGCCCTAGCAGGCCGAAGAATTCGCCGGGTTTAATCTCGAAGCTGACCCCAGACAAGGCCTGCATCTCGCCATAGGATTTACGGACGCCGTGAATAGCGAGGGCGGCCGGATTAGGAATATTCATGGATGCGTCGATTATATCGTCCCTGAACTCAGTCACCGTATTTTCAACGCCGCGTGCGCGCCGCCCTGACGGCGCAGACACCGGCAAGCGCTTGGCTGACCGAGGAAATTAAATTACTGATTCTGCGTTTTGGCCTTAACCCCTCAGGGCTACCCGACTAGGCATACCGTTGAAAACCGCGGGCCGTGACCGTCGAATCAACAACAAAATCAAATTACTTTTATTGTTGCGCCAGCAGTGTCAGACCTGATCGAGCCACCTGCTGCCGGCGTAACCGCGCCATTTCGCTCAATGCCTCCATGCTGACTCAATAATGACGACCGCAATCGTATGGTTCCGCCGCGATCTCCGAACAGCCGACAATCCGGCACTGAGCGCAGCCTGCGCTGAACATCAGCGCATCGTGCCAGTTTATATCGATGCACCCGACGAAGAAGCGCCGTGGCAACCGGGTGCAGCCAGCCGCTGGTGGCTGCATTACTCGCTATTGCAGCTATCGGAAACACTCGCCGGGCTTGGCGCGCCGCTAATCATTCGCCAGGGCGCAACATTACCCACGCTGCGCGCAGTACTCGCCGCCACCGGGGCCCGCGCCATCTACTGGAACCGCCTATACGAACCTGCGCTCACCGCCCGCGATACCGAGATCAAACAGCAACTGCGCGACGCTGGCATTGCTGCACACAGCTTCAACGGGGCGTTACTGGCCGAGCCTTGGGAAATCGCGACCGGCGGCGGAACGCCGTACCGCGTGTTTACACCGTTTTGGCGCAATGCCGGCGCGCGCCCATGTCGCGCGCTCCTCCCCCCACCGACGCAGATCAAAGCCGCAGCCCGAATTCCCGACAGCACACCGCTACAAGCCTTGGCGTTGCGCCCGGAAATCGGGTGGGATAGCGGCCTGCGCGCGAGTTGGACGCCAGGCGAGCGCGGCGCCTGGGCTGAAACGGAAACCTTTTTTGCCGGCAACATTGCGCGCTACCGCGACGCACGGGACTTCCCCGACGCCGCCGCAACCTCGCGCTTATCGCCGCACCTGCATTTCGGGGAAATCGGGCCGATGCAGCTTTTGGCCCGCGCTCAGCGCGCCAACAACAGCGCGCTCACCCCTGGACTTAGCGCAGCCGCTGAAGCCTTCATTCGCCAAGTGGGGTGGCGCGAATTCGCCCATCATCTGTTGTTTCATTTTCCAACGACGCCAGAACAGCCTTTACAACCCCAGTTCGATCATTTTCCGTGGCGAAGTCGCGCTGAAGCCCGCACCGATCTTGCCGCATGGCAGCGCGGCCGCACGGGCATTCCCATCGTCGATGCTGGCATGCGCGAGCTTTGGCATACCGGCTGGATGCACAACCGCGTGCGCATGATCGCCGCCAGCTTTATGACCAAAAACTTGCTAATTCCCTGGCAACATGGCGCGCGCTGGTTTTGGGACACCTTGGTCGACGCCAACCTCGCCAACAATACGTTGGGCTGGCAGTGGGTTGCCGGCTGTGGCGCCGATGCAGCGCCGTACTTCCGCATCTTTAATCCGATACTGCAAAGCCAAAAATTCGATGCCGACGGCGCCTATCTTCGGCGCTGGCTGCCGGAACGCGGGGGCCGTTCAATCGCCGCGCTGCACACCCCGAGCGCGGCTACACCGTCGGAACTGCAGCAAACAGCTTATCCATCGCCAATTGTGGATCTGGCACGCTCCCGGGAACGCGCACTCACGGCGTATGCGCAGATCAAAGGTGCGTCTTGAGCTGAATCGAGCCTGCAATCGCAATTCCAGACCGGTATACTAGAGAGGTTTCGCAGGACCACACCGCAGCGATTCCGCAGCGGCCGATTTAGCAAGACAATCAATGTCATCTGCAAAGCGCGTCACCTCTCTATATCTGCCTTATTCCGCTTCTATTTTCCCCCGCTGACCCGACTGGCCAGGAGAACGCTGTGAGCAACAATCAAGATTCCGCCTTCTTGTCGACTTTCCGTGGCGTTCTGCTTGGACTGATCGCGCTAACCCTCCTTATTATTGTTTTCGTGAGCTTTGTTGGCGGCAACGCGCAGAAGCAAAGCGACATCGAGCGAGAAAAAACTGCTGCGCGCCTAGCGCCGATCGGCAAAGTCATCACCGATCCGTCGGTGCTGGCCAAAGCAACCGTTGCTGCTGCCCCGCGCGAAGCGCTTTCGGGCGAGCAGGTCTACGCCACTGTTTGCAGCGCTTGCCACACCGGCGGCCTGCTCGGCGCACCGAAAACCGACGATAAAGCTGCGTGGGCAAGTCGCAAGGGCGCCGCCGGCGGACTCGATGGCTTAGTGGCATCGGCGTTGAAAGGTAAGAACTCGATGCCAGCACGCGGCGGCAAAGCCGATCTGAGCGATGACGAAGTCAAAGCCGCGATCGAATTCATACTAAAACAGGCCGGGGCCTAAGCGCTGATCGCCGCTCTGACGCTACACGAAAAGCACTGCCTGTAATAACCGACTTCGCCTGTACTCGCGAAATCCCGCGTCGTCGCCGCCATCGTGGCGTTGGTATTGGCATATTACGTGCTTTGGTTCGAGCGCTGATCATTTTCAGCGAATCCTAACCGAAGGAGAGACATGAGCAAGTACACCGGGCTACTGTTGGTTGCAGGTTGCGCCTGCCTGCCGGCCACATCGTTCGCAGATACTCCCAATTTATCATCGGTGCTTGAAGCGTCAGGCGTTACCCTTACAGGCTATGCCAGCGCTTCTTACTCCGCCAACTTCAACGACGGGCAGCTGTTAGGTTTCCGGGCCTATGACCTAGATACCGATACATTCACCGTTGATCAAGCCTCCTTGACCATCGCCTACCTGCCCGAGTCCGGCTTTGGCGCCTATGTCAATGTGCTTGCTGGCGAAGACACTGACGTTATCAATGCCTCCTACGGTGACGGCGACAGTATTTTTAGCTTACCGTCAGCGTATGTCCGCTACGCTACAGGCGGCTTCACGGCCATCGCTGGCCGCTATACCTCCCTCGCCGGGTATGAAGTCACGGATGACTCAGCCAATCCTTTCATCTCACGGTCGTTTCTGTTCCAGAACACGCAACCGTTCTTCCACACCGGAATCCGCGCTAGCTATAAGTTCAACGACTTCGTGACAACCTATTTGGGCGTCAACAACAGCGCACCGACGGGCTCGACGATCGACACCAACAAACAAAAGACGGCTGAAGCCAGCGTGGTATTCACGCCCACTTCTTCTGTGCTTCTGGCAATCACGGACTATTACGGTCTCGACGATTTCGGCGTCGACGGAACCAGCGTCGGCACTAATATCTTCGACGTCGTTGCCCAATGGAAACCAACCGACCATCTGACACTGGCTTTCAACGGCGACATCTTTACAATCCAGACGGTTGGACAAACCAGAGGGGCGGCTTTCTACGGGCTTTATCAGATCAATGATCTGATCGGTGTACGAGGCCGTATCGAAATCGCAGAATTTGATCCAGATGGTGCGTCGTCGATTCCAATTCAGACGTACACCGGCGCGCTCGTGCTGTCGCCATCGAAACATTTCGACCTCCTCGCCGAAGTCCGCTTCGATACTTCTGATGATGCAATCTTCCCGAGCGGCGATTTTTTGAAGGATAACCAGGGCAACTTCGCGTTGAAAGCAATTTTCAAGTTCTGAAATCTGCGGTAAACCCGGTAGCACCATAGAAAGGGCCGGTTTAACAGGCTGTTTCAAAACTCTGTGATCCGGCTGTGGTAGATGAGAAAATGCCCTTGCGCAAGCGAGGGCATTTTTTATGGGTTTTATCGTCGGTTCCGGTCGAACACAGGGTTCGCTATTTCCCTTGGCCTTGGACGATCTGATTCCGACAGATCATGTATGTCGCGTGTTGGAAGCGTTCGTAGATCGGCTGGATATGGCGGGACTGGGTTTTGTTCGCGCCGCACCGGCCGAGACGGGGCGTCCGGGTTACGACCCGTGGGACCTGCTCAAGCGCTACCTGTATGGGTACCTGCAGCAGGTGCGCTCCTCTCGCCGTCTGGAGGCGGAGTGCCGACGCAATGTCGAGCTGATGTGGCTGCCGGGCCGGCTGACGCCGGATCACAAGGCCATCGCCGAATTTCGGCGTCTGCATCTGATGCGGTGACTCAGGCTGGCGCGGCCCTGATCGCCTTCGCTGATTCGGTGGGGCTGATCCGTGGGGACTGGGTCGCCATCGACGGATCGAAATTCCGTGCCGTCAGCAGCGCCAAGAGCGTGGGCGGGCGCGAAGCCCTGACGCGCGACCTGGCACAGATGGACAGCGCCGATGCGCAGGATCAGATCGAGATTGACACGACGGCGGTTGCAGCAGCACTTGAAAAGCTGGCGGCTCACCCCGAGCCCGAAGCGCTTCATGCGTACGGCTGGCGGCAACGTACCTGCTTACAACGTACAAACGGCGGTGGATGCCGAGCACGCTCAGATCATCGCCTAGGCGGTGACGGACCATGCCGCGGATAATCGTTGTCTGCAGCCGATGGCCCAAGCGGCCCGGCAGACGCTACCGGATCACGCAGGACCTTTGAAGGTCGTGGCTGATGCCGGGTACTCTAATGGCGAACAAGCCCGCGCCTGCGAGGAACAAGGGATCGTGGTCCATGTCCCAGCCAATCGCTCGGTCAACAACCCGTGCGATGGAACCCTGCTGGATCGAAGCCTGTTTACTTACGACGCTACGGCCGGCCCGTACACCTGTCCAGCCGGGCAAACACTGGCCAGAAAACAGCAGCACCGGCGCGATCGAGCCGTGACTGATGGCGGCGATGCCGCCGTCTGTGGCGTCTGCGCGCTCGAGTCCCAAGTGCACCCTGGCCCCGCGTCGTTTCATCACCCGCCATTTCGACGATGAAGTGCTCCAGCGCAGGTACCAGCGCGCACACCGGACACGATGCGCATCCGACGATGCACCGTCGAGCACCCCTTCGGGACCTTGAAGTACCGGATCTTCGGCCATCCCCGCTTCCTATTGCCGGGGCTGCGCGGTGCGCAGGCCGAATTCAGCATCGCGGTGATGGCCTACAGCCTCAAAAGAATGATCAACATCCTCGGTCATGAAGCGCTAACTCGCAGACTCGCGCTCGCCTGAGCCGATTCCTCGCTTCAAAGCCCTAAAAACAAAACGCCAGTGCCGCAGTTTCGAAACAGTCTGTCGCGCGGCCCTTTTTGTTGCGTCCGGTGCCGTCGAATACCCCAGCGGCAAATTGCAACGGCTATAGTGCGGCATGGGCAACGCTCAATTTTCAGCTCGCATTCGGACCGTTTTCGCGGCACTGCTCACCGCAACGACGATCACACCCGCCTGGGCGGGCTATCCCAGCGTACAACTTGATTTGGCGAGCGACGCGCTTTTCCGTGGGCTCTCGCAAAACAACGGCTTGTCTTACAGCGCCCGTGGCGACTACGGCTTCGATAACCGCAGCTATATCGGCAGCCGCGTCGGCAATAACCGCAGCGCTGGCGATGCCGAATTAGATGTTTACGCCGGCTACAGTCGCTCACTGACGTTCCGCGAATTGATTCCGTATAGCGTCGATGCCGGCGTATCGGCGAATCTGTACACCGGCGACCGCCACGGCCCGCGCGCGCAAAATCTCGATTACGCAGAAGCCTATGCCGGCTTATCGGTAGGCCCAGCCGCAGTTAAACTGTATTACGCGCCGGATTACTACAATTTTGGCGCACCCGGTTACCGCATCAACGGCACCCTAAAATACCCGCTGCGGCGTACCTTGCTACTGATCGGCACGCTGGCCTGGAATGATGGCGACGGCGTGCGGCGGCTGATTGCTCAACGCAGCAGCAACGGTCGCGGTCAACCGTACCTCGACTATTCGGCAAGCCTGCAGCAGCAGTTCCCACATGACTTTACCGCCTACCTGCAGGCCGCTGGAACCAATCTTGATGTCGACGGCCGACGCCTGCCGCGCATCGTGATCGGCATTCGCAAAAGCTTCGATTTTTAGATAGGCTTAAGCCGCGACGTCCATCTGGCGATAGCGCAGCGCTTCGGCAATATGCGCCGTCGCAATCGCCTCCACGCCAGCCAGATCGGCAATTGTCCGGGCAACTTTCAAGATCCTATGGTACGCCCGCGCTGAAAGCGCCAGCCGCGTCGCCGCCGTTGCCAGCAATTGCCGACACGCGTCGTCGAGCGCACCATCACGCTCTAACTCCTTAGGCCCGAGTTGCGCGTTCGGCTTGCCGCCGCGCGCCTGTTGCCGCGCCCGCGCCGCCACCACGCGTGCCCGTACTACGGCGCTGCTCGTGTCCTCGCCCGACGCCGCTGCCGCGCTGAGCGCCGCTGCCTCCAGACGCGGCACGAAGATGTGCAAGTCGATACGGTCCAGCAACGGCCCGGATAAGCGCCCGCGATAACGCGCCACCTGATCCGGCGTGCATCGACAACGGCCGCCGGCATCGCCGAGATAACCGCAAGGACATGGATTCATCGCAGCGATCAACTGAAAGCGCGCAGGGAAATCTACCTGCCGCGCGGCACGAGAGATCGTAATACGGCCGTTTTCGAGCGGCTCGCGCAATACTTCCAGCACGTTGCGCTCGAACTCGGGCAATTCGTCTAGGAATAAAACGCCGTTGTGGGCCAGTGTAATCTCGCCCGGCCGCGGATTTCCGCCGCCTGATAAACCGCAGATTAAATGCGAATATCAGGATTATGAGCAAAATGACTGCGACTAACGGATCGAAACTGGTTTCTGGCCCAGTACGCCGCATTGGGATTCAAAGCCGAAGTATCACCGGCACTATGCCCAATGGGAATCGTTATGAATCTGCGCTGGAGCGCGATTTCATGCTCCTGCTGCAATTTAACGCCGCGGTTGATATTTATACGCCGCAGCCAGTGACCATCTCATATCAGGATAGAAATAGCGCACGCCATAGATACACCCCAGATGGCTTGGTTGAATGGCGCCAGGACCTTCCCGTCGACGATCCCAGACCAATTTTGGTTGAGATCAAATACCGGAAAGCATTCGAGGGCGCATGGCGAGAGTGGCGATCGCGATTCCGGGCTGCGCGCGATTTTGCGGTTGAGCGCGGGTGGACTTTCGATGTCTATACCGAACGCGAAATTCGGACCCCTTTCCTAGATAATGTGCGCTTCCTCCTGCCGTATATGCACCGAAACAGTGCACCAGAAACCGAAGAGTGCGTGCTGACAGAGCTTGCCAGGCGCGCGGAAAGCGAGCCCCGGGAACTCATCCATGCCCTTGGGCGGGATAAATGGGCACAAGCCACGCTGCTGCCGTTGTTGTGGAAACTTCTGGCGGAACGAAAAATCGGATGCGATTTCGGCAGACCGCTGACCATGCAATCTCCGATCTGGTCTTTGAGGTCCTAATATGAATCGGCTCATTCCCGGAGCACCGGTCATTTGGAAGGAACAGCAGTGGATTCTGCTGGATATTCAGGCTGTCGATCGCGTGCTCATTCGGAATCCGCAAAGCGGCATTACGGAACAGGTGGCACCATCGGAACTCCGCTTGGCCATTGCTACCCAGGCGGGGTCGCATGGGCTAATGACCATTCCAGATAAAGAATGGGATGAAGTCTGGAGCCGTTTTGAAGCGATTCGTCCGCTTTTGGCCCGCAAACGGCGCCATCGTTCCAAGCAGGAGGTGACCGAGGTCGCGGAGCGCTTCGGCAAGGATGCAGCGACGATATATCGGTGGATTGCCCGGTGGGAGCGTGGGAAAACCGTTTCTACTCTTCTTCGCCGAGGCCGCAGTGACGACGGCAAGTCCCGTCTAGCGGAGTCCGTCGAAATTGTTATTAGGGAAAAAATTGACACCTTTTACCTCGCGAAGGAACGCCCCAGCGTGGCGGAATTATGGGAGCGCGTTGCAGCCGAGTGCCGAAGTCAACAGATTAAGGTGCCCAACCTATCGACTGTTCGCCGCCGCGTCGATCGAATA
Source organism: Nevskia sp. (assembly GCA_023229645.1). Classification (GTDB taxonomy): domain Bacteria; phylum Pseudomonadota; class Gammaproteobacteria; order Nevskiales; family Nevskiaceae; genus Nevskia. The sequence continues at coordinate 58,263 of JALNYU010000001.1, read as the reverse complement.
CAAGACCGTTTGGTCATGTCGAAGCGCTACAGCAGTAAGAAGGCGAGGGAGACTTATGAGCCGCTTCATGGCTCTCTACCCGGGGCCGATGTCCCGCTGGCTGTTTATCAGATCGATCACTCACCAATTGATCTGTGTCTGGTCGATGAACAACATCGAAGGGAAATCGGTCGAGGCTATCTCACGATCGTCACGGATTGTTGCACGAGAATGCTTGCTGGATTTTGCGTATCGCTGGATCCGCCGGGGGCCCTGTCGGCGGGCCTGGCACTCGCCCATGCAATTTTGCCAAAAGATAAATGGCTTGCAGAACACGGGCTAGACGCCAAATGGCCCATTCACGGCATTCCGGTCAAGGTGTATGCCGACAACGCCCGCGAATTTAGAGGGACCATGCTCGAGCGTGCCGGCCGCGAGTATGGGATCCTGATCGAGAATCGACCGAAGGGACAGCCGAACTACGGTGGGCATGTCGAGCGCCTATTTCGCACGCTAACCTCGCGCATACAGAGCCTTCCGGGCACGACGTTTTCGAATGTGGCCGAGCGGGGGGAATACGATTCGGCTAGCCGTGCCACGATGACGCTCTCAGAATTTGAGCGCTGGTTCGCGACCTTCGTCACCAAGGTTTATCACCAGCGGGCGCATCGCGGAATTGGCCGTGTGCCGCCCATCAAGTTTTATGAGCAGTTCGTTTTGGGTACGGACACCCATTTAGGGATCGGACTACCTGAACCGATCCAGGATGAATTCAAACTCCGACTTGATTTCATGCCATTTGTCGAGAGGACAATCCAAGAATACGGGGTAGTCATCGACAACATTCACTACTACGCCGACGTCTTGCGAACGTGGATCCACGCTCGGGACCCCCACAATGCCAAGCTGAAACGAAAATTTGTGTTCGCGCGCGATCCGCGTGACATCAGCGAGGTCTGGTTTCTGGATCCTGAGACGAAGGTCTATTACCCGATACCCTATCGCAACCTGACCCGTCCGCGTATCAGCGTCTGGGATCTCAATGCGGCTTTGAAGTACCTCACTGAACGCCCTGAACTTCAGCCCGACGAGGACACGATCTTCGCTGGGATTGCAGAAATGACACGCGTTGAGATGGAGGCAACCGAAAAGTCCCGGAAAGCGCGTAGAACTGCACAGCGGCGCCGAAACTGGCGTGATGTCGGGATGATCTCGCCCTCTTCCGCCGTTCTGCCGATTCTTGAGCCGGTATGGGGCGACGAGGTACAGCCATTCGACGAGATTGAGGAGGCAAAATGACCGGCGCCCCACATTTATCGGATACCGCAGCCGCCAAGCTCGACTTGTCTGATCAGGACCGGTGCCAGCATATTCGCAAGCCACGGTGGATCGGCTACGGTCGATCGCAGGAAATCCTCGGGAAGCTTGAGGATCTCCTTGAGCACCCGCTACAGCCCCGCATGCCGAATATGCTCATTGTCGGGGAGACGAACAACGGCAAAACCATGCTGGTCACTAAGTTTCGGGAGAAACACCCAGCGAGTGAAAACCCCACCGGGGAGGCGATAAACGTTCCTGTCCTCTACATCCAGGCTCCGCCCGGTCCCGACGAGCGAGGGCTCTATAACGCCATGCTGGGCCGTTTGTTTGAATCTGCACCACGTAGCGAATCCACAGACGCGAAACGTGATCGCGTTGTGGCCGTTCTGAAGCGGGTGAATCTCGGAATAATCATGGTGGATGAACTTCAGCATTTGCTCGCCGGCCCTTATGTCAAGCAACGCAATTGCCTGAATGTATTAAAATATATTGGCAATGAGCTTTGCGTCCCCATCGTGGGGATTGGAACCGCAGAGGCCGTGCGCGCCATACAAACAGACCCGCAACTAGCCAACCGTTTCACTCCGGAAGTCCTTCCAAAATGGGAGAAGAACGCAGAACTTGGCCGGCTGCTCGCAAGCTTTGAGCGCGTGCTGCCCCTTCGTAAGCCGTCTCGCCTATCCGCCCCGCCCTTGGCCAGCCGGATTGCTGACCTGGCAAGCGGCACGATTGGCGAAATGTCGGCATTACTGAATGCTGCTGCAATTCACGCAATCAAAACGGGAGCCGAGCAGATCACCCCAGAGGCCCTGACCTCCTGCGGCTACGTACCGCCGTCGATGCGAAAGCAGGCTGCCTCTATGCTCTGACGTCACCCCCATGGGACGCTGGCTTTGGCCGGTTCATCCGCAACCACTGGATGACGAGGTACTGTCATCCTGGATGATTCGCTTGGCCCGCGAGAACGGTTTCAAGGTGCATAGCTTCTACGCACAACAATTTGGGCGCGCCCGTGAAATCTGGACACGGGATATTGATCATCATGCACCGCCTTGGTTGTTGGGTCCGCTAGCTAGCCACGCGGGCTTAAATAGCGATCGCCTTTTCAATATGACGTTGCGAGCATTTGAATCGATCGTCTTCGAACGTTTCAACGAATTCGGCATAACACGATTCGTGATGCCGCTAAGTGTGTTTCATCGTGTGCGGCGAGGATACGGGCAGCAGTTCTGTCCGATTTGCCTTGAAGAAGATGAAATCCCGTACCTGCGCCGCCGGTGGCGGCTGTCGCTATTCGTTCTCTGCACTCACCATCTGGTCTTGTTGCATGATCGGTGTGCTTCTTGTCAACGCCCCTTCGCACCACATCGGGCAGATATGTCGTCGCGACGAAGTTTCCCGGCAAAGCACAGCATGCGGCTATGCGCATTCTGCGGAGCGCGCATGGCAACAAACATTGTCGCGGCAGATGCGGCCGATATCGCAATGCAGCAGCGCATTGGGCAAGTAATTGCTGACGGATACGCCGCGGTGAACGACCGCACTGTTGTGTACTCGCACCTTTTCTTCGCCGGCTTGCGCATGCTGATTTCCGGCCGCTCGAGAGTTGAACACTTACATGAGCGGGGGGTTCTATTTGAGCGCGCGCCGGTGGCAACGCGGCTGCTTCAATTGCGCACAGCAACCGAATTACTCGCGGAGTGGCCCGATCAATTTTTAGCCTACTGTTCGCGGATACCTTCGCCCTATTCTATGTTTGTACGCGATGTCGACGAGATGCCGTATTGGATTGGGGCGGTGCTGCGACAACATGTATTCCAAGGGCGAGCCGTTATTTCGAAGACCGAAGCAAAAGCCATCGTTGAAAGCGTCGAGCGCCGCAGCACAGCGGGCCTTTCGGCTTTGACCAGAAGATTTTCGGGCAGGGACCTCTCGAGGTACCTGGAACGCTGTGTCGGCGTCGACGACGACTTGGCGGATTTGCTGCTCGCTTCGATCGATCAGGAAATCACGTCGGCTGCTCCCAAGCGGCGTGTCTTGCTTTTGAGGGACAAGGTGATGTTCATCGCGGGGCGCTGTTTGCACCTGACCATCTTGCAGCTCCTGACGCTAAAGATCGACGATTTCTCGGAGCGCGTCGAGCGCTTTTCGTTCTTCCACGGGGTGCGTACTGCAGAAGACGTGACGCTCATGCTGTGCTGGTACCGGCGTAGTCTATGGTCTGGATCCAACCATCCCGCCACTAAGGCGCTTTTCCTCAGTTATGTCGGACGACCGCTGCGCGATAGCGAAGTGGGGGCCCGATTTAAGCGGGCTGTGCATGCAGCAGCTCTGCATCGGAGTATTTCGGGTTGGGCACAGTGGGCTGACGTAAGCCGGCGATTGAGTATATCGTCGAGTGCCAATGTGTGAGATCGTCCCTCCCAGACGTGAAAGAACTGCCGGCTTTGGGAGATTTGGCAGCGACAAAGCGGTACTTGGGTTGACGAATTACAGAAAATGCACAATCATTAGGTTGACGAATTAAGGATTTTGCACAATGACCCTGCCGCCGCCGTCTTCATTCCACCCCCAGCTATCTACCGCTAGGCTGCAGGCCGTCTCGCGATGGCTGCTCGAAGAGCTGAATGCAACCGAGGATGATCTCGTCCGGGATACGGACAACGGCTATACCCGCGGCTGCACCGCCTTCATGCGCCAGCGGGTTCGCATTCTGCGCGAAGCAACCTCGAAAAAGCACTCCTGGCTCGGAATTCTGAATCCAGGAAATGACCTTGTTTTCTCGATTGAGGGCATCCCTTGCCGGTTCAGTAATGATGACCCCGACGATCCAAAGAAGGATGCCGTAAAGACCGCCAACCGCTATCAGGCCACGTTCTTGGACTTTGATGACGATAAGATCCCAAGCCGGTTCTGTTTCGTGATAGACCGAGGCCTTGAGGGGGTTTCCGACCCTCATGTTGAGTTCCTTGGTTTCACGGCGATGGAAAGCTTGATCACTCGCTGGGTGAGCGATAAGGTTCGTTCGTTCCACGCAGTCGGCGATCTGCCTCTTGCAGCACCCGTTGCTGTTGAAAAACCCGCCGTTGCTCCTAAGCGAGTCGAACCCGATGTCGGCGACACCGCCAACGGTCAGTCGTGACCAACGTATTTCTAGGCACCAACCTCCGTCTGATCCGTTTGTTCCATGGCCTCTCGCTCGCAGATCTCGGCGACCGAGTCGGTGTATCCAAGCAGTTTCTGAGTCGCGTTGAGGCTGGCGGCGAATCTGTCACTGCTCAGCTTGAAATGGCCATGGTCGAACAGCTGCAGGTGTTGCCGGAGTTCTTCTACACGCTTGATCCAGATCCGATCTCCGACGAGCAGTGTCATTTCCGTCGCCAGCTAACGACCAAGGTCGCACTGCGCCAGATCGGTCGAGCGCGAGGAGAAATGCTCAAGCGATTGGTCAGCGTTCTGGACAAGCATGTCGATCTTCCGGTGTACCGGATGCATGCCGCCGAGGTAACCTCGCACGAGACAATCGAGCGAGGCGCAGAACAGTTTCGGGCTCGGTTCGGATTAGGCGCGGGCCCGCTCAGTAATGTTACCCGGATCGCCGAGAATGCAGGGGCAGTGGTGGCCAAGTTCGACGGACTCGCCCAGGAAATTGATGCTGTCTCGTTCGCCACGAAACGGCCGGTGATCGCACTTAATGCCACCGGTCGATCAAGTTGCAGAGAGCGCTTCGGTATCGCGCACGAGCTGGGGCACTTGGCGCTTCACATAGGCGTTCTGACAGGGGATCGCCTTACCGAGAGTCAGGCAAATCGATTCGCCAGCTCGCTGCTATTGCCACGCTCGTCCTTCGGCAGCGAATGCCGTCTAGGGCTGCGCGGAGGCAGGTTGAACTGGTCTGGTCTGTCGGAACTCAAGCTCCGCTGGGGCACCTCCAAGAAGGCGATCCTTTTCCGTGGTCACCAGCTTGGCCAGTTCAGCGAGGACCAAGTACGTACCGGCTACATCTACCTTAAGCGGCATGGCGAGGCGCTCGAGGAATCTGAGGACCACCGCATTCCGCACGAAGAGCCAGAAGTCTTGCAGGAAGGGCTGAAGGTCATGCGCGAACAGCTTGGAATTCGCGTGTCGGCTATTGCCCGTCAGATGGGCGTTCAGCCCGCGCTACTTGATCTCATCGTGAAACGGCCGGAGGAAGCTCTTGGCACCAACGTCGTGCCTTTGTTCGGCTCGAAGGATGCAGGACTGTGAGCAACAGCTATTTTCTTTCTCGCGTTGACCACGCCGTTGTTGGATGATGGCGGCCGCGCAAGGGTCGCGACTGCTTCGCAGTTGGGTTGTTTCAGAAATCAATGTGCTTGAGCCAACCGAATACTAGGAGGCCGGTATGGTTTGCGTTGTCATCGACAGCAATGTCTTGCTCGAGTGTCTGCAATTGCAGGATCTACCGTGGCTGGAGCTATTTCCAGCCGAGGCCGAGATCCACATCATCCTCGTACCGATGGTTATCAAAGAGATTGATCGGCACAAGACGAACTCACGAAAGCGGTTGCAGAAGCGTGCCCGCGACGCGGGCGTACTTTTCAGCAAGATGCTCGACTGCAATGGGCCGCTCAGCCTTCGGGAAAAGTCTCCCGAAGTGACGATTGCATTCGCCAACGAAACCGGACATAAAGTTCAAGGAACCGGCCTCGAACTGACAATCGCGGATCATCTCATCCTGCTGCAAGCAATCGAGTTCCGTGATGGACATAATCATGAACGGACCTACTTGTTGACTCGGGATACTAATCTTCGCGTTGCGGCCAAAAACATTCATTTCCTTTGCAAGATACCCCCTGATAATTGGTTCCTTTCTAATGATCCGGACGAAACGGAAATTGAGAATAGGCAGCTGAAACAGCGGCTCGATACCCTTCTCCGGGCCGAGCCGAAGATCGATATTGTGCTGAGCAGAGAAGGCGGAACATCCCCCGTTCGGCTCACTCGCTACGAAGCGCTGACAGGGGAACGTGTCGAGGCATTTGTTCGAAAGGTTGCGTCTTGCTATCCGATGGCGAGCTTTAGTGATGAGCCTTCCAAGCCGTTGGTCGACGTTAGCCATCGGTCCGTGCATTCCTTTTGGGAGATCGCAGGTAAACAGCGGAGGAAGCCGGATCCCGCTCAAGTCATCCGGTATCAGGAAGAGTTGTACCCGGAATGGCTAAAGGCGCTTTACGAATTTTTTAGAACTCTGCATAAGCGGCTCGAGTATCCTGCGCGGTTGATCAATTTTGAAGCGATATTAACCAATCTCGGAACCCGCCCAGCCGAGGCAGCTGTCGCGAATTTCATCGCGAAAGGTGCATTCAAGGTGTACGTGAAATCAAAAAAGGAGACTGGGTTAGAAGAAATGCCGCCGCCGCCCAAAATTCCCCAGGGACGGCATGTATCGTTCCTCGAATTGGCGCGCAGTTATTCACCAAGTCTGGTGGCTGTACCTAGGTATCCGCATAATATGTCCAGGCACCTATTGAGCATTCCATCGCCGTCTCCCAACGATCAGTTTGAATGGTCGTCAGCGGACATCGACAAGCCTAGCGAGCAGCTTGATCGCGCCTGTGGACTGTGGCGACATCAGAGCGAACCGGAGCATGTCTGCTTCCAAGGCATCCTCGCGCGGCCCCCTCCTGGAGTTGCGACGCTAAACGTCGGACTGACGTGTCGAGTGCACGCAAAAAACTTAAGCTGTCCTGCTGAACAGACGCTCGGCATACGCGTGGAAGTCGTTCCCAGTGATACCGAGAAGAAAGCAATCGAAATCATCGAGAATGGATTCAACCTGCTGCTCCTTGAGGTAGATGACGCTGCGTCAGTTTGACAATTAGCGCGATCAAATGCGGTCTGAAGGCGGAATTCTTGTCGAAACTGCTCGCTGGCGGAAAGATTGAGGCCACTCAGCATGGCCTCACGAAAAGGGCCAAACCTACGGGTGGGAGAACGGTTACTGCTAATCTTTCAACAACAAGCTCAGAGACGAACTGCTCAACAGCGAAATCTTCTACAGCCTCAAAGAAGCCCGCATCCTCATCGAACAATGGAGGCAACACTACACGCAAAACGACCGCACAACCGGGCTTCTCGCCGTGGGTGGCCGCCAAGATCGAGCCGAAGTCCAGATCGTGGGTCAGCACCACATAACCATGCTCCGCTGCGTAGGCCATGATTTCGCTATCGCTATCGCTATCGGGTGCATTGCTCACCCCGGGCGTTGACCAGTGCGCCGCCTCGATGCCGGCACTGTTCAGCACGCCGACCCAACGCGGCGACAGGTTCATATCGATGAGCGTAAGCGTCATCTGAAGACCATCTAGCGGTCGGTGAAGTGTAAGCGTCATCCGAAGACCATCTAGCGGTCGGTGAAGTAAGAGACAAGGATGGTGTCCACGCAATTCGAGGTGGACACCTATGACGGAGAGACTCAGTGCGGCTGTGCCGGGATTTGTGGTGGGCCGGAAGCAGAACGGTCGCTGCATCTACAGCCGAGAAGGCAAGCGCGCGCTGGTGGAAGAGTGCTTACGGCCGGGCGTATCGGTGGCGAGGCTGGCGCTGACGCATCAGGTCAATGCCAATCTTCTGCGCAAGTGGATTAAAGCGCATGAGGCCTCGGTGACGCGCACGCCTTCAGCGAGCGCCGAATTGCTGCCGGTGATCCCGATCAATGCGCCGGCGGCGACGAGGCCCAGCTCGCCGGAATCCCCGATTGAGATCGTAATCGGCGAAGCCACAGTCCGATTGCGCGGTGCAGTTGATGCGCAGCAGCTGCGCACGATCCTCGATTGCCTGGCGCGTCGCGCATGATCGGTTTGCCGGCCGGCACGCGGGTGTGGCTGGCGGCGGGAGTCACGGACATGCGCCGCGGCATGGATGGTCTGGCGGCACAGGTGCAGACCACGCTGTCCGAAGATCCGTTCGGCGGGCACGTCTTCGTCTTTCGCGGCCGACGCGGCGACCTGATCAAATTGCTGTGGTGGGATGGCGACGGCATGTGCTTGTTTGTGAAGCGCCTGGAGCGTGGCCGATTTGTCTGGCCGCAGGCGACATCGGGCTCGGTGTGCCTGACCGCAGCCCAGCTCTCGATGCTGCTCGAAGGCATTGATTGGCGGCGTCCAGAACGGAGCTGGAGACCCTCGAAAGCGGCCTGATCTTGCAAGGTTTTTGCATCGAGAAATCATGCTCGATGCGCCGACTTCAGAAGACCTTCCGAACGATGTCGAAGCCCTGCGCGCGCTGCTGATCGAGCGTCGCGCGCAGGCCGCGCAACTGCATGTGACGGTGCGTCACCATCAGGCGCAGATCGACAAACTCAAGCTGCAGCTGGCCCGGCTCAAGCGCATGCAGTTTGGCCGCTCGTCCGAAAAACTTGATCAACAGATCGAGCAACTCGAACTGCTGATCGAAGCGCTGGAGACGCCGAGTGTCGCCACGGTAGCGGCGCCAGCCGCCACTGCTTCGATCCCGACGCCGAGGCATCGCCCGCTGCCGGACCATCTACCGCGCGAAGCGATCGTCCACGCACCGGCGTCGGCCTGTCCGAGCTGCGGCGGTGCGCTGCGCAGCATTGGCGAGGACGTCTCCGAAGTGCTCGACTTTGTGCCGCAACACTGGAGGGTGATCCGGCACGTCCGGCCCAAGTGCGCCTGCGACCGGTGCCAGAAAATCGTGCAGGTCGCAGCGCCCTCGCGGCCGATCGCCCGCGGCATGGCCGGCGCCGGTCTGCTGGCGCATGTGCTGGTGAGCAAGTACGCCGATTGCCTGCCGCTATATCGGCAATCCGAGATCTACGCGCGTGAAGGTGTCGAGATCGAACGCTCGACGCTGGCGGACTGGGTCGGTGGCAGCGCGGCACTGCTCGCACCGCTGGTGGATCGCATCGGCCAGCATGTATTGAGCGGATCGAAGCTGCACGCCGACGACACGCCGGTGCCGGTGCTGTCGCCGGGTCTGGGCAAAACCAAAACCGGACGGCTCTGGACTTATGTGCGTGATGATCGGCCGGCGGCCAGCGATATTCCGCCTGCGGTTTTCTTCCGCTACACGCCCGATCGCAAAGGCGAGCATCCGCGCGCGCATCTGAAAAACTTTCGCGGCACGCTGCAGGCCGACGGCTATGCCGGCTTCCATCATCTCTATGGCACCGGACAAATCTTCGAGGCCGCCTGCTGGGCGCATGTAAGAAGAAAATTCTTCGATCTGCATGCGGCGAACGCCTCGCCGATCGCGCTCGCAGCGCTCAACCGGATCAGCGCGCTCTACGTCATCGAGCAAGAGATTCGAGGACGGCAGCCAACGGACCGGCAGGCGCAGCGCCAGGCCCGTGCCGGGCCCTTGCTCGCCGATCTCAAGGACTGGCTGCTGCAGACCGCTGCCAAGCTGTCGGCGAAGTCGGAGCTGGCGATCGCCATTCGCTACGCCACATCGCGCTGGCCCGCGCTGACGCGCTACCGCGACGACGGCAACATCGAGATCGACAACAACGCGGCCGAAAGATCACTGCGTGTGGTCGCAATCAGCAGGAAGAACTTTCTTTTCTGCGGATCAGACGCCGGCGGGCATCGTGCCGCAGCGATCTACAGCCTGATCGGTACTGCCAAGCTCAACGGGATCAATCCCGAGGCTTATCTGCGCTTCGTCCTCGAACGCATCGCTGAGCATCCCAGTAACAAGCTCGAAGCGCTTCTGCCTTGGAACGTCGCCGGCCAACTCGATCAGCATCACACCATCGAAACCTGATCCTTCACCGCTTCGTCAATAGGCGAAGATCGGACGCTTACCGATGAGCAGTCGCATGCGACTGTTCGTCAGGCGCTTGCCAGCGTGATTTCGCGTTCTTCCGACCGCCACGCTACGTACTGCAACGCTTGCATGATGTCGGCGCGCTCGATGTACGGGTAGGCGGCGAGCACCTCATCAACAGTGTGACCGGCGCCGATCTGGCCGACCAGCATGCCGACCGTGACGCGCATCCCGCGGATGCACGCCTTGCCGCCCATGACTTCGGGCTGTTGGGTAATGCGATCAAGTTGCCGCATGACCATCTCGAGGGTCGACCGTGATTCCTGAAAAATCCGCAGAAAGTTTACTAAGACATTGTTCTGTAGAGAGTTTCTGATGCTCAGCCAGTGCTGCGTTTGGAGCGCGCGGGCTTGGCCGGCGCAACGGGCTTGAACTGCTCGACCAAGCTGCGCAAGGTGTCGGCTTCGGCCTTGAACTGTGAGGCCTGCTGCAGGGCGTTTTGGAGTTGCTGGCCCTGAGCATCGCACGCTGCCGTTAGGTGCTTGACCGCTGTCTTCGCGGCATCCAATTCTGAGCTGGCCCGGGTGTTCGCCGTGACGAACTCCAGGGCCTTGGCCTGGCTTTGGCGCTCGGTCTCGACCAGCTTGGTGCGCACGCCCTCCAATTGCTTCTCCGCAGCAGCGCGCCCCGCGCGCTCCTGTTCGATCTCGCGCAGCGCCCTGCGCTCGGCGCCACCGGCTCGCTCGTTGGCGGCCTCGATGGCCGCTCGCCCTTTATCTAGCTCGACGCCGAAGTCCGCTCGGGTGCGCTCGTGCTGCGCTTGCAACTCACCCACCTGCCGCTGCAGCGCCTCCGTGCGCGCCGTGGTGGCCGCGTGCCCGCGGCGTTCGTCTTCCAGGTCCGCGCTGCGTTGCTGAAGCTGAGCCGCCAGCTCGTCCAGACGGCTCTGCAGCTCGCGCGCACAGGCTTCGAGGGCATCGGCACGCTCTTGCTCGGCCCCAAGATCGGCCAGGGCCTTGGTCGACTCCGCTTGCGTTTCCACGCGCAGGCTGGCCAGCTCCGTCCTGGCCAGCTCGGTGGCCTGACTCCAAATTGTCTGGACGGCGTCGGCCGTAGCGGCCTTGAGCGCCTCGGGCAAATCAGGATGATCGATCTGCACGCGGGCCTTGCCGCGCAGTTCCTCCCAGAACCTGGCCAGCGCATCCGCTGGGGCGCTCATCGAGCCCTTGCGCACGTACTGGTAGAGCTTGCTCGCGGTGGGCGTGATGCCATAGCGAAAGAACAGCAGCGCGCAGACCTCGCGGTACAAGGTCTTGGTTTCGTTGAACCGTTCCTTGAGGGATTCGATCTCGGACTGGATTTCTGATTCAGTGCTCATCATCAAATAATACAACGTAAAACGTTAGATTCAATGATGTATCCGCAAATCTATGGACATAAGTCTTCTAATGTCCATAATTCTCAAAAGTGCCCCTATCTGAAACAACGAAGTGCCTGAGATCGCCCCGATTGACCAGTTGATGGCTCCCCAGCAGCTGGCCGGACGCGCGGGCCGCAATCGCGGCAGAGGGCGGATGCAGATCGCGGCCGAGGATGACCGCTCAGCCGTGCTGGCGTGGTTGGCCCGCTACGCCGACTCTCCAGCCACCCTGGCCAGCTACCGCAAGGAGTCCGAGCTCCTCCTTCTGTGGTGCGTGCTGCAGCGTGGCGTGGCGTTGTCCGATCTGACGCATGAGGACATGCTGATCTATCAGCGCTTCCTGGCCAGTCCCGAGCCGGCACACCTGTGGGTGATGCCCCCGGGTCAAAAGCCCGCGCGAAGTTCGCCAGCGTGGCGACCATTTGCCGGCCCCTTGAGCCCTCAAAGCGTGCGCCAGGCACTGAGCATCATCAACAGCCTGTTCAGCTGGCTAGTGGAAGCCGGCTATCTCGCCGGCAACCCACTCGCGCTTGCCCGGCGCCGTCGCAACCACCGCGCCCCTCGCGTCACGCGCTTCCTGCCCATGTCGCACTGGCAAGAAGTGAGGTTGACTATCGAGTCGTTGCCCACAGGCAGCGAGCGTGAGCGCGCTCACGCTGCGCGCGTGCGCTGGCTGTTTTCGCTGCTCTACATCGGCGGGCTGCGCGTGTCCGAGGTCTGCGACTCCACCATGTCGGGCTTCTTCTGCCGGCGGGGCGCTGACGGCAAGGAGCGCTGGTGGCTGGAGGTCACCGGAAAGGGGAACAAGACTCGTCTGGTGCCGGCGACTGCCGAATTGATGGCCGAGCTGATGCAGTACCGGCGATCACGCGGCTTGACGCCGCTCGGCACCCTTGACGAAACCACGCCATTGCTGCTGCCCATCATCGGCCCAGTGAAGCCGATGGCCCGCACGGCGGTGCACGAGATCGTCAAGTCGCTGATGCGTGAGACGGCAAACCGGTTGCGCCTGCGTGGCGATCCTGAGTCGGAGGCCGCCGCAGCGCACATTGAGCAGGCGTCAACCCATTGGATGCGCCACACAGCGGGGAGCCATCAAAGTGACCAAGTGGATCTCAAGGTCGTGCGCGACAACCTGGGGCACGCCAACATCGCCACGACCAACACCTACGTGCATGCCGAGGATGATGCTCGCCACGACACCACCTCGAAGGCCCACCGTGCAGGATGGGAGGCATCTCGGTAGTTCGCCATCCGAGGTCAGTAGCGAACCCTTGCGTAGTCAGCGAGCGACTTGTACAGCCGGCAGCCGGCGGCCTTCAGAGCGCGAACGCGGGCGAAAGCCCCAGCATGACGCGTTCGGCAACGATACCGGCCGCGCGGCCCAGGCCGGAGACAGCGCCGGCCACGGTCGCGCTTTCGGCTAACCAAGTCGCGACCGGCACGGCGACGATGCCGGCCACCGCCAAGTGCGCGAGGATGCTGGCCTGGTCCAGCCCCTCGGGCTGGCTGACGGTGATCTTCACCGCGCACTGCAGCGTGCCGCTCATCTTCACGCTGCCGCCCAGATTCTCCAGCGGCATCTGCCGCGCATTGAACGTGATCGAACCGGTCGCGATCACGTTGTTCGGCATTTCAAAACCGATCGACACCTGGTTCCAGCCGTCGCCGATGCTGCCGGAGAGTTTGATGACTCCGGGCGCCGTCATCGACACCTGCACCGCGCTGAAGAGGTTGTGCACGGCCACACGCGTCTGCCCGCGCAGCTCGCTGCATGCCGCCTCCAGCGCGACCACGCCCATGGTGCGCGCGCTGCCCGACCTCATCGCTTCGCGCAGCGTCTTCAGAGGCTGGTTTACGACGCACACCATGCCGAACGTCTCGCCCCACGAGACCGTCAGCACACCTTGCAGCCTGATCTCCACGCGAAGCTGGCCGTTGTCGAACAGCAGCTCCCAGTCGCTGCCGGGTAGCACGTAGGCGATGGCCGGCAACCCCGATACGACTGCGGGCCCGGTCTCGACGAGGCGCGGCGTGTACGGATCCAGCGTGACCATTGCGCCGAGCGGAGTCGCGAGCTGCGGCGTGTTCGCCAGCGTCACGAGCAGCGCGTGCGTCGGGCCGTTGGGCTCCACGCGCGAGTCCTGGTTCAGCGCCGCGCCTTGCACGAACTGGAAGGTCTGGATCGCGCCAAGCAGTTCGGGCGCAATGTACTGCTCGACGAAGCCCGGCATCGCGACGATGGGCCCATCGCCGCCGTCGAGACCGCCGCAGATCATTGGGATGCGCGCCAGGAGATCGGCAACTTCCTGCTGATCGACCACGTGGTTCGGGCAGAAGCCGCCGTTGTTCATCAGACCGACGGCGGCACCGAGTTCCCAGTCCATGGCGTTGTCCTTTCATGCAGTGTTCAAGGGGATTCACGGGGATTCAAGGGGGCGACGGCTGCCGCGCCTTCACGCTGCAGCGGGTCGACGAAGGCGGTGCGCGCACCAAGGGCACGGGCGCATCGTGCGAAGGTGCGGAGGTAGGCACGTTCTCGATTTGCAGCCTGCGTCAAGGTCATAGTGGCGCCGCGTCCCATTAGTCGACGCCTCATACGCGTTGTTTGCAGGTGAAGCTTGTACCTGGTTTGCAGCTGAAGTTCATCCCTAACTTTGAGAGTGATGGTCTGCGGCGGGAGCTGCTAACATTGCCGCCGCCAATCCAGTCGAGTTGCCGCCGCCAATCCAGTCGAGGACGCCAGCCGATGAGAACGCTGCTGACATTCGTCAATGAACGCTACAACCTTGGCGTTGACTCGGATTCCGATGGTGGCCAGATCCTGGCCAGCCTCGAACCCATCGTGTCCCTCGAAGAGGTCGTGCCCCTCGAAGGAGGAGTGCTCAAAGGCTACGCGAAGGTATCTCCGCTCACGCTCTCGCCGAAGCCCAACGGGGGCGTCACCGTGCGCGCAGCGGATTTCGGTGACGCGTTAGTTCTCGGCGTGCCGGTCGGCTCAGTTGAATTCGCGATCACGCCCGCGCCGGACGGACTATCCGTTACGGTAGGCGTAACTCTCATCGCGCCAAAGCTGCGCATCCCTGGACTACGACCGGCCCGTCCATTCAATGCCGAGACTCTGGAGGAGATGCCGGGCGCTGACGGCGTCCGCCTCGTCCTACCGCGGCTGCTGCTGCTTGTCACCGCCTGGCAAGGCGTGCCCGATGCCGAGGCCGGTCTCGAGCCGTCGCACGATGCGGTGGGCGCGCTCGAAGCCGTGATGGAGCCGCCCCATGCCTTTTTTGGGTCGCTCACTGTGCTCGGCCTCCATATGCCTCGGGCGACGCTTAACCTCGACGATCCGGGCGGCGCTGTGCTCACCTTTCCTGAGGTCGCGGTCTTTGTCTCACCGCCTGGCATGCCGGCGCTCGCCGCGCGAGGAAACGCGGCGGGCCTGACGCTGGACTTCCGACCGGACGGCGGCCTTTCCGGCGACATCTCCGTCGCCGCGGTCGGCGATCCGGAGCAGCGGCCACGATTCCTCAAAAACGTCGCAATTCGCGTTCGGCTCAACCGCGGCAGCTTGGTGCTCGTTGAGGTGCGCGGTGACGTGGGGCTCGGCGCTGAGATAACGTCCTTCCTCGGCACTCCGCTCGACGAGGGCCCCGACACCATCCGCTACCGCCTGTCTCTCGCGCTTCCCGACGGGTCGGACCCTGCCGACAAGGACGCCTGGCGCGTTGCCCTAGAGCTCACAGCCGCAGGCGGGGGAGGGTTTCTGTGGCGCTCGGTGCGCGGCGAGCCGCACGAACGGAACCTACCTCGCGACACACTGGGCGCGTATGCCGTATTCACACCGCTTCTACAGCCGGCGATGCCGGCAGCAGGATCAAGCGGCTACGTTGATCTCGCGACCTCTGTCGCTCTCGCTAGTGCGCTCGCGGGTAGCGCCTGGGTCACCGCTCAGCAGGTGACGCTGCATGGGGGCAGACTGGTCGCCACCAAGACGGCGGCGGGCGAGACGGAGGGGATCCTCTTCTTCGACCTGGAGACGGAGTTCAGCATCGACGTCCATGTCGGCGGCGCGTCGCTGGTCAAGTCGCGGAATCCATTCCGCGTACGCCAGAAGGCTGTCGGCCTCCGTCTCGCCTTCGGCGGCGGCGAACCGGAACTGAAGCCGGTGTTCGATCCGATGCAGGGGTTCAACCTTGACCTCAGCGATCCTGGCAGCTTCGACATCCCGCCGCCGCTCGGCAACTTCTTGCAGCCGGACAAGCCCCGGATGGCGCGCGAGAACCCGCTGACCCTCGAGGTCGGCCTCCAGCCAAAGGCAGACCTCGGTATCGTCACCATCGACCGGGCTAGTGTCCGAGTGCCTCTGGACGGCGGCGGGGTGCCGACGCTGACAGCACTCGGCGCTCACTTGGACGTTGGCCTGCTTCAGGGCGGCGGCAGCCTGGAGCTCCTAGAGCATGGCTTCAAGGGCAAATTCGACGCCAGTTTCGGCGAGCCGCTTAACCTCCGAGCATTTGCTGAGCTGGAATTGGAGTCCGACGAGAAACCCGTTTCGGTTCGGCTCGGCTTCGATGTGGAGTGGCCGGTACCAATTCCGCTTGCGAGCTCCGGCATTGGGCTGTTCGGCATCCTCGGCGTGCTCGCGGTGAGACGCCGCCGAAACGTTGACGACGGCAAGACCGCGCTCGACTGGTACATCGATGCTAATGGCAACCCGATCGGCGGTAAGTGGGT
Source organism: Nevskia sp. (assembly GCA_023229645.1). Classification (GTDB taxonomy): domain Bacteria; phylum Pseudomonadota; class Gammaproteobacteria; order Nevskiales; family Nevskiaceae; genus Nevskia. Next base: position 42,041 of record JALNYU010000001.1, on the reverse strand, counting down.
AGCCGATTCCGAGGGCTGGGCGTTGGGGGTTGGCGCCGTGCTCGGCACGCTCGAAGGCGGTACGTTGATCAGCACCAAAGGCCTCCTGATGCTGGAGCTGCCCGGTCCGCGATTTCTCCTGATGATGAAGGCAGACATCCTGACCCGCCGGCCAAAGAAGAGCGGCAAAGAAGAGCTCGGACGCCTTCTAGCCATCATGGAGATATCTCAACAATCGCTCTTGATCGGTGTGGTCGCGGAATACAAGGTGCCCTTTCTGATCGAGGTCCGCGTACCCGCAGAGGCGTACTTCAATTTCAAAGACACCTCCGACTGGCGGCTCGATGTCGGCAAGCTCGGTGGGCTGATGGCCTCAGTCCGCTTCATGTCGACCATCAAGGCGGACGGCTACTTGATGATCCACGGCAGCGACATCGCCGAATTCCCGCCGAAGCCGATGCCTGGCCCGGCGATCGTGACCGGCATCCGTGCAGCTCTCACATGGGGCCCGAAGGACATCGGTCTCTACATGAAAGTGGCGGCCAGCGCCGACGTCGGCATCAGCTTCAAGCCATCACTGCTGACGGGCAACCTGCAACTGGACGGCGAGCTTCACCTCTTTATCGTCAGCATCGGGGTGACGGCGCAAGGCAGTTTCACGATCACTGAGAACGACTTTTACGTCCTTGCTCGCGTGGAAGGGAGGGTGCGCTTCTTCTGGTTCACGGTGAAGGGCGGCGTGACCTTGGAACTCGGGCACAAGCCGAACAATCCACCAATACCAGATCCCATGATCCGCGCTCTGTCACTGCACGCGCGCAGCCGAGCACTGCTACCGGGCTCTGGCACAGCAGGCCCGATCGACGGCAGCTTGGGCGATGCGGCGGTCGACGGTGGCGATGGCCCAACGGTACCGATCGACGCGATCCCGGTGCTGCAGTTCGAGATGCGGCCGTTTGTCGAGGACGGCTGCACGTTCGGCGGTGGGCAGATCGGGAAGCAATTGGACAAGGTGTACATGAACGCCTGGGCCCGCCGCGGCCAGCGCCTCGTGCGTTACCGGATCAAGTCCATCGCTGTCTCAGCGACGGATTCGGCAGGTGCCCCCCATGCGGAGCCGTTCGACGCTGGCGAGCAACCGCACGTGTGGTGGACCCGCTCGGCCGGAACGAACGGCCAGGGCATGCGCCAGGACGAGGGAGCGCAACTCGCCTTGCTCAACTGGACCCCGGACCCCACGCCTACGGCAGCGCTTCGAACGATCGAACGCACCTCGACCGTGAAGAAAAAGTGGGGCGACGTCTGCACTCGCGTAGCCCGCCCGGCTGCGGTGCTGTGGACCTTCGACGGGAAGTCGCCTGGCCCGTCTGACATCGGCTGGACGCTAGAGGGCGCCGCCTGGCCGGACGATGAGTCGACACTCCGATCGGTTCCTGCCCGGACCAAGATGAGAGTCACCGAGCCCTGGCGCTCAGGCTCGCCGCTGTCGGATGCACTGGTCGACGTCAAGCCAGGGCTCGTGATGGCTGGGAGCAACCTGAATCAGCGCCTGCTCGTAGCTCCTCTAACGAAGCCGGAACTCAGACCTCGTGTTTTGGGCGATCCCGATTTCGACACGCTCGTAGCAAAGGTCGGCCTGCCGCGGCTGGAGGCGCTGCCTGACGCGATCCGCCTCGACACGGATGGGATCCGCAGGCTCCGCGCACTCATCTTCGTAACGCCCGAGACCGGGCGAATCGTGCTGGCCGCGCGCGATGCGGCTGGCAAAGACCTTGGCTTCGAGGTCTCCGTGAATGATTTCGGCAGCGTAGTGCACACGATCAATGACATGCCGGAGCAATGGCGCGACCAGGATGGCCCGTGGCTGTCTAAGGTTGCGGCCCTGTTCAAGGCGGGGATGCCGTTTCTGTTGGCCCGCCAGCCGGTCTTCGTTCTGTTCGAGCTCAATCTGCCAGAAGGCACCGTGTCCGTTGACCTCGGCATGGTCGACAACCCGTTGGATCACCCTGGTCGCTGGGGCCTACTGGTCGCCGAGGCAACAACCGAGGCAGAGTTCCGCCGCCATTCCTTCGATGAGACGACTCAGTCGGAAAAGCGCAAGGTCGTGGACGGCGCACTTGGTGCCGACGAGAGCAAGCGCGCCCTGCTGTGGCCAGACTCGAAGTACGCGGTGGTCATCACCTATCAGGTTGACACGTCCGAGGCAGATTCGAGCGGCAACTCTGTGAAAGCCAAGGAAGTGCCGGGAACGGAAGACCAATTTCAGACCTTCCGCTTTCGCACCGACAGTAGTCCACCGAACCGCCTGGAACCCTTCGTGCTGGCGACCAGCCCATCAGAGGGTGAGGACTACCACTTCTATGGCGATCCGATCCGCATCGTGTTCGCGAGCCAGGCTGTGCGCCGTATGTACAAAGCTTATGACGCCGAGATCTACGCCTGGGTGAAGGCGGCTTCGGGCAACCATCCGCGAGGCAATGCCTTTGATCAGGACGTGGGCGAGTTCAAGCTGTCCGCCGCGGGTCCGCTGGCCGTCACAGCACAAGCAGTGAAGCCCTTCGATTCAATGCTCATCGATGCGATAACCGATCCGGACGCGATAGGGGGGCCGAAGCTACTTGACTGCCTGCCTTTCGACGTGGCAACTACTGATCCACACGAGTTGGTGCCAATCATCCTCGACTTGGAGCCGGTCACCGGCTATGTCATGGACTTGGTAATCCGCGACGCCGCCCAAAAGCCGGTGTTCAACGACCCCTCCCACCCCTCGCTGCGCCGCAGCTTCACGACTTCTCGCTACAGGAGCCACGCGGCCCTCGCGGCCGACATCGAGAAGACTTCGAAATCGTCCCTGTGCCACGCCTATATGGCCGATCCCGCCGCGCTCGCTGTCCTGGGGCAGGGCGGGGCTGTAGGCGCGGTCGTACCCATCGCGGATCTAGACTTCGAGATCGCGCTGCGGACGGCCGGTTGGGCTGACCTCACCCGCCCGACGCGCCCGCGCGTCACGGTGATCTGGACCGGTGGTGGCGCCGAACCCCAGCCCTTCGGCGTCCTGGTCGAGGTGACCGAGCCTCTTTGGCGCAGCCGGGGCCTGCCCGAGGAGGTCACTGTCGCCGGCGTGAAGAGCTACCGGCTGGTGCAGCGGCCTTGGCTGGAGTTGTCTGAAGACGGTGCAGCGCCGCTCGCCGCGCGCATCCTTCGCTCTACGGGCGGCACGCGGGTTCTGGTCATCCTCCCGCCAGTAGCGAGAGGCCGCCGGTTGCGGCTGACGCTCCGCAGAATCCATCACCCGTTGTTCGAGGGAAACGCGGACCCGGTGAACGTATCGGCACTCGATGTCCTGCTCGACGCCGCGCCCTGGGAGGACAGGTAATGGTGCAACGCTACGTCATCGATGGCGCCCTCGGCGTCCTGAACGCCCGCGCCGCCGCCATCAACTGGGGCGAGGAGCAGCACGGCCTCGGTGCCGACCGCGGTCGGCTGCCCCTGCAATTGCGCTGGATGTTCAATCCTGAATTCGGCCTGCCCGAGCAGCCCTTCACGGTCTGGCGCCTCCGCAATCCCGACATCAGCAAGAGCAAGCAGGAACTCGCAAACCAACCGGATTGGGAACCTCTCGAAATCGTTGGGTTGCCCGTCGACGACGGCTGGGCCGACACGCCCTATTCCCTGAAGCAGCAGGGGCCGATTACCGAGCCGTTGTCGCCGATCGATGCAGCTCTTCGTCGGCTGAAACTTGGGGCGCCGCCTATCGGCTGGCCGGACCACGACCGCGACGGCCTCGCCCTTCCGTCGTGGGATGAGCCCAACATCGAAAAATTCTTCGGCCTCCTGATGCGCGGCAAACTGCTCGAAGGGCTGCATTCCATGCTCCACTCCGCGCCGCCCTCCGAGCGTTTCGACTTCAGCATAGAGGAGCGGGACGACCTCGCCCGTTTGATGCCCCGGCTTCTCCTCAACGACGTTGTCGGACGGCCGAGCGGCGACGGCGGGCGAGGCCGCTGGCACCCGCTACGGCTGCTGGCAATGAGCGCCGGAACCGATCCACTCGCCGCGCTCGGATTCGGCTTCGGCACAGCGCTCGATATGCCGGTGGAAATCGGCGACCTCTACATGGTGTCGGTGCGCCATCGCCTTCGGCCCGACCTGCCAGAGATGGAATTCGCCGATGTCGTCCGTCCCGCCGCGCTCACCGACCCGGTGCCGGCGCCGGCCGGCCTATTCGCCGCCCGCAAGAGCATGACCCGGCCGCAGAGCATCGACGCCCCGGCGCTCGAAACCGTCGCGATTCGCTGGGACCGGCCAGCCGCGCTGCCGCCCGGCGCGCTGGCGCCGGAGCAGTCGGAGGCGGTGAGCTACGCGATAGGCCGCTACGGCCCGGAGATGACGGGCCGGCGCATCATGCTGACGCGGCGGCCGCCCGAGGTCGGCGGCTGGCTGACCTTCACGCCGGGAGCCATCGACGAAAGCGTCCCCGTCGAGTTCCTCGACCACGTAGCGCGCTCGGCCACCGTCCAGAATCCACCGCGCACCATCGTCGCGCCGCTCGGCTTCGACGTCATCTACCTCGTCGCCGCGCAGGACCTCTTCGGCCGCTGGAGCGACTGGAGCGAGGTCGCCTATTCCGCTCCGAAGGACGAGCCAGCGGCGCCGACGGTCGTCTCCGTCGCGCTCACCGAGGCGGGCGCGCTCACCGTCGACTTCGCCTGGGACTGGTCGGACCGAAGCCCGGAGTTCGTCGAGCTAGTCGGCGCCTTTGCGGATCCGCCCGGCGCTGAGGCCGCGCGCGTCCGGGCGACCTTCGCCGGGAAGGACCAAGCCGACGTCGCGGGCACCGACGTGGTGCCGCTGGACCAGAACCGCGCGCCGACCGGCTGGGGCGCCCCGCAGGACCGGCCGGGAAGCGGCCCCGAGGTTCGGTTCTACCGCTGGACCGCGGCTGTTCCGGTCGACTTCGCCGACGGCCAGCGCTGGCGCGACTTGGGGGTGCGCGCCCGCGGCCAGGCGCATGTGCACCAGACCTACATCGCTGGGCTCCTCGTCAGCCAGTTCGGCGGGACGCGGACGACGCGGGTGTGGAATCCGGCCCCGCCGCCGGCGCCGCTGATCGAGGCGCCGCGCTGGGCGAGCCTGCCCGACGCGGCTGGGGTTGGCCGCTTCGTGATCTCCTGGCCGAGCGTGCCCTTCGCCGAGGGCTACGTGGTGTACGAGGCGACGGAGACAGCGCTGCTCGGCGCCTTCGGTCGGCCGGCCATCGACATCGAGGCGCCCTTCACCGGCCGCATGGAGACTCTGCGCGAACTCGACTTCGCGAGCGCGCCGGGCGTGGTCCGCGGCGCCTTTCGCCGGGTCACCTCGGATCTCGTGCCGCAGGCGGCTGGCGTCGTCCGCCACGAAGCCAGCCTGCCGCGCGGGTCACGCGTGATCCATTTGTTCGCCGTGCTCGCCGCCGGCCAGAACCGGACCGAATCGGGATGGCCGCGCGCTTGGGGAGTCTTCGCACCGGTCGCCGTGCCCCGGCTGGAAATTCCGAGCGCACCCACCCTCGCTCTTGATTTCGCCGACGAGCCGGGTCGGATCCGGGTGCGCGTCGGCGACGTCTTTCCCGGCGGCGTGGTCGAGATCCGGCGCATTCGATCCGCGGAGCCGCCTGCAGACTTCGACGGCATGGGCCCGCCTCTGCCCGCGCACGGCGCGCCCGATGGGGACGGCAACGTGGTTTTCTTCGACGGCGACGTCTCGCCAGGATGGCGGCCCATCTGGTACCGGGCCGCCGTCCGAGCACCGGACCGGCCGGACGACGGGGTGGTCGGCGGGCGTTCGGAAGCCTCGGCCGCCGCGCGCATCCTCCTCGTCCCCGAGGGCGCCCCAGGTATCGCGGAACTCCGCGTCAACGAGCCGACCTCGACGGCCGGAGAGAGTCTCGTCAGTTGGACTACGTCCGCACCCAGGGAGGCAACGCCGCTCGGGCCGCATCGCTTGATCCTGGAGGTGGTGGATGCGGCCGGCGTAGATCTGCACCGTGCTCGCCGGACGCTGGACGCCGTTCCTGTCGCTGCCAGCCCCGCCGATCTCCCGAAGGTGCCCGCGGCCGGAGAAGAGCACGGGATTGCTGCGCTGGCGCTACCGCCCGGCATGCGCTTCTATGCCTGGATCCAGCGACCGCCTGGACAAACGGTCCGTCTCACCGTGAAGGTCGTTGACCCGCTTGGGCGGATCGGGCGCGCCGCGACGGATATCCCGCCGCTCTGAATCTTCGTCGCGTCGTGCAGACTTTCCTTAAAGTTTCAGTTCTGAAGGCAACGCCATACGCTTACATCCACCAACTGAGCCTGCAGCGCCTGTCCGATGTCCGACGCGGACTTGAGCCGTCCGCGCGACGCTGCGACCGCACTTCAGGGAGATCCAAATGCCGACAAGCCCTCTTCCATCCGCTCCTTACCCAACTCTCCTAGGAGACGACTTTAAGCTCGGAGTCGCACTTGAAGCCGCAAAGGCAGCGGTCGCGCTTCAGTTTCCAGGCCTGCCTTTGCCCGCGTTATCGCTTGTCGCCGTGAACGAACAGGGCGGTAATTTCGATTTCTTGCATGCCGGGATGAACTTTAGCGACATGTTCTATTCTGGGAGCCTCCCGAAGATTGGTGCGATGTACGCAGCATTCGAGTTGCTCAGAGCGATGAACGAGAATGACGAGATCACCAACGCCGCATCTCCGGCGGCGGCATTTGCTCGGGCTCGAGCCCTGTTTGACCCCGTTATTGATGCGTCATCCGCTCTCATCTCCGCCGCAGCGCCCCAGGTGACAAATGAGATGCGGCTGCCCACCTACGGCTCAATATTCAGCGCAGTGCCGCGTATAGGTGGCGGATTCGCGTTCGCTCTTCGAGGATCGTTCACGACGGACATGCGCGACATGATCGTCAAGAGCGACAACGGCGCCGCTGGCAAATGCATCATGGCGTTGGGGTACAGCTGGCTCAACGGCTGCCTGGAACGCGCAGGTTTCTTTTTTCCTCCAGCCAAGGCCGGGATTTGGCTTGCAGGAACGTACATCGGAGCTTGGCCGCCAGTCCGTGTGCCCTGCGTGAACGACACACCCACCGCGCAAGGCATAACTTGCTTCGACACCGCGAATCTCTACGCTCACCTGCTGCAGGGGACGCTCACGGGGAGTAATGCGAACTGCTCGTCGATGCTCGCGCTTCTGTCGGAAGCTGCTGGTTTCGACTCGGCGTTTCTCGACTGGATCCGACGCGGTCTTCCGCCGAAGAGCTACCAAGTAAACCAGACGAAGATTGGTATTGGTACGAGGGTTGGGCGCAAAAACGTGCTCTCGGAGGCGACTGTGCTTACGCACGTGCCTACTGGACGCCGGTTCATTGCTGTACTGCAGAACATCGAGGACCCGGGAGTCCTAGATGTCCCTGCCACGCTCGTCGACACTGCAATTAACTCGTTTGTTGCAATGCCGTAGAGGCCAGCACCTCCCAGGGCGGAGCAGGCGCGCCTCGGCATGGCGTCCGCGCCAGGTCTTCTTCAACACCGGGTGGTGCAGCATCGCCTTCTTGCTGCCGAGCATGCGTTTGGGGCTGCATGTGAAGCGGATGCCGGTGATTTCGCCCGGCGCGCCCAGCAAGCTAGATCTGGGGATGATGGGTCTTGCGGCGAACATCGCAGCCGTCGACTCGCCGCTCACCGCGCGAGTTGACCGCGCCAGATGCCAGACCGAGAATCTCGTGCCTGCACCTCGGGAGGAGTCATATGATCTCAAGTTGGGTTCTGGTCGAAGGTGTCGAAACGAACAGTGAACCGCTGCGCGCGCTTTCCCTGGGCAATGCGCTGCAGCAGGTGGTCGGCTCCATCGCAGGCAGTGGGACGGTTCTGCACGTGGCGGCGGAGAGCGGCGAGGACCTGAACCGCGCGCTACTTGATTTCGCGAGAGTGCAAGGCGTTACCGCAGTGCGCCTGCTCGCCGCGAAGTGCTGAAGCTCGCTTCCCGATGAGGAGCATTGCGCCGCAGGATGTCTTCGTGCCCGCAGCGGGGCTGCGGCGCGCCGTGTTTACCGAAGGCAACGAGGTCGTTGCGTTCATTGACGGCGCAGACTACATGACCGACTTGGCGCGTGCGCTGGAAGCGGCGGACCGCGCGCTGTATCTCGTCGGCTGGCGCGTCACCGGGCAGCAATGGCTGCGACCGACGCCGCCGCAGATGACCGTGATCGATGGCGCGCGCCGGGTGCGCGGTCGCGGCGGCCACGTGCGCGCGATGCTCTACCAGGTGGAAGGCGTCGCGTGGCCGGCCCGTGCCGCGTCTGGCACGGGGCCGACAACCGCCTGTTCTGCGACGCCGTACGCGCCGACGGCCAGGAAGCCATCCTCGACGGCCGCGTCTCGGCCAAGCCGCTGTCTTCGCACCACCAGAAGTACGTGATCGTCGAGTCGGGCGTTGCAGATGCGAACGCCGCCTACGTGGGCGGCATCGACCTGTCCTTCGACCGCTGGGACACCTCGGCGCACAACAGCCCGCCCGAGCGCCAGCGCGATCTCATCGAGTTCTACATCACGAACGCCGCCGCCTATGGCGCGTGGCTGGCCCTGCCTGGGCAACCGCCGAGTTACGTGAACAGCTACCTGCCGAGCATGACCGGGTGGCACGACGTACAGGGCGGCTCAGAGGGCCTGTCGTGCGCCAGCTGTGGGACGCGTTCGCTGAACGCTGGAACGACCCGCGGCCGGCCAACAGCAAGGCCGGGCTCGAAAACCTGCGCACCGTGCAGCCGGCGCCCGCGCCGCCCGCGCCGCCCGCGCCGCCCGCGCCGCCGAATGTGAGCCCCGGCACCTGCTGGGTGCAACTGCTCCCGACGCTGCCGTGCGGCAGTGGCTATCCATTCGCGCCAGGTGGCGAGCAGACCGTGCTCGCTGCGTACACGCGGGCGATCGGCCTCGCCGAGCACTACATCTACATCGACCCGGTTGTGCTGGCCGAAGTACGCCGAGCGTCAGGAGACACGGCACGAGCATCTGATCGAGGTGCGCACCTCCCTCGGTTTGTCGCCGTTTGGCGTCGGCCACTACCGGCAGGTGGTCCATATGCTCACCGATCAGGCCCTTCAAACGGACAAGGGCGTGGTGCTGGCTGCCAGCGCGCTCGGCGTGCTTCGCCGCGGCCACGTCATTGTGCCGACGCTCGACATGATCGAGCGCATCTACGCCGAGGCGGTGACGCGGGCGAATCGCCGCATCAGTAAAGCGTATCAGGATGAAAGTTTCGACATACGAAACGCCCTGGATTGGGCACCTTAGTAACGATGCAATTCGCCGCCGCCAGACCCTCAGGAAATCATATTTGTTTCATAAACTTAAGATATAGATTTGATAATTCCGTTCGAATCCCTGCCAAACCTCTAATCGGGTTGTAGCGCGCCACCAGTCGCCGATTGGAACTGAGCAAGGTCACGAGACGTTGTTCGAGCAGAGGACGAATGAGCGAAGCATTCTCAATTACCGAAACAATCTTCTCTTCCCCATGGGCGTGGCGCCCGATGCAAGCGGCAGCGCCACGATCTGATCCGAACGACGGGTGACGGCGTAGTGCGCGCGGTGCTTGTCGCGCAGATTCCGGAACTGCTGCGCGTCCTCGAAGGGCAACGTCTGCAGCCGAATGGCATCACCGCGCACTCGCAGCGGCGTGAAATTAAGCTGCAGCTGTCGTCCCATAGGTCCTCACATCCTCTTGTGTCGCCGGATCAGCATCCGAATTTTTAGAATTGATCTATCGATGAACCACATCCCGCGCATCCGCCAGGAAGGCTTCCCGAAGCCATTGTTGATGCCGCCAATGAGCGCTTCGATGATCTGGCGGTTCTTACCGGGATAGATGCCGTTGTCGTGCAACATGACCAGCAGAGGCTCGATCGAGATGGCACTCGAATAGCCTGTCTCCGCGTCCTTGCCATCCATCACGAGCGCTTCGACAAGCACCCCCAGTAAAATGCCATATTCACTCAATACGGGGCCGCCGCTAAAACCACCCCTCGCAGGACACGAGATGATGAAATGCGGGTGCGGCCCACTGTATTTGTCCACGACCGCGTTGACTTCTCCTTCCGACGCCAGGAGCACAGCGTGCTGCGAAAACGGAATCGGCGGATATCCCATGAGTAGCACTTTCGATAGCACCAACTCATCGCCGAGCCAGTCATCCAGATGCCCACCGATCTCGATATGGTCCGTTTGCACAAAGCCTTTCGGTGAACCATGAATCGTCGTCATGTGCAGGTAGTGCGACAGATCCAGATCGGTCTTCATCAAGGCCAGGTCGATGCGATCGTCTTTGTTGAAGATCACCGACAGCACGGTCAATGGCACTGACGCATGCTCGGACACCACTTCCTGCACGACACCATCCCGCAGCACATGGGCCGCCGTGACGAGCCAGCCATCACCGATGTGGAAGGCGGTGCCTGTACTCAAATCGCCCACCGGCGTCTGCACCGTGATACGCACCAAGGCTGGCTTGTAACTTTGGAATAGCGCCCGCAGGTCCATAACCATCAGCCTGGTTACGGGATCAAGGTCAGCAAAACCTGCTGAGCGACGCCACTGGTGGCGCCGGGGAACCCCCCCGGCGCGGCCACGGTGAAGCCGCCGGCGACGACCGGCTGATACGGATCGGTCGTGATGTCGATCTCGTAGTAACGCAACTGATTGCCAAACTTCCCCAGCGCAACACCCGTCACGGAGGCGGCACCGGCTTTGCGCAAGAAGGCCGCGGCGACGCCAAACGACACGCCATAGGTCGTGCAGTCGTCCACAACAATCACATGCTTTCCGACCAATCGACTGCTCTGCTTGTAGAACGGATTCAGGTGAATGGTCAGAATTTGGCCGGTCGGATCGGTTCGATCACCGCCGCCGCCAGCCGAACGCTTTGGCGACGGGGTGTGACGGATGAACAGCGGCTCATCCCGCTTGGAGAATCGAACGCGGGAAACTGTCGTCCGCAAGCGATGCGTGAAATCGCTGAGGATTTCGTCATCGTCGTTGGCACTCTTCGACGACGGATAAACACCCCATACGAGTCCGTCCAGCTGGTTCACCTTTTCCATGAGCAGCGAACGCGAGGTCACGGCCAGCAAAGCGTTCAGTCGCCCGCCACCGCCCTTGACGGTGGCAGTGAGTCGCTGCGCGAACAGTTGCTGCGTGACCCCTTTGCCAAGGCCGGACAAGTCGCTGAGCGCACGCACGCGATAGCGGCCAGCGTCGCCTGCATACCACCACTGCCCCGACCAGCCGGCCGTCAGGTTGATGATCTCTTGCAGCTGCGCGGCGTTGTCCACGCGAATGCCCAGTGAGGCGACCTGCTGTGCTGCCGACCATCCGGCAGCCACGAGGATCGCGCCGCCGTTCTTCCCCATCTGAACGTCTTCGTCCTTTGCGGCGAGCACCAGCGCATCAAAAGGATTGAGCGAAAACTTCTTGGCGTTCTGCGACACGATCTCGCCCGACTGCCGCCCTCGACTCTGCAGGAACTGAACACCGCTGGTTCCAAACGTCCCGTTGAACCAGGCCGGTTCCGCATGATTGGAAATCAAGCCCACCGGATTGCCCGCCGCCTTGGCGTTGATAAACACCTGGGCGAGTTGCGGGTCGGGTTGGCCATTACGCAGGACGGCGTCCGGAGAGGTCATGACGATCAGCATGTGGCGTGTCCCTTGTCCTGTTCTTAGATGCTGTCAAAATCCAAGTCCACCGACTTGGGCGCTCGCCGCGCGAGGAATAGCCCGACAATGCGTGCCTCGGGAAATCGCCGCTCCAACACTTGCTTCACCGCCTTGAAATGGCAGCCTGTGGTGAGCACGTCATCCACAACAAAAATGGTGTGTGGGGCCGGCTCGGCCAAGCGCTCGTCGAGTTGATAGTTGGCCACCAGTTCGTCGGGTGTCGGGCGCGTGTCCGACAGATGGGCCGCGGCCAGAGACTGCCGTTGGACGACCAGTTCGCGGATGTCGGTGTGACGCCCACTGCAAACGGTCTGCAGCAGTTGCAGCATGCGGTCATCGTATAGCGGGTCGCTCTTCGCCTTCGACGGCGGAATCGGTACAAAGGTGATTTCGGCGTCGCCCTTGATCACAGCGCGAAAGATCGCCGCCGCCTGCAGGGTCGCGCGCTCTTTGTATTGCCACTGTGCGGTTCCACGCTTGTCCACGGACTTCTTGAAGTTGTGGATCAGCTGGTTGGTGTCGCTGTAGGCATGCCCTTCGCCCGCAGTGTATTCACCTGCGTAGTAGCAAATGTCTTGTGCGTCCAGATAGTGATGATCCGGAAGCGTCAGAGCGTCGATCTTGAGGACGCGCTTAGCCAAGGGCTGCCATAATGTCGTCGATGCCGGTTACGCGGATGGCTCCTTGAGCCTGGAATCGAACAGGCCAGGTCAGCTTTGGATTGCGAAAGCAGTTGTCGAGGATGAACAACTTACGACCCTGCTGAAGCGCCGCGCGTGCCTGCGTCAAAGTGCCCGACGTATCGCTAGCTTCTACGATGACGGTTGCCTGCGCCAGCGCTGACATCGTGGCATTACGCTCCGGGAAGAACAGGCGATTGCTACGGTAGTCCTGCGTCGAGTAGCGCCAAATCGGCACTTGGCTCACGAGCAAAAACTTCTCGGCAATCAAGTCTTGCAGCGCCTTGTTCTCGGGCGGGTAATATTCCGTAATCGGTGTACCGATCACAGCGATCGTACTGCCGCCATTGTCAATCGCAGTCGTATGTGCCGCGGTGTCCACACCTTTCGCTAGGCCTGAGACGATGGTGTAGCCAGCCTTGACCAGCAGCTTTACCAGCTTGCGGGTTCTACGCAGGCCGTCCTCGGAGACGCTGCGAGAGCCAACGATCGCGATCCTCTTGGGCGAATCGATCAGATCCCACCACCCTCGGTAGTACAAGAGCTCGACGGGATGCACGGCATCGCGCAACCGATCTGGGTAGTCCTCTGAACCATGCACACGCACACCAAAATCATGAATGTTCGCGTGCGCAATCTTGTCTCTCACCCGCAGCAGCGCGGCATCAATCTCTTCTTCCGAAACCAGCTCGGAGGGCATCGCATTCGGACTGTCACGGAAACAGTCCGCGATCGTCTTGAACGTCGCTTTTTGATGCGCCCACAACGCCTCGTATGCCGCCATCTCCCGTGAAGGCGAAATCGGCTTGTCGCTCAGCACTGTGTCAATGTCATTCATCGGTTCACTGACCTCCATGGGCGCGCCCATCAACGCTTCGGCGTAAATCTAAACGGCACGACATTACCTTCTGCGGCAACAGGCGCATCTACTTTAATTGGGGAATGGAAGGGAACACGTACGGCACAACCGCTTCTGGGTTAGACACCTGCAAATAGAACGCGGGAGGGCACTCGGTTGCCGGATTCACCGCAATGCGCATCTCCTGAAGGTAGTACGGGATCAACGCCGTGCGGATGTTCCGTCGCGCCGCCACCGCGCCACCGAAGTATTGCCGTCGGATCAACTTGGCGCAATCGTCTTGGAGTTCGTCGTGCGCCTTCAGCCGAAGCTCCAGTTTCTCCTCCCACGCAGGGTCGGCAGGCGGAGGTTGATCAAGCGGCGGCGCCGTGCTGCATCGCATAATTTGATCAAGCAGGAAGTCGACATGGGAATGCCGCTGCCCGCACCACGCACGAACAATCCATCGTTGGCCTACCTTAGCCATGGCCTGTGGGTAAATTAAGCCCTCGGCACCGTCCGGCGAGCACATTGACGCGGAGATAATTTTTAGCCCGCCCCGGCACCTGCATGCTTGGTTCACCGCAGAGAAAATGCGTGCATCGGGGCGCAAGGAAAATGCCGTTTGTTGATCTAGCCAATCTGCTGCAACATCGAACGTTTCGAGTGTCGACAGATACACGTCGAGCGACGGCGCATCCCTAGGTGCATCAAGCCCCGTAGCAACATAGCATTTGTTAGATCTGTCCCAACTGGCAGCCCTAGGATAGGCCTCAATGAAAGCTGAAAGCAGACGGCTCACCTGCACGGTTTCGAGGTCCAGCACCTGCCTAAGCCGGGCGTTGCCAACTTGGCCTTCCCACAACAGAAATATCCAGATTAACCGGAAGCGGTCGTCTTGGAGTGCCTTTGTTCGAGCCATGAATAGGATAGTATCATAAACGATATTGTATCATAATGTACAGATGAAAGGACCGGAATCCAAACCCCCCGGGAAGCCACAGGGATTGTTTCAGCGTTTGCCAACGGAGATCTTCCGTCCGCTGGCAGCACCGAACCGTGATCGCTACTGGCGGTTGCTGGTGAAGCTCAACGACCAATGCTTCGGCCCAGATGCGCCGGGCGGGATGGACGAAGGCTTGCTGCATGGCTACGTGACGTCCCAAATCGAGGACGCGCTGATAGAAGAGGATGGTTGGATCGAGGAGGATGAAGGCGGCCTAGTCCAGACCCCCTTGAATGTCCGCGCCAACACAATCCTGACCGTGCTTGTCGATTCGGGCTGGCTAAAGGAGGAACGCCACGGGTTGCGCCGGCTGATTCGCATGGCGCCGACTGTTCAGAAACTCCTCGAGATGCTGAAGCGCTTTGGCGAGGAAGGCCCGTTGTTCGTCGCGGGCAAGGTGCAGGTGATCTATACGCAGCTTCAGGCAATTGCGAAGTCCCCTGCCGAGCAAGCGCATGCGTTCCAGGAAGTCTCTGAACAGGCGCAAAGTCTGATTATGATGCTCAACGGCACCGCAGCACGCGTGCGCGAAGTTATGGATCAGCTGCGCAATTCAATGGAAACGCCGGAATTCGTCGAGGGGTTTTTCGCCGAGTACGTGACGACACTCTTCCTTAAGGATTACCAGTCACTCCGCACGGATAACCACCCATTGCGATTCCGCCACGACATTGTTCGAATTGCGCGAAGCTTGCGTGATGTTTCCGACAACAGGGCGGCACTGCTGGACTGGTACAAGGCCAACTATCAGCGCAAGTCCGCCATCGACGTCGAGACGATATTTGAGCGCGACATTTCGCGACTGCTGCGCTTCGACGAAGTCGAGCGCTATCTAGATCGGCTTGATGACGCCGTTAGCTTGGCAACACGCCAAGCGCTGTCCTTCCTTCATTATCGCCTGAGATCGCAGGGACGTATTGATCGGCTGATTGATCTGGCAGTCGCTGCGGTCAACGAAGGCGAAGCCCTGAAGCGTGCAATGAACTGGACCTTCGGAGGGGGCACTATGTTCTCAGAGCAGGGCCTGAGAACGCCTAAGACGCCGAAGGAGAAACCCAAACTCAACGTCATTCGCCGTCCGAAGATGACCGATGAACAGATTGCAGCTAGCAAGCTGCGGCAAGCGATGACACTGAGCCGGCGAGTTACCAGAGGCGATATTGATTTCTATCTCAACGAAGTCGCGAAGCCTGGGGAGCGGTGCAGTTCCGAGTCGCTCCCGATCACCTCAGTACGACAGCTCAGTTTATTCCTCGCCCTCTCGCGCGCTGCTTTCCTAAGTTCGCGACCACGCAATCTGCTGGACCGAGAGAATGCGCCGTTGCTGGCGATGCTTAATCATATCGAGTTCGTAATCGAGCCCGACTACATGGATACCGAGCTTCTCAGCGTCAGGAAGTTCAGCCTCCGTCGCACGACAAAGGACGTCTAATGAGCATCTCTTGGGAAACCCTCGCCGGACGACAGGATTGCATCTACAACGTAGAGGACTTCGAGTCGGCTGGCTATGCGCTAATCACGGCGCAAGTCCTTTACGAGTCTGAGCCTCATCAACGTCTACACTACCAGATCGTGTCGGCCTACCGCGGACACTACCGCGAGCGCTTGTCCGACCTCGGGCTCAATTTCGATATCAACGAGATGGGGCGATTCTGCTACGCGGTCCCCAAGCGTCCCCCCAAAGTATTATTGCCGTTGCGCGAGACAATGCTAATCCTGGCAATGCGATCCATCTATCACGTGAAGGCATCCCGAGGCGAGCTCAACCATGGCGCGGCTGAGGTCACTATTGGGGATCTCATAGCGACGCATCGCGACCTGACAGGCCGTGAGTTGCCGGGCGGCGTTGGCGACATGCGCGCATTGTTCCAGCCGATGAAGCGTTGGGGCCTCGCCAAGCTAATTAACACCGACGGTGATGACGAGCAGCCGTTTGTAGTGTCGATCCTCCCGGCGATTGATGTTCTTGTTAACGAGAACTGGTTGACACGCATCGCGGCCTATAAGGACATCACACCGGAATTGGCAATCGAGGACAAAGAGGAATGAAGAAGCTTGAAAAGGTCATCCTTGTCGAATTTTTTCTCTACAACGCAGAGGAAATCGAGATGTCCGGCTCAACAGCTTTCCTAGGGCCGAATGGCACCGGAAAGTCGGCCATCCTTGATGCCTTCCAGATCGTGATGCTCGGCGCGGACCGTCGGCACCTGAAGTTCAACTCCAAAAAACAGGCCGGCGGCGAAGACAAGCGCACGATGCGTGGCTACTGCCTCGGCGCTTACACCGAAGGTCTCGCGCGCACGGCCTCGAACACCTACATCACACTGATTTTTCGCGACGAGGCGACAAAAGAGCCAATTTCCATCGGTGTGGCGCTACGCGCAACCGAGTCGGACAACGAAGACATCCTTCAGGGCCTGTACGTGGTGGATGGCGAAGCGCTGACCTTGGGCGACCACATCGAAGACGTCGGCAATGGCGACATTGCATCGCGTCCGTGGAACGACTTCAAGTCTACAATCGACAGCTTACGCAAACGAAGCAACGTCAAGAGCGTCACATCAACGGATCGTAACGAGCAGTTCCTGCGTTCCGTACTTCACGCGTTGCAGGCCGGCAATCGGGCGATTGACTTGACGGAGTACGTTAAAGCGTTCAAGAAATCTCTGGCGCTGGCCAACATCACCAGTGCGAGCGACTTTGTTCGCGATGTGCTTGTGGGGGAAGAGAAGGTAAATCGCTCGCGAGCCCGAGAGCACATCACTGGCTTTAAGGCACTGAAGGCGCTGATCGAAGAGATCAAGGCCAAGATCGACGGGCTTGGGACGATCAGCAAGTTCTACCACCAGGCCGATCGCGCACTGAGCTTTGAGGCAACCTGGAAGGGGTTGGCGGCGACGTATGAATACGAGGTTGCGGTGAGCCGGCACGATGACGCCAAAAAGGAGCACCAACACCAACGGGTCGTCCACGCAGACGCCCAGCGGACGCTCGCTGAGTCGAGCGATGCACGCCGCTTTGCCCTGCAGAATCGCGACAACGCTGCGCGCATGCTCAACGAAAACACGGTCGAATCCGAATGGCGAGCGCGCAACGCGGAGCTCAACATGGTCAAGGCCGCCTACGATGGGAAACTCATCCCCCTTGACACCGCTGCGCGCTCATTGCGCCGGGCCGTGTCCAACCTCCTCAGTCTAGCCTGCGCCGAATCGGCCCAGCGGGAGATCGCGCTCAGCCTGAATGGGCTTGACATGCTTTCGCAGACGCTCAAAGCAAAGGACTACGACCAAGCGATCGACGCAGTAACGGCGACGTTCGCGCTCCTATCAGAAATGGAAACGCCAGTCCGCAATAGCCTCGGAAAAGCGGAGGCTGCTCGGCAGCTCGCAGAAGATGCCCTACAAGCCGAGCGGGGGAAACAGGCCAGCATGCAAAGCGGTGGCAAGGACGTTCCGAACGACGTTGCGCGCTCACTCGATTTCCTGCTCAATCGCGGGTTCGACGCAGTCCCAATCTGCAACCTGGTACGAGTTACGGAAGCAGAATGGCAGCCGTCGATCGAAGCCTTCCTGCAGTCCAACCGTTTCGCGTTTATCGTGCGCGATCGGGCGACTGAGGCACTTCGCACAATGCGCCACGAGGGCCGCAGCCTGTCCTTTACCAAAATCGTGCAGCCGCCCGCAAACGACTACTATTGGAACGCCGCTGATCGGGACCTCGTCGGCAATCTCTTAGCGGGCGATCCTTTGGCGCTCGTCGCACTGCGCCTTAAGTTGGGCAGTCTTCGTAAGGTCGAAACCGAAGACGATCTGATGCGCTTCAAACGCTCGCTCAGCAAGGACGCATGGGCGTCGGCTGGTGGCATGGTGGAGCGACTCCAGCAGCCGGAATTTGGGCTCTTCCTCGGCGAAGAGGCACGGAAGACCGTCTCGACGTCGCAGGCAAGCAAGGTACTCGAGGCCGAGCGTTCTCTTAGGGACGCCAAGATGATGGTCGACCATCACACACGCTTCGTTAACGACTATGCGCGCCAACTTGAGGACATGGATATGGAGGTGTTCCTCGCGTTAATTGCCAGCATCCAGACTGCGGAACGTCTCGCCGGGTCCGAGCAGGCCAAGTTGGATGCAATCGACGTGACGTCTATCGAGCGCCTGCGTGAAGCCGCGCATGCGGCAGACGACGAATTCAATCGCTTAGACAAGCGTCACGAGGCTGCGGTTTCTGCTGAGGCCACCGCAGGGAACGAAGTGATCAAGGCCGAAAGTGCTGCTCGCCTTCGTGAAAACGAGATGGTCGCGGCTCACACCCGGCAGGACGCTGCGCGTAACGTACCAGGCTTCGATCCGCAGGAAGCGGACATGAAGCGCAACTCGATCGAGATGCTGTTTGGCGGCAGCTATGAAGCAATCGAGGCATTAATCAAGAAGTGCTTGTCGAATGCCGAATCCGAAGGTCGCAAGGCGATTGATCGCATGAAGGAAGGGGACAACCACTTCAAGAATTTCATCGAAAAATACGGTGACTCATTCCATGAAGATCGCTCCGACTTCCGCCGGAACAAGCAGCAGATCGACGAACTTAAGGCGTCGCTCGAAGACAGCGACCTGCAGCGTAAGGAGAATGAAGCAGCGGCGGCGCTGGCCGCAGCAGAGGAAGCCTTCCGTCGCGACATCGCCTTGAAAGTGCGCGACGCGATAGAACGGATGTCCGCCAACTGCGGCGAGATGAATCGCATCCTCTCGAAGTCGCCAGCATTCTCGAACGGCGAGCGCTACAAGTTTGTCTACGAAGTAGTGCCGGACTGTCAGCTGATCTATAACTACATCATGGATGCCCGCAACGACGATGCAGGACCAGGGCTGTTCTCGAGCGGGGATTCGGCAACGCAGGAAGCGGTGCTCAAGCTCATTGAGGAGTCGGCCGATCCGAAAGCGGAGAGAACAATTAATCCGCTAGAAGATTTCCGTTTGCTGTTTACCTATGACCTAGCAATCTTCCGCGGCGACAAGAAGGTTGGCACGCTCGGAAAACGCATGGGCACCGGCTCAAACGGCGAGCACCTCACACCGTTCTACGTCGTGATCGGGGCCACTCTCGCGCATGCTTATCGCCTGGACCCGCGCACCCCTGGCGCCGGCTTTGGCGTGATTATCATTGACGAAGCGTTCGCCGCAATCGACGAAACCAACGCCCTGGCCGCTGCTCGATTTTTACGTGGCCTCGGATTGCAGCTGCTGATGGCAGGCCCAAACGATTCGCTCAACAAGCTGGTCCCCTTTACCGACATCTACTACGAGATGCACCGCGCCTCGGACGTATTGACCTACGAGAAGAAGGTGCTCAAGGATGGCGCACAACGACTGATGTCTTCCGACATGCCGAGCGAGCACCCACAGCTAATTGAGCAGCTCGTGCAGCAGCTCCACCGTGAACGCGAGGCCATGAATGCACGCCACAACGCGACTGCTGCTTGAGAAATTGCTCGCGCATGCCGAGGTCGAAGAGGCCAGCGGCAAGCGCAAAGCCTTTAACCTGACACCGTTACGGGCTAGCGCCTATCTAGACGAGCCGAAGTTCGATATCAAGCAGGGCATCCATAGCGAGCTTAAGGATCTAGCCCATGAGAAGGCACTTACAATTGTGTGGGATCGGCGGGCGGGGCATGAAAATCTCATAACGGGACTTTCGGCGGCATCCGCAGATGCGATCGCCGGGGCCCTGGGCGTGATCCGGCGAAAGACCGACCTGGAATCGGCGTCAGCGCTGCTGTCGCCCTACAATGCGCTCCCACGCGTCCAGCTTGCACGGTTGATGTGGGCAAGGGGGAAGCAAGTTCGCGGAATCGGTCCCGACAAAGCCAGCAAACTGGTCGATACGATCCTGCTGATAAAGCGCTGCGAGTTGCTGACGGCACCAACTGCCGTTCGCCGGATCAGCACTTCCCTGTTTCAGCGAAGCAAATATGCCGAGCGCCTAGTGCCGCTAGTCGACTTTATGACGGCGGCAACCGAAGAGGAGGCACTAAAAAACCACACACCGCATCCGGCCGACGTTCTTGCTAGGATTCAGCTAATCCGCTACGCACAACCAATCTTGCTAGCTGGCGCGCACACGCTTAGTTTCGTCAATGGCACAACTCGCCTGATCATGGTGCCCTACGAGGGGGTGGCACCCGAATCGCTTGATGCCATAGTCACTCAGCCTGAATACGTGATGACGGTAGAAAATCTCACGACATTTCACGAGTTAGCGACGAGGCAGAATCGCCAGGATTCCGGGTTGATCCTTTATACGGCAGGCCAGCCGTCCCCTAGCTTCATCGCCTGCTATCAGCGAATCGCGCGTTTTTCGGGCTGCCAGCGTTTCCTGCATTGGGGTGATGTTGACGGGAAGGGCATCGAGATTGCTGCACGACTGGCAGATGCCCTAAAGGCGTCAGCGGGGCTGCGCCTTCAGCTGTGGTGCATGGACTCTAAGCCGCTCGAGTCGGATTCAGAGCGCGAGAAACTCAAGCGCCATGTCGTTTCACGCATGGTCAAAACTTGCCGCCGTTTGGGTTGGGACGCGGTGGCCAAAGCCATTGCCGGACACCGCTCCCGTATTGAACAGGAGGGTCAGCCGCTGACATGGCCTTCGTTAACTTGATCGCCGGTTGCGCACCCGGTTTCTCGGAAACTTGACTCTCAACGAGACCAGACCCAAGAGACATTCGGTGCCGCTATAGCACCTTCACGATGTTCCTGACAAACGCCCGCACACCTTTATCAGGTTCGTGCCTGATGCGCACCAAGATCCAGTCGGCGGGAGGCATCTTGACATTCCAGCCATTCGCTTTGGCGACATTACGCATGAACGTTTTGAGCTCAGCCCCTTCCAGCTGGGAACCAGAGTGCGCGCGAACATACAGCGTCGACAACTTCTCGTTGCCTTTACGCTCAAGCTCAATGAGATAGCGCCAGATGCCCCCGTGGTGTGATTCGGCAACAATATATCCGCGCGGCGGAGCGTTCTCGACGCTGTCGCCACATAGGTGCCAACCGCGCATACCTGCGATTTCGCGTGGGAAGAAGCTAACGATGCCACCGCCTTGATCGCGACGACGTACGACGCTTGAAGCAGCGATTGTCTTAAACGAATAGCCAAGCGCATTCAATTTCTCCAGAACTTCGAAAAAACTATCGAGCTTGACTGGAATGCTCGGGGGCGGGCCAACAACAGCATCAACTTCGACCGCCCCACTACCCCCCGGGGTGAGATCCCCGGTCGTACCATGCCCGTTAGGTTCTCGATCATGCCGGCGGCTTTTGAATATGTTGCGATATTTTTGCAACTCTTTACCTTCCTTGATTACTTCCAATCCCTCCGCTTCAAAGTCGCCAGATGTTTCTACGGCGAGTTTCTCAAACTCGTCTGAGGGCTCTTCATCCGACGTTACGGTGATCGTATCTCCAAATTCGACGGCCTTTTTCTGGGTGCCGCCCCATGACTTTTGCAAGTCTGGATCGTCGGCATTGCCTCCTCTTTTGTTGTTGTTTTTCCGATCAATAATCAACCGGTCAAACACTAATCGAACACGAAAGCCGATAAGCTCAGTTGCCAGAAATCCCCACTCCTGAGTCATCTGGCCATTTCGGATACTATCGAATGGCAAATATTTTCCAGACATAGAAATTTTGGCAGGATTGCTAAAAGGCAGCCCCAGTTTTAAGTGCGTCTCAGGCTCTCTAGCACGACTACGGTCATAGTTCACAGTCTCGACGGCTAGGGCCTGTCGAAAGCGTGCGAATTCTTTCTCGGCGACCTGATCGGCTTTCAGGTTCGCAGCCATTTTCCCCTCAGAATCCAGAAAATCTTTAAAGAGTTCAATGAAGTAAGTGATTGGCTTGCCTGGGAGAAAGCCAGAGCGGGCATCTATAATCTTATCGATTTCTCCGTATAGTAAGCGCCGAATCGCATCGGGCGACGTCGCAAGACATTTCTGGAAGAGAACGGTAGACGGGATTGCGAGGATCTTGAGCTGCGGCGTAGGGTTGTAAATAACGGCTAGCCATGACCGAGCAATCTTAGGGAATACCTGTTTCCCCACCCGATACCGAGTGGGAGAGAACAATGGTTGAGGGCTAGCGCCATCCAAACTCACCGCAGCATCGAAATTTAGCAGTTCAATCTGGTCGTGCCGAATGATGACATCGATCCGTTTAGCCGGTTGGCGCGGCGCGACCTTGATCCCGTTTACCCAAACAGATCCCAATTTAAGAAACGCGAGTAGGCCAGCTTTGACGGCAACCGTTTCATGGCGGTCTGTCTCGGCAAATGCAGCATTGGAGAGTGGATCGCCATAGCTCGCTTTAAGCTGGGCTAGATGCACCGTAATACGAGGTTCATCTGAGCGCCCAGGAGGGTAATTAATGCGCCCTAGCCAAACAATTCGCCACGGGCAATTATCGAACTGGAATTCCTTGATTTGTAGCGTCGTCATCCGAGACATTTGCTTTTTATAGTCGCATATAATTTGCCCTATTCGCAGCGTATTAGAAAGCGTCGCGTTTATTTAGAAGGCTTACACCGCCACCCACTAACGCCACCGCCGACGCAGTGTGATGCGGATTACGGTAGGGCCTACGGCCCCAGGCCGCGGCGTCGAAACCACCCGCTCCGACCGAAGCAACCGCCGCAACTTCGATCGCCTCTTCGGCCGACAACGGCGGCAGCAAGCCGGATAAGCGTGCGGCGAGCATGCTCTTACCGCTGCCCGGCGGCCCGGACATCAGCAATGAATGACCACCCGCGGCGGCAATCTCCAGCGCGCGTTTAGCCTGAAATTGGCCGCGCACCTCCGCCAGATCCGGCGCGCTAGCGTCAACTGTCGAAAGCGCAAGGCGCGGCAAAGGACTTAAGCCGTTTTCGTGCAGAGCCGTGCACAATGCACCAAGATGAAGCGCAGAAAAAATGTCGACGCCGTCCGCGAGCGTCGCTTCCGCACCGTTAGCGGTCGGTAACAACAGGCTGCGCCCCGCTTTGGCGCACTGCAACGCGGCCGGCAAGGCACCGCGTACAGGCCGGATCTCGCCTGTCAGCGACAGTTCGCCGAGCACTTCCAGTTGCGCCAGGGCTGCGGCCGGGATTTGCTCTGACGCAGCGAGTATGCCGAGCGCGATGGGCAGGTCGAAACGGCCACCTTCTTTCGGCAGATCGGCCGGGGCCAGATTCACCGTGATGCGGCGATTGGGGAATTGGTAGCCGCTATTAACGATCGCTGCGCGGACGCGGTCGCGCGATTCGCGTACCGCCGCTTCTGGCAAGCCAACGATAGCCAGCTGCGGCAAACCCGGCGCAAGGTGAACTTCGACGATAACCGAATCGGCCAACAGGCCGTTTTGCGCACGGCTGTAGATCGTCGCCAAGGCCATGCCTGTTACTCGGCGGCGGCGAGCTTCTTTTCGAGGGCCTTCATGCGTTTTTCGATCGCCGCCAATTTCGCCTGTGTCCGCGCCAACAATTCTGCCTGCGTATCGAAGCGCTCCCGGCTAACCAATTCCAGACGGTCGAGATTCGCGCGCAGCACCGCGCGGAAATTGTCTTCGAGTTCCGCGCGCAAGCCTTTCAGGCCCGGCGGGACAACCCGCGCGAGCCGCGCGGCCAATTCTTCGAGATGCTTGGGGTCGAACATCGTGAGGGTCCGCAATAGAAGGTTGAAGTTTAGCGCGGCCGGTTGCCCTAAGCCCGCGCGGCTAGGGACTAGTGCACGGACGCCGTCGCGCTAGGCGGGTTGCGGTGCGGCGCGTGTGGGTGCCAGCCGACCAATGCAAGCATGACGAAAAAGCCGAACACGTAGGCCAGCATCACATGCCAACCGCGCTTTAGCCAAAGCCCTGCCGACTTCGCTTGCGGGAAAAGGCCAGAAAGCGCAACGCCGGCCGACGAGCCAAACCAGATCATCGAGCCACCGAAGCCAACTGCGTAAGCGAGCACCCCCCAGTCGTAGCCGCCTTGCTCCAACGCCAGCTTGGTCAATGGGATGTTATCGAATACCGCTGATACGAAACCGATGCCGAGCACGGTCATCGCCGATGGCAGGGGCAGATCCTGCACCGGCATCAGCGAAGCGGCAACGACCAACGACAGCAAAAACACGCTGCCCTTAAACGCATTTCCGACCACGCGCCAATCGGTGCGCACGAACGGCGCAACGACAAGGATCGCGAACCAGACGCCAGCGGCAGGGAAATCGAGCCAGACGTTGGTAGCAATCGCCCCGATCAGAATCAGCAACACCGCAACCAACCGCGCTTTGCCAAAATGAGCGTTCTGCGGCGGGTCTTTACGAATGGCTTGGAAGCGATGCTGCTGCAACGCCGCGATCACGCCGAATAACAGCGTCGCCGGCAGCGCTGCGACGTAGGCATGTACGACGTTGCCAGCGTCAACGCCGTCGATCCACATCATTGTCGTCGTCGTATCGCCCACCACACTACCGGCGCCACCGGCGTTGCTGGCAGCGACGATCGCGGCCAAGTAGCCGATATCGACCCGGCCCTTATAGACATGGTTGGCGACGGTACCGCCGATGATGGCCGCGGCGATGTTATCGAGAAACGCCGACAACACGAACACCATCAGCAGCAGGACAAAACCGCCTTTCCAGTCGTCCGGTAGATAACGCGGCAGCAAATCCGGCACGCCCGACTCTTCGAAGTGCCGCGCCAAAATCGCAAAGCCAATCAACAAGCCGAAAAGGTTGATCAGCGTTACCGCTTCATGCTGCAGATGCTGCAGCGGGTCAAACGCCAGCCCGCCGCTCGCCGCCACGGCGAGGCGCAGCACAACAATCGCCAACAAACCGCATAACGCCACACCGAGTGTTTGGTGGTGCAAAAACGCGACGCCGAGCAAGGTCAGCGCGAATAGCAGAAATTCGGCGCGAATCCCGCCGATAGTGGGCGCGCTACCGCCCGTTACCAGTGCACCAATGATGATGCCAGCCATCATCGCAATACCGGCGCCGGCCAAGATCCAATCGCGCATTGCGCGGGTCACCCAAGGGGAATTGAAGCTGCACGGTAAAAGATGCTGCGCGGTTGCTCAAGCTGCGCGTAAGCGATTGAAAGCATCCAGCTTGCTGGCATGCTCCGTGCTTTAAGCCATTTGCCGCGCTCTAGGGGTCGAGACGCGACACCAGGGCGCTCGCCGCCGACAAACGTTTAAGGAGTTGCTTCAATGAAATTGATCACCGCCATCATCAAGCCATTCAAGCTTGACGAGGTCCGTGAAGCGCTTTCGGAGATCGGAGTTGCGGGTATTACGGTCACCGAGGTTAAAGGTTTTGGTCGCCAAAAAGGCCATACCGAGCTATATCGCGGCGCCGAATACGTTGTCGATTTCCTGCCGAAAGTGAAGATCGAAGTCGCAATTGACGACGACAAACTGGAAACAGCAATCGAAGCGATCACCAAGTCCGCCCATACCGGCAAGATCGGCGACGGCAAAGTGTTCGTAACCGCGCTGGACCAAGCCATTCGCATTCGCACCGGTGAGACCGGTCGCGACGCTCTATAACCATATTCAGGGGGCTTCCGATGATTTCACTTGGCAAACTGTCCCGCGCGCTGCTTTTCGCGGGTTTAGCCGCCTGCGGCAGCGCAACTTATGCTGCCGACGAGCCGGCCGCTGCTGATAAACCAGCCGCTGCCGCTGAAGCGGCTCCGGCCGCTACAGACGCGGCGCCAGCCGCCGATGCCGCCGCAACGCCCGCACCCGAAGCGGCAGAAGCCGCGCCTGCGGCGACAACGGAGGCCCCTGCCGAAGCTGCGGCCGTACCGCACTGCGGCGACAAAGGCTTTGACTGCAATAAGGGCGACGCATCTTGGATGATGATCGCCACCGCGATCGTCCTGATGATGACGTTGCCAGGCTTAGCGCTGTTCTACGGCGGCTTGGTTCGTTCGAAGAACTTCCTGTCGGTGATGACGCAGATGTTTGCGATCTTCAGCATCATCGCCGTGCT
The DNA here is from genome assembly GCA_023229645.1 of Nevskia sp. Lineage (GTDB taxonomy): Bacteria > Pseudomonadota > Gammaproteobacteria > Nevskiales > Nevskiaceae > Nevskia. The sequence goes on along the minus strand of JALNYU010000001.1, from coordinate 15,805 downwards.
CTGGGTCGTTTACGGCTACAGCCTCGCATTCACCAGCAGTGGGCCATTCTTTGGCAACCTGTCGAAATGGTTTATGCACGGCGTTGACGGCACAACAGTCGCCGCAACGTTCAGCAAGGGCCAATATTTGCCGGAATACATCTACGTGGTGTTCCAGCTGACGTTCGCCGCGATTACGGTTGCGCTGATTGCTGGCGGTTACGCCGAACGCATGAAGTTCTCCGCCGTGCTGATCTTCTCGGTGGTCTGGTTCACGTTCTCGTACCTGCCGATGGCGCACATGGTTTGGTACTGGGATGGCCCGGACGCCTACACCGATGCCGCTGCTGGCGCCCTCGCGGGTGAGCACGCCGGTTTCTTGTTCCAGAAAGGCGCGCTCGACTTCGCGGGCGGCACCGTTGTGCACATCAACGCCGGTATCGCCGCGCTGATCTGCGCAATCTTCCTCGGCAAGCGCACCGGCTACGGCCGCACGCAAATGGCGCCGCATAGCTTAGCGATGACGATGATTGGCGGCGCCCTGCTGTGGGTGGGCTGGTTCGGCTTCAACGCCGGTTCCAACCTCGAAGCCACCGGCACTGCAGGCCTGGCCTTCTTCAACACGCTGTTTGGTACCGCAGTGGCGGCAGTGGCTTGGTTCTTCGCCGAATGGATTCTAAAAGGCAAACCGAGCCTGCTCGGCATCGTTTCTGGTGCGGTTGCCGGTCTGGTTGCGATCACGCCGGCTTGCGGCTGGGTTGGCCCGCTCGGCGCGTTCTGGATCTGCGCAGTCGCCGGTGTGGTCTGCTTGCTCGCCGTCACCAAGCTGAAAGCGCTGCTCGGCTATGACGATGCGCTTGATGCCTTCGGCGTCCACGCCGTCGGCGGCATCATCGGTGCGCTCGGTACCGGCATCTTCGTCAACCCGGCCCTCGGCGGCACCGGCGTGTACGACTATGTGGCTAACGCTGTTGCGCCATTCGACGCCACTGCGCAGTTCATCAGTCAGCTGTGGGGTGTTGGCACCGCAATCGTCTGGTCGGCCGTGGTCTCGATCATCACGTTGCTGGTTCTGAAATTCACGATTGGCATCCGCGTCACGGAAGAACAAGAAGCCGAAGGCCTTGATCTGTCCGAACACGGGGAGAAGGCTTACAACCCGTAAGCCGCTTTTGCTAAACGTTTCTCCAGGGGGTTGAAACTTTAGGCGGGCCTATCGCTGGCCCGCCTTTTTTTATCCCGCCGTTGCTGCACAATGGCAGCCGGCTTCAGCCGACGCAGGATTCAGATCGACCCGCGCCGCTGGAACGGGCGTTATTTAATCACTTTGTTACACTCGGGGCCGTTCCGCCCCAAAGAGAGAACTAATAATGAAAATGCTGATTGCCATCATCAAACCGTTCCGTCTCGACGCAGTCCGCGAAGCGTTGGCGGAGGCGGGCGTACAAGGGATGACCGTTACCGAAGTCCGTGGCTTTGGCCGCCAAAAAGGCCATACCGAACTGTACCGCGGCGCCGAATACGTGGTCGATCTACTGCCTAAAATCAAACTGGAAGTGGCGCTGACGCCGGAGCAAGTCGAACGCGCCGTTGAAGCAATCATTAAGGCAGCGCGCACCGGTCAAATCGGCGATGGCAAAATCTTCGTTTACGACCTGAACCAAACCGTGCGTATTCGCACCGGCGAATCCGGCGTCGAAGCCGTTTGAACGGCGGCGGTAAGGGAACGGTTGGATTGACTACGCTCTGATGTCCGTATTGCACAGGACTTTGGCGTAGTCAATCATCCGTAATAGACTAAGGCCTCACTCCGTGGAACGCCGCCATGACTATCTTGCCCCGCCTGCTCGTTGCTGCCAGTCTTTTCGCCGCACTGCCGACGCTCGCCAACGGTAAAGTTTATCGCTGGACCGATAGCCAAGGGCACGTCCATTACGGCGATCAGCCATCTGGCAACGCGCGCGAAGTTGCGCCGAAAGCGCCGCCCGCCAATCCGGGCGAACCTGCGGCGAAATCAACCGCCGCGGCGGCGCCGTCGGCCGAGGAATGCCAGCGCAAAAAAGATCAGCTGGCGACCTACCGCAGCGCCGGAAAAATCACTGAAACCAGCGCGCTCGGCGAAACGCGTGAGTTCACCGCCGAGCAGAAACAAAAGCTGATCGAAAAAACCGAGCAGGCGATCCGCGACATCTGCGGCGCAACTTAAAGCACTACCGCGCCGGTATCCTGCCCGCGCGGCGCGGCAGAGGGTTTAGATGCCAAGTGCTTTTTTGACGAACGTCGGCAGCGCAAACGCCGCGCGATGCGTGTCAGCGTTATAGAACTGGGCGCCTAAAGCGTCAATCATCGCGGGATCAAGACGCTCCGCCAACGGGCCTGCGGTTTTCTGCGCAATCGAGCCCGACCACCAACCGCTCGGATAGATCACCTGCGGAAAATGCAGCAGCCGGGTTTGCGCAAAGCCGGCTTCACGCATGAATTTATGCATTTCGGTAATCAGCGGCAGATGCAAGAGCGGCGATTCCGATTGCTGGATCAACAAGCCGCCCGGCCGCAGCGCCTGAACGCAGTCGAGATAAAACTTGCGGCCGAACAAGCCTTCGGCCGGGCCGACTGGATCGGTTGAGTCGATGATGATCAAGTCGAGGCTTTCTGGTGTGGCTTCTTTCATCCACGCGATGCCGTCGCCGAAGAACAGCGTGGCGCGCGGATCGCCATTGGCAACGCAGAGTTCGGGGAAATATTGCTCCGAAAGCCGCGTTACACGTTCGTCGATTTCGACTTGCGTCGCGGTCTTCACTTCCGGGTGTTTCAACACTTCACGCAGCGTGCCGCAATCGCCGCCGCCGACGATAACGACATCGCGCGGGTTCGGGTGCGAGTTCAACACCGGGTGCGACATCATCTCGTGATAAAGGAAGTTATCGCGCGTCGAAACCATCGTGCAACCGTCGATCGTCATCAAATAACCGAACGTTTCAGTCCGATAAATTTCAATCTTCTGGTACGGCGTGGCCTCGGCGTGTACGCGTTCGCCGAGTTTCAGCGAAAATGCCGTCCCCGTTTGCTCAACGGGCTCGGTGAACCAGTGGTTATCCAGTGACATGTCGCACTCCAAAAATGAGCGCGGAGTATAAGCGTTGACCTCGTCGGGAAGCAGCCGCAGGGCAACAGTTTCACCTTTATCGAAACGGGAAATCGGATGGATCGTAATAATTGGACCAGCGCCGAAGCGCTCGCTCTCTACAATATCCCGCAGTGGGGTGAAGGCTACTTCGACGTCAACGCCAGCGGCCACGTCGTGGTGCAGCCGCAGGGGCCGGGCTCGGCGGTAACGATCGACCTGTTCGATTTAGTGCAGCAGCTGCCGCGCGAAGGCTTGGCGCTGCCAGTCCTCCTCCGTTTTACCGACATCCTCCGCAACCGCGTTGATCGCCTGACCGGCGCGTTTGCTGACGTCATCGCCGAATTAGGCTATCGCGGCGCTTATACCGCGGTTTATCCGATCAAAGTGAATCAGCAGCGCAGCGTCGTCGAGGCGATCGTCAAACACGGCGGCACGCGCGTCGGCCTGGAATCGGGCAGCAAGCCGGAACTCGCCGCGGTGCTCGGTTTAGCGCCAAGCGGCAATACGATTGTCTGCAATGGCTACAAGGATCGCGGCTACATCCGCCGCGCGTTGATCGGCCAGATGCTCGGGCATCGCGTGTACATCGTGATCGAAAAGCCATCGGAATTGGCGCTAGTCATCGACGAGGCGCAGCAGCTCGGCGTGGTGCCGTTGCTCGGACTACGCGTGCGGTTGGCCTCTATTGGCACCGGCAAATGGCAGAACACCGGCGGCGAGAAATCGAAATTTGGATTGTCCTGCGCGCAAGTGCTGGAAGCGGTCGCGCAGCTGCGCGAGGCGGGCGCGCTGGCGAGCTTGCGCATGGTGCATTTTCACCTCGGCTCGCAGATCGCGAATGTTCAGGACATCCAACGCGGCATGCGCGAAGCGGCGCGCTTCTATGCTGAGCTGCGCGCACTGGGCGCGCCGGTTGATACTGTCGACGTCGGCGGCGGACTCGGCGTGGACTACGAAGGGACACGCTCGCGTTCGTCCTGCTCGATGAATTACAGCCAGCACGAATACGCGCGCCAAATCGTGCGCACGCTGCAGGAAGTTTGTGCCGAAACCCAGCAACCTGAGCCGGATTTGATCAGCGAATCGGGGCGTGCGTTAACCGCGCACCACGCCGTGCTGGTCACCGATGTGATCGATCACGAATCGGCGCCGCACCGCATCCCGCCGCCGCCGGGCGCTGACGAGCCGCTGATTCTGAAAGATCTTTACGCGCTGCTCGGCGATACCGGACGCCGCGGCCCGCTGGAATGCCTGCACGATGCCGTGTTGCTATTGGGCGAAGCGCAGACGCAGTACACGCACGGCGTGTTAACGCTCACGCAGCGCGCCTACGCCGAAAAAACCTACTTCGCTGCCTGCCGCGCCGTTGCGCCGCAGCTGGACAGCAATATCCGCGCGCATCGGGAAGCGCTGGACGAACTGCGCGAAAAGCTCGCGGAAAAATATTTCTGTAACTTCTCGGTGTTCCAATCGGTGCCGGACGCTTGGGCGATCGACCAGGTGTTCCCGATTCTGCCGATTCACCGGCTCGACGAGCGCCCGAGCCTGCGCGCAACACTTTGCGATCTGACCTGTGATTCCGACGGCCGCATTGATCAGTACGTCGACCGCGGCGGACTGGAGCCGACCCTGCCGGCGCACGCATTGGAAGCCGGAAAACCGTATTTGCTCGGCTTTTTCATGGTCGGCGCTTATCAAGAAATTCTCGGCGATATGCACAATTTGTTTGGCGATACCAACGCCGTCAACGTCGTCGCCGACGCCAACGGCTGGCGCCTCGAAGGCGCCGAACACGGCGATCGCACCGACGAACTTTTGCGCTACGTCCACATGGCGCCGGAGGAGTTGGCGCAAAGCTATCGGCGTAAATTCGCCGCAATTGATCTGCCCGCCGGCCCACGCGCGGCGCTGCTCGCCGAGCTCGAAGCGGGCTTAAGCGGGTATACCTATTTCTCCTAAGTCAGCGGAGCCGCCCGATGATCGACCGCGATTACTGCCGTTTGCTGGTGCAATACAACGCCTGGATGAACGCCAAGCTGTACGCGGCGGCGGCGCAGTTAACGGATGCACAACGCCGCGAGGACCGTCGGGCATTTTTTAAATCGGTACACGGCACGCTGAATCATCTGTTGTATGCGGACCTCATCTGGCTGTATCGCTTTACCGACCGGCCGACCGTCGAATTGCACCCCGACGACGGCCTCGACGCTGATTTTTCAGCGCTGCACGCGCGCAGAACTGCACTCGACGCCGAGTTGTCCACCTGGGTGGAAACGCTGAGCGCGGACTGGCTTTCGGCCGATTTTAGCTATTTCAGCAAAGCCTACGGCGCGCATTTCACGCGCCCGGCCTGGACGCTCGTCGCCCATCTGTTCAACCATCAAACCCACCATCGCGGCCAGTTAACCACACTGCTGACGCAACTCGGCGTCGAACCCGGCGTTACCGATTTACCGCTAGTGCCTGCCCTAGCGTTCGCCGATTAGCGGGCACGCGCCCGCGCTATCGCCGCCCGCACTTGCGCCGGTGCAGTGCCGCCCCAGTGCTGGCGCGCACTGACGGAGCCATCCAGCGTTAGCACCGCATACACGCTGTCTTCGATCAGCGGCGAGAAGCGCTGCAATTCAACCAGGGTTAATTCGGCAAGATCACAGCCTTTGGTCACGGCATAGGCGACGGCGCTACCGACTGCGTGGTGCGCGTCCCGGAACGGCAAGCCGCGCTTGACCAGATAGTCGGCGAGGTCGGTCGCAGTCGAAAAGCCTTTCGCCGCAGCGGCACGGCAGGCGGCGGCATCGACTGTCAGATTGGGCAGCATCGCAACAAACACCCGCAAGCTGGCAGCAACGGTGTCGTGCGCATCGAACAGCGGCGGTTTGTCTTCCTGATTGTCTCGGTTGTAGGCCAGCGGTTGGCCTTTCATTAACACCAGCAAGGCGGTGAGATCGCCGATTACACGGCCGGTCTTGCCGCGCACGAGTTCTGGCACGTCCGGGTTCTTTTTCTGCGGCATGATCGAAGAACCGGTGCAGAATCGGTCCGGCAATTTCACAAAGCCAAACATCGGGCTGCACCACAGGATTAATTCTTCGCTCCAGCGCGAAAGATGAATCATCAGTAGGCTGCAGGCGGCGCAGAATTCGATGGCGAAATCGCGGTCGCTAACCGCGTCTAGCGAGTTTTCCGATACCGAATCGAAACCCAACGCAGCCGCTGTGAAATGGCGGTCGATCGGATACACCGTGCCGGCCAACGCCGCCGAACCCAGCGGCAGCACATTGCAGCGCTTGCGCGTATCGAGCAGGCGCGCGCGGTCGCGCAGAATTTGTTCGCGCCAAGCCAGCATGTGGTGGCCAAATACCACTGGTTGCGCAATCTGCATGTGGGTGAAACCGGGCATAACGGTATCGGCTTCGCGCTCGGCTAGATCCAGCAAAACATCGGCGAGCGCCTGCGCCAGCACCGCCAGCTCGTCAATCGCATCGCGCACGTAGAGGCGCAGGTCTGTAGCGACTTGGTCGTTACGGCTGCGCGCGGTGTGCAGCTTCTTGCCAGCCTCGCCGATGCGCGCGGTGAGCTGCGCTTCGATATTCATGTGCACGTCTTCAAGCGCTTGCTGCCAAACGAAACGCCCGGCTTCGATATCCGCACCGATGGCGGCTAAACCATCGACAATCAGTTGCCCTTCGGCGACGCTAAGGACACCGACGTGCGTCAACATTTGTGCATGCGCGGTGCTGCCGGCGATATCCTGGCGCCAGAGTCGGCGGTCGAAACTGACCGATTCGGAGAAGGCTTCGACCAAGGTATCGGTATTTTCTGCGAAGCGGCCGCCCCACAATTTATCGGTCCCGGCTACATTGGATCCTTGAGAATCGGCAGAATGTGTGGGCATGGAGGTGGAATCGACGGTCATCGGCAAATGGAATTCGGGGCTGGAGGGCCTAGTATGGAAGCTATGAAACCCCAACTGGCGGAAAATATTGTATGACGGCTCGGCAAACTGCTGCCGCATCCGCTAGTCTCGCGGCATGAAGCGTTACGAGGTTGCCGCGATCTCGGAAACGAGTCTGATTCCAGAATTCTGCCGGGCGCCAGCACTGATTACACTGGCGTATGTCATGGAGTTGATCGCCGTGATTCTGACGCTTGCCAGCACATCAACTCGGGTCGACGCGCAATACAAGCTGTTGGTGCTGTCGCTTTATCTGCAATTACTGGGTTTGTGCGGCGCTGGCACGCTATGCCTGGCGCGCCGCTGGTTGCGCTCGGTGCGTCTGCCGGTATTGTTTTTCAGCTGCTGGGGGCTGCTAGTCTTGGTGACCGCGACCATCAGCTGGAGCGCCTGGACGTTAAACGGGCTATTGAACCTGCCCGTTGCACTCGGTGGTTCGCAGTGGTCATTTATTCTGCGCAACGTTTTGATCGCTGCCATCGTTTCGTTACTGTTGCTGCGCTATCTTTGGGAGCGGCATCAATGGCAGGAGGAATCGCGCGCAGAAACCGAGGCTCGGTATTTAGCGCTGCAGGCCCGCATTCGTCCGCACTTTCTGTTTAACTCCCTGAATAGCCTGGCAGAACTAATCAGTACGCAGCCGGAAACAGCAGAGAATATGGTGGTTGATCTCGCCGATTTATTCCGCGCCAGCCTCGATTCGCGGCATCGCCTGATTCCATTGCGCGAGGAAATCGAGATCGTAAAGGGCTATCTGCGGATTGAGGAAATTCGCCTCGGCGATAAGTTGTTGGTCAATTGGGAGATCGCTGAATCGGCGTTGGACGCGCAAGTTCCGCGGCTGACGCTGCAACCTTTGGTCGAAAATGCCATTCTGCACGGCATCTCGCGCCTAAACGGCCGCGGCCTGCTGCATATTATCGCGCGCCGCGAGGGTGATTATCTCGTGGCCGATGTCGAAAATCCGCTGCCCCCAGAAGAAGCGCCGAAGCGCGTGGGTACAGGAACTGCAATAAATAATATTGCCCAGCGCATCAAGCTGATCTACGGCGATCGCGCCAAACTGATACTGGGCGAGGAGAGGGACGAATTTGGCCCACTGTTTCGTGCTCGACTACGTTTACCTTTCGTTCTACACAGTGGCGCTGCACTATCAGCGCCCATCGCCTTAGAGGATGCGCCATGAGAGTCGTGATCGTAGATGACGAACCGCTGGCCCGCGAACGGCTGCGTCGGCTGATTGCGGAATTTCCCGGCTACGAAGTCGTTGGCGAAGCCGGCGATGGCGAGGCGGCGATCGAAGTAATCCGAGAGGAGGAACCCGATGTCGTCTTGCTCGACGTGCGCATGGGCATGGTCGATGGCCTGCAAGTGGCGCGGGCGATCAACGAAGAAGACATGCCACCGGCGATCATCTTTATCACGGCCTACCCGGAACACGCGCTCAGCGCATTCGACGCCCAGGCAGACGCTTACCTGCTGAAGCCGGTGCGCAAAGAAAAGCTGCGCGAAGCCCTGCAACGCGTGCGCAAACTCTCACGTGCGCAAAAACCGACGATCTCAATCAGCGGCAGCTCGGGCAAGCCGGCGCGTGAGTTTGTCTTGGCGACGACGCGCGAAGGCTTGGTTCGGGTGCCCGCCGAAGACATCGTTTACTTCCTGGCCGATCAAAAATATACGACGGTCTGTCATCTTCACGGCGAAGTACTGATCGAAGAATCACTAAAAACGCTGGAAGAAGACTTCTCGCAGTGGTTTCTCCGCGTCCACCGCAAAGCCTTGGTCGCAACACGCTTCATCGCCGGGCTTGAGCGCGGCAAAGGCGATGAATCACAGCACTGGATGCGCGTCCGCCACGCCACCGCACTGTTACCGGTGAGCCGACGCCGCTTAGCTGAAGTCCGCCGTTTCCTGACCGACGAAACGCATAGCGAATCGTAAAATTTCCAGCGGCGGGTCATTGCTATAAGGCATAGTGTCGGCGCCAACGGCGCCTTGCGCGCTGCGCGCCGATATCAAATGCTACCCATCCGCTTGGAAATCTGAGGCCGTTCCCGAATGCTCCGTATCGCGACCCGCGAAAGCCCGCTCGCCTTGTGGCAGGCGCATCACGTTAAATCCTTGCTCGAACAGGCCCATCTCGGCAGCGTCGTCAGCCTCGTGCCGATGACCACCCAAGGCGATCAACTGCTGGACCGCAGCCTCGCAACAGTCGGCGGCAAAGGCCTGTTCGTCAAAGAGTTGGAAGCAGCGCTGCTGGAAAATCGCGCCGATCTGGCGGTCCATTCCATGAAAGACGTGCCGGCGCAGCTGCCTGAAGGCCTGACCCTGACGACGTTCCTGACCGGCGAAGATCCGCGCGATGCCTTTGTCTCTAACCATTACGCCAGTCTTGATGCATTACCGCAGGGCGCAATCGTCGGCACCGCCAGCCTGCGGCGGCAAGCGCAGCTGCGCCGCCTGCGCCCGGATCTGGAAATTCGCGAACTGCGCGGCAACGTCGGCACCCGCCTCCGGCGGCTCGATGAAGGTAATTTCGACGCGATTCTGCTCGCCCAAGCCGGCCTGGTTCGACTCGGCCTTGGCGCCAGAATCCGTGAAAGCTTCGCCGTTGATCGCTTCGTTCCGGCCTGCGCTCAAGGCGTTATTGGCATCGAGTGCCGCGTCGGCGATGCCGTAACCGCTGCGCGATTGGCGCCATTACACGATACGTACTCGGCAACACGTCTCGCCGCCGAGCGCAGCCTCAACGCGCGCCTCGGTGGCGCTTGCACGGTGCCCGTCGCCGGCCACGCGATCATCACCGGCACACAACTACATCTGACCGCCTTAGTCGCTTCGCCGGACGGCCTGGATCAGGTCCGTGACGAAATCTCGGGCGCCAGCGTCGACGCCGCCGCGCTCGGCCAAGCCTTAGCGGAACGCCTGCTCGACAACGGCGCGCGCGCGATTCTCGCCAAACTCGGCATCGATGCCTGATCCCTAGCGCTGCGTGTCCACGAATCCGACGCTGAACGGTTTAGCGGTGCTGGTCACGCGGCCTGCGGCACAAGCCGAGGGCCTGTGCCAGCTGATCGAAAGCGCGGGCGGCGTGGCGCTACGGCTACCGCTGCAGGCCATCGCACCGGTTGCCGAGCCGGCGATCGCCGCTGCGCAGCTTGAGGCTTGTCACGACTGGAACTGGTGGCTCTTCAGTAGCACAAACGCGGTTCAGGAAGCAGCGCAGCTGCTACCGCTACCTTGGCCGCGTGTTGCCGCCGTCGGCGCCGTGACCGCGGCGGCACTGCGGGCACTTGGAATTACCGAGGTGTTGGCGCCCAACAGCGGCGATGGTGCCCGTGCACTACTGGCACATCCGGTATTTTCCGAGGTCCGCGGCCAACGTTTTGCGCTGATTGCCGGCGAAAACCCGCTGCCGGAACTGGCGGAAACGCTCGCCGCCCGGGGCGCCATTGTGGCGTCCATCGCGGTTTATCGGCGCCTTCTTGTCCCGTATCCGATAGCCGAGGTTGCGCGGATGCTGACGCAAGCACAGATTGCCATTGTGCCGAGCGGCGAGGCATTAATGCAGCTGTTTACGCTCGTTCCGGCGCATTTGCGCAGCCTACTCCTCAGGCTACAACTGGCCGTGCCCTCGCCGCGTGTGGTAGAAAAAGCGCTGCAGCTGGGGTTCGGGCGAACACCGCTGCTGCCGCAACGGGTAACCGATGCCGCTTATCTTGAAGTACTGCAGCTGTACTGCAATGCCGGCGAGCAGGATCGCCTTTGATCGCACATGACTGAATACGAAGTTCCCGCACACCCGGCGCGACGCCGCGGCTCCAGGGTATGGATCCTGCTGGTGCTGGTGCTCATCGCGGGTGGGCTCGGCTACGGCGGCTGGCGCCTATGGCAGACGCGCGCGCGCACTGAAGATATTGTCGCGGCACAAGACACACTGCTGCGCCGGCTTAGTCGGCAATTGGGCGATGCCCAGGCCGAGATCCAGCAAGTCCAGCAACGGCAGGCGGATCTCGGCTCAAACTTGCGGCGCAACATCGATGATGTCGCGGCATTACAAAGTCGAGCCGATGACGCCGAAGCCACCATCACCCGTATCAACGCAACGTTGCAGGGCGGACGCGGGCGGGCGCAGTTAGTCGCCGTGGAGCAACTGCTACTGATCGCCAACGAACGTGCACAACTCGCGCACGACTTGCGCGGGGCGCTTGACGCGCTAACGTTAGCGCAAGAGCGGCTGGGCGCGCTGGCTGAACCCAAGCTGTTCAATATCCGGCAGGCATTGGCCGGAGAGCGGGACGCGGTGGCTGCGCTGCCGCAGTCGGACGTCGAAGGCACGGCGTTAACCTTGGCTGATTTAATCAAACGCGCGCCACAATTGCCGCAGCGCGCACGCGCGCCGCAACATTTGCCGCCGGCGGACACCAATACCGTCCGCGCCGATGGCGCCAACAACGGCTGGTTGGCGCGCGGCTGGGCCAATCTGCGCGAAGTGCTGGGCGCCGTGTTCATCTTGCGCCGCACCGACAAACCGATCGATCGCCTACTACCGGTTGAGCAGGAAGGGTTGGTTAATCAGCTCTTGCTACTGAAGCTAGAAACAGCGCGCGCCGCGTTGCTCTCCGGCAATACCAGCGCGCTGCGCGGTGCGGCGAATGATGCGCAAACCTTCCTGATCGACTATTACCGGGCCGAAGACCCAGCGGTGCTCGCAGCTCGGGCCGAGCTTGATCGCCTGCGGACGCTTGAACTTACACCGGTATTGCCCGATTTGAGCCGCAGCCTCGGCCTGCTGCGGGCCTATCTCGATGCCAATCCGCGCTGACGGCTGGTTCCGAGCAAAGATCCTGTGATCCTGATTTTTCTGCTTTTATTGATCATCTTCGCTTCCGGGCTCGGCGCAATTTTGTTGCTGCGGCCCGATGCCGGCTACGTACTCGTAAATTATGGCCCGTGGGTAGTCGAAACCTCGTTTGCCGTGCTCGTCTTCGGCATCGCGCTGTGGTTCCTGCTGGTCTACCTGCTGCTGAAGCTGTTGGGCTTCGCAATCAGGCTGCCGAGTAATCTGCGCGAAGCGTTGGATCGTCGCCGCGCTGACCGCGCGCAGCGCTCATTTGAAACCGGCCTATTAGCACTCTTTGAAGGCAATTGGGCGCGTGCTGAAGTGGAACTCATCAAGCGTGCTGGGGATCACCATGCGCCACACCTGAACTATCTTGCGGCGGCGCGAGCAGCACAGCGCCAGTCAGCACCGCAACGGCGCGACCACTATCTCCATTTGGCGGCAGTAAACAGCCCTGAACACGAATTCGCGACGCTGCTGTCGCAGGCCGATCTCCAGCGCAAACTTGGCGAATTTCAGGCGACAAAAGCGACCGCACTGCGTTTGCGCGAAAAAAATCCTGGGCATCCGTTTGCCATCGAATTACTTGCCGAGAGTTACGCTGCACTTGGCGAGTGGCGGGCTTTACAACAACTGCTTATTGAAACCGAAACACACACCGCAATTGTCGACATCCGCCGTACGGAGTTGATGCGCCGCGCGCTATGCGCCTTGATGGCCGCCGCCGTAAAAGACGCCGCGCTACCGGCGCTGAAAACCTTGTGGGACGCCGCCGGCCCACTAAAAGATGACTTCGATGTCCGCCGCGCTTACGTACACGGCTTAGCGCAGCTGAACGCCGACGCCGAAGCGCTGGCCTTGATCACGCAGACGCTGACGCGCCTATGGGATGGCGATCTCGTTTTACTGTACGGCGATCTCCACGCAGGCGATCAAATCGCGCAGTTGGCAACTGTGGAGCAGTGGCTAGGGTTATACGGCGAAAAGCCGGAACTGTTGCAAGTTGCCGGCCGCGTTTGTCTGCGTAATCGGCTATGGGGTCGTGCGCGCAGCTATCTTGAAGCGGTGACGGCGGCTGCACCGACGCCGAAGGCCTACCTTGATCTCGCCCGACTCTGCGCCGACACGCAGCAACCTGACGAGGCCGCGAAATTTAATCGCTTAGGACTCGAGCTTGCCGTCAGCGTGACCGAGCAAACGGCGGATGCGCAGCGCTAGCGGCATTTTTCTTGCCTTCAAATTAAACAGTCGCAGCAGAACCATTCCCCGTGTTTGGGGGGCTGCGGCGGATTGTCCGCGTAGCATTAAAACGCATAATGTTTGAATACATGGGCTGAGAACGTATTTATTCATCAACCCGCGCTTCTTTATATATTTCCTTACGGCTGACCGTTATTTAATAAGCGCTCTGCCGCAGTTTGTTATGCGCAACAAATTTAATCTGTGGCCTGAACTAGGATTCGGGAACGGGCAAATAATGTCAATTTGCGCCCAAAATAATTTGCTCGACGCCGTTCGTCAGATTTTCCCTAAAACCCTACGCGTAGGCGCCTGACATTCGTAGGTGCTTTCAAGCATACTGGGGTTGCTATAGCAATAGCTGAAACCCCCTGTGGCTTAGAATTACTATGAAAAGATTAACTGCGCTCATCGCATTCGTGGGTTCCTTGACGCTCGCAGCCTGCGGCGGCGGCGGGACGACGCAACCCGTGGCGGCGCCCCCCAGCTTGGCGCAGCAGGTCATTACCGGCTTTACACCAACCTCCGGCGCCAGCGGCACCGTTGTTACGGTTAGCGGCACCGGGTTCACCGGCTCGACACTGGCCTGGGTTGGCGAAGGGCATGACGCGGCGCTTAGCGTTGTCAGCGATACGCAAGCCCGTGTAACAGTTCCTGCGGACGCGACCTCCGGCAGCATAGCGATCATCAATCCGGAACATGTCGCCTTTTCCTCGCAGTCGTTCACCGTAGTCGCAGGTGGCACCACGACTGGCGGGACTACCGGTGGGACAACGGGGGGCACCACGACGGGCGGGACTACCGGAGGCGGAACAACTACGGGGGGAACTACCGGCGGTGGCACCACCACGGGTGGCACGACGACAGGCGGGACTACGACGGGCGGAACGACCACAGGCGGCAGCACCACAGGTGGGACGACAACCGGCGGCACAACGACAGGTGGCACCACCGGCGGCACGACAACCGGGGGAACAACGGGCGGAGGCACCACCGGCGGGGTCATCGGCCCAATCGGCGCTGCTCGCCTGTTGACGCAGGGTACGTTCGGCCCGACGCCGAGCAGCCTAGATAGCACAGCCGCTCAAACTTATGACGCTTGGTTTGCAGCGCAGGCGAGCGCGCCGCCCAGCCTAATTCTGACTAATGTCCCGAATAAGGACGTCAACTGGGTGCCGTTCTGGTGGCGTAATGTCGTCAACGGCCCAGACCAACTCCGCCAACGGATGGCCTTTGCGCTGTCAGAAATCCTCGTGGTTTCGGATCAGTCTGCGGCGATCATGAATCAAGCGCAGGCGGTGTCGTCGTACTACGACGTCCTCGTTAACAATGCCCTCGGCAACTACCGCACACTGCTAGAAAGAGTGACGCTGTCGCCAGCGATGGGCTTGTACCTCAACATGTTCCGTAATGATAAAGCCAACGCCACCACCGGCGTCCACGCCGATCAGAACTACGCACGTGAAGTCATGCAGTTGTTTACTGTCGGCCTGGTCAAGCTGAATCTGGACGGTAGCGTACAGAAAGACAACAGCGGCAACCCGCTGCCGACCTACACGCAGAAAGAAGTCGAGCAGATGGCGAATACCCTGACCGGTTGGGCGTCGAAGCCAACGCAGAACACCGGTGAAAGCGCGTGGAAGTACGATGTCGACTACATCAACCCGATGGTCGCGTATGCCAACCATCACGACACCACGGCCAAGACCTTAATCGGCGGCACAGTGGTGCCGGCCGGCGGCACCGCGGCGCAGGATCTGAAGATCGCGCTCGATACGCTGTTCAATCACCCGAATGTCGGCCCGTTCTTGTCGAGCCAGTTGATCAAGCGTCTGGTCACGTCGAACCCAAGCCCGGCCTATATCCAGCGTGTTTCCAGCGTGTTCAACAACAACGGCAGCGGTGTTCGCGGTGATCTGCTTGCGGTCGCCAAAGCGATTCTGACCGATCCGGAAGCGACGACCGTCAGCGCCAGCGGCACGGCCGGTAAGCTGCGCGAACCGCTGCTGCGCCAAGCCCACCTCTGGCGCGCGTTTAGCGCCGCGGATCCGAGCGGCAACCTGGCGGAATTCAGCGTACTGCAAAACAGCCCAATAGCATTCGGGGAATCGGTACTCAGTGCGCCGACCGTGTTCAATTTCTTCCAGCCGGATTACGCCCGTGCCGGACCACTCAGCACAGCCGGGTTGGTAGCGCCAGAATTCCAGATCACGAACGAGAACACGCTGGTGCTGACGAATAACCAGTTGCAGCGTCAGGCCTACCAGTTCATCGACAGCACCGGCGCCCTTCATACTGGCGTTAACGGTTTGCCGAGCGATAACCAAGGCGCGACGACGGTTTATTTGAAGACCAAAGATTGGGAATCGCTGGCCTCCGATCCTACGGCCTTGGTCGATCGTTTCAATGCGGTTTTGATGGCCGGAACAATGTCTGCGGCGATGCGCAGCAGCTTGATCAACTATGCAACGGCGATTCCGACAACGGAGGCGTTCTATAAGGCTTCGCGCGTGATCGAAACGGCGGATTTGATCATTAACTCGCCGCAATACGCCGTACAGCATTAAGGAGCCGCTCATGAAATCTCTACTCTCAGGCGCCATCAACCGCCGCCAGTTCCTCAGCATGGGCGCCCGTACGGTTGCCTCCGGCAGCCTGCTGG
>JALNYU010000015.1 GCA_023229645.1 Nevskia sp. | reverse complement strand
CTATCAACGCGCCCACCCCGCGCGCTCACCTGCCGCTGCAGCTCCGCTACTTCGCTCTTCGTCAGTTTCATCTCACCCTCCATAGGGGTGATAATACTATCGAATCAATTGTTACAGTCCACTAGTTAATGGCCCCTTCGACAAAAAGCTGGGCGAGGCTTACGCCGAGCGCATCGGCAAGTTGCCCAACGGCATCAATCCCGATGCTCCGTTTGCCGTGCTCGACTTCGCTCAAATACTGCTGGGAAAGGTGTGCCGCCTCAGCTAGCGCTTCTTGGCTGCGGCCCTGATTTACACGAAGGGTTCGAACGTTATCCCCAAAGATCCGCCTGACGCGGTGAGCGCTTTTTTTTTGTGACATAGGTCGCAGGCTAGCGCCGGACCCAACTATTTCTTATCGACGATATTATGTATTATCGAATGACTCGCAAACAGCACGCCGTAGTTTTTTGCTGCGGTTCGTGGAACGCCAAAGCGCTAAAGCGGTTGTGTGGGTGAACCCCGCACAAAACGCCATGGCGAACAGTTTGGAAGGAACCCCGTGATCCGGCCGTTGTGGGGTCACCACGTTAAATCATGGAGCGCACTCGGAATGGCAAGGTACGTTACCGATCCACGTAAATTCGCGGCCTGATCCGCAATGCCCAATCCACCTTATGTGGCGCTGCATCCCCAGCCAGTTGGAAGTCGGCGGCAGGCCGGGGCGGCGGTGTATGTTCACGTTGGCCCGAACAACGGCGAGAATGAGTGGGAGCAACTTTGGGGGCAGCGGCGCGCCCGGACGCGCGTTGTCATTGGCTGCATTCCGTTCTTCGCGACCCATATCCGCCTTGGTGACGAAGTTGAGATCGATAACAACCGCATATTTCAACGCGTATTACGACATTCGAGGCAAAGCACATTCCGTGTTTGGTTCGATGCCGCGGCGGAGCAGCAAAAGCTGGCGTCACGCCTGACAGCGTTAAACGTGAAATGGGAAACGTGTGCCGATGGGTTCCTCGCGCTGAGTGTGCGCGAAGGTGCCGATGCGCGCGCCTTGACGCGGTTGCTGCAAACCGCCGCCAAAGGCGGCACGCTTCACTACACCGCACATAGACGTTGGTGAGGCGGCGCCGGCTATTGCGCTCCAACTGATGGCGGAATTTGCAAATCGTGCGTTTGGCTTGGCAGGGCGTGACATTCGGTCACCCCCTGCTTGGCTAAACGCCATCCGGTGCAGGCTCGGTTCTCAGTTCGATCCCCACAAACTGGCGCACCGACGCGGATTCGTACAACGGGCGCGCTCAAATCTGAAGTGCAACACCTGATAGTTGATAAGGTATTGCATGACGACAGAGCGGCGTTACGAGCAGTTTCAGGTTGAAGAGCGCGTGTTGCTAGCAGCCTACCGTCGGGAGGGGAAGCGTATTCGAGAAAGTGCGCGGTGCCTGGGCCGGTCGGCGAGTACGGTCAGTCGCGAACTTCGGCGGAACACGGTGGCGGGTCTGAATTATGGCTCGACGACGGCGCAGCGTCTGACGCAAGCGCGTCGGATCGAGGCCCGGCCGATTGCGAAGTTAGACCCATCCGGGCCGCTATGGCGGCTGGTGATGGTGGGTCTTCGGGAACGCTGGTCACCCGAGCAGATCGCCCGCACACTACGCCTGGAACATCCGTTCGAGCCGGAGCATCGGGTGAGTCACGAAACCATCTACACGACAATCTACGCACACGCCAAAGGCGCGTTGCGGAAAGAATTGATCGCGTGTCTGCGCTGGAGCCGCAGCACGCGCAAGCGGCGCTCATCGGGGACGGACCGACGCGGTAAGCTGATCGACGCCATCCGCATTCACATGAGACCTCCGGAGGCTGAAGACCGCTTGATGTCCGGGCATTGGGAAGGCGACTTGATCAAAGGGGCTGGCAATCGTTCGGCGATCGCCGTGCTGGTCGAGCGAACGACGCGGCTGGTGCTCCTGGCAAAGATGCCGGATGGGACGGCCGCCTCGGCACTGGCCGCCTTCACCACCAAGCTCCGCAGCATCGCTGAACCGATCCTGCGGCAGACCCTGACCTACGACCAGGGCAAGGAGATGGCTTGCCACCCAGAACTCACGGCCAACACCGGCGTCAACGTCTACTTCTGCGACCCGCATAGCCCCTGGCAGAGAGGCACCTGCGAGAACACCAACGGACTGCTGCGGCAGCACTTCCCCAAAGGAACCGATCTGTCGATCTACTCCCAGGAACAGCTCAATGCCGTTGCCGACCCGATGAACCACCGACCTCGCGCAACCCTCAACTACCAATCACCCATTGCCGTCTATTCCGACTTCCTCAAACTTCTGCAACAATCACCCCGCGCTTTCCATTAATCCATTCCTGTTGCACTTCAGATTTTAGCGCGCCGTTTCTATTCCAGGCATTTGACTAAGATCATTGCCGCAGTGCTTTCCATAATTCAGGATTTGCCGAGCCATCCAAGCTTTGGCAAATCCACTATCGCGCTACGGCGCGTACACTCGGAGGATGGCGCAGACGGCTGTACTGCCTGCGCATGGGTTTGCATCCAACCGAAGGTAGATCAATGCCTGCAGATACGGGTGTTAAGGCCGACGGAAGCAATGTCGGCATAATCGTCTCGGTACGTGGCAGCGTTGTCGATATTCGTTTTGATGACCACCTTCCGCCGATTTATTCTGTACTGCATACCGGCGCCGAGCGCGAGATCGTCATCGAAGTGCTGGCCCAGCGCGACGCATACCATGTGCGTGGCATCGCGCTAACGCCAACGCAAGGTCTGGCCCGCGGGATGGCGGTAGTTGATAGCGGCGGGCCGCTGAAAGTGCCGGTGGGCAAAGCGATACTCGGACGCATGTTCGATGTTTTCGGTAAGGCCATTGATCGCCTGCCGCCGCCAGAAGACGTGCAATGGCGCTCGGTGCATCACGCGCCGCCGCCGTTGGCGCGGCGCTCCACGCGTTCTGAAATCTTCGAAACCGGGATCAAGCTAATCGACGTGCTGGTGCCGTTAGAACGCGGTGGCAAGGCCGGGCTCTTCGGCGGCGCGGGTGTCGGCAAAACGGTGCTGTTGACCGAAATGATCCACAACATGATTGGCCACCACGATGGCGTCAGCCTGTTTTGTGGCATCGGCGAACGTTGCCGGGAAGGCGAGGAGCTCTACCGCGACATGCAGCAAGCCGGTGTGTTGCCAAACATGGTGATGATGTTCGGGCAGATGAACGAACCGCCCGGTAGCCGGTTTCGCGTCGGCCACGCGGCGCTGACGATGGCCGAATATTTTCGTGACGACGAGCACCGCGATGTGCTGCTGCTAATCGACAACATTTTTCGCTTCATCCAAGCCGGCTCGGAAGTCTCCGGTTTGCTCGGGCAAATGCCTTCGCGCCTCGGGTATCAACCGACGATGGGCACCGAGTTATCAGGTTTGGAAGAGCGCATCGCCAATACCGACAGCGGCGCGATCACGTCGATCCAAGCGGTGTACGTGCCGGCGGATGACTTTACCGACCCGGCCGCCGTGCACACGTTTTCGCATTTATCGGCATCGATCGTGTTGTCGCGCAAGCGCGCCAGCGAAGGTTTATTTCCGGCGATCGACCCACTGCAATCCAGCTCCAAGATGGCGACGCCCGGCATTGTCGGCGAACGGCACTACGCGCTGGCGCAGGAAATTCGGCGCACGCTGGCGCAGTACGCCGAGCTGAAAGACATCATCGCGATGCTCGGCCTGGAGCAGCTTTCGCAGGACGATCGCAACATCGTGACCCGCGCTCGGCGGCTCGAACGCTTTCTAACGCAGCCGTTCTTCACCACCGAGCAATTCACCGGCCTTAAAGGCAAGTTGGTTAGCTTGAGCGACGCACTGGACGGCTGCGAGCGCATCCTGCGCGACGAATTCAAAGACTATCCCGAGCATGCGTTGTACATGATCGGTGCGATCAGCGAAGCGCAGGCGAAGAAAGATGCGCAGCCCAAAACGCCGCAGGCGGCTGCAACCCATGAATCTTAAGATTCTATTGCCGTTCAAAATATTTGCCGAGGCGGCCGACGTCACGCGTATCGTTGCCGAGACGCGCAACGGCTCGTTTGGCCTGCTGCCGCATCGGCTGGACTGCGTGGCGGCGCTCGGGCCGGGCATCTTAATTTACGAAACCGCAGCCGCAGGCGAGGTCTTTGTTGCCGTCGACGAAGGCGTGCTGATCAAGACCGGGGCGGATGTGAAAGTGTCCGTTCGGCGCGCACAAGGCGGTACCGACTTGGCGCAGCTCCGCACGGCAGTGGAGCGTGAGTTTCTGGTGCTCGATGCCCATGCCGAGAACGTGCGCTCCGTGATGGCGAAGCTGGAAACCGGCTTCCTGCGGCGGATGGATGCATTCCAGCATGAATGAACCGCGTCCATCAAAGGCAGGATCGTCGCCGCAGACGAAATCCGGGCAGGATTTCAGTGCCCAGATCGGCGTAAAAGCAGCACGCAAGTTGCACGCGCGGCGCCGAGATGCGTCCGGCGTCTGGTTCGGCTTAGGCATGATGGGCTTGATCGGCTGGTCGGTCGTCGTGCCTACATTGCTCGGCGCGGCGCTTGGGTTATGGCTGGACCGGCACTATCCCGGCGGCCATTCCTGGACACTCGCGCTGTTGATCGGCGGCCTGACGGTCGGCTGTTTCAATGCCTGGCACTGGGTTACCAAGG
Organism: Nevskia sp.; assembly: GCA_023229645.1. Classification (GTDB taxonomy): domain Bacteria; phylum Pseudomonadota; class Gammaproteobacteria; order Nevskiales; family Nevskiaceae; genus Nevskia. The sequence continues at coordinate 92,577 of JALNYU010000015.1, read as the reverse complement.
AGGACGCCGCGATCCGCGGCGAACGAGATGATCATGATGACTGACTGGCTACTGGACGGCTGGGTTGCGCTTGCCGGCGCCGCGCTCGGCGTATTTTTCTTCGGCGGTTTGTGGTGGTCGGTACAACGCGGGCTGCGGTCGCCGCGCCCTGCGCTATGGTTTGCCGCGAGCCTGCTGCTGCGCATTAGCGTAACGCTGGCGGGCTTCTATGGACTCGCAGGGTCTTATTGGCAGCGCTGGCTGCTGTGCTTGTTCGGCTTCTTTGTCGCGCGGCTGATCGTAACCGCCTGGCTAAGGCCACGTGATTCCCAGCTGCAAGATCCGTCGGAGGCACCGCATGCGCCTGACGCCTGATCAGTGGATTTTCTGGCAGCACGGTTTTTTCAAAATCAACGCCACGCTGGTGTTTACCTGGGTATTGATGGCGGTTTTGGTTGTTGGCGCCAAGCTAATAACACGCAAGCTATCGATGGATTTAGAGCGCGCGCCTTGGCAGAATTTGCTGGAAATCATCGTCAGCGGTATTGAGAAACAAATCGAAGAGGTTGGCTTAAAGCAGCCTAAGCACTACGTCGCTTTTCTCGGCACCTTGTTTCTATTCGTCGCAGCGTCCAGCCTAAGCACGTTGATTCCTGGTTTCGAGCCGCCCACCGGCTCGCTCTCGACAACCGTAGCCTTGGCGCTCTGTGTATTCGTAGCCGTGCCGCTGTTTGGTATTGCAGCGCAAGGTTTCGGCGCCTATCTGAAATCGTATATGGAGCCGACGTTCATCATGCTGCCGTTTAATATCGTCAGCGAGGTTTCACGCACCTTGGCGCTGGCTGTGCGCCTGTTCGGAAACATGATGAGCGGTGCCATGATTATCGGCATTCTATTAACGATCACACCGTTCTTTTTCCCGATTGTAATGACCGGCTTGGGCTTACTTACCGGCATGGTGCAAGCCTATATTTTCAGCATACTGGCTGCGGTTTACATCGCCGCGGCCGCGAATACCGGCCGGCCTAAGCTTGCGTCATCGGCTTGATGTTCTATAGTCGCGAGACATGAAAAATTTGCGCGAAATCGTGTCGCGGTATGGGTCTCTGCAGGGCAATGGCCACTTGGGCAATTGCGAAATACGGAATCACTCACTTATTAGGACGCCATTATGGACCCCGTAACGATCATCGCTGCGATCTCGATTCTTACCGCTGGGCTGGCCACCAGCATTGGTTGCATGGCGCCAGCGCTCGGCGAAGGCCGCTCTGTTGCGACGGCGCTGACCGCGCTGGCGCAGCAGCCGGACGCCTCGGCAACAATTACGCGGACGCTATTCGTCGGCTTGGCGATGATCGAGTCGACGGCGATTTATAGTTTCGTCGTTTCGATGATTCTTATTTTCGCAAACCCGTTCTGGAATCATGTGATTGAAAAAACGGCCGGACAATGAACGATGCTCATCGACTGGTTTACCGTCGGCGCGCAGCTCCTTAACTTTTTAGTTCTGGTATGGCTGCTGAAGCGATTTCTCTATAAGCCAGTGCTGCAGGCAATCGAGGCACGCGAGCAACGGATCGCTGCGGCGCTGGCTGCGGCGGACGCGAAGAATATCGAGGCGGAGAAGGCACGTAGTGGCTACGAAAGCCGAAACGCAGAGTTTGATCAACAGCGCGATACGCGGATGGCGAGTTTGAATACCGAAATCGCTGCCGAGCGGCAGCGCCAGCTAGAAGAGGTGCGCCGCGATGCCGATCAGCTGCGTGCAAAGCGTGCAGCAGCGCTGCGCGACGATGCGAAGGCGCTGAATCTCGCGATCGCACAGCGCGCCGAGCAGGAGGTGTTCGCAATTGCGCGCAAGACGTTAAGCGACCTAGCGACGGTGGGATTGGAAGCGGAAATGGCCGCGGTCTTCATCCGCCGCATGCGTGCACTCGACGATGCTGCCAAAGCGACATTAGCTACCGCGATCAAATCCGCGCCCGACGCCGCTGTTTTACGCAGCGCTTTTGAATTGCCGCCAGAAACGCAGGCCGCGGTCCAGCAGGCGCTAAACGAAACTTTCGCTACCGAGGTTCGGCTGCGCTTTGAAACCGCGTCGGACTTGGTCAGCGGCATCGAATTCACCGCGAATGGCCAGAAGCTGGCATGGAGCATCGCAGCCTATCTGGCGGCACTGGAGCAAGCCGTCGGCGATTTGCTGAAGCAAGCAACTGACCGCGCCGCACAGTCGGCCAGCAAGCCGGCGCCTGCGAGCGCTGACTCAAACGCGGCCCAGGCATGAGCGAGACGGAAAGCGTACAGCAGGTTCTCGACGGCAGCTTCGCGCGGATCAGCGCGGCCCGCACGGCGTATACGGCGCAGTTGGCGCCGCGCGAGGTCGGCACGATCGCCAGCGTCTCGACTGGCATTGCCCACGTCATCGGCTTGGCGGGCGTCGGCTCCGAAGAATTACTGGCGTTTCCCGGCGGCGTGTTCGGCATCGCGTTCAATATTGACGAACAGGAAATCGGCGTCGTTTTGCTCGGCGATTACTGGCATCTGCAAGCTGGTGATGAAGTGCTGCGTACCGGTCGCGTGATGGATGTTGGTGTCGGCGAGGTTTTGCTCGGTCGTGTGATCGACCCGTTAGGCCGACCGCTCGATGGTCTAGGCCCGGTGCTGACTGACACGCGCCTGCCGGTGGAGCGGCCCGCGGCTGCGATTATGGATCGAGCGCCGGTGACGGTGCCGATTCAAACCGGCCTCAAAGTCATCGACGCGCTGATTCCAATCGGGCGCGGCCAGCGCGAGCTGATTCTGGGTGATCGCCAAACCGGTAAGACCGCTATCGCGCTCGATACGATATTGAACCAGCGCGACAAGAACGTGCTGTGCGTCTACTGCGCGATTGGCCAACGGGCTTCGGCGGTGGCAAAAGCCATCGCGGTTCTGCGCGAACAAGGCGCGATGGCGCACACCGTTGTTGTCGTCACTGAAGGTAACGACCCGCCAGGTCTTGCCTACGTTGCGCCGTACGCGGCGACCAGCATCGCCGAGTATTTTATGCAGGCCGGCCGCGATGTTTTGATCGTTTACGACGACCTCACCCAGCACGCACGGGCGTACCGTGAACTCTCATTGCTGCTACGTCGGCCGCCCGGTCGCGAAGCCTTCCCCGGCGATATTTTCTACATCCATTCGCGGCTACTGGAGCGTTCGACGCATTTGCGCGAGGCGCTTGGTGGTGGCTCGCTAACGGCGCTGCCGATTATCGAAACCGAAGCGCAGAATATTTCGGCCTATATTCCGACCAATCTGATTTCGATTACCGACGGCCAAATCGTGTTGTCGCCGTCGCTGTTCGAACTCGGCGTGTTGCCGGCCGTTGATGTTGGCAAATCGGTATCGCGCGTCGGCGGCAAGGCGCAGCGTGCGGCGTATCGCGCAGTGGCTGGTGATCTGAAGCTGGCCTACGCACAGTTCGAGGAATTGGAAACCTTCGCCCGCTTTGGCGCGCGCCTGGACGATGAAACCCGCAAGATCGTCGAGCACGGCCGGCGCATTCGCGCCTGCCTAAAGCAGCCGGAGGCTGCACCGGTATCGTTACCGGCGCAGATTTCGGTGTTATTGGCTGTCACCGCGCAATTGTTTGATGACCTGCCATTAGCGCAAATGGCTGCCGCCGAGCACGCCGTGCGGTCGGCGGCGGTGAAAATTCCAAAGGCGGTGGTGGCGCGGCTGGATACGGCAAAGCAGCTCAGCGACGAGGATAGCGATGCGATCGTCACGATCGCGCGTGCCGCGCTGGCGGAGCTGAATCGCACAGCGGTAGCGGCGCCACCAGCAGACCCAGCAAAGCCGGCTAAGCCGTGAGCGTAAGCACGCAGAGCTTGCGGCGAAAAATCGACAGCGCCGGCAACTTGCAGGCGGTGGTGCGGACAATGAAGGCGCTGGCGGCGTCGAGTATCGGCCAGTACGAGCAATCGGTTCGCGCGCTGGCTGACTATCAAGACACCATTGAACTCGGCTTGGGAGCGTGTTTGCGCGCGGCTTCGCTGAGTCCTGTCCATCCATCACGGAAGGTCAGCGCTAAGCGCGTGATCGGTGCCGTTATCTTGGGTTCCGACCAAGGCTTGGTTGGCCAGTTCAACGATCAAGTGGCCGACTACGCGCTCGAGGCGCTCGCAGCAGTGCCAGGGACACCGCGGGTTTGGGCCGTGGGCGAACGGGTGCAAGTGCGGTTGCTGGACGCCGGTTTAACGCCGGTAGCTTGCCTGCCGGTGCCCACGTCGGTGCAAGCGGTGACGCCGCTCGTAGGGCAGATTTTGCTCGAAACCGAAGCCCGCGAAGCGGGCGTTGAACTTGCCGAATTGCATCTGTTCTACAACCGGCCCGGCAACGCTGCCGCCTATGCGCCCTATGGCCTGTGCTTATTGCCGCTGGACGAGGTGTGGCGCCAGCAGCGTACCGAAACCGCTTGGCCAACGAAGCTGCTGCCAGAGATCTTCGGTGACGGCACCGCAACCTTAGGTGCATTGATTCGCGAGTATCTATTCGTTTGTTTATTCAGGGCCTGCGCCGAGTCGCTGGCCAGCGAGAACGCCAGCCGCCTCGCCGCGATGCAGCGCGCCGAGCGCAATATCGACGAATTGCTGGAGCGCCTCAACAATCGCTTTCATCAACTGCGCCAGAGCGGCATCGACGAAGAGTTGTCCGACGTCACCGCAGGGTTTGAAGCGCTGACGGCGGCGCAATAGCCCTTTCAATAATCGCGATCCAACAACACCCAATCGACGTAATCTCGATAGTTGTTGGTTCACGTCGCGCCGCGCTCCACAATACTGAGGACACCTGGATGCCGCCGATATGTGTCGGCCGTATCGACTATTTCCCATTCACGAAGCGAAATTTTGGAGCGCAACAGATGAAGGCAAGCCTAGGCCGATTGCTCGCGACCGCTGCGATTACACTGCTGATGATTACCGCCCCCCACCGGGCGTCGGCCGAGGATTTAAATTCGCCAGTCGGCCTATGGAAAACGATCGACGACAACACCGGTAAGCCGCGTGGCTTAGTTCGTATTTTCGAGCAAGACGGCAAGTTGTTCGGGCGCCTGGAAAAGAGCTTCAAACCGGGCAGCGAAAACGAACGCTGCGAAAAATGCACCGACGCGCGTAAAAATCAGCCGATCTTCGGCTTGCTGATTATCCGCGACATGGTGCGCGCCGAAGACGACTACCGCGGCGGCGACATCCTCGACCCCGAAAACGGCTCCGTCTACCGCTGCAAGCTGAAGCTGGATGACGACGGCAAGAAGCTCCGCGTGCGCGGCTTTATCGGCTTCTCGCTGATCGGGCGCACGCAGGTTTGGGAGCGGGAGAATCCTTGAGTCCAGCGCCGCTTTTGACCGCGGCGTGGGCTGAACTATGCTAAAACCGCACCGTCGACGTTAACGCGATCAGGGGCTTTATGCAGCATGCAACGCAGATTCGCGGTTTTTCGCTGTTCGTAATTGCCGCCGTGTTATTTGTGCAGGGCTGTGCGAGTAGCGGGCCGAAGCCGTATAAACCTCTGAACTCGGTCATGACGATTGTGGTCGATGATCGGGTTACGTTGCCGCCGAAAGTGTTTTACTTGTCGGCAGGGCAAGCCTGGGGTCAAGGTGTTGGGGGTTTGATTGGCGGCAGCATCGCGGCGGCCAATGGCCCAGACGAGGACCTCGGGCGATACCTCCAAGGCAAAGGTATTGCCATGGACCAGATCTTGGTTCAGGAAGCGAAGGACATCATCAATAAGAGTGGGCGATTACAGATCGTTGACGATCCCAAGCAGGCCGATGTCGTGCTGCGATTTTCGATCACCAAGTATGGATTTATCGCCAAAAACGTACTCTCTGGAAAACTAAAGACAATACTCCGAGTGGAAACAAAAGTTTCCGATCGCAACGGCAAGACGATATTTTCCGACGAAGACAACAATGATTCTGAGCGCGTGCAGTATTCGCTAAAAGAGTTTCTCGCAGAGCCGGAACGCATCCGTGCCGGATTCCACGAAGTCGCGAATCAAGCCGCTGACGACCAAATCTCTGGGTTATTAGATGAGATTGGAGACTTCCGCCTGCCGCCTGCGGCGAACTAAAGAGCACCGGCCTGCAAGAGCGTACTGCCTTGCAGGCTGGCTCGTTTAGCTGTAATACCGCATCAACGCCTCGGCCACGCACACGGGTTTGTCGCCCCCTTCGCGTTCGATTGTGACCAACCAAGTCGCCTGTTGGCCGCCCTCCACGGGTTCTACTGCGCTTAGCGTAAAGCGCGCCCGCAGGCGGCTGCCGACCGGCACCGGCGCCGGGAAACGCAGGCGGTTCAGGCCGTAGTTCACGGTCATGCGCACACCATTGAACCGCAGGGCCTGCGTCATGAAATGCGGCAGTAACGAGAGCGTTAGATAGCCGTGTGCGATCGCCGTCCGAAACGGTGATTCACGCTGTGCGCGGGCAGGGTCGGTATGGATCCATTGCTGATCGTCGGTGGCGTCGGCGAACTGTTGGATCCGGTCTTGCTCAACGCCCAGCCAATCGCTGACCGCAACCTCGTTGCCGATCAGCGCTGTCAGTTGCGCTAGATTTTCAATAATACGCATCGTTGGCTCAAGACTGCGTTGGATTCAGCGCCGACTCCAGCCGCAGACGGACGTCGGGGCGATCGGCAAACGGGTCCGCTGGCGGGCGGATCGCGACCAGATCTTCCAGGCGTTGCTGCACAAGGCCGAGCGCGCGCGGGTGCGAGAAAATATAAAACGCCTCGTTGCGGATAGCGTCGAAAGTCATCGTCGCCACCGCCTCAGCGGTGACTTTGCCCGAGGTCACGGCCTTTTCGGCCATTGCTTGCGCAACAAGCTGTGAGGCGGTCGGCGGCGCCTCGTTTTTCAGTTTATCTGGGCGGTTGCGTTGCGACAGATGAATGCCAGTCGGCACGAAGTAGGGGCAGAGCACCGAGCAATGGACCTGCTTTGTCACCAGCGATAGATCATGGAACATCGTCTCGCTGAGCGCGACCACGGCGTGTTTGGAAACGTTATAAACGCCCGATGCGGGTGGCGTTAGCAGGCCGGCCATCGACGCGGTATTGACGATGTGGCCGCGGTAGTCCGGATCTTTCGCGGCGGCGGCGAGCATCAGCGGCGTGAATATTCTTACGCCGTGAATTACGCCCCAAAGATTGACGCCGAGCGTCCATTCCCAGTCGCGCTGGCTGTTTTCCCAGATCAGGCCGCCGGTGGCAACGCCGGCGTTGTTGAAGACCAGATGGACCACGCCAAAGGCGTCCATCGCCGCCGAGGCCAGCGCTTCAACGTCCGCCGCCTGGGCGACATCGGCACGGCGTGTGATGACCTCCACGCCCAGTGCTGCGACTTCGGCGCGCGTTGTTTCCAGCGCGTCCATCTGGACATCCGCCAGCACCAGCTTCATGCCGTGCGCTGCGCCATAACGGGCGAATTCGCGGCCGAAGCCGGAGCCGGCGCCGGTGATCACAGCGACTTTGTTTTTAAAATCTTGCATCGAGTTACTCCAGAAAGTCAGCGCATTTTTGCGGCAACGTAAAATGCTTTATTCGGGCCTGTTAACACGTATGCGCAGCGACCGCATACGTGTTAACAGGCCCTAGATAGCGGGTATTTAGAAGCGTTGAATTAAGGCGCGCGTCGGATTGGAAATCAGACCGCACTCACGCCGCCATCAACCGCCAGAATCTGGCCGGTGATGTGTTTGCCGGCATCGGATGCGAATAGCAGCACAGGGCCTTTCAGGTCTTGCTCGTCGCCGAGGCGGCGCAGCGGCGTGCCGGCGATCAATTGCTCGGTGCCCATTTTTTCAATGAGCCCGCGCGACATTTTCGACGGGAAAAAGCCCGGCGCCAGCGCATTCACGGTAATGCCGTACGGCCCCCATTCGCCGGCCAACGTCCGGGTGAAATTCACCACCGCGCCTTTGGTTGTGTTGTAGGCGATGGTTTTCATCGCCCCTGGCGGGTTGCCGCGCAGGCCGGCGATTGACGCGATATTGATTACGCGGCCGTAATTTCGTGGAATCATCGAGCGTTTGCCGATCTGCTGCGTCAACAGAAATAAACCACGAATGTTGAGATTGAAGACTTTATCCCAGGCATCGATTGGATAGTCTTCGGCCGGCGCGCCCCACGTAGCGCCAGCGTTGTTGATCAGGATATCGACATGGCCGAGTTTGGCCAGCGCGATGTCGACGAGTCCGCCGATGTCGGCCTCTTTTGCGCCATCGGCGGCAAGAATGTCGGTGTCGATGCCGAGCCCACGGAGCTGGGCCTGGGCGGCTAGTAACTCGTCAGCCTTCCGTGCCGACAGCAGTAGGCGCGCACCGGCCGCGCCGAGCGCTTCGGCCATCTGCAGGCCGAGGCCGCGCGAGCCACCGGTGATCAGTGCGGTCTTGCCGTGTAAGTCGAACAGCGCGGCGGTTTTATTGGTTTCCATTACATCTCTCCAATGCGTAATCGGGGCTTAGAACCAGGCGTCCTGCATGTCGAGCGTCGTGGTATCGAGGCTCGCCAACAGGTCGAGCTGGGCCGTGACTTTCGGCAATTCCCAGCGGAAGAAATAACGCGCTGCGGCGCGCTTGCCGTCGTAGAACGGGCCGTCTTTGCCGTGCGCCGCGAGGCATTGTTCGAGCCAAATCCAGGCAAGGACGACATGGCCGAATGCTTCCAGATAAACACTGGCATTGGCTAAGGTGATATTCGGGTCGCCGGCCGCCCATAGCCGCTCGGTAACGGCAATGAGGCGCTGGAACTGTGCGTCGAGCGCCGTTGCGAGCGCCGCAGCGTCATCGCCGATTGCAGTTGCCCTTTGTATTGTCGTGCTGAGGCGCTGCGCGAGCAGCTTCAGCGCCGCGCCATTGTTCAGCACAACCTTGCGGCCGAGCAGGTCCAGGCCTTGGATGCCGTGCGTGCCTTCGTGAATCGGGTTTAGGCGGTTATCGCGATAAAACTGTTCGACTTTGTACTCGCGGGTATAGCCGTAGCCGCCGTGAACTTGTATCGCTAGATCGTTTGCCGCGAGGCACCACTGCGCCGGCCAGCTTTTGGCAATCGGCGTCAGGATGTCGAGCAACAATGTGAGCTGTGCTCGGGCATCGGCATCTTCGGCAACACGGGCTTCATCGACCAGCTTGGCGCAGTACAGATTCAAGGCCAGCGCACCTTCAACATAGGCCTTCTGCGCCAGCAGCATGCGGCGCACATCGGCGTGTTCGATGATCGGCACCTGCGGGCTCGCCGCGTTCTTGCCGCTGGCGCCAAGGGCACGGCCTTGCGGCCGGCCACGTGCGTAGTCCAGCGCGTGCAAGTAGCCGGTGTAGCCGAGCATCGTCGCGCCTAGACCGACGCCGATGCGGGCCTCATTCATCATGTGGAACATGCAGGCGAGGCCTTGGTGCGCCTCGCCGACGAGATAGCCGACGGCGCCAGCGCGGCCGCCCGGCCGATGTTTCGAGCCTTCGCCAAAATTGAGCAGGCAGTTGGTGGTGCCGCGATAGCCCATTTTGTGATTGAGGCCAGCCAGGACAACGTCATTGCGTTCGCCGAGGCTGCCGTCGGCGTTGACCAGAAACTTCGGTACCACGAGCAGCGAGATGCCCTTTACGCCGGGGATCAATTTTCCGTCTGGCCCTGGGATTTTCGCCAACACCAGATGCACGATGTTTTCGGAAAGCCCGTGCTCGCCGCCGGAAATCCACATCTTGTTGCCGGTCACGCGGTACTGCGCGCCAAACGGCGACGCGTCCTCGTAGTCGGCACGCGTGTTGATGTCCGATAACGACGAGCCGGCCTGTGGCTCGGACAAACACATCGTGCCGAAATAGCGCCCGCTTAACGCAGGTTCGACGAAGGCTTTGATTTGCGCCGCCGAACCGTGCGCGAGTAGGAGATTGGCGTTGCCCGCGGTCAAAAACGGATAGGCACTGGTGCTGACGTTCGCGGCCAGTAGATATGCAAAGCCGGCTTTCTCAACCACCGCGGGCAGTTGCATCCCACCGAGCGCGTAGTCTTGGCCGGCCGCAAGCAAGCCGCTCTCGGCAAAGGTATCGAGCGCGGTTTTGATCTCGGGGATCATGCGCACGCGCTCGCCATCAAACTGCGGTTCCTCGCGGTCCGCTTTCTGATAATGCGGTGCGAATAGATCAGTGGCAATGCGTTCGCAGGTCTCCAATACGGCGTCGAACGTGACGCGATTATGGTCGGCGTAGCGCGGTGCTTGGGTTAGCGTTTCAACGTTCAGCCATTCGTACAGCAGAAATTCTAGATCGCGCCGGGGCAGTAAGAGTGAAGTCATGGGCGCTAGATAACTTCAAACAAACCGGCTGCACCCTGGCCGCCGCCGATGCACATCGTCACGACGACGTACTTAACGCCACGGCGTTTGCCTTCAATCAGCGCGTGGCCGACCAAACGGGCGCCGCTGACGCCGTACGGATGGCCGACGGCGATTGCGCCGCCGTTGACGTTCAGGCGTTCGTGCGGAATACCGAGCGTATCCATGCAATACAGCACTTGCACGGCGAACGCTTCGTTCAATTCCCAGAGGCCGATGTCGTCCACGCGCAGGCCGGCTTTTTTCAGTAGCTTCGGCACCGCGAACACCGGGCCGATGCCCATTTCATCCGGCTCGCAGCCAGCGGCGGCGAAGCCGCGGAAAATGCCGAGCGGCTTCAGGCCGCGGCGTTCGGCGAATTTTGCATCGACGACGACAGCCGCTGAGGCGCCGTCGGAGAACTGGCTGGCGTTACCGGCCGCGATTACGCCGCCCGGCACTGCGGTGCGGATTTTTGCAACGCCTTCATAGGTGGTGTCGGCGCGGATGCCTTCGTCGCGGTCGAGTGTGACTTCGCGCGTCATCATCTGGCTCGTTTCCGGATCGACCACGCCGGCGAGCACGGTGATCGGGACGATTTCATCGTTGAAGGCACCGCTGGCGATTCCGGCCGCAGCGCGGCGCTGGCTCTCAACGCCGTAGCGGTCCTGGCGCTCGCGCGAAATGCCGTAGCGCTGCGCCACAGTCTCGGCGGTTTGCAGCATGCTCCAATAGATTTCCGGCTTGTGCTCGGCCAACCAACTGTCTTGCAGCATGTGCACGTTCATCTGGTTCTGCACGCAGGAGATACTTTCGACCCCACCGGCGACGAAGACTTCGCCTTCGCCAGCAATCACGCGCTGCGCCGCCATCGCAATCGTCTGCAGGCCGGAGGAGCAGAAGCGGTTGATCGTCACCGCGGGTGTGGTCACCGGCAGGCCGGCACGCAGCGCAATCTGGCGCGCGATGTTGTTGCCGGTTGCGCCTTCCGGGAACGCGCAGCCGATGAGAACATCTTCCACTTCGGCCGGATCGATACCGGCGCGGCGTACTGCGTGATCGACAACGTGACCGCCGAGCGTGGCGCCGTGGGTCATGTTCAGCGCGCCTTTCCAGCTTTTAGCGAGGCCGGTGCGCGCGGTGGAAACGATTACTGCATCGGTCATGGAATTCTCCGATAGAGAGTTAAGAATGGATGGGAATCAGGCGTTGAATTGGCCGCCGCTTTCGGCGAGCTGTACCAGCAGCGGCGCCGGCTGCCAAGCAGCGCCTTGATGGCCGGTGGCGTAGCGGCGCATTGCGCGCAGGACGTTGTAGAGGCCGACAGTATCGGCGTAGAACATCGGCCCGCCGCGCCACAGCGGGAAGCCGTAGCCGCTGAGGTACACGATGTCGATATCCGAGGCTTTCGCGGCGATTCCTTCTTCAAGAATCTTCGCGCCTTCGTTCACCAGCGAATACACCAGACGCTCGACGATCTCGGCATCGCTAATCGTGCGCCGATGCAGGCCGAGATCCTGCGAATGCTGCACGATCAATACATCGACGACGGGCGATGGATAGGCCGCACGATCGCCGGCTTTGTAGTCGTACCAACCGGCGCCGGTTTTCTGGCCGTAGCGGCCGAGTTCGCAGACGAGGTCGGCGGTTTTCGAGTACGTCACATCCGGCTGCTCGATCGCGCGGCGCTTGCGAATTGCCCAGCCGATGTCGTTACCGGCGAGATCGCCCATGCGAAATGGACCCATCGCGAAGCCGAATTTTTCTGCGGCACGGTCAACTTGCTGTGGTAGCGCGCCTTCCTCAAGCAGGAAGCCGGCTTGGCGGCTGTATTGCTCGATCATGCGATTGCCGATAAAGCCATCGCGGACGCCGGAGACGACCGCGGTCTTGCCGATTTTCTTGGCCAGCCCGAGCGCGGTGGCGAGCACGTCTTTGCCGGTCTCCGCACCGCGCACCAGCTCCAACAGCTTCATGACATTGGCTGGGCTGAAAAAGTGCGTGCCGAGTACATCCTGCGGCCGCTTCGTAAACGCGGCGATACGGTTAACGTCAAGCGTTGAGGTATTGCTGGCGAGGATGGCGCCGGGCTTAGCAATGGCGTCGAGCTGTTCGAATACTGCCTGCTTGACGCCATAGTCTTCAAACACCGCTTCGACAATCAGATCGGCGTCGGTGAGGTCGGCGTAGGACAGCGTTGGCGTTAGCAGATGCATCCGTTGTTCGACCTGCGCGGCGCTGAGCTTGCCTCTCTTAGCGCTGGCTTCGTAGTTTTTACGGATGGTCGCAAGCCCGCGCTCCAGCGCTTCAGGCTGGCTCTCCAAAATCGTCACTGGCAGGCCGGCGTTGAGAAAATTCATGCTGATGCCGCCGCCCATCGTGCCGGCGCCGATGACGCCAACTTTGACGATTGTGCGCGGCGTTATGTCGTCGCCGATGTCCGCGACTTTGCTCGCCGCGCGTTCACCAAAAAACGCGTGGCGCAACGCTTTCGATTCGGTGCTCGCAACCAGTTCGCTAAACGCTGCACGCTCGATCGCGAGGCCGATCTCGAATGGCTTAACTGACGCTGCAACGGCATCGACGCATTTCAGCGGCGCCGGGAAATTCTTGGCGACGGCGGCAACGCCCATCCGCGCGAACGCGATGAAGCCGTCGGCGTTCGGGTGTTTGACCCGCCAATCGCGGACGCGCGGGTAGGGCGCCCCCTGGTTGGCGGCGGTTTGCGCGAGTTCAAAAGCGGCGGCCAAGACATCAGTCTCGACGAGGCGATCAAATAAGCGCGTTGCCGCCAGCGTTTCGGCAGTAACGGCGGTGCCGGAGACGATCAAATTCAGCGCCAGTTCCAGGCCAATCGCCCGCGGTAGACGCTGCGTGCCGCCCGCGCCGGGCAAGATGCCGAGTTTGACTTCGGGCAGCCCAACTTGCGCCTTGCGCGCGGCAACGCGGTAGTGCGCGCCCAGCGCCAATTCCAGCCCGCCGCCGAGCGCGGTCGCGTTGATCGCCGCGACAACCGGTTTGGTGCTGTTTTCGAGCGCGGCAATAACGGTGGGTAAGGTCGGCTCCTGGTTGGCGGCCGGCGAATTGAATTCGCGGATGTCGGCCCCGCCCGAAAAGGCGCGGCCGGCGCCGGTGATGACAATGGCGCGGACAGTGCCGTCATCCTGCGCGCGGCTCAAGCCTTCAAGCACGCCACGCCGGGTGCCGAGGCCGAGGCCGTTGACCGGCGGGTTGGTCAAAGTCAGTACGGCGATGCCGTCACGAACGTCGTAGTGTGTGGTCATGGTCGGTCTCGAAAGGGCGGTGCTATGTGGTTTCAGCGCACACGCTGGACGAACTGCCAGCCGAGTTCGGCCAGCGGTTGTGCGCCGCGGCCAATCGCCTCCGCTTGCGCGCCGGCGGCGGTGCCGTCCTGCACGCGTTTGGCGATGCCTTGCAGAATGCCGGCGCTGCGGAACAGGTTGTAGGCCAAGTAGAAATTCCAGTCGCCGGCCATTGTCAGGCCGGTGCGGCGCAGATAGGTGGCGACGTAATCGGCTTCGGCCGGAATGCCGAGCACGGCTAGATCCAGCCCGCCGAGGCCGCGGAATTGCGCAGGCGGAATATGCCAACTCATAACGTGATAAGCGAAGTCGGCGAGCGGGTGGCCGAGTGTCGAAAGCTCCCAATCGATGACCGCCAGCACCCGCGGCTCGCTGGGGTGGAAGATGAGGTTGTCGAGCCGAAAGTCGCCGTGAACGATGGCCACTTGCGGCGTTTCTTCAACGGGAATGTGTTGCGGCAGCCATTCGATCAATTGCTCCATTGCCGTAATCGTGCCGGTTTGCGAGGCGCGGTATTGGCGCGTCCAGCGGTCGATCTGGCGTGCAAAGAAGTTGCCGGCTTTGCCGTAGTCGGCGAGGCCGACTGTGGCTGGATCAACCGCATGCAGCGCCGCGATCACGCGGTTCATCTCGTCGTAAATCGCGCCGCGCGCGTCGGCACTGAGGCCGGGTAGCGACTGCTCCCAAAGAATGCGGCCTTCAACAAAAGCCATGACATAAAACGCACGGCCGATGATGCTTTCGTCTTCGCACAGGCAATACATCGGCGCCACTGGCACGGCGCTGCCGGCAAGCGCGCTTTGCAGTCGGTATTCGCGCTCAATGGCGTGCGCCGAAGGCAGTAGGCGCGCCGCGGATGCCGGCTTGCTGCGCATCACGTAGACCCCGCTGGGCGCGGTCAGCTTATAGGTGGGATTTGATTGCCCGCCGGGGAAACGCAGAATCTCGATCGGGCCGACGAAGCCGGGGATACGCGCACACAAGTAGGCTTGCAGCCGGTCCAGGTCGATATCGTTATGCGAGTTGTCTATTGCTGCGTTCATGATTGAGCGTTCTCCTCAGCAGGCCGTTTGTCGTGCGCTGTATCGATCACGCGCGGCGACGTATGGGCCGGCATTCAAGTGGCGGCGCGGCGCAAGCGGCCGTCGATTAATTGGGGAATGGCGGTGGCGATATTGGTTTGCGCGGCGTACTCCACTTCGTCGCGCAGGCCGTGTTGCAGCATCATCCGGCCGACGCGAGCGTCGAGCAGCGCAGCTAGCGGCTCGCAGCCGCGGCGGAACAACAATGCGGCGCGGGCGGCGTCGCTGCAGTCGTAGTCGGCCAACGCCAGCAACTGCGCAACGAAATGGCCGGCGCCGACAAAATCCTCGAGATTGAAGCGATTCGCCGAGCCCGAGCAGACCACGAGCACCGGCAGTTCCGGGTGCTGCTGGACGATGTGCGCGGCCAAGGCTGCGGCATTTAATAAGGCGCCGGCATAAACGTGGGCAACGTCGGCGACTTTGCGCAGCGCCACGGTGCCATTGGTGGTGCAATAGACCAGCGCGTTGCCGTGGAGATTTTCGCGCGCTAATGCCAGCGGTGTTGCGCCAGCGAAGCCGGGCAGCGGCCGCGCCAGATATTCACCGGCGAGCACCGGCTGCGACAACGGCGCGGCGAGGCGCAAAGCCTCGGCATGATCCAGCGCTGGCCAGATGCTATCGACGCCGGCTTCGAACGCATGAACGATCGACGAGGTTGCGAACAGGATGTCGAGCACGATCACAACCTGCGCTCGACGCTGCAGGCGTTCGCCGTCGATATCCTCCTTCTTTAGCAATACATGTAGCGTCGGCATGGCGCCTCGGCGCGTTGACGTGGGGCTGCGACTGCAGGTGGGTTAACGTTTATATTTCGTATAATGAAACATTATTTCTTTATTTTTAAAAAGCCTACTCCGCGCTTCGGGCGAATACAAGACGCCAAACGGCAGCGTATGTGTAAGTCCATGTCGTAGCAGAAAAGTCCCCGGCCGCGGTTATCGGTAATCGCCCGAGCGTGCCGGTCGTAGCATGAGTTAGACGTTAAATCATCGGGTTATTGCAATTACCCGTACCACCAACAGGCGCAACAGTGACTTTCGGCGAGCGCTGGCGATGTTGAATAGCGGCTGTACCCAGACCTGCGCTCGGATTGAAACAGCCCAATAACCGCGGTCGGCCGACTTGCAGAGTGCCGGGGTGGCGCCTACCATAAAACCATATTATGAAATTTAATTTCGTATTGTGAAATTAAAAAAACCTGCGGCACTGCCTTAAAGGGATACAAAACAACGATGGATTTCTCGCACTCCGCCAAAGTTGAAGCGATGCGGGCCGGGTTAAGCCGGTTCTTCGCTGAGCACATCTACCCGAACGAGCGCCGCTTCGCGGAAGAAATTGCGCACAACCGCAGCGCCGGCAACGCCTGGATTCCAACGCAGTTGATCGAGGCACTGAAGCCGAAGGCGCGCGCCGCCGGTTTATGGAATCTATTCTTGCCGCGGTCCGAGCGGGCGCCGGAAGGTCTATCGAATCTCGAATATGCGCCGCTGTGCGAGATCATGGGCCGCGTGCCGTGGGCGGCAGAAGTGTTCAATTGCTCGGCGCCCGATACCGGCAATATGGAAACCTTGGAGCGCTACGGCACGGAGGCGCAGAAAGATCGCTGGTTGGAGCCGTTGCTGGCAGGTGCGATGCGTTCGGCGTTTTTAATGACCGAGCCGGCAGTGGCATCGTCGGATGCCACAAATATCCAGTGCTCGATTCAGCGCGATGGTGACGACTACGTGATCAACGGTCGCAAGTGGTTTGCGTCCGGTGCCGGCGATCCGCGCTGTCAGCTTTATATCGTCATGGGCAAGACCGATCCAACAGCGCACCGCCACCAACAACAGTCGATGGTGTTGGTGCCGGCCAACACACCGGGGATTCGCGTGCTGCGGCCGCTGCCGGTGTTTGGCTATGACGATGCGCCGCACGGACATATGGAAATCGAATTAGAGAATGTCTGCGTGCCGGTTGACAATATTCTACTTGGCGAAGGCCGTGGTTTTGAGATCGCGCAGGGTCGGCTCGGGCCGGGCCGCATTCACCACTGCATGCGGACCATCGGCGCGGCAGAACGGGCACTAGAGTTGTTATGCCAGCGGGTGCAGACACGCGTTGCGTTCGGTAAGCGTATCGCCGATCACAGCGTCTGGCACGAGCGCATCGCCGAGGCACGCTGCATGATCGAGCAAGCGCGGTTGCTGACGCTGAAAGCCGCTTATTTGATGGACACGGTCGGCAACAAAGTGGCACGCGCGGAAATTGCGATGATTAAAGTTGTCGCGCCGAACATTGCGCTGCAAATCATCGATTGGGCGATACAGGCGCATGGTGGCGCTGGCGTCACCGAAGACTTCGTGCTCGCCTATGCCTACGCCAGCATCCGTACGCTGCGCTTAGCGGACGGCCCAGACGAAGTCCATCGCGACATGATTGCAAAACTAGAGTTGGCGCGGCATCTTGACCCCCGCGCCGCGACGCAGGTCGAGATTCCCGTAACGCGCGGCAGCTAAAAAGGCGCGCCTCAATCATGGGTAGCCCCAAACGCGCCGCTGATACGCTCGGCATCGAAGTTGATGAGTCGCATCCGCAGTTTGTCACCGCGCTGGCGCGCGGTCTAGCGATCTTGCGCTGTTTCGAGCACGGTGCGCCGCAGCTCGGCAACCAAGAGATCGCCCGCCGCACCGGCTTGCCGAAGCCGACTGTTTCGCGGCTAACGTTCACGCTGGCCTCGCTCGGTTATCTTAATTATTCAGCGAGCTTGGAAAAGTACGCGCTCGGGATCCGCGTGCTCGCGCTCGGGCACGCCTACATGAAGGGCACCGATATCGTCGGCCTGGCAAGGCCGTTGATGTTGGAACTGGCGGAATACGCAAAAGGCGCCGTAATGATCGCCGGCTGGGCCAGCGCACAAATGATTTTGCTCGATATTTGCCAAGGCGATCCCGACTTCCATCTCAAGCTCGAAGCCGGCTCGCGCGTACCGCACGGCGCCACGGCGCTGGGCCGCGCTTATCTTGCAGCGTTGCCGATGGAAGGTTTTGAAAGCGCCTTGGCTGGGTTGGAAAAAGACTGCGCAGCGGCGTCTTGGCCGCAGGTACGCGACGGCATTATCCGCGCCCGGAAAGACTACGAACAATACGGGTTTTGTTTCTCTTACGGCGATTGGAGTCCTGATGTATTTGCTGTTGGCGTGCCGATTATTGCGGCCGACCGCTCGCGCATTTTGTCGCTGAATTGCAGCGGTCGAATCTCAGTTACAACGCGCGACAAACTCATTCACGACTTCGGCCCCAGACTCGTCGCGCTCCGCAATCGCTTATTTGAAATGACCGGCGGCCGATTCTAATTGCAGGCAGCGCGGCGGTAGCCGCGGTGCGCACGATATAAAAACAACGAGGAGAGATACGATGAAAGCAGTGGTTTGTGAAGCATACGGCCCGCCATCGTCGTTGCGCGTGCTCGATATGCCGTCGCCGCAGCCCGGGCCGCGCCAGGTGCTGGTGCAGGTGCGCGTTGCCGGCGTCAATTTTCCCGATACTTTGATCATTCAGGGTAAGTATCAGTTCAAGCCTACGCCGCCGTTTTCGCCGGGCGGCGAGTTGGCTGGCGTAGTCCTCGCAGTGGGATCCGAAGTAAAGGGCTTGGCGGTTGGCGATAAAGTTGTTGCGCTGACGATTTACGGCGCCTATGCGCAGGAAGTAGTCGTCGATGCCAGTAACGTTGTGCCGCTACCGGCCGATCTGGATGACGCCGCATTGGAATTGGCCGGCAGCTTCACAATGACCTACGGTACTTCGCTGCATGCGCTTAAAGACCGGGCGCAGGCGCAGGCTGGGGAGACCCTGTTGGTGCTCGGCGCTGCCGGTGGCGTCGGCTTGGCAGCGGTGGAACTCGGTAAGTTGATGGGCCTACGCGTGATCGCGGCAGCGTCGAGCCCGGAAAAGCTCAGGGTCGCCAGCGCTCACGGCGCCGATGCCGTGATCGACTACAGCCAGGAAAACCTACGCGAGCGAATCAAGGCGCTGACCGACGGCAAGGGTGTGGACATCGTCTACGATCCTGTCGGCGGTGACTACACTGAGCAGGCGTTGCGTAGCCTGAATTGGCGCGGCCGGCATCTGATTGTCGGCTTCGCCGCGGGTGCAATCCCGCAGATTCCAATGAACCTTCCCCTGTTAAAGGGCGCCGCGATACTCGGTGTGTTCTGGGGCGATTTCCTCAAGCGCGAGCCGAAATTAAACGCCGAAAATATGCGTTTGCTGTTCGGTTGGTTTGCCCAGGGGAAGATTAAACCTTTGATCTCGATGCGGTTCCCACTCACACAGGCAGCCCAGGCGCTGGAAGCATTGTTGGCGCGTAAAGTGACTGGCAAGGCGGTGATTCTGCCGCAGCTGCTGACATCAGCCTGAAGGCCCGATCAACAGAGCAAAATGCGAATGAGGACGGCATCATGATGAATTTTGCGCACCGGCTGCCGAGCCTGCCGTGGCAATTATCGTCGCCGCAAACATCACGCTATTTTAATCTGGGGGTGTCAGCGCGGTGCTTTCCTGATAAGCCGGAAACCATCTATTACGGTTCAATTTTGACCTATGCCGAATGGCTGCGGCAGGTTGATACGCGCACTGGATTTTTGCAGCAGGATTGCGGCGTGTGGCACGGCGACCGCGTTGCACGCTACTTGAAAAATAGCCTGCGGCTCGTCATCGCGTTCTACGCGATTCCGCGTGCCAACGCCTATGCCGCGCCGGTAAACCCGATAAACCTTGGCGACGAGCGGCGCCGCGTCGTCGAATTCGCTCACCCGCTGCGGCTACTGAAGTCTACTACTGAGAAAGTCCAACGGCGGCAATTGCAAGCGCAAGACGCATAGGCGGAGAACACGCTTGACTCGGCCCTAATGGCTGTCCGACTACATTTTATTTAAACGTCACCCCCTTTCTATTAAACGAGAAAACAATCATGGAAAACCTCATCAATCATCAGATTCGTCTTGCGGCGCGTCCGGTCGGCATGCCGAAACGCAGCGACTGGGCGTTCACGGAAGAAGCGGTGGCGCAGCCCGGCGCAGGCGAAGTATTGGTCAAAGTGCTGTATCTCTCGCTGGATCCGGCGATGCGCGGCTGGATGAACGCAGGCAAGTCTTACATTCGACCGGTGGAGATCGGCGAAGTGATGCGCGCCGGTGCAGTTGGCCACGTAATCGCATCGGGCGATGCGAAGTTCCCGGTCGGCGCGGCGGTAGTCGGCGGCTTCGGCGTTCAGGAATACGCCTGCGTTAACAGCAGCGAAGTCACGTTGATCGACCTTCGTCTGGCGCCGTTTCCGGTCTGGCTTGGCGCGCTTGGCATGCCGGGCATGACCGCGTACTTCGGCCTGCTCGATGTTTGCCAGCCGAAAGCAGGCGATACGGTATTGGTGTCCGGCGCGGCCGGTGCCGTCGGCTCGGTGGTTGGGCAGATCGCCAAGATCAAAGGCTGCCGCGTTATCGGTATTGCTGGCGGTGCCGACAAGTGCCGCTATGTGGTTGAGGAGCTTGGCTTCGATGCCGCAATTGACTACAAAGCGGAAGACCTGAAAACCGCGTTACGCCAGCACGCGCCGAAGGGTGTTAACGTTTATTTCGATAACGTCGGCGGCGCCACGCTGGACGCCGCACTGGCATATCTGGCGCGCAATGCCCGCATCGGCATCTGCGGTGCGATCTCGCAGTACAACGCCACCGAGGGCGTCGTCGGTCCGGCAAACTATTTGTCGTTGTTGGTGAATCGCGCGCGCATGGAAGGTTTTGTCGTATTCGACTACGCGCCGCGCTACGGCGAAGCCGTTGCCGAACTCGCCGCTTGGCTCAAATCCGGCCAGCTGAAAACCCGCGAAGACATCGTCGATGGTCTCGAAACCTTCCCGGAAACGCTGCTGAAATTGTTCAAAGGTGAAAACCTCGGCAAGTTGGTTCTGCGTGTTGCGGGCGAATAACGGAGTGTTCGAATAGGCATGCAGCGCATGCTGGCGGCCTGCAATTTACTAAGTTCCCGCCTATTCTGTTCGGGTGCGCTTGGGGCTAGGGCCTGTTAACACGTCAGCTGTCGCTGCGGCCGCATACGTGTTAGCGCAGGCCCTAGGCTGGCGCGTTCGCCAAGCCTATAAAATGCACAGGATTCAGCCCTCACCTTTGCCTTATTGATCCGGCCATTAAGTACTTGAATAAAGACAGTGCAATGCCAAAGCGGATGCCGCACTTCCGAGCAAGCGAGAAATGGCCGGATCAATAACAAAGCAATTTAATTTTATTATTAATTCGGCCACTCACGCCGTCTCGAAAAAGTGCGATCTCAAATTGCCGCGTAGCACCTCGTTCAACTATTTTGTGGCCGAATCAATAACACCATGAGCAAAAATAAGCCGCAACAGCAGACTTCTGATGTCGTCGGCCCAAATGCCGGACTGAGGCGTTTGCAAATGAGCGATATCGCACGCCTAGCTGGCGTATCAACCGCCACGGTATCGCGGGCGCTGAACGATAGCCCATTGGTAACTGCGGAAACGCGGGCGCGTGTGAAAGAATTGGCGCGTTCGCTAAATTACACGATTAATGTCGGGGCGAAAAATCTCCGTTTGCGCAGAAACAAGACGGTTGCCGTTGTCGTACCTTATGATTCCGCCTCGCGGCAGAGCGTCTCAGATCCATTCTTTCTCAGTATGCTCGGCAGCCTTGCCGACGCGTTAACCGAACACGGTTATGACATGTTGCTGTCTCGTGTCGACGCGCGGCAGCTCGACGCGGCCGCACAATTTATCGATACTGGTCGTGCGATGGGAGTGATTTTGATTGGTCAATGGCGCCATCACGATCAACTCAATCAGATGGCGGCGCGCAACCTGCCGATCGTCATATGGGGTGCGCTACTGCCGCAACAGCTCTACTGCACGATCGGCTGTGACAATATTGCGGGTGGTGCGCTCGCGACCGAGCACCTCATTGCTTGCGGCCGTCGTCAGATCGCCTTTTTGGGTGACACAAAACTGCCCGAAGTTCATTTGCGCCTAGAGGGTTACCAGCGGGCGCTGGCGCGAAACAATATCCGATTCAACAAGCGCCTTTGTGTCTCGGCCCCGTTTCTCGCAGAAGGTGCTCGGAACGCGATTCGGGAACTACAGCAACGGAATATCGAATTCGATGCCGTTTTCGCTTGCAGCGACCTTCTGGCGATGACGGTGGTCAGCACATTACAAAAGGCGGGGCGCCGTGTGCCAGAAGACGTTGCCGTTGTGGGCTACGATGACATTGAGATGGCGTCACACGCGCATCCGCCTTTGACCACTGTGCGGCAGCCAATTGAAGCCGGAGGCCGCGCCTTAGTCGCAGCCCTACTAGAGTTTCTCGAAGGCGGTCGGCCTCAACCGAAAACGCTGGCAACTGAATTGATCGTTCGTCAAAGCACGCCACCGGTATTGTCAGACAATCACGATTTTACGGGTGCGCGTCTCGCGCAATAAAGTGGCACGAAGCTTCAATCATTACCGAATTTCTTTTCGTATTTCGCCCCGCCCAGTCCCCGCGCGAGCAGGCGCGTCGCCGTATGCGGATACCGATACGCGACGTAACAAAAGATCTATTACCCGCTAGCTTCAGGTGTTTGCGTAGCGGGAACGGCTAATCCATCACGCCCACTCTCGGTGCGCTGCGGATGACGCGCCGTCGTGATCAGATAAACGTCAGCCAGCAATAACGCCATCTCGGCCTCGCGCCGAAAACTCGAATTCCCTCTACCGAAGCAGCAACTGCGGGCGTCAGGCTAGCGGGACCATGCCCCGACGCTTACATGTGCATCGAAGCAAGCGTGTGGACGGCACACTTGGGCGCCTAATAACGTCAAAAATTAGCGCTGCCTGACGGTAAAAATTATCAGCTAATGCAATCAATTACATTTTATAAAATTTGACGCCCCCGTCAAATTTTTAAATATGAAAATTATTTTTCAAATTTAAATTTAATATAAATAACAATTTATAAAAATTTTTCAAAGATATCTGAAGGTAAATTCATATATAAGAAACCAATGTTGAGGAAATTCCAGGTTATTTGCAATCGATTGCAAAAGCCAATATGCTCCGAATCACTTGCTATCCGGCGTCGATGTAACTCAGAACGCCGGTGGCAATAAGCGATCCTTAGGCGCCCATATTTCACGGCGATACGACGGACGAAAATTAAATTTTTGTGGAGGAGGAGTCATGCAAAATATCGTCTCTCTCAAAAAGCATCCGATTGCTGCAGCGGTATCGATGCTGTTGTTGCAATGCTGCGCTGTGCGGGCGGCAGAGCCACCAGTCCCTGCCAGTTCGTCGGCGGAACCCGCGACTAGCGAGAGTGCCGGTCCGCTAACAGTCGGGGAGGCTGATAGCCTGGCACCAGAAGTAGCGCCTAGCGCAGAGAAACTCGAAGAGGTTGTAGTGACTGCGGTCGCACGCAGGACAAACCGTTTGGACACCAGTGTGTCGACCAGTTCGATTAATCCCGATGAAGCACTCCAGGCTGCGCCACGGTCGACGGAAGAGCTTTTCCGCAGTCTTCCCGGCATTCGTTCAGAGTCGTCGGGGGGCGAGGGGAATGCCAATATCACAATTCGCGGCATCCCACTTGCGACTGGCGGTTCCAAGTATTTGCAGCTCTGGGAGGACGGCCTGCCGGTGCTTGAGTACGGCGATATCAATTTCGCAAACGCCGATAACTTTCTGCGATTTGACGGCTCCGTTGCAAGAGTGGAATCGATTCGAGGCGGTTCGGCGTCGACGTTCGCTAGCGATTCGCCCGGCGGTGTTATCAATTTCATTAGCAAGACGGGTGAATCCGAAGGCGGTTCGATCGGTGAAAGTTTCGGTTTGGACTACACCGATTATCGAACCGATTTCTCGTATGGCGGCAAGTTAAGCGACTCGATCAATTACCACATCGGCGGCTTTTATCGGACCGGCGAAGGTATACGCCACACCGGATTCAATGGTCAGAACGGCGGTCAGATAAAAGCAAACATCACTAAACATCTAGATGGCGGCTACTTGCGCTTCTATGTTAAGCATCTGGATGACAGGGTCTCAACATACCTACCGTCGCCGGTGCTGGTTAAAGGCGGCGGCAGCTTCGGTGCCGCGCCGGGCTACGATGCCCGCCATGACTCACTATATAGTCAATATCAGACTCAAGTCGTAACGTACGACGCGTTTGGAAATCGTAGAAGTCGCGATTTGACCGACGGCGTCCACGCCTTGGTCAACGCATTTGGCTTTGAATTTGATAAAGAACTTGCAGGTTGGCACGTCAACAATAAGTTCCGTAACTCAACGATTAGCGGCGGTTTCATCTCCCCGTTTACCGCCGGAGTCGGCGATGCGCAAACCCTGGCGGACGGAATCTGTGGCTGTATTGGAGCGACAGTCGTTGCGGAACAGGGCCCTAACCGTGGCACGCCCTATAACGGGCTTGCGTTCCAGAATCTGCTGTTTGATACATCGTTCAAAGATGTTGGGCTGTTGGTCGATGATCTTAAACTCAGTCGAGACTTCGGCCCGATTAGCGCAACTGCTGGTTTTTATTTTGCACGCCAGAAGATTGCGATCGACTGGAATTCGTGGCAGTTCTTGTTGCAAACACTCGGCCGCGATCCGGTCGGACTTTCCGTAACGGGGCCTGACGGGGTGGCCGTTTCCAATAATAACGGCCTCTACAATCCGGGTTTATTGTCGTGGTCGTGGAATCTTAATTACGACACCACTGCGCCTTATCTCAATCTCGGCGGCGCAATCGGAAAATTCTCTTGGGACGTCAGCGGTCGCTTTGATCAGGTGAAGGCGCGAGGAACGCTTAGCCAGAGCGCTGGCGGGCAACCTATCGACTACAACGGTGACGGCACTATTAGTCCGGGGTTTGAGACTACCGGCGCTGCATTTGTGACCGGAATTGACCCGTCCGGACGGGTTAACTATGGCGCGCAGCATTTTGAGTATTCGGTTGGTGGCAACTATCGTCTCACGCCGAAGTCTTCGGCTTTCGTTCGGTATAGCGACGGCGCTCGTTTTGATGCTGATCGCTTACTGCAAATTGCGAATGCGGTAAACCCAGACGGTTCGCTGGGAGCGGGAACCAAGGGCTACGACGAAGTGCGGCAACTTGAGGGTGGGTATAAATTGCAAGGCCCAGGCTTCGCGTTTTACCCAACGGCGTTTTACACAGTCACCGACGAAGCCAATGCTGACATTACCACCGGCGAAACCTTCTTGCGTCGTTACAGCGCATACGGTGTTGAACTTGAGGGACGTTACCGCGTCCTTAACACAGGCTTCAATATCACCGGCAATGTCACCTATACCCACGCCCGCATCGATAGTGATCGCGTTAATGCCTTAGTTGTCGGCAATACGCCGCGACGTCAAGCTGATTTCATCTGGACAGTTACGCCGCAATATGAGGCCCAGCGTTGGCGCGTAGGCGTGACGCTGCAGGGTTCGTCAGCGTATTTTTTAAACGACGATAATCGGCGAGAAAATGCCTTGAAACAGGGCGCTTACACGATATTAAATGCTTTCGGATCAGTGGATTTGATACGCGGGCTAACATTCTCATTGAGCGTTAACAATCTTACCGACGCATTTATCGTCACTGAGGCCGAGGAAGCAACAGGCGCACCTGGGAGTCTGGTGCGGGCGCGTCCGCTAAGTGGGCGGTCTATTCTCGGCGCGTTGAAGTACGACTTCTAATTGTTTAACTGGGCCGACCTCAGAGTGGACTCGACAATAGCAAGGGCGTCGAGGGCTGAGGTCGGTATCAGTTTCTTATTTGATAGCTACATAACAAAGTTATTGGAATTTAATTACACGTGAACGCAGAGGCCAAAATCGGAAGTTCTCAACCAAAGGCAAGATTCCTCGCTGCGATGCCGGAGGCATTACGTGTGGACGCAGGATTACGCTATGAGACGCACTCTGAACGGCTGATCGACAGGCTGACGCAACTGTACGGCGATATGCCGGAATTCGATTATTGGTTGGGAGAATTATTGCACATTGCCGGCGGCTTGCACGCCGATCGTCCTGCTGTGCTCCGGCGATTAGACGCTCAGCGCGTCAGTGATCCGGGCTGGTTTAGCCGGCAACAGATGTTGGGCTATTGCGCCTATGTCGATCGTTTCGGGGGCACATTGCGGGGTGTTGCCGCGCGGGTGCCGTACTTGCGCGAGCTTGGGGTCACGTATCTGCATTTGTTGCCATTCCTAAAAATGCGGGACGGCGATAACGATGGCGGCTTCGCAGTTTCAAGTTTTGATCAAGTTGAGCCTAGGCTGGGGTCGATGGGCGATCTGGTTTCGCTGACGGCACAATTACGCGAGGCTGGAATTAGCTTGTGTGCGGATTTTGTGCTCAATCATGTTGCAGATGATCATCCTTGGGCCCAAGCCGCTGCAGCCGGTGTCCCGCAGTACCGAGATTACTTCCACACATTTTCCGAACAGTCCGAGCTGGAGGTGTATGAGCGGCATCTAGGTGAAGTTTTCCCCGAGGTTGCGCCTGGTAATTTTATTTTTTCTCCGGCGCTTGGGCGCTGGGTTTGGGCAACATTCTACCCGTATCAGTGGGACTTGAATTATCAGAATCCGGCTGTCTTTGCAGAAATGGCGGCGGCGTTGCTAAGGCTTGCAAATCGCGGCGTGGAAGTGTTTCGCCTGGACTCGGCGCCCTTTCTTTGGAAGCGCTTAGGGACCAACTGCTTAAATCAGCCGGAAGTCCACTGGATTCTTCAAGCACTACGTGCCCTGATTGAAATCGTCGCGCCGGGCGTTTTGCTGAAAGCTGAGGCAATCGTGCCGGTCAGCGAAGTAAGTGTATATTTCGGGACTCGAGACCCCGCGCACGACGAATGTCATCTGGCATATCACAGTAGCTTAATGGCCGCTAGTTGGGCGGCGTTAGCCGAACAACGGACCGATTTGCTCCGCCGGGTTATCGCAGCTACGCCAACGCTACCGGAGTCTGCGTCGTGGCTTACCTATATTCGCTGCCATGACGACATCGTATGGGGAACGCTACGCCCTGAGGCCCAGGCCGACGGTTTGACGCTTGATCAGCGCCTTGGCGCCGTGTCGCGGTTTCTCGCGGGGACGGTCGATAGCAGCTTTGCCGCTGGCTCTGCTTTCCAGGCGCTTACGGCTGACGCTGTCTTCGGTACGAACGGTATGGCTGCCGCGCTGGTCGGCTTTAGTCGAGCACGTAATGAACGCGAGCGCACATATGCTGAGCGACGTTTGCTATTGCTTTATAGCGTAGCGTTTTGCTTTGGCGGCTTGCCTCTAATCTATATGGGCGATGAGTTGGCGCAAGGCAACGATGAATCCGAGGCGAATGCCTCGCTACGGCAAGCAGATGGCCGATGGCTCCAGCGGCCGGTATTTGACGAGCAGCGTCTGGCGCTACGACACGAGCCGCGTTCAGTTCCAGGGCGCGTCTTCGCCGGCGTGCGCCGCCTAATCGAATGCCGGCGTAATCAGTCCGCGCTCGCGGCGAATGTTTCGCGGCGAGTTGTGCCGGCGTTAGACCCAGCCCTGTTGATTCTTGCGCGCGGCGAACGCTTTGTAATAGCCATGAACTTCTCCAATGATGTAAAGCAGGTGGACGTCGCCATATTCGGGGGCGGCGACTGGCTGGACTGTTTGGGGAATACGGTCGTCAATAAGATGATTAAATTGGAGCCGTGGTGCGTGCGTTGGCTAGAGCGGCGCTCATGAGTCAGATTCATTTGCAACTGCAAGTTCATCGACAACGATATTGAGGAATACGATGAGTTACGTACAGCAGACGCAGGGGCCGACCAAACATCTAGTGGGCATTGGCGTTGTTATTCTGTTCCATGTGATCTTGGTTTATGCCTTAGTCAACGGTTTGGGAACAAAAATCGTCGAGGTGATTCAAGGGCCGTTGGAGGCGCGGATTATCGAGGAAGCGCCGCCGCCGCCGCCACCGCCGCCGCCGTCACCACCACCGTTGCCGAAATTTACACCGCCACCGACCTTTATCCCGCCGCCGGAAGTGAACATCGCTGCAGATCCGACGCCGCCGCCGAATCCAATTTCGGTGGCGACGTCGACGCCGGTGCCAATCGACGTCCCGCCGGCCGCACCCCGAGCGCAGGAGCCGACACCGCCCCCGCAGAAGGCAGCAGTGCGAGTGGCACCGGTGGTGCGGGGCAAGTCTTGCACAGAGCCCGAATATCCGGCGGCCTCTGCGCGTTTAGGAGAAAGCGGGAAGGTAGTACTCGCTCTATTGGTTGGTGTTGATGGTCGAGTCGTCGAAAGCAAGGTGGAGCAGACGAGCGGGTTCCCTCGGCTCGATGAAGCGGCACGTACCGCGTTAAGCCTATGCAAGTTCACGCCGGGCACCGTCGATAGCAAGCCGACGCAAGCGTGGGGGCGCCTTGCCTACGTCTTCCGCAACCCGGATTCCTAGGACGCAGACGCGTATATCTGCGTTGTATCTGATATTTACACTTTAGTTTGGAGCATTTAATGAACACTTCAATTAGAAACCTTACTCATCCAATTTTGCCCGCCGCGATGCTGGTGCTCGCCGCTGCTATCCTTAGCTTTGGCATCGTAGTATCAGCGCCCGCTTTCGCCGACGACACTCAGGAACTGACGCCTGTCGGAGCGCCTGCAGTTGATACGGCGGCAGATCTTTCCACCGTTACAGCTCCAGTTGTTACCGAAAATCCTTACGGTCTTGGTGCGCTTTGGCAGGCAGGAGACTTTGTTGCGCGTGGCACGTTGATCATTTTGGTTATCATGTCGATGGGTAGTTGGTACATCCTCGTAACCAAGTTGCTTGAGCAAGGCAAACTTTTTCGGCACGCCAGCGCTGCAAATAAAAAATTTTGGGCGACTGCTTCCGTACAGGAAGGTTGTGCCGCCCTCGATGACAACAGTCCGTTCCGCTATATCGCCGATACTGGTGTAGAAGCCAATGTCCGCCACGTCGGCTCTTTGATCGGCAAGATCGATCAACACACCTGGGTCACCATGTCGATTCAGCGTGCAGTAGACACGGTTCAAAGTCGTTTACAGGGCGGCCTGGCTTTCCTCGCAACCGTTGGCTCAACGGCGCCGTTTGTTGGCCTGTTTGGCACGGTTTGGGGCATTTATCACGCGCTCACCGCAATTGGAATTGCCGGCCAAGCGTCGATCGATAAAGTTGCTGGCCCTGTTGGTGAAGCATTAATTATGACTGCGATCGGCTTGGCCGTCGCGGTACCTGCAGTTCTGGGATATAACTGGCTCGTCCGTCGGAATAAGAGTGCAGTGGAGCAAATCAGAACCTTCTCTGCAGAATTGCACGCCACTCTGATTGGCACGCCAACGGCCGCTTCCGCAACTGCCGAGCCGAAACGCGCAATGGCCGGAGTTCGCTAGTCATGGCGATGACGATCGGGGGTGATAATGACGATGACGAGGTGATCGGAGCAATTAACACTACGCCTTTGGTTGACGTAATGCTGGTGTTGTTGATCATCTTTCTTATCACGATTCCGGTGGCGGTACATACCGTGCCGGTAACGTTGCCGAAGGAGGTTAACGTACCAACCCAGACCAAGCCTGAAAACATTCTAATCTCGGTAGATAGGGATGGCGAAGTTTTTTGGGGCCAGGAACAGATGAGTGACAATGAAAAACTGGTCGAACGTCTGAAGGCTGCTGCTGTGGTTGTGCCGCAGCCGGAAGTGCATATCCGAGGAGATCAGGAAGCGCGTTATTGGTCGATTGGTAGAGTGATATTCGATGCCCAGCGCGCGGGCATCCGAAAAATAGGTTTCATTACCGAGCCTCCGGCGCGCGGCTAGGTTCAAAGTCGCGCAAGTAAAGTTTTTGTTTCAATCTATAAAAGTGAGGAAATAGACCTATGGCAATGAATGTCGGAAGTTCGAGTTCGGACGATGATGTAATAATGGAAATCAACACGACACCGCTCATTGATGTCATGTTGGTTCTGTTAATTATGCTAATTATCACGATCCCCGTTCAGACGCATGCGGTCAAACTAAATATGCCGGTAAATGCACAACAGCAGCCGGCAAAGCCGCCCCCGGTAGTCGAAATTAGCATCGACTTCGACGGTACTGTGCTCTGGAATGGTGAAAGTGTTGCCAATAGCGCGGAACTAGAATCACGGCTAAGAGCGGTTGCGTCGGAGCAGGAGCAGCCGGAGGTACACCTACGTCCCAACAAGCTCGCTGCCTACAAATATGTGGCAACGGTAATGGCTTCAGCGCAGCGGCTTGGTGTCACCAAGATTGGCTTCGTCGGTAACGAACAGTTTGCGGATTAAATTATGAATAGAAATTTAAATCGCCTCGGATTTTTGCTGTGCTTAGTGATCGGCCTCAGCACAATTGCCCCTTCGGGCGCGGCCGATGAAAATTTGCGGCCAGAGATTGGCAAGCCGCTAAAGGCTGCTCAGGCGTTGATTTCAGCACAAAAATATCGCGAGGCGCTCGCGAAGGTGGCGGAAGTTGATTCAATTCCTAACCAGACTGCGGCAGAGCATTTGATTATTGAGCGTATGCGCGGTTCGGTGGCGCTGGCGGCCGGTGATATTGAAATTGCTGCACGCGCATTTGAGGCCGTAATCGCGACGAACAAGCTGTCACAGGAAGAAAACGCGAAATTAATGCAGGCACTTTCAGGCGCGTACTACCGTTCCGGTACCTATGCCAAGGCCGCAGTTTGGGCACAACGGTATCTGGATATCGGTGGCGACGATCCAAACACCGGCCAGCTATTGATACAAGCCGAATACTTAGGCGGCAATTACACTAAGGCTGCGCAAGCGTTGCAAACTCGATTTTCGGCGGACCGTAAGGCGGGACGAAAGCCAGCCGAGGATCAGTTACGGCTGTTGGCCGGCTGCTATCAAAAGCTCGGTGATAACAGCGGCTACGTGAGCGCATTGGAAATGTTGGTTGCGGATTATCCCAAAGCTGATTATTGGCGGGACTTAGTGACCCGGGTACAGCGTCAGCCTGGATTTGCTGATCGTCTAACGCTCGATGTATATCGTTTGATGCGCGCTGTCGGCATTCTTCAGGATGCCTCTGATTACATGGAAATGGCCCAGTTGGCTATTCAGGCCGGCTTTCCGACTGAGGCAAAAGCAATACTCGAAGATGGATTTAAGCAGCGAATATTGGGTGCCGGAAATGACACCGAACGTCAGCTGCGGTTACGGGATTTGGCTGCCAAGCAATCGGCTGCTGATCAAAAAGTCGTTGCCGAGAGCACCGCACTTACAGCGGATGCGCTGATCAATAATGGTTACAACGATGTAGTGAACGGCCGCTACGATAGCGGCATTGAATTGCTTAAAAAAGGGCTTTCAGGCAGCGGTGCTAAGCGTCCCGAGGAGGCGCGCCTGCATCTTGGTCTTGCGTATTGGATCGCAGGTCGAAAGGCAGAGGCTGCAAGTGTATTGGCGACGGTGCAGGGTACGGACGGCACCGGTGCACTGGCGCGCCTGTGGAATATTTATATCGCCAAGGCATCGTAATCTTTACATTATAAAAATTATTTTACCAGACTTCGGCAGCGATCTCATTTATGCGAAAACCTAGTCTCTCGTTTCTGCAAATACTGAGTATGAATTTCGGCTTTTTTGGAATTCAGTTCAGCTTCGGCTTGCAGCAGAGCAACATGAGTCCGATCTACCGCTATCTTGGCGCAAGTGAGGCGACCCTTCCCTATCTATGGCTGGCTGGGCCGATTACAGGATTGTTGGTGCAGCCGCTCATCGGGGCGCTCAGCGATCGTACAATTAGCCGTTGGGGGCGGCGGACGCCGTATTTTCTAGTAGGTGCTGTGCTGTGTAGCCTATGTCTATTGGTGATGCCGTTTAGCAGTTCGCTTTGGATGGCGGCGGGGCTCTTGTGGATATTAGACGCTGCGAATAATACGACGATGGAGCCATATCGGGCCTTCATTAGCGATAAGTTGAACGCGGATCAGCGCTCGTTGGGGTTTTTAACGCAGAGTGCGTTCACTGGTCTGGGGCAGACGTTGGCCTATTTGACGCCGTCCTTGCTCGTCGTTTTTGGCATGGGGCCAAACGCGATTAACAACCACAACATTCCCTATATCACGATCACCGCGTTCTTAGTCGGCGCCGTATTTTCGATCGGCTCAATTGCCGTAACGCTGATCACGACGCGCGAGATTCCGTTATCGGCGGAGGAGTCGGCGGCATTGCGGCGGCGCCCGCGTGGGATCGTTGCCGCACTAAAGGAAATCGGCGAGGCGCTATTACAGATGCCGCCAACGATGCGGCAGTTGTTCTGGACTTGTCTGTTTCAGTGGTATGCGATGTTTTGTTATTGGCAATATATTGTGCTGTCGCTGGCGCGGACGTTATTCAATACCGGCGATCCCGTTTCTGACGCATTTCGAGATGCAGGCTTGGTTGGGGGTCAGATTGGCGCCGCTTATAACTCCATCGCCTGTATCGGCGCGTTTGCAATGGTGCCATTGACGCGCCGGATTGGCGCCCGAAAGATGCACGCAATCTGTGTCGCTTTAGGCGGCATCGGCATGCTCTGTATTCCAATGGTGAAGACGCCAGCGTTGCTGTATTTGCCAATGCTTGGCGTTGGCCTTGCGTGGGCTAGCATCATGGGAAATCCATATATCGTGCTCGCTGATAGCATTCCACCCCATAGGACCGGCGTTTATATGGGGATTTTCAATATGTTTATTGTCATCCCGATGGCGATTCAAATTTTGACGCTGCCGCTCTACTACAACACGCTACTCGGCGGCAATCCTGAGAATGTCATCCGCCTTGCGGGTGCATTGATGCTTGCTGCCGCATTTTCCATGCGGTTTGTTCGAGGCGGACAGTCTGCCGCTACGGCGGCTCAGGCGGTCGTCCATAATCCATGAGCACTCTGCATCTCGGAAATTCCTTTAATCCCGATTCCTCAGCCGAAGGCAACGCTGCGCAGAAGCGCTGCTCCTACAATGATGGCCCGCGGTTGCTCGCCGATATCGGCGGCACAAATGCCCGGTTTGCACTTGAGCTTGGCGCTCACGAGATTGTGGCGCCGCGGACATTGGCGTGTGCCGAGTACGGCACGGTTAATGAGGCGATACGGCAATATTTGACGCTCGCCGGGGTTGCCGGCATCCGCCATGCCGCGTTAGCAATTGCCAATCCGGTTGACGGTGATTTAATTCGCATGACCAATCACCACTGGCAATTTTCGGTCGACCAAGTGCGCCGCGATCAGGGATTTGAAACCTTGCTCGTCGTCAACGATTTCGCTGCGTTAGCCACGACCCTGCCAGACCTTAGCGCGGACCAATATCGACAAATTGGCGGCGGATCGCCGCGCGCGGGTGCAGTGGTCGGTCTTGTGGGGCCTGGCACAGGGCTCGGCGTTTCGGCGCTAGTTCGCTGCGAGCCGCGCTGGATTATTCTCGCGACTGAAGGCGGTCACACCACGTTTGCGCCTGCTGATGCGTTGGAGAGCGAGATCTTGGGCCACTTGCGGCGGGAACATTCGCACGTGTCGTCGGAGCGTTTGATTTCTGGGCCGGGAATAGCGCGCATTCATCAGGCCATTCACGCGTTGCGCGGCGTGCCGGTTGAGCGCCTCGAATCAGCCGAAATATCGCGCCGCGCTCAAGCCGGCAGTTGCGATATTTGCGTGGAAACGGTACAGACATTCAGTGGCATGCTCGGCACTTTTGCCGGAAATGTTGCAGTTACACTGGGTAGCCGTGGCGGAATTTTTCTAGGTGGCGGGGTCATCGGTGCTCTAGGCCCGGCCTTCGATCAGCTGCGCTTTCGTGAACGGTTTCAGGCCAAGGGTCGTTTTGAGCCTTACTTGGCGACAATCCCGACTTTTGAAATCGTCGCTGAACAACCGGCGCTCCGCGGCGCCGCAAAAATGCTCAGCGAACACTTAGTAGGGCCCGTCCATGGTTGACGCGCTGAGGCAATCCGCGGCAGCCGCGCTGCCACAGCTGGTGGTTTTCAGCGAGGCGCTGACTGACATGATTCGCGGTGCCGACGGTGGCTGGATTGATCGGCCGGGTGGCGGCGGCTGGAACGCAGCACGGGTGGCATCACGGCTGGGGGTGCGAACGGCGTTCGCAGGTGCGATCAGCGCAGACTATTTTGGCAACGCGATTAGTGACGGGAGTTTGGCAGCGGGGTTGGACCCGCGCTTCATGCAGAGGGTAACTCGAGTGCCGTTGCTGGCGATGGTGACTTCGATCGAACCGCCGACTTATCAGTTCATTGGCAACAACAGCGCCGATCTTGCATTTGATCCCAGTCTGCTACCTGAAAATTGGCTTGCAGAGGCAAAAATTATCCAATTTGGCGGCATCAGTCTTGCCCGCGCTCCGTTGGCCGACCGCTTGCTTGCCGTCGCCATACAGGCAGCAGACGCCGGCTGCTGCGTTGCCCTCGACCCTAATTTCCGCGCCGCAGCTTGTGATGCGATGTACCACAAGCGTGTCTATGCAATCGCCGAGCGATCACGTTTTATCAAGGTATCGGATGATGATTTAGCCGGACTGTTCCCACAGCTCGACGCTGGCGCTGCTATCGCCGAATTGCAGCGCATCGCGCCGGCGGCTGAGATCCTGCTGACGCTGGGTGCGTCTGGGATGCAGCTGTTTTCGGCCGCAAATCGGTATGAGTGTGCCGCTTACACTACGCGCGTCATCGATACCGTGGGATGCGGTGATGCAGCGATGGGAAGCTGGATTGCCAGTCAAATCCGCGATCCTGAAGGCGCTCCGGTTGTTCATTTGCACCGTGCAGCTGCCGCAGCCGCGATTGCCGCGTCTCAGTGCGGCGCATACGCACCTACGGTGCAGGAACTGCGGGAATTTTTAGATGCTCAGGATGTGATTGGGGACTGAGGCGGCAGAACCGTGAATAAAAAACGCCGGCATCTCAGGGGAAATGCCGGCGTAAGCGGGGGAAATTCGTTACTGAACTTTGACTTGGACCGCGGCGTTTTTCTTGATGTCGGTCTTCGGTAGATGGACGGTGATTACGCCTTCGTTGCCGTCGGCGGTAATTTTGTCCTGTAGTACGTCATCCGGCAGTACAAACGAGCGGCTATAAGCGCCGTAGCTGCGTTCGACGCGATGGTACTTTTCGTCTTTGTCTTCGCGCTCGCTTTTGCGTTCGCCGGATAAGGTTAGCAGGCCGTTTTGCACCTGAATCTTAACGTCGTCCTTTTTTACGCCGGGTAGTTCAGCGCGTACGGTATATTCTTTCGTGCTTTCGGCGATGTCGACGACGGGTGCCCAGGCTTCAAGCGCGCCCGCGGACGTACGCCCGTTCCCGCGCTGGATACGCGACAGCAATTCGTCCATCTCCCGGAATGGATTCCACTGAACAAGAGACATAGAAAATCCTCCTACTCATGTCGCAATTTCGCGACAGAGATAGGATGAGGCAGACAGAGCCGGACAACATTGAGCTGGATCAATGCGGCCAGAAACACGAATTGGATGTTACGGAGTTCAGGCCTGGGCTGGCCGAGTAATCAGCCTGCACCTATTTTGGGCGGGATCCGCGTTAGAACCGAAAATCTAACGTCGCGCCTGCGGAGGTATAGTCCGCAGGCTTAAAGCCCACCGTGCGTTGCGCGGTAACGCCAAGCGTTGTGCTGCGGCCAAAGTCGTACGACAACGTGGTGCCGAATTGGCCCCAGGTTTGATTACCGTTGGTGCCGGCTTGTGCGGAGGCGTTGGTCAGAATCGCGTTACCCACTCGGGAACTGCTGGCGAAGGCGCTGCCGTTGCTGGATACGAGCACGGCGGCGTCAACGCCAAGCCGCAGTGGGAAGTCTCGGGCTGCGATGAAGCCGTGCGTTAGCGCGACGCCGAACGTGCCGGTGACGCCGGTTTCACGCGTGCTGGCGATTTCCACTTGTGATCCGGCGACGGTGTCGCGCCGCGTCGCGGTATCGACACGGCTCCAGTCAACCGCGACGTAAGGTGCGTACTGCAAGCCGGCGAGGGCGCCGAACTCAGCGCTAATCGAAGCGCCGATGCCGTATTGGCTGCCGTCGGACGCCGTTTCCGTGCTGAGCGCCGGTCGGCCTGGGATCGGGTTGGCGCGGGTGATGGCAACCGGGTCGAATTGTCGGCTGCCGTAGCTGGCGTGGCTTTCCAGCGTATAGCGGCCGATGTCGATGCCGTAGGCCAGCGTGCCTTGCAGCGTTTTTGCCTGAATATTATTAGTCGTTGCGTTCTGCCCGACGCTGGTTTTCGAATAGCCGAAGCCGGCGCTCAGAAACTGCGAACCGAAGCTACGCCGTAACGTGGCGCCGGCATACGGCGCGCCGCCACTGGCGTCATCGCTATAGTCGCCGCCGCCAGCAAAGCTTAAGGTCCAAGGGCTGGAGTCGGCCGGGTCCTCGGCCTGCGCGGTGTTTGCCAACGCGGCCCAGCAAAAAAAGCCGACAGCGACCGAGTAGCGATACTTTTGGTTTTTATTAAACATGTTCGATAGCGTCTTGATTGAGCGCGCAGCCAAGGCGACGGCGCGCCGCATAACAGGTGTGCTCTCAGTAACGCAGCAGTTTGTGCCGCGCTGACAGCGCGGCGTTCGCGCGGCAGGGGTTACTCGGCTGCCCCGGCGCGGCGGGCTTTCCGATTGGCAATCCGAGCCTGCACGTTGGCTTTCTTTTCCGCGCAGGCGTCCGGGTTCGCGGCGCACTGCGCCTGTAGCTTGGCTTTGGCTTGATCAGCGCGGGCTTTAAGCTGTGTGCATTGGTCAGGGTTGGCGGTGCAGGCGGCTTCGGCGCGCGCGGCGGCGGTTCCGGTGTCTTGCGCCTGCGCGGTGGCAGCGGCAAGCAGCGTCAGCGTGATCGCAACGGTTTTGAACATTTTCATCGATATCCCCAGTGGTGAGTGGCTGCGTTTCAGCTGGGGATACGATAGGCGCCCGTCGGCGCCAGTAGGTGTCGGCGCTGTGTCGCTTGGTAACGATATGTAACAGGGCTTCACTGCGCCGTTACTGCTGGCCCAATTGTTCGGCGCTGAAGCTATAAACGGCGTGACGATTTGGAAGCTAGGGTCTGCTAACACGTATGCGATCACCGCATACGTGTTAGCAGACCCTAGCTTCGAGAATTTAGACGCGTGCCGGGTCACCGCCGCCGTTGGCCGAACGCCGCAAAAATTAGCGGGCAATATGTGACGGACTGCTCAGCTTTTTATACGAAATATCGTCAAACTAAAAGCATAATGAGGTGCACTCGTGAAGCGTCCGAGTTCCCGATCAGCGTGCCATAATTTTTTTACAAGGGGAATGCAATGATTCTGCCGTTGGTGCGCATTTGCGCGCTCGCTACACTGCTGTTGGCCGCACCGCTGCAAGCGCAAGAAAAAGAACAGGCAGCGAACGATGTCGCTGATCCCGGCGCCGCAATCTGGAAAGCCGCCAATACGGCAATGCAACGTGGTCCGATTGACGTTGCTTTGATCGACCAGGCCGTACTCCATGTGCCGGCAGGATATGGTTACGTGCCGCGCAAAGAATCAGTTGCGGTGATGGAACTGATGGGGAACCGCACCAACGACAAATTCATCGGCCTGATTTTTCCGACAGCCGATGGCGGCAACTGGTTTGCGACGCTGGACTACACCGGCGAAGGCTATATCAAAGACGATGAAGCCAAAAACTGGGACGCTGACGCCTTGCTCGACAATCTCAAGCAAGGCACCGAGGCCGACAATGAATTTCGCGAAAAACGTGGCATTAAGCCGATTGAAGTCACCGGTTGGATTGAACGCCCGAACTACGATGCAGCCAATCATCGGTTGGTCTGGTCGATCGGCAGTAAGGAAAAAGGGGCGGTTGCTGGCGACGATAACGGCGTGAACTACAACACCTACGTGCTGGGCCGCGAAGGCTATATCGCGCTGGACTTCGTCACATCGCAGAAGGCGATCGAAGCCGAAAAGCCGATTGCCGCCAATCTGCTGGCAGCGGTGGAATTCAAGCCTGGGCGCCGATACGCCGACTTCAGCGCATCGACTGATAAGATTGCGACGTACGGCATCGCAGCTTTGGTCGGCGGCGTCGTGCTGAAAAAGATCGGCCTGTTTGCGGTTGCTGCAGCTTTCTTCGCAAAGTTTTTCAAGCTCTTCATCGTTGCCTTCTTCGCGGTCATCGCCCCGGTGTATAAGAAGTTTTTTAAGCGCGCCTAGGGGGCTTTACCCGTATGCGGTCGTTGCGGCTTGTGTCGAATAGGCGCGGCTAAGGTCTAGGCCGCGGCCTTGGGAATTCCAAGCCTGCGGGGCATGACAACCCGCTTCATCGCCGCTGCTGTCCTATGTGCGAACACGCCCAGATCCGATTGCTCCCATGATTAAAGCACTGCTGTTGTTACTCAGCGCCGGCAAATTCGGCAAAGTATTTTTAACCGGCGGCAGCATGCTGGTGTCGGTGGTGGTCTACGCCTGGATTTACGGCTGGCGTTACGCCGTCGGATTTGTCGGCTTGATGCTGGCGCACGAGATGGGGCATTACGTTGCGGCGCGGCAGAAAGGTTTGAATGTTGGCGCGCCCACCTTCATTCCTTTTGTTGGTGCCTGGATCAATCTAAAAGATATGCCGCGTGACGCCGAGACTGAAGCCTACATCGGCCTTGCGGGCCCGCTGGTAGGAACCTTGGCTGCGCTGGGTGTGTACTGGATTGGCCGTGATCAGGCCGAGCCGTGGCTGTTAGCATTGGCGTACGCCGGATTCATTTTAAATCTGTTTAATTTGATTCCACTCGCGCCGTTTGATGGCGGGCGTATCACCGCCGTCCTGTCGCCGCGAATCTGGCTGCTCGGCGTGCCGATGTTGATTGCCTTATTTCTGCAGCACCCGTCACCGCTGTTGATCATGATGGCGATTGTTGCTGCGCCGCAGGTCATGAAGGCGCTGCGGCACGATCCGAGCACACCCGAGGCACAGGCCTATTACGGTGTTGCCAGCCTCGAAGCACGTTTTACCTACGGCGTGTTTTACTTAGGCCTTGCGATCTTTCTGGCATTGATGGCGGCACAGCTGCACACCACAATCGGCATTCATTAGTGCGCTATTTTGTTTCGGGCGTTGCCACGGCCCAGAGCGCGGCGATCGCCTCGTCGGCATCGAATTCATTGACCCACGTTTGCCAACTTGGTGTGGTGTCATCGATGCTTTCAAACCACTGCAAATGCCAGCTGCGTTGATCGGGGCCGGCAGATGTTTTCTTCTGCGGCGGGTATTTCATGCACGCCGCAAACTGCATCTGCTGGTCGGCATTGCAGGCAGACAGCATCATCGTTCGGGGTGCCGCCAATCCCGGCGCATAAAAAAGACCGCCTTCGCGGGTGATTTTTAACACGCCGTTGGGATTTAGGATTGGCGGCGTGACCATTAGAGTTTAACGCCGACGGTATTCCAGGCTTCGCGTACCGCTTTCGCTTCAACGCTGGTTGGCCCATAGGCGCCGACGGCATTGGCTAGCGTCAGTTTGGCGAAGGCCGAGAAGCCGGCGTTTTTCTTCAGCCGCTTATCGCGCACGGTGTCGTACCAGATGTGCCCCGCTTGAGCCCAAGCGTTGCCGCCGATGGCGGATGCGGTTAAGTAAAACGCCCGATTGGGAATGCCGGAGTTGATGTGCACGCCGCCGTTATCGGCCATCGTTCGGACGAAATCTTTGGTGTGGCCGGGCTGCGGGTCTTTGCCGAGCATGGGGTCGTCGTACGCGGTGCCTGGAGCGCTCATCGAACGCAATGCGCGGCCCTGAACCTTGTCGGTCAAGAGCGCGGCGCCGATCAGCCAATCGGCTTGAGTCACGTCTTGTTTGAGCGCGTATTGTTTGACGAGCAGGCCAAACACGTCGGACAGCGATTCATTCAGCGCGCCGGATTGATTCATGTACACCAGCCCGGCTTCGTCTTGAGTTACGCCGTGAGTCAATTCATGGCCGATGACATCGAGCGAGATCGTGAAGCGCTTGAACAACTGGCCGTCGCCATCGCCAAAAATCATTTGCGCGCCGGTCCAAAAGGCATTGTCGAAGCGCTTGCCGAAATGCACCGTTGCCGTTAACGGCATGCCTTCGTCGTCGATCGAGTTACGTTGAAAGATCTGCCAGAAAAAATCGTAGGTGGCGCCGAGGCCGTCGTAGGCTTCGTTAGTGGAAACGTCGTCTGTTGGGCCATCGCCCTCGCTGCGCACCAGCTTGCCCGGCAATTCCATGCCGCTGTCTGCGGT
Organism: Nevskia sp.; assembly: GCA_023229645.1. Classification (GTDB taxonomy): domain Bacteria; phylum Pseudomonadota; class Gammaproteobacteria; order Nevskiales; family Nevskiaceae; genus Nevskia. The sequence continues at coordinate 52,526 of JALNYU010000015.1, read as the reverse complement.
GTAGATCGTGCGCTGTGCCAGGCCCGGTGTACCGCCGCCCATCGCCTTCGGCGCCTGCAGCATTTCGCCGACTCGAAACGAGTGCATGGTCTGATTGACCTGCATATTGTTGAGCGCCCACTCGCGCTGATCGGCGCTGCCATTGCGCATGACTTTGTCGAGCATATGCGGCGGAAGGATGCAGAAAATACTGTGGCGATGACGTTGTTTGCACATGAAGCGGCTTTCCCTCGCGTTTGGGCGCCTACGGCGCGGTAAGTGACATGCTAGGCGTAGTTGCGGTTCTCGGCCAGTCGCCAACGGCGTGTTGCGCTGTGATTGATTCTAACCCGGCCAGATGAACCTGAAGCGGATGCGCTCAATTTCCGGGATCGCCAGCGATGATGAAATTCCAACAACCATTTTATGGGATATAAATGGAGTATTACGGAACCGGAATGTAGTGGTAGTAAATGTGGTTAGAGTCTGGTGGGCGAGCATTCAGCGATGGCGGCGTGAATGGCATTAAGGCGGTCTGACAGATGACGGAATTCTATCTTCCCCGATTCACCTGGGTGGGATTGTGACATTTGCTTTTGCGTGGATTTGAGCGTCCAATCCGAGTGGGATCCGGCTGGTACCTGCGCATTAGGGGTCTATAGCGGATTGCCGACGAAAATTGCCTGCCTGCGATCCAGGGTTGGGTCAATGGCAGAACTCCCATTCTTGCAAGGACGCACGAAAAATGGACAAAAAACGTTTATCGCCGATTGGTCAGCTGTTCTGCGGCGCGCTATTACTGACGGCGCAGGCCGCAAACGCCGATGGTGCTGTTGCCACCCATCAAGGTGGCGCCTGGACCGCCGAAGCGCAAAGCGATTTTTATAGTCGCGGCCAAGGGTCTGAGTTGATGCCGTTGCGCTGGATCGCCGCGCTGAAGCAACCCGACGGTCAGCCGTTTATGGCGGACAGCCTCAGCCGCTACGGCTATCTGCCGAATCCAGCCAGCGAGCCGGCAGGGCTGCCAGTCGGGTTTACCGCGAGCCCGGGCGACGGCGGCGCGGTGCTGGGCATGACGTGCTCGGCCTGCCATACCCGGCAGATTGAGGTCGATGGCACCGCGTACCGTATCGACGGTGGCCCGGCAATCACCGATTTCCAAAGCTTCTTGGCCGATCTCGATACTGCGGTGAATGCCGTATTGAGTAAGCCTACTGTATTCGCTGCGTTTGCCGACGACGTGCTCGGGCCGGGCGCCTCGGCGGCCGATAAAACGAAACTGCGCAACGATTTGAATGCGTGGTTCTTGCCATACCACACGTTGATGACGCGGGCCTTGCCGAAGGTGCCCTGGGGGCCGGCGCGCTTGGATGCGGTATCGATGATTTTTGATCGCTTGACCGGCTTGGATATTGGCCCGGCGCCGACGTACATGATCCCCGACAACATCATGCCGGCAACCGCACCGGTGCGATATCCGTTCCTGTGGAATGCGCCGATTCAAGATAAAACGCAGTGGCCGGGCTTTGCCGATAACGGGAACAACATCCTCGGACTGGCGCGTAATCTCGGTGAGGTTTATGGCGTGTTTGGTGTCTTTCATCCGAAGAAAGATCGCTGGAGCCTGTTTGGTATTAACTACGTTGCGAAAAACTCGGCTGATTTTTCCGGCTTGAACGCGCTGGAAAATCTGATTAAAAAAATCGGTCCGCCGAAATGGGCGTGGGCAATCGACCCGGTGCTGGTCAAACAGGGTAAGGCGATATTCGAACGCGGAAATGACAGCGGCGGCTGCATTGCCTGTCATGGCGTGAGTCCAGGAAAAGTTCGGTTTTTGGATCAGAAGACTTGGGCGACCCCGATACTCGATGTTGGCACCGACTCACGCGAGTATGAGATTCTAGAGCGGACCGTGCAAACCGGAGTGCTCAGCGGCGCCAAGATTCCGTTCATTACTGCGCCGCTGAAGCCGGTCGACACCGCATTCAACGTGCTGAGCATTTCCGTCATCGGTGCGATTTTGCAGCACTACGTGCCGGTGCTGAAAGCGGCCGATGCTGAGAGCAAGGCGCTGTTCGCGCAATCGCCGTTTTCCGCTGAAACGCAAGATTTAATGGGTGCGTTCAATAAGCCAGCGACCGGTGCAGCGCCATCGTATGCCTATGAATCTCGCGTGCTCGAAGGGATTTGGGCCGCAGCGCCGTACTTGCACAACGGCTCGGTGTCGTCCTTGGCTGAACTGCTAAAGCCGGCGACGGAACGGCAAGTGACATTTGCCGTGGGGCCGGCGTACGACATCGTCAATGTTGGCTTGGCGGCTCAGCAGACGAAATTCAACTATTCGTTAAAAACTACGGGCTGCGAGGCCCGCAACTCCGGCGATAGCCGCTGCGGCCACGAGTTCGGTACGCAGTTGCCCGCAGATGAGAAGAAGGCGCTGCTGGAATATTTGAAGACGTTGTAGCGCGTGACTGTAGCGGGCGGGCGGCGATGATCGCGCGTGTCGCCGCCCGCGCCGTCGGGTGCCAATGGTGCCGCTTTCACGGTGGCGGCGGCATCGGCGTAGCGGGCTTTAGGCCTCGGCTTTCAACATGTCGTAAAGACGATCTTTCAGATGCACGCGCTTCTGCTTTTGTTGTTCGATGTAGTCGTCCCCCGGCGTTTCAACGCCCTGTTCGATGCGGCGAATCTCGTGATCCAAGTCGTGGTATTCGCTAAATGCTTTGGCGAAATGCGCGTCGCTGAGTTTGAGGGCGTGAATACGCGCGCGATATTCCGGAAATTCGTGAACTAAATCGTGTTTATCAACGGTCATCGAGGTTCTCTTTGAGCAATGGGCCAGATCTGCATTGTCGTGCAGGCTGGCTTGGCATTCGTTGATCCACGTCAGCTGGCGGCGAGGTTATCGAACTGCTGCCTAATGAGCGAGTCGCGCTGTGTTACAGGCTAGATTGGCGCGCTAAGCGCTAGCGGCAGTTTTCGACTCGTAGCGGCGGATGCCATGCTTAATCCACTCTAATGCTGCGAGCAGGGCCAGGCCGGATGCGAGCGCGATCGCAAGATCATCGCCGTGTAATACGCCGAAGTGGAATATTTCCCGAGCCGCGGGCAGATAGAGCACAAATCCGAGTATGGTCGCGGTCAACAGCAAGATGCGCCAGAGCGCGGCGTTGGGTTGGCGTAATGCGGTGATGATGGAATCGCTAAAGCTCCGGTTGACAAAAATGAGGCCGAAATTGGTGCTGACCAACGCCGCAAAGGCTAACGCGCGACCGTCTGCGACCGGCATACCGGCCCGCAGCGTCGAATAAAAAAGCACGCCGACCAGGGTCAGCACAGCGGTCCCTTGGGCAATGCTCCAGACCACCAGGCGCGTTGAGAATAGCGGCGCCTGGGCGTCCCGTGGTGGCCGTTGCATCAAATCAGCTTCTTCGGCTTCGGCTTCGAAGACGATTGAACACACCGGATCAATCACCAACTCTAAAAACACGATGTGCACCGGCGATAGGATGATCGGCCAGCCGAATAACAACGGCAGCAAGGTCAGTCCGGCAATCGGCACGTGCACGGCGAGGATGTAGCTCATCGCCTTGCGCAGATTGTCGTAAATGCGCCGGCCCTGGCGGACCGCAGTGACGAGAGAGCCGAAGTCGTCATCAAGCAGCACGATGCCGGCTGCTTCCCGGGCGACATCAGTGCCGCGGCCGCCCATCGCAACCCCGATATGCGCGGCTTTTAGCGAGGGTGCATCGTTAACGCCGTCGCCGGTCATCGCGACGATTTCGCCATTGGCTTTCAGTGCGGTGACGATGCGCAGCTTTTGCTGCGGGACCACGCGTGCGTAAATCGATGCTCGGCTGACGTGCACGCGCAATTCGGTATCGGAGAGGCGTTCTAATTCGGCGCCGGTCAGCATCTCGGCGCTGTCGATCCCCGCTTGTTCGGCGATTGCCCGCGCGGTGGTCGGGTAGTCGCCGGTGATCATCACCACGCGAATGCCAGCGTTTCGGCACTCGCGGATGGCGTCTGCGGCGCCCGGCCGCAGTGGATCGGAGAAGCCGAGCAAGCCGAGCCAATGGAGCGGAAAGTGCTGTGGTGTTTCCGGTAACGCACCGCCCCAACTGCAGCTGGCGGCCGCGAGTACGCGCAGGCCGCGCGCGGCCATTGCATCGATTTCGCGCCGTATTTCAGCGCGCTGGGTGTCGTCAACGTGGCAGAGGTCGGCGATGGCTTCGGGCGCGCCTTTGGCGGCGACGTTGATGCTGCCATCCGCGCCTTGCCAGACCAGCGTCATCACCGGCCGCTCGGCGCTGAGCCCATATTCACGGAGCAGCGTCAGCGAATTGGGCGCTGTGCCGGCGAGCACGTGCAGCGCTTTGTCCATCGGGTCGACCGGCAGCGCCTTGCAAGCCAATTGCGCTTGGCGGCGCAGTGTTTCAGTTGCAGCGCTGCTTAAATCGGCGTCGACAAAAGTTGCGCCATTGCAGCGCAGCTCAACAACACGCATCTGATTTTGCGTCAGCGTGCCGGTTTTGTCGCTGCACAGCACCGTGGCGGCGCCGAGCGCTTCGATTGCTGCCGAACGTCGGGTCAAGACATTGCGCCGGGCCATGCGCCAAGCGCCGAGCGCCATGAACACGGTTAGCATCAGCGGAAATTCTTCTGGCAGTAGCGACATTGCCAAGGCGATGCCGGCGAGCAAACCATCGAGCCAAGTGTGGCGGATCAGGCCGTAGAGCACCGTGATGAGCGCGCTGAGGCCAAGGCCGAGAATTGCCACTCGGCGCACCAAGCGCTGGGTCTGCACATGCAATGCCGTGGGCTCGCTGTGTACTTCGCCGAGCAACTTGCCGATCTTGCCGAGTTCGCTGTTGCTGCCGGTCGCGTAGACCTCGCCGATACCACTGCCGCGAACGATCAAACTGCCGGAGAACAGGTAGGGCAGACCGTCGCCGCCCGGTTGTAGCGCGCGAGTATCGGCACTGGGCGGGGCAGTGTCGGCCCGCTTGGCGACTGGTAGCGACTCACCGGTCAACAAGGATTCATCGGCTTGCAGATCTTGCACGCTGTGCAAGCGCAGATCGGCCGGCACGCGGTCGCCTTCGCTGATGACTACGATATCGCCGCGGACGACGTCGCGGCCTGGGATACGCACGGCAACGCCATCGCGGATCACCAAGGCGCGCGGGCTGCTGAGGTCGCGCAGTGCTTCCAACGCGTGCTCGGTGCGGCTCTCCTGGAAGATGGTGATCAGGAATGAGCCGAGCGCGCAGCCCAGCAGCAATAGCGCTTCGCGCGGATCGCCGAGCAGGAGATAAACCACGCCAGCCGCGAGCATCAACTGGAACATCGGCTCGCTCAGCACCTCGCGGGCGATTTTCAGCAGCGTGCGCCGCTGTGCGCGTTGCAATTCGTTATAGCCTTCGGCGGCGAGGCGTTCGGCGGCAACGGCGGCACTCAAGCCCTGCGAGATCAGCTGATTGGTGGTCATCGGCCCGTCCGGCAGTGGCATGGCGCGCGCATTTTGATGTCTCGCTGCGTTCTCGGCATCGCCAAGCCTCATGATTCAGTATTGCCACTGTGCTGCGGGTGCCGCGTGGCGACGCTGATCTGGATCAGTTGCCGCCTTGTGTCTGTTAATACACGTAAACGTACATTTATGTTTTGCTGGGCAATGCCGGCTGCTAGGCGATGCGGGTTTATGAACAGGAAAGCCCGGCATTTTCGGCTCGGTTAGTGTGCCGTCGCCGTGCAGGTGGTTGATCGATATGATCGAATCTCAATCCGGTAAACGGGCGCACGCAATTGCGCCCACCGTTGTTTCTTTGGAATGCCGCTGACTGACTATGCGTACCGATAACATCATCACTTTTGTGTGTCTACCATGACGCCCCGGGCTTCCGGCCGCACCGAACAACTCATCCAGACCGCGCTGCTGTTTTTGCTGGTGGTGGGTTGCTGGTTGGTGTTGCAACCTTTCTTTTCGGCGATTCTATTTTCGGTTGCGGTCGTTGTTTCGAGTTGGCCGATGTATCGGTGGTTGCTGCAGACGCTGGGCGGCCGGCAGACGCTCGCAAGCCTCGTGGCGTGCGCGCTGGTTGCCATCGCGGTCGTCGTGCCGGTCGGCTTGTTATTTCTATCGGTGGCCGATGGCGTCAGCGGGTTGTTGAAGCTGATCGAACAATGGCGGGGCAGCGATACCGCGCAGGTGGCGGATCGGATTGCCCAGCTACCGGCCGTTGGTGCGCCGTTACAGCGCTGGTGGCAAGACACCATTGGCGATCAAGCCCGCCTGCATCAACTGCTGGGCCAACTCGCTGACCCGGCGCGCAAGCTCGCGCTGGCCACCGGCCGGCTGGTCGGCAATAGCATTTTGCAGATTCTCCTGATGCCACTGCTGTTGTTTGTGCTATTTCGAGACGGCGAAGCGCTAGGCCGCTGGTTGCAGCAGGCGGTTGCGCGCATCGGCGGTGATGAAGCAACGGCATTGTTGGTTACGGCGCAGCGCACCGTCGCCGGCGTCATGTTCAGCGTGCTGGGCACGGCGTTGGCGCAGGCAATGGTCGCCACGCTGGGCTTTGCAATCGTCGGTGCGCCGAACCCCTTCCTACTCGGTGCGCTGACCTTCGTATTGTCGATGGCGCCAATCGGCCCGCCGATGATCTGGGGCGGCGTTACCCTTTGGTTGCTGAAGCAGGATCAAAGTGCGTGGGCGGTGTTCATGGCGCTGTATGGTTTGCTCGGCATTAGCTCGGTCGACAACGTCATCAAACCGTTTCTGATCAGCCGATCCAGTCATCTGCCGTTTGTGCTGACGTTCATCGGCGTTGTCGGCGGCGTGGTCGCGTTCGGCATTGCGGGCGCGTTTGTTGGTCCGACCTTGCTGGCGTTGGGGCTACACCTCAGCGCGCGGCAGCGTACGGTAGCGCCGCCGCTGGCTGAGGGCGCGCCAGCCCAGCACACCGATTGATGCGCTGAGTGACGTGCACGTGCAGGTGTCTACTTAAATGCCTTCAGCAGCGCCTCAAACTGGGTGTGCAAGGATTTGTCGTGCGCGGTAACCGGCGGCACCGTGCGGTCGAGACCCAGCAACGCATAGACTGCGGTTTGCGCCGCGCGCACTGAATACTCAACGGTAAAGACCACGTCATCCGCAATTTCGACGAATTGGCTGATGAAGGCCAAGTTCTTCGAACCCGCCGGCACCGGTAGCGGCCGGTCACTGCGCAGGCGCGGCATGAACATGCTGGTGATGTACGGCATGCGGCAGGGAATGCAGTTGCCGCTCGCCACCGTTTCTGGATCGAAGCGCAGATGGCCGCAAAGCTCCTGCAGAATTTCGGCGCCGGTGCAGTCGGCCATTGGCTTAGCTACGAAATTACCAATGCGGTCTGGGTACAACGCATAACCCCAAAAGACCTGCACCCCGGCCGGTTGATTAAGGAAATGGGGTTGGTGCGCAAGCACGATTGACATCAACCAATTGGAATCTTTGAACGTCACCAACCCGCCGGTGCCGGCCTCGTTGCCGCTGAACTTCTGCATTTGGGTAAAGAAGGCTGGGTCTTGCAGGGTCACCGTGTACGAGTGCCAATACGACTGCGCGATGCAGCTGTTAAATGCCGCCGGATTGCCGAACTGCGGCCGCCCTTGTGCCAATTGTTCCCATAGTCGCCAGCCGCAGCTATCGGCCTTGCTTAATTTAGGCGGCGCGCTGGTCATTGAGCCGAGGCTGGAGGCATCGGTCATCGAGCCGTTCTGCAAGAAAACGAGTTCGTCACTGCTAACGGTCAATGTTTCGGCGTGGCCGCTACGTTGGCAGTGGATGCCGGTAATCGTAAATGCGTTATCGTCGTTGGAGTGCGTCAGTGCGGTGACCGTGCAGTCCATGATGAAATTAACGCCCTGTGCGGCGAGCCAAGTCTGTAGCGGCAGCACGAGCGAGTCGTACTGGTTGTAGATCGTCCGTTTTACCCCCGCCAACGTCTCGATCCGGGAAAATTCCAGCATGAAGCGATGCAGATAGCGCTTGAACTCAATTGCGCTATGCCAAGGTTGGAATGCGAACGTCGTCGCCCACATGTACCAAAACTCGGTTTCAAAAAAATGCGGCGAGAAATGTTCGGTGATGCAACTGGCGCCGAGTGCATCTTCGTCGGCGCTGCTGAGCTTCAGGAGCTCGATGCGGTCTTGCATCGAAAAGCCCATCGAACTCACCGGTAAATTCGCGCGGCGCTTATCGACCAAGCGCGCCATCGAATGTGAGCGATATTTTTCATTGAACGCTACCGTCTCGTCGTACACCGATAGATTCGGATCGCCGAGCGAGGGAATGGATTTATACAAATCCCACATGCATTCGTAGTTATCGGTTGTCAGCATGCGACCGCCGCGCAACGAATACCCGCTAACCGGCGCGCCAGCGCCATCTAAGCTGCCGCCCAGCAAAGGGCTGGCCTCCAAGATCGAGATCCGATCGCCGGACCAGGATCCGTCGCGAATTAGGAATGCCGCAGCGGCCAAATTGCCGATGCCACCGCCGATAAGATAAGCCTTTGCATTTGTAGATGTATTCATAACGCCTCGAATTGAAATGGATATTGCGCGGTATTCGGAGCGGCGCATCAGCGGCAATGACGATTGGCGATGCACCGGAGGGTTTATAAGTCTGTGTTGACGGTGCCGTTGCGGCGCTGATCTGGATCAGTGGCGGCAATTTGAAACTAGGCGCAGGATGTCGAGCAATGGCGCCGGTTGTCGGTGCGGCGCCGCACCGCCGAGCGCGCGGGTGCCGGGCGTTGCGGCACTTGCTGTGGAGGGTGCATGCCGTCCCTGCCGACGATGATTAGAAGCAACCAGCCGCGCATTTGGCGGCTTTGCGCCGCGGTCACACGGGCGGCTGGAGGATTACGGTGATCGCGCAACCATTGCTGCTCGCAATCGTTGGTTCTGAACTCGGGTCTAGCGCCGCGTTGCGCCGCGCCGTGGCCTTAGCGCGCCGGAGCGGTGCGCGCCTGCATGTGTCGGCGTTTGTGTTCGACGGTCTCGTTGATCTCCATAACGCGCCGCAGCGGCCACCCGAAATTGAAGCGGCTTGTCATAAAGTCGTCGATGACTACAAACGGCAACTGTGCGCGTTGGTGGCGGAACTGGCGCAACCGCAGCTGCATATCGATTACGACGTCTGCTGGGCGCCGATCCCGCACGAGGCGATCTTAGCCAAGGCGATACAACTGGGCGCTAGCGGCGTGATCAAAGACGTTGCGCGCGAGTCAGTGCTGCGGCGCTTGTTATTTACGCCGTTGGACTGGAAGCTGATTCGGCTCCTGCCGTGTGAGCTGATGCTGGTTGCTCCGCAGTCGCCGCCTGAGCCAGCGCGGGTATTGGCCGCGGTGGATGTTTTGGCCGAAGAACCGGCGCTACGCGGCGGTCTGAATGATCGCATTATCGAGGCGGCCTCGGCTTTGGCCGAGCACTGCCAAGCCCGGCTCGATGTGGTCTCGGCAGCGCCGTGGTTTTTGGTGCCGAACAATGGCACGCAAGCGGCACGGCATCACGACGCTCTGCTCGCCCAACACTTAGATGCGTTTCTCGGCTACGCCGAGCGCCACCGGGTGCCGCACGACTGTCGGCACCGCATCTTTGGCACCCCGCATGAGGTCATCGCAAAGCTTGCGGATGATCTCTCGGCTGACATCACCGTCGTCGGCAATATTTATCGCAGCGGCTGGGACCGGCTATTGCTCGGCAGCACGGCTGAAGCCCTATTGCAGCAATTGCGTTCCGACCTGCTGGTGGTGAAGCCGCGCGACTTCCTGGCAACACTGCGACAACAGGTCGATGTTGATGCGCTCTGTCGCCGGTTTACACATGAACAGCCGAAGGACGCACGGCCCGAGTGGGCTTGACGTGCAAACGCCTCCATTCTTATTGATCCGGCCATTAAGTAGTTGAATAAAGACAGTGCAATGCCAAACCGGATGCCGCACTTCCGAGAAAGCGAGAAATGGCCGGATCAATAACAAAGCAATTTGATTTTATTATTAATTCGGCCACTCACGCCGTCTCGAAAAAGTGCGATCTCAAATTGCTGCGTAGCACCTCGTTCAACTATTTTGTGGCCGAATCAATAACAACGTGGGGCTGCAAACAATCACTGCAACAACAAACGGATGCTGCATTTACGCGCGTTTTTTAGGCGGGCGTCAGGTGCTTTTCAGAGTGTATAGGGTCGGTGTATAGGCAGCTGTAAAAATTCTTTACAGTCGTCTAGTATTAATCTAAAAAAATAATGTAATTTATTGATTTTAATTAAAATAATAATATGGCATAGCCTATGCTTTAAACCTCTTAAGCGCGGATTTACGAGCGACCAGACGGAAAGGTCAGACCGGAACTGCGACGCCGTTTTATCTGCGAGGAGAGGGCAAGACATGATGATTATTCGTTTCACTATTCCCGGTGTAATAAGCGCCTTGAGCGTGCTTTGTGTGCTTCTGTTTGCGCCGCATGGATACGCTGACGCCGCGACTGACGTGCGCAACCAAGCGCTACGTTTTCTACAGCCGAATACGCCAGCCGGTACGGCGAGCCGCCGGTCGCCTGCTGCGACATCCGATAACAAAAACGATCCCGCGGACGCCACGCAGCAAGCATTGGCCTTTCTGCAGCCTCCAACATCAGTGCTGAGCACGCTGCCGGACACCGGCTCGCTGATCGCGCTAAGCAAGGTTTGGCCCGACGCCCAACAACAGGCTCAGGTCTTTCTTCAGCCGGCTGTCCGCGCCGAGATTACGCCCGGCCGCGGCCAGGACTTCGTAATAGAGACACGGCGCACCGCGTCGGACAGTCGTTAGTAGTCTTAAAACATACAACTCATGGGGAGTCTAAACCCGAGGCGTTCAGGCAGCAGTTCGATAACGCGAAGCGGAGATAAAGCGATCACCGCTATCGCCTAAGTGAGGAGGCAGAAATGGCATTAAGCACCGCAACAAAGGCAGCAACCGATGCGCTTAGCGTAAACCGGGCGCCGACGACCGTCGGGCCGCAAGAAGTTCATAAGTGGATGCAAAGCTTCAACTGGGATTTCAAGAATAATCGGACAAAGTATCCGACCAAGTATCACATGGCCAACGATACTAAAGAGCAGTTCAAGATTATCGCCAAAGAATACGCGCGTATGGAATCGGTTAAGGACGAACGCCAGTTCGGCACCTTGCTCGATGGCATGACACGTCTCAACGCCGGTAATCGCGTTCACCCGCGTTGGGGCGAGACGATGAAAGTTGCGTCTAATTTCCTCGAAGTCGGCGAGTACAACGCCATTGCGGCGGCGGCGATGCTGTGGGATTCGGCAAGCTCAGCGGAGCAGAAGAATGGCTACTTAGCGCAGGTCTTGGACGAAATCCGCCACACCCATCAGTGCGGCTTCGTCAACTACTACTTCGCCAAGCATTACCACGACCCGGCCGGCCATAACGACGCCCGCCGTAGCCGTGCCATCGGCCCGTTGTGGAAAGGTATGAAGCGGGTCTTCGCGGATGGCTTTATCTCCGGCGACGCCGTGGAATGTTCGATCAATCTGCAGCTGGTCGGTGAAGCCTGCTTCACTAATCCGCTGATTGTTGCGATCACCGAGTGGGCAGCTGCAAACGGCGATGAAGTGACGCCAACGGTATTTTTGTCGATTGAGACCGATGAACTGCGCCATATGGCGAATGGCTATCAGACGGTGGTTTCGATCGCCAACGATCCGGCCGCGCAAAAGTACATGAACTCGGATCTCAATAACGCGTTCTGGACGCAGCAGAAATACTTTACGCCGGTGCTCGGCATGCTGTTCGAGTACGGCTCTAAATTTAAAGTGGAGCCGTGGGTTAAAACGTGGAATCGTTGGGTGTACGAAGATTGGGGCGGTATCTGGATCGGCCGTCTTGGTAAGTACGGCGTGCAGTCACCAGCGAGCCTGCGCGACGCCAAGCAAGACGCCTATTGGGCGCATCACGATCTGGCGTTGCTGGCCTATGCCATGTGGCCCACGGGCTTCTTCCGCCTGTCGTTACCAGATGCCGAAGATATGGCGTGGTTTGAAGCCAATTATCCGGGCTGGTACGACCACTACGGCAAGATCTATGAAGAGTGGAAAGCGCTGGGCTGCGAAGATCCCGCGAGCGGCTTCATCCCACTGCAATGGATGATCGACAAGGGCCACGACATCTACATTGATCGCGTCTCACAAGTGCCGTTCTGCCCATCGCTGGCCAAATGTTCTGGCTCGCTGCGCGTGCATGAATTGAACGGCCAGAAGCATTCGTTCAGCGACGAGTGGGGTGAGCGGATGTGGCTCACCGAGCCGGAGCGCTATGAGTGCCAGAGCGTGTTCGAGCAGTACGCCGGGCGCGAGCTTTCTGACGTTATCGTCGAAGGTCACGGTGTTCGCGCCGACGGCAAAACGCTGATCGCCCAGCCGCATGTCCGTGGCGACAAGCTCTGGACTGTTGACGATCTGAAGCGCGCGAACTGCAAGTTCGCAGATCCACTCGACAAGTTCTAAAGCACTTGCGTACGCGTGCGTGGCTTCGCGGCGAGTACCGCCCGGAGCCACGCCACACTAAAAGATGAGGAGAGCACTATGGCACTGGTAGAAGAAAAGAAGCGCGGACTCACCGACCCAGGCATCGCGGCCCGGATCTTGGCCGAAATCCCGGCCGAGCCGCTGGATACCCAGCGGCGTATGAATTACTTCGTGAAGCCGCGTTGGAAGCGGTTGAGCGAATACGAAATTCTCACGTGCTACACGCAGCCGACGCCGGATTGGATTTCAGGCGGTTTGGACTGGGGCGACTGGACGCAGAAATTTCACGGCGGCCGCCCGTCGTGGGGCAATGAATTTACCGAACTGCGGACGACTGACTGGCATCGTCATCGCGATCCCGCTCGGCGCTGGCACATGCCGTATGTCAAAGCGAAGGCCGAAGAGTGGGGCTACACCACGCGCTTCCTCGAAGCCTATTCAGCCGCCGGCACAATCCGGACGATGGAAGCGTATTGGCGCGATGAGTTACTGAACAAGTATTACGGCGCGACGCTGTTCAACGAATACGGCTTGTTCAACGCGCATTCGTCGGTCGTTCGTGATTGTTTATCCGACACGGTGCGCAGCACGGCGACGTTCGCCGCGCTCGATAAAGTCGACGTTGCCCAGATGGTGCAACTCGAACGAGTGTTCATTGCCAAGCTGGTGCCTAGCTTTGCCGAATCGACCGAAGCGGCGAAAGAAGTCTGGCTGCAGGACCCGATCTACCGCCCAGCGCGTGAACTGGTTGAAGAGCTTTGGCAGGGCATCCAGGATTGGAATGAAATCTTATGGGGCGCGCACGGTGTGTACGACCCGCTATTTGGCCAATTCGTTCGGCAGGAGTTTTTCCAGGCCGTGGCGCAGCAGCACGGCGATAGCCTGACGCCGTTCTTCACCAACCAAGCTCAGCTGGCATTCCAAACCACGAAAGCGGCAATCAGCGATTTGTATTTCCATTGCTTGGCCGACGACCCGGAATTCGCCGACGTCAACCGCAAGTATCTGCGTGCGTGGACGTCGAAGTGGTTGGAGAAAACGGTGGCGGCACTGGCGGGCTTCATGGCGATCTACAAGAAGATCGACACCATTCCTGGCGTGACCGACAAAGTTAGCGTTACCAACGCTGTCCGTCGTGTTGTCAACGACTGGGTTGAAGACTATGCGAAGAAGATCGATTTCCCCGTCGACGCCGAAGCGCTCGTCGCCACCATCACGAAAGACTTGAAGTAAGGACCAAAGCGATGACAACGAACGCAAACGAATATAACGCCGGAATCATGCAGAAAAACGGCAAGGATTTCGCCGACGAATTTTTTGCTGAAGAGAACCAGGTCTGCAAAGAGTCCAATACGGTCGTCCTGGTGTTGATGAAGAGCGACGAAATTGACGCCGTCGTCGAGGAAATGCTGCTTAAAAATGGCAAGGCCGAAAACCCGACGATGGTCGTTGAAGATCGCAGCGGCTACTGGTGGATTAAAGCCAACGGCAAGATCGAAATCGATGTCGAGGAAGCTGCTGAAATGCTCGGCAAGCGTTATTCGATCTATGACTTCCTCGTGAACGTCAGCTCAACAATCGGTCGGGCATACACATTGGGTGAGAAATTCACCATTACCAGCGAGCTGATGGGCTTGGACCGCAAGCTCACCAACGTTTAAGAACACGAGGAGAAATCACGATGGCAAATTACAAAGTGCACGATAACCCAATCAGAGATGAATGGGTGGCTAAGCTCGGAAAAGTGACCTCGGTGAAAGCGGCGACACAATTCATTCAGGACTTCCGTAAAGCCCACACCACGCCGCTGCGCACCGAGCACACACTCGATCTGGATTACCTTTGGATTGAGAGCAAAATCGAAGAAAAGCTCGCGGTGCTCAGAGGTGACGCGTTTGTTGATGAAGACCTGCTAAATCTCTGTACCACTGGCGAGGCAGCCGGAATGGTGGTGAAGCATTGGGCGCAGAAGATGGAAAAGGCGACTGATAAATACAGCGCCGAAAAGATTTTGATTCAATTTCGTCAACTCTATAAGCCACCCGTTATGCCAGTGAATTATTTCTTCACTGCGGATACGCAAATGGGCTCAAGGCTTATGGAATTGCGTAATACCAACTATTACGCGACGTCGCTGCCCGACTTGCGTAAAGAGCGTGGCGTCAAAGTCTTGCACCTGGGCGTTTCAAAAGCGGCACATTGAAGTAGGCGATTGCGGCGGCCCGGGCAGACGCTCGGGCCGTTTATGAGATCGGTGAGATATCTATTCCAATAATACTGCGTTGAATGAGGGGAGACGATGGACATCAATGCAATCCTTGATCAAACAAACATAGACGCACTGGCGGTTAATAACGAGCCGGACGACGCTTTCGCGGTACTCGAACGCGTTGAGATTCATCAGTCGGGGCGTTTCCACGCGTTTGCCGAGGATCTGGGCTTTATGTGGCGATGGCAGATTTCTCGTGACGCAGAAATCACGCAACGCGGCTGCTCGTTGAGTTTGCAGTCATCGCGGGAAGCCGTGGGTCACGTGCTCGCGTATCTGGAAATGCGTGATAGCGCGCCGTTGCAGCAGTAAGAAATCCGCGACGTGATCGGCGATCAAACGGGGCGAAACGGGGTGTTTAGCTGCGCGCAGGCTCGCGGCGCGTAGCGGTGCCATACAACTTTTAGGAGAAACACTGATGTACAAGATTCTCGTCAAAACTGAGGACGGTGAAACGGTGTCGTTTGAGTGCGGCCCGAACGAGGATGTTATTACGGCAGCGATCCGCCAAAAAATCCTCTTGCTATCGTCCTGCCGCGAAGGCGGCTGCGCGACCTGTAAGGCCGAGTGCACAGAGGGCGAGTACGAGCTTTCAAATTGCAGCGTGCAAGCGCTGCCGCCGGATGAAGAGGAGGACGGCTCGGTATTGCTATGCGGCACCTATCCGCGCAGCGACCTCGAAGTAACGGTGCCTTATACCTACGAGCGAATCGCGTTTAATGAGATACGGACCGAATGGCTCGCCGAAGTTCGGGTTTGCGAACGCATTTCGTCGAATGTAATGCGATTTGTTGTGCAGTGCGTTGATCTGGAGTCAGCGGCGCCGCTGAAGGTGCCGTTCATTCCGGGGCAGTATATAGATATCGCCATACCGGGGACTGAGATCTCGCGGTCATTTTCTATGGCTACGGTACCGAGCGGCGACGGTCTTATGGAATTTTTAATTCGTTTGCTACCGAATGGCCGCTTCTCGCGCTATTTGCTGAACGACGCGGTTGTAGGGCAGCGCGTTGGTCTGCGCGGGCCTTTTGGCGCATTCAATTTGCACGATAACGGGCTGCGCCCGCGGTACTTCGTCGCCGGAGGCACGGGCTTATCGCCGGTGCTCGCCATGGTGCGGCAGATGCAGGAGACGCGCGATCCACAAGAGACAAAATTATTTTTTGGTGTGACCCATCAGCACGAATTGTTCTATCGCGACGAGCTGTTACGCCTTGCCAGCACAATGCCGACGCTGGCGGTTGAGATTGCCGTCATGCAGCCGGAGGCCGGTTGGCAGGGCACCGCTGGAACGGTGGTCGACTTGTTGCGGCAATACCTGGCGCAGGCTCGTGTTAAGCCGGATATTTATTTGTGCGGTCCGCCGGGTATGGTCGATGCCACATTTAAAGCGGCGGCCGAATACGGTGTTCCTAAAGATCAGATCCATTTAGAGAAATTCGTACAAAGTCACGGCGCCGGCGAAAGCCAGTCGTTGCTTGAAGGGCAACTCGCGCCGCCGCGCATGGCTGGGAGCGAACACGCGGAGCGTGTGCCATGAATGAAGCCGGTCCGACAGGGATGATGCTCCGGACCATCGCCGAGAGCGCTGAAGATCGGCGTGCTGCGGCACTAGGCACGGGTACCACCGATGGGACTAGACTGGGCACAGACGTGTCCTTTATGACACTAGACCTATCGTGCGGTAGCGAACATTGTGCTCGGCCGCAGTGATACGGGAATGACCTTCTTTGAGCGTATCTCTATGAATGGCTTCTACGAATCGCCGTCGGATGCCCTTGTCGCGGCGGGTGAGGAAACAGGATTATTCGGCGTTGATCGCCCTTGCGAGGCGTGGGAATGGATGCGGCAAAGCCATCAAGCCCCCGAAGCCCTCGACTGGGTACGGCCGCAAGTGGTCGAAGCGTGGCGCCGATGTTTAGAGGATTACGGGCTGCAGCTCGATTCCGATCTGCTGAAACGGCGGGCCGTTACCGCGCACGATCGCAACGGTATTGAAGCCGAGCTCGGGCTTGATGCGGAGGTTAAGGCCAGCCTCATTGTGCTAGCCTACAACCTGTACTCGTTTCTGCGCGAAACGGGCGTTACGTTGCTGCTTGCGGATGCCAATGGGCATCTGATCCATGTGATGGATTCAGCGTTGCTGCATTGCCCAGCAGGGCGTCACCTAGCACGGCTAGGCGTGAGTTGGAGTGAATGCCATCTTGGCAACAACGGCCTCGGCACCGCAAGCTTATTGCGCGAGCCGGTGGCGTTCGACGGCAAAGAACATTTCTACCGCGAACTGCATCCGTTTGCGACAGCAGGTTATCCCGTCATCGGACCGGATGGCCGACTTTTGGCAACCCTGGGGATCATGACCGATCACCGGGATTCGATGCCTTCGCTACTCGCGTTTTTACGTTTAGCGGGCTATTTGATCAAGGAAAATCTTTTTAAGCGTCATGCGCCGGCTGGCACATTAATACGTCTGCGGCCGGCCAACCTCGACGAGAAAATGGGTACGCATGAGGTGTTGTTCGACGGCATGTTGAGCGTCGACGAAAAAGGCCAAATTCAGGGTGCCAATCAAACCGCGCTGCTTTTGCTCGGACATAAGGACCATAAGAGTTTGCTGACCCAGAACATCGGTCAGGCGCTCGGGATTGAGTTGGACGATCTGACCGCGCGCACGGCGCCGGCAAGCCCATTTCTTGAAGTAGCGCCGGCGGGCGGCGTGCGCCTCGTGATCGAAGCCGGCGCGATGCCGCAAGACGGACAGTTTTGGCCGGCGAAGTCCGCCGAAGAGCTACGCGAGGCGCCGAGTGAACGACCGGCACCGAGTATCGCCGGAGGGGCGGTGCCGCGAACGCGGACAGCGGGCGCGTCGGTAGCAGCGAGTGCCGCGCCGTTCAAAGCGCAGCGGCGTGAGCGCATACGGCAGCTCGACAATGGTCAATGGAAGGATTCAGCGTTTGATTCAGCGTTGCAGCAGGCAATCGGCCTGCAAGAGAAAAATATACAAATTCTAATTACGGGTGAATCCGGTGTTGGCAAGGATTATCTCGTACGACGCATGCACGCCGTTGGCCCGCGCAAGAATGGACCTTTGATCGCAATTAATTGTGCGGCGATCCCGCGCGACTTAATTGAAAGTGAGCTATTCGGATATGAGCCCGGCAGCTTTACTGGTGCGCATAACAAGGGTAAGCCTGGAAAGTTCTTGCTCGCGAACAAAGGCATTTTGTTTTTGGACGAGATCGGCGATATGGCGCTTGATCTGCAAGCGACGTTATTGCGGGTCTTAGACAGTTCCCAATTTGTGCCGATCGGTGGCAGCACGCCGATTACCACGGATGTTCATCTGGTGGCGGCAACCAATTGCCGCCTGCAAGAAAAAGTTCGGCAAGGCACGTTCCGGCGCGATTTGTATTACCGCCTTAACGGCGCGCATGTTTGGCTGCCGCCGCTGCGCGAGCGCCCAGACAAGATGCATCTAATCCAACACTTGTTGGAGAAAGAGCTGGAGGCGCTAAACATTTCTGAGCCGAAGGAACTGAGTGACGCAGTCTGGCAAATTTTTCTCAAGCACCAATGGCCGGGAAACATCAGAGAGCTGCGCAATCTGCTGCGTTCGCTGATCATCATGAGTGCCGATAGCGAAATTCAAGTATCAGATCTGCCGCAAGATTTTATCGATGAAATGGAATATTCCGTCAGTGACGATACGCCGTTGCCAGATGCTTCGCTGCCTGGATCAAGCGCGGCCAAGACTAGCAGCGTAAGTGGCGATGGCATTGCATTGGCGGATTACGAAGCCCTGGGCATTCGCATGGCACTGACACAGAGCAAGGGCAATGTCTCTGAGGCCGCGAGGATTCTCGGGATTACGCGGCCGACATTGTACAAAAAGATTTCGCGTTATGGTCTTAGGCAGTAGTCTCGGAATCTAGCGATGTTCGTCGTTCCATTCCAACTGTCGTGCCTGACGCGCTTCGTTGATCTGCAAGATCGGCAGCTGCCGGTTGTCGCGCAGACGCACCGGGTTGCGCTATTTAGCGCAGGACGCAGGAGGGTAAACGATGAATATTGGACAGAACGAGCAAGAGTTTCTGGAGCAGATGGCGAAGCAGTTGGATGCCACGATCCAAACCTTAAAGCAAGAAGAAATACGTCTGCTCGATCATCTTGGCGAGGATCGAGTTCGCGATCTGGATCAGTATCGGCGATCGGTACGTGATCCCCATGATGTAAGCCAGTATTGGCAGCCGGAACTCGATACCCACGAAATGCGCGGCACGCTGGACTACGCGGATCGAAAACTATTGGCGCTTTGGTCGCGTATCGAACGGATACAAGAGAACCGAGCACTGGCGGGCCGAATTCTGATGCATCGCGGGCTGGTCTAGAGCATCGCTTCCTAAGTGGGGGCTTTTACGCCCGCAGGCGCGCTACCACGCGTAACACCAACGATTAGGCTGCGCATCGACGTCAGCAATGCAGTAGATATCCATACTAATAATTAACGAGGAGAGCCGGACATGGCAAAAAAAATTCTATACAACGGCACTGTTAGGCAAGAGATGTTAGCTGGCATCAATATTCTTGCTGATGCCGTTCAAGTAACGCTGGGGCCACACGGCCGCACAGTATTAATTGAACACAGAACGGCCGGTGTGGCACCGATCGTAACCAAAGACGGCGCAACAGTTGCGAAATCAATCGACTTAACAGATCGTTGTCAGAATGCCGGCGCCCGTATGCTGCAACACCTCGTAAGCTCGGTATCGAAAGGCGCTGGTGATGGCACTACGACGTCGGTAGTGTTGGCTCGGCGGCTGGCGTTGGAATCAATTAAGGGTGTTGCCCAGGGTATCGATCCAATGGGCATTCGCGCGGGATTGGAGTTGGCGGTAAAGGCGGTAGGCGCCGATTTGAAGCGACGCGCACGTGCGTGTTCGGATCATAAATCGATCGCCCATGTTGCAACGGTAGCCGCAAACGGTGACGCGGATATTGGCGAGCTGCTGGCGACTGCAGTCGACCAAAGCGGTCATGACGGGGTAGTCGTGGTCGAATTGGGGCAGGGTATTCAGGACGAAATTGAAATCGTCGAAGGCACTCGCTGGGCGCAAGGTTACGCCTCACCGTACTTCGTCACGGACTCGGCGCGGAAAACCGCCGAGCTTGATGATCCCTACATTCTATTTTATGACCGCGTGATTCGCGATTTCGGCGAGTTGATTCCATTGCTGGATCAAGTGACGGAGCAAAAAGCGTCGCTGCTGATTGTCGCCGAGGAAGTGGATGCCAGCGCGTTGCCGAGTCTGTTGCTGAACCATATTCGCGGTGTGTTTCGCTGCGTGGTCGTAAAGCCACCGGGCTTTGGCGACCACCGCGCTGACACGCTGACTGATCTTGCCGTGCTGACCGGTGGCACCGCGTTGCTTGAAGCCAGCGGCAAGCGCTTGGCCACTGTTACGCTGGCAGATCTTGGCCGAGCGCGGCGAGCGGTAATTACTGAGGGTGAGACAACGTTGCTCGGTGTCGGTGGCGATCCGGCGGAGATTCAGGCGCGCCTGTCGGGGCTGCGTCTTGCCCAGGACGAAGTCCGCACGCAGAAAGGACCGATGTCTCCGACTGGCCAACAGCATGCGATCGAAGGCTTTGAAGATCGGATCAAGGCCCTCGCTGGCACGACGGCGATTGTTAAAGTCGGCGCGCCGACAGAGGCGGCGGTGAAAGAGCGTATGCAGCGTGTTGAGAACGCGCATAACGCCCTCTCGGCAGCGATGAAGGAGGGTGTGCTTGGCGGCGGCGGCGTCGCGTTGCTGCGGTCGCGCACGGCGCTTGAGGCGCTTCAAGGGCGGAACGCGGCGCAGGATTTTGGCATCGAAATCGTGCGCCGTGCACTGGAAGAGCCGATTCGCCAGATCAGCCGTAATTCTGGCCGCAACGCCGCTGAAATTATCTTGAATATTCTTAAATCCGAAGACGAATTCTGGGGTTACGACGCCAGCGTTGCCGTCTACGGCGATTTATTCGATCTAGGCGTCATCGACCCGATTACCGTGACGCGAACCGCGCTCGAGCACGCCGCGAGCATTGCCGGCACGATGGTAACGGCGGAATGTGCCGTCATCATGGTGCCGCTTGACGATCCTACCTTTGGTTACACCGCCGAGTGGGCCGCTGCCACGCGCGAAGACCCGCGCGCCTAAAGGGCCCACGGCACGCGGTAATGTGCTGAACGACGGTGGCGCCATCGTTGTTCAGCATCGTGCTGGAGCGCGTCGCAATGCCGGGCTGAAGCGCCGCTGGCACGCAAGCCCTTGCTGCTCGAATGACGGCAGGAGGCGAGGCGTATTGGTATTTGTTTAAATTAGACTATGCTAATGTAGAATCGTGAACACAATGATTCCAACGCGCGCGCCCAAGCTAGGGGGGGCTTCGCCGGCGCTGGCCGCGCTGGAACGACACGCGGCGGAGGCTGAGCGCTTGCTGCGCACCTTGGCCAATCGACATCGCTTGATGATTTTGTGCGCGTTGGCTGACGGAGAATTGTCGGTTGGCGCCTTGAACGCACGCGTTGCGTTATCGCAATCGGCGTTATCGCAACACCTCGCGCTACTTCGGCGGGATGGCTTGGTATCGACCCGGCGCGTGGCGCAGACGATTTACTATGCAAATGTTGAAGGTACGGCGCTGACGATCATTCACGTGCTTCACGACAGGTATTGCCCATCGCCGACATCGATGCCGCGGCAGCGGCCCAACCTCAGGAAAATCCCATGAACGATGCAACCAAAGCCAAACTCAATATTCCAATTCCAAACGGCTTATCGCCCGCTGATGGCTTATGCACGGGCGGGCAGCCGCAGGCAGAGCATCTGCGTGCAGCACAGGCGCAAGGCGTGCGGGTTGTGATCAATCTGCGGCCACCGTCTGAGCCTTGTGATTTCAATGAAGGTGAACTCGTGCAGTCGCTGGGGATGCGTTACATCAATATCCCCGTTGCCGGACCGGCCGACCTGACCCAGGTCAACGCGCAGCGACTGGCTGACGCGTTAAATGCAGCGGGTGATTCGCCGGTGCTGGTGCACTGCGCCAGTGGCAATCGGGTCGGCGCCCTGTTTGCGTTAAAAGCGCGTTTTCTCGATGGCGCCGGTATCGACGATGCGCTTGCCGCTGGCCGCGCCACTGGTTTGCTGGCGATGGAGCCGACGGTACGCACGATTTTAGGCGGCTAGCGGGCGTTATTACGCGCCGTGGCGGCTTTCGCACCGGATACCGCAGGACGGCATCCGGTGCATCATTCTGTAGGTGGGATTGACGGAGCACGCCATGAGTAAAAATTACCGCGACATCACCCATTCGGTTTCGGTCTCACTTGCGAAACTGCGCGCCGATATTCCGGACGTGATGAAGGGTTTTAGCGCGCTTTCGCAGGCCGCCGGCAAGCCTGGCGCTTTAGAGAGCAAGACCAAGGAACTGATCGCGTTGGCGCTGGGCGTGGCCGCCCATTGCGACGCCTGCATTGGCTTCCATATCCAGTCGCTGATCCGATTGGGCACCAGCCGCGCCGAAGTTGAAGAGGCGCTCGCCATGGCGGTTTATATGGGCGGTGGGCCTTCGCTGATGTATGCGGCGGATGCACTCTCCGCTTACGAAGAAATGAGTGCCGAAGCGCCAACAGCCTGACGGCCTGAACCACGGCCTCGAAATGACTTGCGCCGAGCATAAGCTGAATAAGATGTTCGACGCCACGGTGAATCGTCGCATTGCGCGGAGTTGGGTTATTCGTCCGTGGGGCGCTGCGGCTGCGGCGTTACTGTTGATGGCCTGCACGGCCCAACCGCCGCCGCTACTGGGGACATCGGAATGGGATCGAATTGGCATCGCCGCGGAAGCGGCCGAGCCGATTTTGCAGATCGACGTTCACGAAGGTGATCAGGTTGTTGAGGGGCAGCCGCTGCTGATGCTCGACGCACGGCGGACACAGGCACAATTCGCGCAGGCCGAAGCCGACAGCCAGCGCCTTAGCGCGCAATTACGCGAGTTGCGCCGAGGGTCGCGAAGCGAGGTGGTTGCCGCTGCCGACGCGGCTTTGCGATACGCGAAATTCCAGCGCGACGATGCCCACCACACGCTGGATCGCCAGCGCGCTCAGCGTGATATCGGCGCCATTTCGCAGGCGGCGTTCGAGCAAGCCGAAACCGCATGGCACCTGGCCAGCACCGATGTCACGCAACGCCAAGCTCAGCTCGACGAATTGCGTCACGGCACCCGTGCTGAGGAAATTGAGCAGGCCGAAGCGGCGTTGTTGGCGGCACAGAGTATCGAGCAACGCCTTTCGATTACGTTGGCCAGAATGACGGTTCGCGCCCCACGCGCCGGCCGTATCGATGCCTTGCCCTACAAACTCGGCGACCAGCCGCCAGCGGGCGCAACGGTGGTCAGCATCTTGGTTGGCGAAGCGCCGTATGCGCGCGTCTTTGTGCCGGAATCACAACGGGCTGGCCTGGCGTTCGGCGCGCGTTTCCAGGTCCGGGTTGATGGCGTTGCGGCGCCGTTCGAGGCACGGCTGCGCAGTATTCGCAGCGAGGCCAGTTTTACGCCGTATTTTGCGTTGAGCGGCGATGATGCCAGCCGCCTGAGTTACCGGGCTGAACTGCAATTGAGCGGTGAGGCCGCGCAGCATCTACCAGCGGGCGTGCCGCTGCAGGCCGAGCGGCTCGCCGATGGCAGCGACTGAGCGCAGCACTGACGACTGGGCGATCATCGCGCGTGGCTTAACGCGACGCTTTGGCGCCGTCACCGCGGTCGATCGTGTTGATCTCAGCGTGCCGCGCGGCCGTATATTCGGCTTTCTAGGGCCGAATGGCTCCGGTAAGTCGACGACGATCCGGATGCTGTGCGGGCTGCTGCGGCCTAGCGATGGCGACATCAGCGTGCTCGGGCTGACGATTCCGACGCAGGCCGAGGCCTTGAAGCTGCGCATCGGCTATATGACCCAGAAGTTTTCGTTGTACGAAGACTTAACCGTCGTCGAAAACCTGCAATTTCTCGCCGCTGTGCACAGCGTGCCGCGTGCGGCAGTCACGGGTTGTATCGACCGTCTACTCCAACAATATCAGCTCGGTGAGCGCCGCACGCAGCTCGCTGGCACGTTGTCGGGTGGGCAAAAGCAGCGCCTCGCCCTTGCGGGTGCGGTGCTGCACGAACCAGAGTTGTTATTCCTGGACGAACCGACCAGCGCCGTTGATCCCCAGTCACGTCGAGATTTTTGGGAAGCGCTATTCGAACTCGCCGACACCGGCGCGACGATTCTCGTGTCGACACACTACATGGACGAGGCCGAGCGCTGCCACCAACTGGCGATACTGGATCAAGGCCGTTTGGTTGCCGAAGGCAGTCCCAGCGCGTTGGTGGCGACGCTACCGGGCATCACATTACAAGTGGAATGTGAGGATCCACGCGCCGCGCAAAAAGCGCTGCGAGGCCGCGTCGAGATCATTGCCATGGCACAAATCGGCGCCCATTTACGCGTGTTGGCGGCGCGCGGAGATGCCGTTATTGCCGCGATTCTAGCGATTCTGCGGGCGGCCGGAATTGAGGCGCGAGTGACCGAGAGTGCGGGCAATCTCGAAGATGTGTTCGTCGTTGCTACGCATGCGGGGCATGCGCCAGAGTCGCAGCGATGAATCTGCGCCGCTTGTTGGCAATCGTCATTAAGGAGTTGCGTCAAGTACGCCGTGACCGCCTAACGCTGGCGATGATCATCGGCATTCCGGTGCTGCAGCTATTGATGTTCGGTTTTGCGATCAATATGGATGTGCGCAATCTCGACGCTGCCGTGCTGGATCAAGCGCAAACCGCGCACTCGCGCGCCCTGGTGGCAGAACTCGGCGCCTCCCAGGTGCTGAATCTACGTTACCGCGCGCGCGTGCCCCAGGACCTGAGCGCGCTGCTACGTGCCGGACGTATTGCCGCTGCCATCGTGATCCCACCCGACTTCGAAGCGCGACTCGCGCGCAGTGATCGTCCGGCGATACAGATGATTGTCGACGGCACCGATCAAACCGTGCAACAAGCTGCGCGGCAGCTCGCACAGTTCCCGTTCGAGACGCTGTTAAACCCAGACGCGAACGCTGTTAAAAGCGTCGAGATTGTTAATTATTACAACCCAGGCCGGAAAGCGCCGATCAACACGGTGCCCGGTCTGGTTGGCGTTATCCTGACGATGACGATGGTGCTATTCACGGCAGTGGCGCTGGTCCGCGAGCGTGAGCGCGGCAATCTCGAAATGCTGATCGCCACGCCGGTGTCGCCGTGGGAGTTGACGCTCGGCAAGGTTCTGCCGTTTGTCGCGATCGGTTTGCTGCAGACGACTGTGGTGTTGCTACTCGGCTGGTTGGTATTTAGCGTGCCGGTGCGCGGCAGTCTTTCGGCGGTGTATGTTGCCGCGCTGGTGTTCATCGTTGCGAGCTTGGCGCTCGGGGTGCTGCTGTCGACGTTGGCCCGAACCCAATTTCAGGCCATGCAGCTGGCATTTTTCATCTTCCTCCCGCAGATTTTGCTTTCCGGCTTCATGTTCCCGTTTGCTGGCATGCCGATGCTGGCCCAGTGGTTTGGCGAACTGTTGCCGATGACGCATTTCCTGCGTCTGATGCGGGGCATCATGCTACGCGGCGCCGATCTTACGGATCTTTGGCAGGAACTTGCAGCGTTGGCTGCGTTCGCCGCAATCGCGTTGGTGATTGCCGTGACACGCGTCAAAAAGCGGTTAGACTGAGATCCAAAATACGTCCGCCTACCGAGTGATGCTTAGGGGTTGCGGCCGCAATAAAGTAGATCACGTCTAGATCTCGCTGCAGGCCTATCGGAGTGTTGCGATTGAGATCCAAGCACGTGCATTGTTATCAATAGTAACGGCAGCGCTTGGCCTGCCTAGAACAGGGATGTCGCAATGACCGAATCCAGACCGAATATTCTTTTCATCCTCGTCGACCAGATGCGGTATCCACCGCGGTACGCGAACGACCCGCTAGAGCCGCTGTATCAGATTCTGCGTTTCCAGCAGGGCGATCTGAAAGACAATCCGTACGCGGCGCAATTTCCGGGTTTTCGACTGCTGCGGGAGAACGGGATCTCGCTACAAAATCACACCGTATCAAGCATGGCCTGCGTGCCGAGCCGCGGAACGATCATGACCGGGCAGTTCAGCGCCCGCACCGGTGTCACGCAAACCGAGGGCATGTATAAAATCGATACTGACCCGGCATTCCCATGGTTGCCTTCGGATGGCGTGCCAACAATGGGCGATTGGTTCCGCGCCGCCGGCTATGAAACCCATTATTTCGGACGTTGGGATCTCTCTAATCCGCCAGTGGGCAGTCTGGAATCGTGGGGATTTAGCAGCTGGGAATATTCATATCCATCCGATCAACGTTTTGGCCAAGCTAACCTCGGCGTCTACCGGGACAAAGGCTATACCGACTTGGTAACGACCTTCCTGCGCCGCAAAGCGCTGGGCGTACAGGCCAACGTTATCAACAGTAATAACGCCACGAACGCGAGTTTTAAACAGCAGCCGTGGTTTGCCGTCGCCTCGTTTGTGAACCCGCACGACATCGGGGCGTACCCGTTCCCATGGAAGCCGGGTGTCGAGCCGCCGGGGCCGATTACGGCAAATGAAAGTCCGGCACAACGCTTCGCCCCGTACGGCGCGCCGCCGCAGGGTAAGCGCAGCAACCCACCAACATACGGCGGCCATCAGGCCACGTATCGCGTGCCGTTGAACCCAACAGGCTTCAAGCTCGACGACGTTCGTCTGCCGCTAAACTGGCGTTCCGATCTAAAACACAAACCGGATTGCCAATACGACTACTCGTATAAATTCCAAGTTGCGTTGACTACGCTGCGCGGTCAGTACGCGATGATTCCATCGCCGTACCCGTTCAAAATGCAGGATAACGCTGAAGATTGGTACAAGAATTATTTAGAGTTTTACTTGTATTTACAGTACTTGGTCAATCTGGAAATCAATTCGGTGTTGAGTTGCCTGCACGACTACGGCTTGGCGGAGAACACGATTGTTGTATTCACCGCTGACCACGGCGAAATGGCCGGAGCGCACGGCGGTCAGGTCGAGAAATGGCATAACGCGTATCAGGAAAGCATCCATGTACCGGCGATTATTTCGTCGCCGTTGCTGAATAACACGAAAGCAATGCGAACGATCGACAGCCATAGCACGCATGTCGACTGGGTGCCGACCTTGCTCGGCCTTGCCGGATACAATGCGCAAGATCGCGCTAGCCTTGGTAAATTCATTCAAGGCCATACGGTTTATCCGCTGGTTGGTGAAGACCTCGCACCGTTGATTCGTGGCGATGTCGAGGCTACGCCCCGAGGGGTGTTGTTCGTATCTGACGACAACATCACCGCCCCGCTGGATACCAACTACATTCAAGATCGCTACAACTGGTATCTCGATGCCACCGCGCGCTTAACTGCGCCGGATGGCGTGCCGACGGCCGAGCAGCCGTTAAAAGTGCCCGGCCCCGTGGTGCAGCCGAACCATCTGCAGTCATATTTCGAGGCGCCGTGGAAACTGGCGCGTTATTGGGATCCACACGATGCCAAGAATACGCAGTGGGAGCTTTATAATATCGATTGCGATCCAAACGAGAACTACAATCTTGTCGGCTGGGATTCCACAACGGGCGCCCCAACCTTAAGGCTAGACGTCATCGCTGCCCAAGGTTTGACGGTTGTCGAAACGGAGCAGGTGTTATCGGCGATGCAGCAGTCGCTAAACAAAGCGTTGATCAACGCCGGCTATAGTCTTTCCAGCGCACAAACGCTGGGCTATGTCGTCGATGGCTTGCCGCCTGAGGCAACCTAAGCGCTTCTTTACGCAGGTTAGCGAATCAGTGCGGCGTCACCTTCCACGCTCCGACACACATCGGGCGCGTGGAAGTACGTGTTTAGGAACTGCGGATTGTCCGGCTTAAAGCTTCGGCGCCGATTGATCGACATCCCACTGCCAGATTGTCAGACCGTAGTCGCCGCCAAGTGAGGGCATAATTTCGCCTTCGTTGAAGTAGCGCCGGCTGCCGGCTTTTGCTGGGGTCATCCACCAGCCCGTTTGGGGGCAGGGGTGGTTGGCTTCAACACGCAGGCGAGTTTCCGCTGTGACTTGGGCGGTCGTCGTTTCCGCGGGATCTTCGTATTCACCTTCGATCTTTTCGACGTAGTACCACCTGCACGGTCGATCTACGAATGCGGAGAACGGTAGCATGCCGGCGGCTGATCCTGGTCTTTTTGCGTCTTCGGGTTTATAGGGTCCGAGATGAGTTAACCGGCCTTGCTTGAGAGCCAATCGCATAAAGTCCGCCACTTTTCCGTCGGCCTGCGCGGCAGGGTCTTGGCTCACTGCCGCCCAGACTTTATCCCGGCCGAGCGCGTTAACCGCCTCAAGTGCAAGCGGGGTTAATGTTTTCGCGGGACGTAACTGACCATCACTGTCAGTCGTCCAAGCAAACTGCAGGGTGCCATAGGGATCATCTTGCGGGACATAAACACCGGTTTTCGGCGGCAATTGCCCACTCTCTCCAACGATATCGGTATGCACCGTGAATTTCGGCAGGCGTGGGAAGAGGTGGGCGTTTTGGGTCCACGTTACGTAGGCGTCGTAATCTCTAATCTGGCGCATAGCAACGTCATCGATTTCGCTCGCGTAAAGATAGATTTTATCAAATTGCACTTTAAACGCCGCTTCTTCGTCTTCGGTCATCCAGCGCGTGGAGTGCTCGCGTAGCATGTTGACGCATTGGTTGGCGCCGGTAAACCCGTATCGATCCTGGTCGCGAAGTGCTATATCTTCAACTGTGGACTGTCTAAAATCGAGTAACGCGGGAAATGCGTAGGTAGACCAATTCGTGGAAGTGTCCCGGATACCCCAGCGGGGGTCCGCGATGATGGCGTCGCGGCGTTGCACTTGGGCCGTGTCCAGCAAACCATCGGCATCACCAATTAGATCGTTTAAAAGTTGTAGCAAGCCAAGCAGGTAATCGCGGGACATGAAGTGGTACAGAAGCGTGGTTTGCCGTTTCTGCCAGATGGTGAGCTGCATGGAAATGAGGTGTCCTAGCGGTTGGTAATCTGGCCCGGCAATGCAGGTATGCCGATCTTGACGTCGTTAAGCTGGGCATCGAAATCCGTTGTCCCCCAGCCGGTGTCGTAGGGTCCTTTTATACGCGGATCGTTGATCTTTTCGCGCAGCGGGACCAGGTTTGACTTCTCGGTTTCCGACAGGGATGCCCATTCGTTGCGCGAGAGGCCCGGCTCGACTAATGCCCCTTTGGAATCCCGACGAAAGTAGCGGGTGGAATCCCATTCCGGCCCCGATGGCTTCATTAGAATTTGCTCCCATCCACCTTCAAGATGTGCGTCTAGCCCCATTTTTTTGGGCTTTAGCTGGCTTGATGTCGGACCACGCCAGATTTTTAGCGATTGCCCTTTGGGAATTTCCATCACAACAAATTGGCCATTTGGATTCCAATCCGGCCATACGGCGAGATATTTACGCCATGCTGCTTTAGGATCAGCTTGCTGCTGAAGCTGATGAAAGACTTCCTCGCTGATCCAGAAATCTCCGGCCGCGCCGTTTGAGGGGCCGGTTATGCGGTACAGCTTTGCTGGCCCGAAAATTTCAGCCTTTTCGAGGCTGTGGAATTTAACGATGTCGTGCTGGCCGATGCTGGGGTAACCTTCTTTAATCGCCAAATTGACATCGGCCATGTAATCTTTTGGATTAGCCGACGTCCAAGTTGCGTTTGTCCCTTTACTCAACCACCACGGTTTCGGATTTGCTTTTTGCATCAAGGTAACTGCGTTGGCTTCGGGTAGGCCACCGCGGAAATGAACGTTGCGCGTATCAACGATGCCGGAACGCGTGACGAGACGTTCTAGTTCCAGGCGTTTAGCGATAGCATCAAGAATATCCTGAATCGGCTTCAGTGCTTTGCGCAGACCGCCGTCGGCGATATTGCGGATGGACTGAGCCATGTCAATGGCTTTTTGCGCCCGCTCGCCGACGCCTCCGGGTAGCCAGGTTACTTTTTCAAGTAATCCTTTCATCGTGCCGATGGCGCTATCGAATAACTGGAGAACCGGGCCGATATTGATTTTTCCGCGTAGGGCACTTACCTCCTGGGCTAGCCACCCGAAGATTTCGTCAATGTGCTTCGTTGGCAAGTATTTCTGCACTTCGCGCTTGCGTAATAGGACGATTACCCAAGTCATAGCTTGATCGGTGGCCTTGCCGATGTGGTCCAACCCATGGCGGCGGACGAAGAGAAAAAAGATCTTCAAGACGCCCTTTACGAGTGAGCCAAGTGAAGGGAAAAGTCCGATCAGCGTTAAGCCGAGCGCGATCCATTTCCAGGTGGTGTCTTCATCTTTTTCAGCGCTTGCGATGGCGCGGCAATTGGAGATTAGGTCGCGGATATCGCAGACTTGATCGACGAGCGGGATCATCGAAATCGCGGCATCGAAGGCAATCTGGCTCGTGGACCGGTTGTCGTTAAAGTCTCCCTGGACTGCTTCCCAGAGCCAGACGAAAACGTTTTTGTCGGGGTCCTGCGCGCTTTTGGAATCGCCAGTGGTCCATGCCAGAGCATCGCGCAGTGGTGTTTCATCTGGCGGGTTCGCAATGGGGGCCGGTTTTGCTGCGGCATTCATGTCGTCGGCCTCCGGTTAACCCAGCACGCGCGCCAGCGGCGGATGTATTGTTTCGGGTAGCGGAGGTCTTGGCTTATAGATAACTGCCTTGACCGGTTTGTTATAGACGTTTTCATGCCGCGCTTTGCCTTCCGCGTCCAATGTTCCGTTTAACTTCGAGCCGTCTAAAAATTGGATTTCGTACTCAACGCCTTGCATCGGCGCATTGGTTTCGGGATCGAGGTAGTGCAGGCCGATCCAGTGGAAAATCGACTCCTCACCGTCCGGCAAGCCCGGCATTTCAACCGAAGCTCTTTCCGGCCCGGCCCAGGCCTGACTGGCGCCTTTCACCGAAAACGTGCCCTCGCAGGCGAAGGTGATGTTTTCACCATCGAGGGTAATGGCGGCGCCGCCGGCTTTGAGGACGATGGTTTTTTTGGCGAGGACGGTGATACCGGCGCTACTGCTGGTGACGGCGACGGATTGATCGGCGAGGAGTTCTAAACGCGCGGTCTGGGCTTGGATCGAAACCGGGCCGTTGGCGGTAATTGCAGTGACGCCGCCTTGATGGCTGTAGAAGCTGCTGGCGACGCCGCTGATCATCGCCACGGTTTTTCCGGCGCTATGCAAAACATCGCCTTGGACGGCCCAGGATTGATGCCGACCACCGTGGTTGAGCAACGTTGCAGGCGTGGTGAAGGCGGCACTGCTCGGCGTATCCAACAGCAGCAGCGGCGTGGTGAAACCCGGCACCGGCGGCTGTGGCCGGCTGCCGCTGGCGGGCGGGGTTTCGGTGGCGGCGAGCGCGGCCCGCAGTTTCGCCTGTTCGGACATCGTGGTTAGCGGCCGAGCCCCTTGATGTGCAGCGACATCGGACAAACGCTGGCTTAGCGTTTGGGCGGCGCCGAGTTGGCTTTGCGCTTCCGGTGTTTCCAGCAGGGTGCCGATCGCTTCGGCACGGAGCGTGGTGGTCAGCAATAAGCCGCGCGCGGCGCGGGCGACGGCCCAGCCGTCCGACACCCACTCGAAGCCGATGCCGCGCGGGGTGCCGCGAAACGCCAGCCCGGGCCGCGTGGTCAGCAACTGGCCGAGATTGAGTTGCGACGATAGATGCGAGGAGGCCATGCGCAAACCGTGCTGGCCGGGTGCATCGTCCAGCAGCCACTCGTTGTACCCGTTGCCGTCCAGGGCCTTGCTGTGCAGGCCGGCGATCACGCCGGGGTGATCGACCTCGCCATCGACGCCCGCGGCAAAGGGTGGCGTATCCACGCCGTTATAAAGCGCGGCGACGATGATCGGCCGATCCGGATCGCCGAATTCGAAATCGACCAAGACCTCGTCGTCGATGCGCGGGATAAACACCTCGCCGTGATCGGGGCCGGCGATGCCTTGCGTCACGCGCAGCCACGCGCTCCATTGCGTCGCGTCAGGCGTGCCGGGCTCGGCTGACGTGCCGTCCGGCGCGCGTGGCCGCAGGCCGTGGAATTGCACCCGCACCCGATGATCCCGGTTGGCGTTGATGACCTGTCCATCGCTGCCGACGACGCGCGCGGTTTGCAAACCGGGGTAGGCAGCGGGCAGTCGGGGTGCGGGCACCACGGCAACGTCGGCGGGTAATAACCGGCAGTCGTTTTCGTACAAGGGCGACGAATCTGCAGCGTCTTCGGCCGGCCCAGCGCCGAGACGAAGATTGTTGCGCATTCGATGCCGAACCGATTGCACCGAAAAGCGCGCGCTGGGATTGGCGGCGCCAAAGCCGACCGACGTACCCGCGAAATCCGGGTGGCCGGTCAGGGTAAACGCCGTGCCCGGCGACAGTCCCCGCAGCGACGACAAACCGCGCCAGACCCGCAAAGTTTGCAGATGTGCCAGTGCGGCGCATTCGGCGCGCAGGGCCACCGCGTCCGGCACTGACGATGAGAGGATTGGTAACGATAGCGTGCCGTCGTAATCTTCCAGCGCAGCAGCGAGCGGGCCGCTGGCGTCGGCCTCCGTTTGCGCGCCATGGGCGAGCACCTGTGCGGCGTCCCAACTTGCGCGGGTAACCGTGGCCGGGCCGAGACGGCGCTGGGCGCGAAGCGCGTGCAGGGCATCCTCGGCTTCAGTGGCCGCCGAGCGGTGATAGCGCACTGTGGCTTGCGCGGCGTCCGGCCAGGTGTAGTCGTGATCGAAAATCACCAGCGTATGACGATAGGCTGACCCGGCATCAGAAGATGCTGCGGATTCGGCGGCGTGCTCGAAATAGAAACTTAAGCCATCGTCGGCGAGGATCCGCAGCAGAAAATCGAGGTCGGTTTCGTTCCATTGGCAGCGCGTTTGATAAACCGGCAGGCGTGCCTGCATCGCGGGGCTGACGCGAAGCTCGAACCGGGCCAGTGGAATGCGCGCGAACAGCGCCTCGGCGATGGCCAGCGCGTTCATGTTTTGGAACAAGAAACAGTCGCTGCGTAAACGCAGCATAGCCAGCCACGGCTCTAGCGTCAGCCGGTAGCGCGCCAGCCCGCCGTCCGCGCCGAGGCGCTCGCAAGCGGTGACGATGCCGTGCCAGTGGCGCGGGTCGCCGTCAGCTTGCAATAGGCTGAGCGAGGCTTCTTGCCCGAGTAGAGGCCGTAAGTCCAACTGCGCCGAAGGGCTGAGCAGATCGAGCTGAAATTCAAACAGCTGGTTAACGCCTTCGCTGCCGACGGCGTGTTCGGCAACCACGCTGGCGCCGAAATCCGGGCCGTGTGCAGGGCCGGAATACGTGAGTAGACGCGCATTCGGGTCGAGTGACGATAATGCTTCACGTAACGCCTGCGGGACGAAACTATCGGCGCTGTACGGCGCATCAGCGCGCGCGCTCATGCCGGACGGATGCCGCACAGATACTGTTGGGTACGCGACGCAGCGCAGCCCGACCACGAAACAATCCCTGTCATGGTTTCCCCTAAGTCTTGTATCGACAAACCGCGTCCGCGTGCGGCGGATCTGCGGCTGAAAACGCGCGCTGAATGCAAAAATTCAGCGTGATCAAGGTACAAAGATTAGGCGGAAATAGAAAGCCCGACCTGACAATCGTGCATTGGATTTGTGCGCGAGTTCACAGTTGATGCGTACGATGATGTATCTGTGGACGAACGCTGCGCTTGGCTTAGCGCTCAATAAAACTGCAGGTATTCCTGCGCTGAGCGGCTCCAGCTGTAATCGCGCGTCATGCCGGTGGTCTGCAACACGGCGCGGGCAGCTGTGTTTTGCACCAGCTGCACCGCGCGCCGCACGCCGTAAAGCAAGCCAGCGGCGTCTGCGCTTTCAAAAACAACGCCGGTGGCGCGATGTTCCTGCAAGGTTGCCTGCGTGGTATCGACTACGGTATCGGCCAAGCCACCGACACGGCGGACGACCGGAATGGTGCCGTAGCGCTGGCTATACATTTGATTCAAGCCGCAGGGCTCGAAGCGTGATGGCATCAAGAATAAGTCGGCCCCGGCTTCGATCCGATGCGCCAGCGGCTCGTCATACGCCATGCGCACGCCGATCCGCCCTGGCGCACTTTCCGCAGCGGCGATAAACGCCGCTTCCTGAGTTTTATCGCCCGACGCCAGAACCGCGAGCTGTATCGGCAATTTCAGCAACTCGGGCAGGGCGGCGAGGACTAAATCGGTGCCTTTTTGTTCGGTCATACGGCCGACCATGCCGATCAATGTTGCGTTGTCGTCAATGGCGAGCCCAAGTGCCGCTTGCACCGCGTGGCGGTTGGCGCGCTTACCAACGGCGACATCAGCGAGCGTGTAATTTTGCGCGAGTAAAGGGTCTAATTCGGGGTCCCACACCGTGGTGTCGATACCGTTCAAAATGCCGTGCAGCTTGCCGCTGACGCTGCGTAGTAAACCATCCAAACCGCAACCGAATTCCGGCGTCAGAATTTCCCGCGCATAGCTCGGGCTGACCGTAGTGATGACATCGCTAAACACCAACCCGGCCTTCATAAATGAAAGCTGACCGTAGAATTCGACGCCTTCCGGCGACCACCAGGCGGACGGTAGTTCCAGGGCATCAAAGGTTTCGCGGCCGAACTGGCCAGCGTAGGCTAGGTTGTGGATGGTGTACACGCAGCGCGGCCGCGGTGTTTGTTGGGATAACCAAGCGGGCACGAGGCCGGTTTGCCAGTCGTTGCAGTGCACGGTATCCGCACGCCAACCGCCGTTGCCTTCGCCAAGCGCTAGCCGCGCAACTGCGGCGCTAAAGCAGCCAAAGCGCCAAGCGTTGTCCGGCCAGGGTTGGTGGCGTGCATCGTGATAAGGGTCGCCTTCGCGGTCGTAAAGCAGCGGGCAGTCGAGCAGCCAAACGAGCGTTTCGGCGCCCGGCAATCGGCCTTGCCAAACGGTGAAGACCTGCCCGAGCACGATCACTTCGCCGATCCGTGTGGCGTCGGCCAGCCGCGCGAGCGTGCCGCGATAGGCCGGCATGACAATGCGGACATCGACCCCGAGCCCGACCAGTGCGCTCGGCAGCGCCGCCGCAACATCGGCAAGCCCGCCGGTTTTAGCGAGTGGAACGACTTCGCTAGCGGCAAACAGGAGTCGGGTCATGGCGCGTTGGCATCAGTGGAAATAGGCGGGCGGGATTATCGGGGTATTGTTGCAGGCTCACCAGCGCAGTTCGCGGTGGTGCAGTGAGCCTCAGAAGGCTGCGGGCCGCCGTTGCCGATCTTTGCGCGGCGGCAACCGCCGTTTGTTGTCGGTATCGATTCATGCGGCGTTTGATCCATAACGCCGCGATCGCATCAGACTTAACACGCTTTAGCCCCGCAGCATCTCCGGCGTAACCAGGGTGACGCCGGATTTCGTCACGTGGTAATAGCTGGCAACGCCGTTTGTCCCTTCGCCGATTTCGGTGTTATCTGGAATCACGCAGCCTTCGTCGATCACGGCTTTATTGATGCGGCAATTACTGCCGATGATAACGCCGGGCAGCAAAAGACTTTCTTCGACGATGCTGCCGGTTTCAACGCGGGCGCGGTTGAATAACACTGATTTGCGAATTTCCGCGCCAGCGATGATGCAACCGGCGCCGACCAGCGAGTCCACGGCGTAGCCGCGTTGGCCGGGTTTATCGAGAATGAACTTGGCCGGCGGCAACTGCGGCGCGTGGGTCCAGATCGGCCAGTTTTGGTCGTAAAGATTCAGCTCTGGCAGTACCTCGGTGAGTTCTAGGTTCGCTTTCCAGAACGCGTCAACGGTGCCGACATCGCGCCAATAGCCTTGTTTGCTGCCGTCGTAAAGATCGCGGAACGGGTAGGCGTAGACGTTTGCTTCGTTGATCGCTTTCGGAATGATGTCGTGACCGAAGTCGTGACTGGATTCATTGACGCCAGCGTCGCGGCGCAGAAAATCGAGCAGAAAGCGGGCATCAAAAACATAGATGCCCATGCTCGCCAGCGCAAAATCAGGCTTGCCTGGCATGCCTTTCGGCTGCGACGGCTTTTCATCGAAGGCGATGATTTTTTGCTGGTCGTCGACCGTCATCACACCGAATTCTGTAGCTTCCATCCGCGGCACTTCAAGACAGCCGACGGTAACTTGCGCGCCGGTGGCAACGTGTTGCGCGAGCATCGGACCGTAGTCCATTTTGTAGATATGGTCGCCGGCCAGAATCAGTACATGCGCCGGTTGGTGCGAAATAATGAACGGCAGATTTTGGTACACGGCATCGGCCGTGCCGCTGTACCACGATGCGCTTTCGGTGCGTTGTTCGGCCGGTAGGAGTTCGATGAACTCGCCGAATTGCCCGCGTAAAAACCCCCAGCCCATCTGCAGATGGCGGATCAGCGCGTGGCTTTTGTACTGCGTCAGCACGCCAACACGGCGTACGCCGCTATTGATGCAATTGGATAGTGTGAAGTCGATGATGCGGAATTTGCCGGCGAACGGCACGGCCGGTTTTGCCGTATTCGATGTGAGTTGCATCAGCCGAGAACCGCGACCGCCGGCCATTACCAAAGCCAAGGTTTCGCGTGTGGCGCGGCTGACGAATCTCACTTCCGGCGGCATCGACACGATGGAATCTCCATGCGGAATATCACCTTATCATTACTTCGAGGGGAACGTGGAGTCCTTGATATTCCCGCTTGACAGCGTTGCTAAATGTAATAACCGGTCCACACGGCGGCCTCGGCTGACCGGTAAATTGTAATGGCCCTATGATGGCAGGGACCTGCCGGGAAACGCGCATGATTAAGCTAGCACCGTCGCAAAATCCTAACGCCGAGCGTTATGCCGCGCTGTTGCGAGGCGATTTGGCCGACCCATTCGCGTTGCTGGGCCCGCACGCCAGTGCCGAGGGCACGGTCGTCCGCGTGTTTCTGCCGGGCGCGATGCGCGTTGAACTGATCGACCGTGGCGACAATGCGGTACTCGCCGAACTGCAGATGCAGGCTGGCGGTTTATTCACCGCGACGTTAGCGCGCCTGGGCGGCTACCGGTTGCGCGTCCATTGGCCGGACGCCGTGCAAGAAACCGAAGACCCGTATTCATTCGGTTTGCTGATCGGTGCTTTGGATCTGTACCTGTTTGCCGAAGGCCGGCATCAACAGCTCGGCCGTTGTTTCGGCGCGCAGCGAATGACCGTCGACGGGGTAGACGGTGTGCGCTTCGCCGTCTGGGCGCCAAACGCACAGCGCGTGTCAGTGGTCGGGAATTTCAACCAGTGGGATGGGCGGCGGCATGGGATGCGCTTGCGCGTTGAAGCCGGCGTTTGGGAATTATTCATCCCGAGGTTAAGCGCCGGCGATGTCTACAAATACGAGCTGATCGGCGCTGACGGCGTATTGATGCAGAAAGCCGATCCGCTGGCGCTGCGCGCCGAAGTTCCGCCGGGCACTGCTTCGGTGGTCGCCGATGCTGCGGCGCTGGTGTGGACCGACGACGACTGGCTGGCGCAGCGCGGCGCGCGGCAGGCGGCGACCGCGCCGATCTCGATTTACGAATTGCACGCCGGTTCTTGGCAGCGCAACGATTTCGGCCACGGCGGCACGCTGACCTGGGACGATCTCGCCCAACGTTTGGTGCCCTACGTCGCTGGCCTTGGCTTCACCCATATTGAGCTGATGCCGATCATGGAGCACCCGTTCGGCGGCTCCTGGGGCTACCAGCCGCTGGCGCTATTCGCACCGACTGGCCGCTACGGCCCACCGGAAGCGTTCGCACGTTTTGTCGATACCTGCCATCGCGCAGGGCTCGGCGTGATTTTGGATTGGGTTCCAGCACATTTCCCGGCCGATGACCATGGCCTGCGCCGCTTCGATGGCACGGCGCTGTACGAACATGAAGACCCGCGTGAGGGCTACCACCCAGACTGGAATACGCTGATTTACAATTTCGGCCGGCGAGAAGTGTCCGGTTTTTTAGTCGCCAGCGCGCTGCATTGGGTTTCCTATTTCCATATTGATGGTTTGCGCGTCGATGCCGTGGCGTCGATGTTGTACCGCGACTACAGCCGCAAGGCTGGCGAATGGCTGCCGAACATTTACGGCGGCCGGGAGAATCTCGAAGCGGTGGCGTTTCTCCGCCAGCTCAACGCCACGGTTGCCGAGTGCTGTCCGGGCGCCATCGTTATCGCCGAAGAGTCCACCGCTTGGCCGGGCGTGACACAGCCCGTGGCACACGGCGGTCTCGGCTTCGCCTACAAGTGGAATATGGGCTGGATGAACGACACGCTGCGCTATTTTGCGCGTGATCCGGTGCATCGAAAATTCCATCACGACGACCTGACCTTCGGCCCGCTGTACGCGTTTTCCGAGCGTTTTATGCTGCCGCTGTCGCACGATGAAGTGGTGCATATGAAGCGCTCGCTGCTGGCGAAAATGCCGGGCGATCGTTGGCAGCAGCACGCTAATCTTCGTGCGTTGTATGGCCTGATGTGGAGTTATCCCGGCAAGAAGCTGCTGTTCATGGGCGGTGAGTTGGCGCAGGTCGAGGAATGGAATCATGACGAGCAACTGGAATGGCACCTGCTGAACGACGTGCATCACGCTGGCGTGCAGTTGCTGATTGGCGACTTAAACCGCGTCTACCGCCGCGAACCGGCGCTGCACGTTTGGGATTGTGACTACCGCGGTTTTCGTTGGGTGGTGGTCGACGACCGCGAAAACAGCGTCTTCGCTTGGCTGCGTTTCGGCCCCGAAGGCTGCGCACCGGTCTTGGTTATCGCGAACCTGACGCCAACGCCGCGGCCGCATTATCGCGTTGGCGTGCCGCACGGCGGCGCCTGGTGCGAACTCTTAAATACCGATGCCGGGATCTACGGCGGCAGCAATCTCGGCAATTTCGGCCTGCTTCTTGCGCAGCATAATCCTAGTCACGGGCAGCCGGCGTCATTGTTGTTAACGCTGCCACCGCTATCGGTATTGATTCTTCGCCACGAACACGGCAGCTGATGAATTTTTCTGCGCTTTCGATGGAGCCGGGCACGCCATACCCGCTCGGCGCGAGCTGGGACGGCCACGGGACCAATTTTGCCGTATTTTCCGGTCACGCTGAACGCATTCAGCTGTGTTTATTCGACGAGCAAGGCAAGCACGAAACGCAGCGTCTGGATTTGCGCGAATGCACCGATGGGATCTGGCACGGTTATCTGCCGAATGCGCGGCCGGGTTTGCTCTATGGCTATCGCGCACACGGCTCGTATAAGCCGGAGCAGGGACATCGCTTCAATCCGCATAAATTGCTGCTGGATCCTTACGCGCGGAAGCTGGCGGGCGAGCTGAAATGGTCGGATGCGTTGTATGGTTATCGTTTGCATTCGCCGCGCGCTGATTTGTCGTTCGACCGCCGCGACAGCGCGTTTGCGGTGCCGAAAGCGGTCATTACCCACGAGCATCTTGCGCGCACCTTCGACTGGGGCGATGACCGCCCGCCGCGCGTGCCCTGGTCCAGCACGGTGATTTACGAAGCCCATCTGCGTGGCTTGACGCGCGCGCGCGATGATTTACCAGAGCGCGACCGCGGCACGTTCAGCGGTCTGGGGCATCCGCGCACGGTTGACTACTTGAAGCGGCTCGGCATTACCACGGTTGAATTACTGCCGGTACACGCGTTTGTTCATGATCGGCGCCTGATCGATCTCAACCTGCGCAATTACTGGGGCTACAACACGCTGGCGTTTTTTGCGCCGGAGCCGCGGTATTTGTCCGACAACACGCTGGCGCAGATGAAATGGGCGGTGAAGCAGCTGCACGCGGCCGGGGTCGAAGTCATTCTCGATGTGGTCTACAACCATACATGCGAAGGCAGCGAACTCGGCCCAACCTTGAGTTTCCGCGGGCTCGATAATCTAAATTACTACCGCCTGCTGCCGGACGATCACCGCTACTGCATCAACGATACCGGTTGTGGCAATACCCTGAACCTGAGTCATCCGCGGGTCATCCAGCTGGTGATGGACTCGCTGCGGTACTGGGTGCACGAATTTCATATCGACGGCTTCCGTTTCGATCTCGGCGTCACGCTCGGTCGGGAAACGCATGGCTTCGATGTTGGCAGCGGCTTTTTCGACGCCTTAATGCAGGACCCGGTGCTGGCGCGAGTCAAGCTAATCTCCGAACCTTGGGACGTCGGCCCTGGCGGGTATCAAATCGGCAACCATCCTGCCGGCATGGCCGAATGGAACGGCCGCTTTCGGGACGATATTCGTAAATTCTGGCGCGGCGATGGCGGCATGCGCGGCGCCTTGGCGGCGCGCTTACAAGGCTCGGCCGATTTATTCGATCACCATCGCCGCCGGCCTTGGGCGTCGGTCAATTTCATCACCGCGCACGATGGGTTCACGCTGCACGATTTGGTTAGCTTCAACGATAAACACAACGCCGCCAACGCCGAAGACAATCGCGACGGCGGCAACGATAACGACAGCAATAATTGGGGCGTCGAAGGGCCGACGGATGATCCGGCGATCAACGCCACGCGCGGCTGCGTACAGCGCGCGCTGTTGGCAACGCTGTTGTTTTCGCACGGCACGCCGATGTTGCTCGGCGGCGATGAATTCGGCCGCAGCCAGCACGGCAATAACAACGCCTACTGCCACGACGATCCCCTGAATTGGTTTGATTGGCTGCAGGTGGAATCCGACATCGGGCGCGCTTTACGCAGTTATGTCACGCGCTTGCTGGAACTGCGCCGCCAACACGCGTCGTTGCGCGGCGAGCGCTTCATGCACAGTCGCGAAGCGATTGCCCCGGAATTGCTCGACATTCAGTGGTTCGACGAAAGCGGCGAAGAAATGAACGCGGCGAAATGGGACTATTTCGAAGGTCGTCTGCTGGCCGTGCGGCGCGTGGTCGGCGTCGGATATGGCCGTGCGGACGCCACGCTGCTGCTGGTCAATAACACCGCGGAACCGCGCGCGTTTCGGCTGCCAACACCGGCCCTGCGCTGGCGCTCGCGGCTCGACAGCGCACTGCCCACGGCAAATGAAGTAACTACCGTTGGTGATGAGGTCGCCGTCGCCGCGCGTAGCGTGGTTTTGCTCGCTGCCGATGTAGAACTCTGCGCCAGCTAATCCTTATGCTGTTGCAGCGACTACATAAGAATTAATGGGCCCGAATGGCGTGCGCAAAAACGAAATCGCGGTTCGATACGCTGTAGCCCTAACCCGGAGCCGATGCCGATGAGTGATGACGCGCTGCGTGAGCTTGCCGAAGCCGCCGGAATTTCGACCCGATGGTTCGACTATCGCGGCGAGTACCGCACCGTAGCCCCGGAAACCTTGCGCGCATTACTAACGACGCTCGGCATCGGCAGCGCCAATCCGGGCGAAATCGCGGCGAGTTTGGCGGCATTGGCGCAAGAGCAGGCGAGCACCAAACTACCGCCGATGCGGGTGGCGGTCATCGACGCGCCGGTCGCGATCGGACCGATCACCGTCTGGGAACCGGGGCGCGCGTATCGAATTCACTTGGAAGGCGGTGGCGTTGAAGATGGTCGATTGATCGATGACGGTGCTGGCCGCGCCTGCCTCGCCCCTGTTGCGATGCCGGGCTATCACGTTGTCGAACTCGACGGGCAATTGTTCGTACTCGCGGCAACGCCGCCGCGCTGCTACGGCGTGGCTGACGTTGTCGGCACGCGGCGGGTTTGGGGGCTGACGGCGCAACTCTATTCATTACGCCGCAGCGGTGACGGCGGCATCGGCGATTTCAGCGGCCTCGGCGAATTTGCCGCGAGCGCTGCCCGGCACGGCGCGGACGCGCTGGCGGTGAGCCCGGCGCACGCGCTGTTTTCGGCTGATCTCGCGCGGTTCAGCCCGTATTCGCCGTCGAGCCGCTTATTCTTGAACGCGCAGCATGTCGATCCCGCTGCAACCTTCGGTCGTGCGCCGGTCCAAGCGGCGATCGCCGCCGCGGGCTTGGGCGAACAATGGGCAGCGCTCGAAGCGCTGCCGCTGATCGACTGGCCTACCGCCGCCGCGGCAAAGCTTGATGTTTTGCATCGGCTTTATAACGCGCTGCCGTCGTTGCCAGAATCGATGCAGGACGATTTCACTCGCTACCAAGCCGAAGCCGGCCCGGCGTTACGCGATCACGCCCGCTTTGAAGCGTTGCACGCGCATTTTCTGTCCGGCCCTGAGCCCCATTGGAATTGGCGGGATTGGCCGGCGGCCTACCAGGATTGCACCAGTCCGGAGGTCGCGGCGTTCGCCGATGCGAATGCCGACGCCGTTCGCTTCCACGTATTTTTACAGTGGCTCGCGGATCGCGGTCTGCGCGATGCCCAAGCCGCCGCGAAGCAAGCCGGTATGGCGATCGGTTTGATTGGCGATCTCGCGGTTGGCACCGATGGCGGCGGCAGCCACGGCTGGAGCCGGCGCCATGATCTATTGATCGGTGCCGGTGTTGGGGCGCCGCCAGACGCGCTGAACGCACTCGGCCAGAATTGGGGGCTGACCACATTCTCGCCGCGTGCGTTGCAACAGCAGGCGTACGCGCCGTTCATTGAAATGCTGCGCGCGCAGCTGCGACATGTTGGCGGATTGCGTATCGATCACGTTATCGGCCTCGGCCGGCTCTGGCTGGTGCCGGACGGTGCCGGCGAAACCGGCGGCGCCTATCTTCGCTATCCGATCGACGATTTATTCGGCTTGCTGGCCTTGGAATCCTGGCGTCACCGCACGGTTATCGTCGGCGAAGACATGGGCACGGTGCCGGAAGGATTCCGTGAGCGGATGGCCGCGGTCGGCATACTCGGTATGCGCGTACTGTGGTTCGAACGGGACTGGGGCTTATTCGTCGCGCCGGATCGCTGGCCCAGTGGCGCCGTCGCGCTGACGACGACGCACGATCTGGCCACCGTCGCCGGCTGGTGGCAAGGCCGGGACATCGATTGGCGTGCCAAGCTCGCCCTTTACGGCGAGGGTCAGGATGAAGCGGCAGACCGTGCCGCGCGTGCTGAGGATCGCACCCGGCTCTGGGCGGCGTTTGAATACGCGGGTGTCGCCAGCGGTCCGCAGCCGGCCGACGATGCGCCGACCGCCGTCGTCGACGCGGCAGCAGCGTTTATCGGCAAAACGCCGGCGCCGCTGGCACTGCTACCGGCGGAAGATGCGCTTGCTGTCGTCGAGCAGCCGAACGTGCCGGGAACCATCGACAGCCATCCGAATTGGCGTCGGCGCTTGCCGGGCAATGCTAGCGCGAGCTTGGACGAACCCGCGGTGCAGGCGCGCTTAGCGCAACTCGCGCAGCTGCGTCCGCGCGCAAGCAATAGCTAATTTTATATTGCGCAGCGCTATGGGTAGCGGAATCGTCGGCAACGCGCCGCATACGCTGGTGTCACCTTTAAACAGAATGCAGCGGGCGATCATTTGGGCGTGTTGGCTCGGCGGCGGGCTGGGCCGGCTCATCTATATTTTGGTGATCCACCCGGCAAC
Source organism: Nevskia sp. (assembly GCA_023229645.1). Taxonomy (GTDB): domain Bacteria; phylum Pseudomonadota; class Gammaproteobacteria; order Nevskiales; family Nevskiaceae; genus Nevskia. Next base: position 9,099 of record JALNYU010000015.1, on the reverse strand, counting down.
GCAGCATATTTATAGCGATATGCAGGGCTACGTCGACCGGGCGCTGCGTAGCGCCGCTGGCGTGCCCGAATATATCGCCGATACGCTGTATCCGCCCGGCGCTTCAATGTTTTTCGCCGCGCTCTACCGCGTCGATCCGAGCTGGGCTTTAGCGGCAATTGGGCAGTGGTTGATTGCGCTCGGTGTTATGGCGCTGATCTGGCAAATGGCGCGGCGCCTGTACGGCAATGGCGCGGCTGTGGCAGCGCTGGTGCTGGCTACGTTGTATTTCCCGTTTACACACTATGCGGCGCTATTCCTCGCTGAGAACGTCTTTACCTTTCTCAGCCTGCTCAGTTTTTATAGCCTGCTGCGCGCCGGGCAGGCGGCGGGTATTGCTGCGTTGCGCTGGGCGCTCGCCGCGGGCATCGCGCTAGCACTCGCGGCGGCGTTCAAGAATACGATTGTGCTGCCGGCAATTTGCACGGCAGTGGTTTGGCTGGTATTCGCAAAAAAATACGGTGGCCACGGCGGCTGGCCGATGGCGTTCGGTGTGGTGATCGGGTTCACACTATTAATCGTGCCGCTGAGCCAGCGCTGCACCCGGCTCAACGAGGGGCGGTTTTGCCTGGTCTCGAACAATCTCGCGATGAACGTCTTGATGGGGCACTACGGCGAGACCGGAGAATTTCGCTGGCACGACAGGCCGCGTGGCATCACGATGTACTTCACTGCGGTGGAAAGCGCGACGCGCGGCTACACAGCGTCGGCCGACTTCGATTTCGGTCCTTATGACAGCACGCTCAATTTGCGCGTTGCCAGCGATTGGATCCGCCTGCATCCGGCCGCAGCGCTCAAGCTCAGCTTGGAAAATGTCGGCACTTTATTCGGGCGCCAGACGTTATGGCCTGCGGCGGTTTACCGAGGCTTTGACATCGGAGCATGGTCGCAAAAATTTTTCGATGCCTTGATTTTGTTCCCGGCGCTGATCGTGTTTGCACGGCGAGCACCAGCAATGTTGCGTGGCAAGCAAGATAGTCTGCCGGAATGGCTGCTGCTGGCGCCGATCATCGGCGTCGCGGCAGCGGTTTTTCTATCGATCGCCGAAGTGCGCTTTCGGGTGCCGTTTGATGGGCTGCTGATCATTGCCGCGGCGCCGCTGTATGCGCTGATCGGTGGTCGTTACGCCACGGCGCCAAGCTGGGCCTAAAGCGGCATCGGAATCAAGCCCGTTTTTTGTTTTTATGGTAACTGCTGTGCGTAGTGTGACGCGCTGTGCAGAATGTTGGCCGGCGATTCGATAAAGTTAGACGCTGAAAAACTTCCGCAGCGTTGGGTCCTGCAGGGGATCGCCATCGCCTCGAGCGTAGCCGGGATAGCTGGCCTCATAAAAAAAGCAAACAAAACGTAAATTTTCGCTTTAGTTTTTGGCGGCCGCTGCCGCTAGCGTATCGAATAGGGCGAAATCCGCAGCACCGAGGTCTTCGACACAGGTTGTCTGTGCCACGTGCTCAGCAGAAAAATTGGTACGTTCAATGCTTAAATTGCGATTATATCGGCGCCGTAAAATTTAAAATTATAAATAAGATTTAGTAATTCCAGCCTTATGGCATTTAAATTATAAAATTATGCTGGGGGCGTAAGCTACCAATGATCGTTGGGTGGAACTACGTTTTGTCAGTAAAGTGTTGGGTCATCGTGAATAAACAGTCATGTAAACATGAATCTGGTGTCATTAACATTTCTCAATACTGACGCCGCTGTCATATAAATACTCTACACAGTTGTTGAGAAAAACCAGCTCAGCGCTCTTTAAATTGTCTTATTGGCGTGATAATTTCGGCATCATCGAAAGCGAACACTAAGAATCGTAACTTATCGATAGATTTTGTAAATTTATGATCTTGCAGTAACCGGGTTTTAATTACGTTTGTGTTAATTTTAGTATCAAGTCGTATCTAAGTTGATTTTTTATAAATCTCTTTTATATCAATTGAATACTTGATTTTTACGACGTCGGAGCCCTGGCCGTAAATTGGGAAACACAGCTGTTATTCATTGGACATGGGAGTTTTAAACTATGAGTAAGAAGCAAGGGCTTTCTTCGGAAAGCCAAGTTGAAACCGCAAGCGAGCTAACGTCGTCGAGCCGCCGTAAATTCCTCGGTGGGCTGGGCGGCGTTGCTGCTGCCACGGCCGCCGTCGCGACCGTTGGCCTGCCGAAGTTGGCGGAAGCCGTTGAAGTCGGCCCTCAGAGCCCGATTCAGCGCGCCAACACCTCGTTGTTGATCCGTACCCAGGCCGCCTTGGCCGAACGCGCGTTGCCGATTCCGGCTCACCCGACCAACGGCGACGAAGAACGCTACGCGACGAAGATCGCCAGCTTCTCGAAGGGCCTGCCACATAACCAGTTCGGTGAAGTCAACCCCGCCGCGTTCAACGCGCTGGTCAAGGCGATGAGCACCGGCAAGCCGGCTGATTTCGAAGCCATCCCGCTAGGCAGCCCGGATCCGGCCCTACAGCGTCGTTTGATCGATCCGCAAGCCGCGCTGGCATTCGATCTGGAAGGCGCCGACTCTCACCACCTCGCAGTTCCGCCGGTTCCGCTGTACACCAGCGCTGAATACGCGGGCGAACTGGTCGAGCTGTATTGGCAGTCCCTGATGCGCGACGTGCCGTTCACCCAGTACGCCACGAACCCGCTGGCGCAGCAGGCCATCGCTGACCTCAACCGTTTGTCGGATTTCCGTGGTCCGAAGATCAACGGCCGCGTCACCGCGCAAACGCTGTTCCGCGGCATTGAGCCGGGCGCCAGCGCCGGCCCGCTGATTTCGCAGTTCTTGTTCGGCACCGTCGGCTACGGCGCGCAGACAATCGACACCCGCGTGTTCATCGCTACCCAGGGCGTCGACTACATGTCGAATTTCGCGTCCTACCTGTCGGTCCAGAATGGCGTACAACCGGGCGCCCCGGCGATCACGCCAGGCACCCGTTACATCCTGAACGGCCGTGACATCGCGAGCTTCGTCCACGTTGACGCGCTGTACCAAGCCTACCTGACGGCAGCGCTGGTGTTGTTGAACACCCGCGTTCCGTACAACAAGGGCAATCCGTACGGCCCGACGCCGGAAGACGGCCCAGGCCAACCGTCGGCGATCCCGTCGCGCGTCCAGGCTGGTTTCGGCACCTTCGGTGGCCCGCACATCCTGACGCTGGTTTGCGAAGTTGCAACCCGCGCTCTGCACCACATCTGGTACCAGAAGTGGTCAGTGCATCGTCGTGGCCGTCCGGAACGCGCGGGTGGCGTGATGGAAGTTCTGCGTACGAACCCGGGCCGTTACCCGGCGCCGCACGCGGATGTCACCAACTCGGCCGTGTTGCCGGCGGTCTTTGCTCGCAACGCCGCGCTGAACGGCGGTCAGGGTACATACCTGCTGAATCAGGCTTTCCCGGAAGGTTCGCCGACTCACCCGTCCTACGGCTCCGGCCACGCGACGGTTGCCGGTGCGTGCATCACGGTGTTGAAAGCGTTCTTCGACGAAAACGCCATCATCCCGAACCCGGTTGTTCCGTCAGCCGACGGCACGACGCTGGTTCCGTACACGGGCGCCGATGCTGGCAGCCTGACGGTGGGCGGCGAGCTGAACAAAGTCGCTACCAACATCGCCTACGGCCGTGACCATGCCGGTGTGCATTGGCGCGGTGACCAGCGTGAATCGATGTTGCTCGGCGAGCAGGTTGGCATCAGCATCCTGCGCGACCAGTACCGCACGTACAACCAGGTCAAGGGCAGCGGCCCTGGCGGCGGCTTCAAAGGCTTCACGTTCACCAAGCTGGACGGCACGAAGATCACCGTATAAGCCATCCCTGCAACGGGGAGGTCGTGATATTCGCGTCAAGAGGTCGTTGTTTTCGCGTAAAAACGCGGTTTTACCGCTAAAGTAGTTACGCGATGTTGGTCAAAGAGGCCGGTCATCAAGGCCGGCCTCTTTGCATACCGCAATCGCAAACATCGTTTTCTAAATTTACGAACCGCTGGATCGGCGCACTACGTCCGATTTCGGTACGCAACTACTTGGGTATTGTTATGGACACGACCAAACTATTTTTTCGCGGTGCCGGAAGACAAGGCATCGCCTGCCTGCTCGCTGCTTGTTTGCTAGCTGCTGCACCGGCGAGTTGGGCGCAACAGACTGCCGAGCCCGTTGAGCACATTAAAGACGCGGCAATCGCCGTCGAAGGTTTCATTAAAGCGCTGAAATCCAGCGACGCAAATGTCCGTGCGCAAGCGGCCCATAGCCTTTCCGACTATGCGGTTGACGCCAAGGCGGCGATGCCGGCTTTGCTGCAGTCGATTAAGGATACGGATTCCGTAGTCCGCCTATTCTCCGCTGGCGCCATCGCCAGAATCGATACCGATGCCAAGACTGCGGTGCCGGCGCTGATTACGATGTTGAAAGACCCGGACCCGACCGTACGTTCAGCCGTTGCACAGGCTTTGGCGGGCATCGGACCCAAGGCAAAGGCGGCTCTACCTGCTTTAGTCGTCGCGTTGAAGGACAAGGACGACAGCGTACGTTGGACTGCTGGCGGGGCCATTGGCAATCTTGGGCCCGATGCAGCTTCTGCGACGCCCGCATTAATCGAGGCGTTGACCGACCCTTCGGAAAACGTTCGGTCGGCTGCGGCTGAGGCGGTGGGCAAGATTGGTCCTGGTGCAATTGCGGCGGTACATCCGTTACTGAAAACGGTTAAAGATAGCGATGAAGGTGTGCGGTCGTTCGCGGCGCTTTCGCTCGGTAAGCTGGGTTCGGCTGATGCGGTAAAGGCTTTAGCAGAAATGCTTGCTTCTGAAGATTGGCGCGATCGTTTCGCCGCAGTAAAAGCGCTGGAGATTATTGGGCCGCCGGCGAAATCGGCAGTTCCTGCTCTGATTCTTGCTCTGCAGGATAAAGCAAAGCAGGTGCGCGTCTTCACGACTTACGCCTTAGTGGCGATCGGGACCGATGCCAAGGCATCGATTCCGGCACTGAATGAGGCGGTCAAGAACGATAAAGATGTCGATGTGCGGATCGCAGCGCGGTACGCAATCACTAAAGTAACGCCGAAAAAATAAGCTGAAGTAGATCAAAAAAGCGCTTGCGGTAAAGCAAGCGCTTTTTGGGAGGCCATTAAGGTTTCTCGGTAAAAACGTATTTCACTTCGATTTCGTTTTTAATCCCTCTAATTCCCTTGACCTCTTCGGTTAGTTTCTGAGCACGATCTTTCAGTGCTTGCTCGGGGACCGTACCGGTCAAAATAATCACGCCTTTTTCGCTGGCGATCGAAACGTGGCCCAGCCTAAACAGATCGGCATCGTTTATGTAGGCAGTTTTAACTTTAAATATGAGATCTGCGTCATCCGGCGGTGGCGGCTGCGAGCAAGCTGAGAAAAACACCGTGCAGGCGGCAAGGGCAATTGCTAAATACTGTTTCTTCATAAGGTTCTCGGAAAATACAGCAGAATTCGTGACTAAATTTAAGTAGTCCTCGAAACCATAACTTCCAGAGGCCGTACTGTCAATGATAATAATCGCCAAATAGAGCGAAAAATTAAATCATATCTATTTGATTAACAAATAAATAATAATTCCTATGGCAGTAACGCTCGGACTTTGGCAATGTTTAAAGCTCCCTAAGCAATATCGACGTTAATATTACATTGTTACGACATTTTTCTTATTTTTAGGGCTTGTTTGCACGAGTAAGCGTGGAATATTCGGTGCTATTAGTCGGTTTGCTTGGGGCTAAGACGGCGGGGTCTCCCGGCTGGGTGCAGTCCTCATGCGCCATGCGGCACAATGCCTAAGTAGTAGCAAAATCGATTTTCAAAGGGTAAATGGATGTGGCTTGGCTGTGCCATTTGATACCGGCCTAAGTGTTATTTCGTCTGGGGTATGCGGTTAATGGCCCATCGGAGGCCGCACCGGTTATCCAGCGAGCTCTGCGCATTGCCGAAGCTCAAACGCGTGACCTTCCTCGTTAAATATGGGCGAAGTATTAAAGCGCTTTCGCGAGGCGTAAAGATCAGGGACCTTGCGAGCGCGGTCGTGCCATGCCCTGGCGTTCCAGTGCGGCACTGAACCGTGCGCGCCTCGGAACGATGACAAGCAAACTCGACGCCGTGGCAGCTATTTTTTTATTGGCGCTCGGCTGCGCGCGTCGCTCGAACCCGAACAGTAGAGGGCGTGATCATTGTTCGGAGCTTATCCGTCGGTTTCTCGTTCAAGCCCGCGCTTGCCGCTGTGTTGTGGCGGAGAGAATCAAACCAGTGGGCATTTTTTCGGGCAGTCAATTCGCAACATTTCAACTAAAGCGGAAGCTGTAGATCCGCCGGCATGAGCGTGCTTGACCGCATAAATATTTACCGGACGCGTGTTGTTTGGACGCCTCGTTATTGATTCGGCCATTTCTCGCTTTCTCGGAAGTGCGGCATCCGGTTTGGCATTGCACTGTCTTTATTCAAGTGCTTAATGGCCGGATCAATAATAGCGTATTCGGGCGATTCAGGTGTTTTATTTGCGCAAGGCTTTGATTTTGAAGAAAGCGTCATGCCTCATAAATAAAAATCGTTATCTTGCGCTGCAATAAAAACAGAGTGTTGGCCGGATAATAATATGTGGAATGATTCAGTAAACTGAAATTATACATTTCATTAACTTAATGAAAATAAAAGTAAATTAATGAAAATAGCGCAGCGCGATAGATCGTGTTTGCATAAAATATGAAAATTGAATCAGAGTCTATTAAATTTATTTTGAATGTGTGAACCAGTTCCGTTGACACTCTATAAATCGACTGTTAATTCTACTTGGCAGACAAAGATGGTTTAACAGTGGCGGCGTAAAGGGGCAGAAATAAAATCAACAAATAATGGAATATAGAATAAAAATAGAATAATAAATTCGACAATGTTGGTTTTAAATAATTGTTTTATTTTAATTAAATAATTTTAAATATAAAAATACAATCTTCACGTTCTGCTGCGAAACCCATTTCTGTTTGATGTTGCTATTTGTTGGCCAACTTGAATTCATATCGAGAGAGTGGGGTCTATTCATGAATAAAACACATACAGAAATCGTTGGTGGCGGCGAATGCGCCGAGATTGGAAATGCACCGGAATCCAGTGCCCGTCGGAAATTTCTCGGTGGCCTGGGTAGCGTCGCGGCAGCAACGGCTGCGATTGGCGCCGTTGGCTTGCCGAAAGTTGCAGAAGCCGTTGCCGTTGATCCGCAGACGCCCACCCAACGTGCCAATACGTCGTTGCTGATCCGCACTCAGGCTGCGCTCGCGGAGCGCGCCAAGCCCATCCCCGCGCATCTGACCAATGGGGACGAAGAGCTTTACGCCGCGAAGATCGGTAATTTCTCGAAGGGCTTGCCGCACAACGCGCTTGGCGAGCCCGATGTCGCGGCTTACAACGCGCTCGTGAAGGCGCTCTCAACCGGGCGGCCTCAGGATTTCGAAGCAATTCCACTAGGTAGCACCGATCCGACGAAGCAGCGGCGCCTGGTGGATCCGCAGTCGGCGTTGGCATTCGATATCGAAGGCGCGGACTCCCACCATCTGGCAATTCCCCCAGCGCCCGGCTTCAGCAGTGCCGAAGAGGTCGGTGAAATTGTCGAAAATTACTGGATGGCGCTGTTGCGCGATGTGCCATTCACCGAATACACAAATCCAAATAGCCAATTTGCACCGCTGGTCAGCGCGGCTGCTGATGATCTTTCGAAATTATCGAACTTCAAAGGCCCGAAAGTGGGCGGCAAGGTTACGCCCGCCACGCTGTTCCGCGGAGGAATCCCAGGCACCGAAGTTGGCCCCTATATCTCGCAGTTTATGTTTGGCGACGTGAACTACGGGGCCCAGGTTATCGACTCGCGGGTTGTTGTTGCCAGCCCCGGCGTCGACTACATGAGCAGTTTTTCGTCTTGGCTAAGCGTTCAGAACGGTGTGGCGCCCGGGCCGCAATCTTTTGTTCCCGGCCGCCGGTACATGACGACTGGCCGCGACGCCTCAACCTATGTTCATATCGATGCGCTTTATCAAGCGTATCAAGTTGCGACGCTATTCATGCTCGGCCACGGCTTGCCTTGGGGCGATAATCCCTACGGCCCGACGCCGGAAGGCGGCGCAGGCGGCCCCTCGCAGACGCCGTCGCGCGTGCAGGCAGGCTTCGGCACTTTCGGTGGGCCGCATGTGTTGTCGCTCGTTACTGAAGTGGCAACCCGTGCGTTAAAAGCAGTGTGGTACCAGAAATGGTCGGTGCACCGGCGTCTGAGGCCGGAAGAGTTTGCCGGTCGTATCGAAGTTCAGCGCACGCATCCGGGGCGGTATCCGCTGCACCAGGATTTATTCAGCTCGACTGTATTGCCGAAAATATTCGCACGGAATTCAACACTAAACAGCGGGCAGGGTACGTGGTTGTTGCCGATGGCGTTCCCCGAAGGTTCGCCGACCCATCCGGCTTATGGTGCCGGTCATGCCACCGTCGCCGCCTGTTGTGTCACGGTGTTAAAGGCGTTCTTCGATGAGTCGGCGCCGATCGCAAATCCAGTGGTGCCCGACGTCAACGATCCAACTCGGCTCGTTCCATATACGGGCGCTGATGCCGGTAGTCTCACGGTCGGTGGCGAGTTGAACAAAATCGCCGCGAATATCTCGCTATCCCGCAACATCGCGGGCGTGCATTGGCGTTCGGACCATATCGAATCGCTGAAACTCGGTGAGCAGTTGGCGATTAGCATTCTGAAAGATCAGTTCCATACCTATAACGAAACGAAGGGCAGCTTCCCGAGTGGTGGGTTCAACGGGTGGAGCCTAACCAAGTTCGACGGCACGACGATTAAAGTCTAAGCCGTTGGCATGCGGCGCCTAAAAACGCGCCGTTAACGGGGGTGTTGTTGAGGGGGATCTTTCCAGATCCCCCTTTTTGTTGCGGTGCTCTGCAACAGAATTACTAATAAGTCAGTATATTAGGGAACAATAAGGGCGAAGTGTTTGTCCAACCCGACATGAAGAGAGACGGAAGAAGGGTATCGCGATCGGCGTTGGAAGAAATGCGGATGATGGCGCTTGAGCG
>JALNYU010000014.1 GCA_023229645.1 Nevskia sp. | reverse complement strand
TGATAAGCATAATTATGTCAAGACTATCGAATTGAGGCTCAAAACAAAAGGTTTATGTTTGAAGGAATTTGGATACGAAAATTAATAAAAATAGGGTTCGGACTTGGGCCAGTTCACTCTGCCCCATTCCGGCGTTTGGCTCAATCCTGAATTCTGCCGCATCCGTCAGCCTGAAATGCCCGCGCCTTTTGACTTGTGCACGTGAGGCCCCGGGGGCTATCGTGCGCCGATGCCCGGCTCCCAATCCTTCCAACCGCTCGCGTGGCTAAAGTCGCGTAAGCCCGCCGCTGCGCCGTCGCTCGCGCCGGGTTGGCAGCGCTTGGCGGAGCCGTTGATGGGCACCGAGGTGTCGGTGGAGCTTTGGCATGAGGATGCGGCGCAGGGGCTTGCGGCGGCGCGCGCGGTAATGGCGGAGTATCACCGCATCAACCAGCTGATGAGCACGTACCTCGCAACCAGTGAGATTTCTGCGTTGAATCGCGAGGCGGCGGCGACACCGTTTGTCGTGGGTCAGGAATTGTTTGATCTGATCGCCCGCTCGCTAGACCTCGGGCGGCTCAGCGAAGGCTGCTTCGACATCACCTATGACAGCGTCGGCTTCCTGTACGACTTACGCGCCGGTGTCGTGCCCACTGACACGGCGCGCAGCAGCACGCTGCCGCTGATCAACTACCGCGCCGTTGAATTGGATCACGCAGCGCACAGCATCCGCTTTCAGCATAGCGGCATGCGCATCAACCTCGGCGGCATCGCCAAAGGCTATGCCGTGGAGCGCGGCGCGGCGATTGTGCGCGAGCATGGCGTGCGGCATGCGCTGCTGAACGCGGGTGGTGATAGCCGTGTTGTTGGCGACCGCCGCGGCCAGCCGTGGATCATTGGCGTACGCAATCCACGCGCGCGCGATGCGGTGGTTGCGCGCCTGCCGATTGTCGACGAAGCCATTTCCACCGCCGGGGATTACGAGCGGTTTTTCGATCGCGACGGCGTCCGCTACCACCACATTCTGAACCCGAGCACTGGGTTGCCGTCTACCGGCGTACACAGCGTCACGGTTATTGGCCCAGACGGCACGATGACCGATGGCCTCGACACCGCGATTTTTGTCATGGGCGTGCGCAAGGGAATGGCGCTGATCGCAGCTTTACCCGATTACGAAGCGATCATCGTCGACGATCGCGGCCAGCTTTTTTACTCGGACGGTTTGCTGACGCCGCCGAGCTAGGCGTCACGTTCCCGTCGTAATTTTACCCAATAATAAAAAAAACGACTTGACTAAGCGCGCTTGCTCTAATCTAGGCCGTTAAAGTAAAGTTTGTGTCGCACAGATGTAGGGAAAGAACCTGACAAGACTGTCAATGGTTCTAACGACAACGATTGAGTCGCCACAAGTCGCACACTTCGGGGAGTAAGGGCCATGCACGGCACGTTCAGAAAACCTGCATTATTTCTTTGGGTTGTCAGTGTTCTCACACTTGCAGCGCTAACCGGATGCGGAAGCACGGGTAGCAGCGCAGTTGTGGTCACCGGCGACTTCGCGGTTGTCTTCGCCAAGCGCGCCAACACGACCTCGGGCAATCCGACGACGTCAATCACGTTCGCTCCCGGTGGCGATTTGATGATGGCGGACTTAGCCTCGCCGAGCGCGCCGCTGGTGAATTTAACGGCCAGCTACACCCAGGGCGCTGGCGATGTTTCTGACCCCGAGGTTTCCTACGACGGCCGTCGCGTACTGTTTTCGATGCGCGGCCCGAACGACCGCACTTGGCATATTTTCGAAATGGATCTGGCGACGCGAGCACTGCATCGCCTCGTAGCCGATGACGCCTCGGCCAATCAGGGCGATGACGTTGATCCCGCCTATCTCCCGGATGGCCGCATCGTCTTCACCTCGAACCGGCAAGAGCGCAGCAAAGCACTGCTGACGGCGCAGAACACCGAGGCCTACACCTACCTCGACGAATATGACCGTGAGCGCTCAACGGTGCTGCACATCATGAACGCCGACGGCAGCAATATTCACCAGATTTCGGCGAACCAGAGCCACGATCGCAACCCGACGGTTTTGCGCACCGGCGAAGTCCTGTTCGCGCGTTGGGATCACTTGGGCTCGCGCAATCATTTCCCGATTTTCACCGCCGACCCTGACGGCACCAATATTTTCGTCCGCTATGGCGCGTTCAGCCCAGGCAATAGTTTTCTGCATCCGCGTGAAATGCCGAACGGCAGAATCATGACGACGTTAATGCCGCTATCCGGCACGCACGAAGGCGGTGCACTGATGGTGGTCGACGCCACCAATTTCTCCGAGAACAACCAGCCCGCTGTCACCGGCGTGACTGGCAACGGCCAGCAGCAAGTTACGCTGAACGAAATCAACTTTGATACCCGCCGTGGCCTCGCGCCGTTTGGCCGCTACACCACACCGTACCCGCTGTGGGATGGCACCAACCGCGCGCTGGTCAGCTGGTCGCCGTCGCGGCCGACCGCATCCGTAGATCCGATCACCGGCGCGCCAACCCAGGTTGAAGGTCTGCCGCAATACGGCGTTTACATTTTTGATCTCGACCTGAAGACCCTGCGACCGATTGCGCTGCCGCCGGACGGCTTCAACTACACCGACCCAATTGCCGTAGCACCGCGCCCGGTTCCGAACACGATTTCGGACCGTCCGCTGGATCAGAATCTAGCGGCGGAAGGGATGGGCGTGTTGAACGTCAAGAGCGTTTACGACACGGACTTCCTCGACATCATGGGCGATACCGTGCTGGCGCCGGATGAGTCGATCCCGAAGACCGCGCCGCCGGCCGGTGACACCCGCAGCATCGTGCCAGATCTAGCGACACTGAAAGATCCTGCCAAGACCACTGCCGCGCAGCGCCCTGCCCGCTTCCTGCGTGTTATTCGCGCCGTGCCGACGCCATCGGGCTTGTCGCGCGAAGCTATTGGCGAAACCGACATGGAAATGCAGCAGATTGTTGGCTACACCGAAATCGAGCCGGATGGTTCGGTGCGCATGAAAGTGCCGGCCAACACGCCACTAGCAATCGCCGTGGTCGATAGCAACGGCATGGCGTTCCAGACCCATACCAACTGGCTGCAGGTGCAAGCAGGTGAAACCCGCACCTGCGACGGCTGCCACGGCCCGCGTCGCGGCAGTGCGCTGAATGCCACGCCGATCGCCGGCAATCACCCGAATACGCTGATTCCAGCGGCGTCAGGCGAATCGATGGCGGAAACGCGTACGCGAATTTCGCCAGCGCGGTTGACGCTGAATCCGGACATGAAATTCATCGATGTCTGGACCGACCCCTCGGCTGCCGGCCGCGCGCCTGATCCGGATTTGGACATCACTTATGCGGCGCTGACGACCAAGACGCCGGTCGCCGGTATCGTTAATTTCCCAGAGCATATCGCGCCGCTATTCACCGTCGACCGCGGCGTGAACACCTGCACCAATTGCCATAACAACGGCTTGAAGGACGACCCGAACTCGGCCGGCCTCGACCTGCGCGACAGCGTCTCCGGCACTGGGCGTCTGGTGTCGTATGAGGCGCTGACCTTGGGCGCGGTTCTGCTCGACCCGGTCACCGGCCTGCCGCAGATCACCGCGCGGGACGACGGTGAAATCGAGCTGGCGCGCGAAGATGCACTGGTGGGCTCGGGCGGCAGCCACAATAGTTCGCGGACGTCGCAATTATTCGAAAAGCTGCTGGAAAAGCAGCTGAACTCGGGCAAGCCATTACCGTCGGTGACGGTTAACCATCGCGGCAAGATGAACGCATCCGAGCTGCGCCTGCTTGCTGAATGGGCCGACCTCGGCGGCCAGTATTACAACGATCCATTCATTGTTGCGAGCCAAGGCGAGTTCCGCTCGCTCGACAAAATTCGCGGCGTTACGGGCTTATCGGAAACGATCTTCGGCAGCAACGTTCATCCGATTCTGATGAGCCGCTGCGCGGGTTGTCATCAAGCGTTTGGCGGCAACGGCACCACCGGCAACCCGGTGAATCCAGCGTTCCGGCCGAATATGTTCGTGTTGACCGGCGATCTTGAAGGTGACTACAACGTCACGCTGACGACAATCAGCGATGTCTGCACGCCGGCGCAAAACCCGCTGCTGCTGCGGCCGATCTCAACCGGTGGCGCGCCGTTCCCGCATCCGCAGATTGGAACGCCCGCCCATCCGGTGCTCTCGATCTCTGACCCGGACTATCAGACAATACTGGCCTGGATCGCGACCGGAACTTGCAAATGAAATTAAACGGGCGCTCGCTTGTCGAGCACGCCTTTGGAACCGCGGCTTTCGCCGCGGTTCTTTTATTGACCGGCTGTAATCAGGTCACCACACAAGAAGTTCAGGCCACGGGCTCGACGCTCTGTGTGTCGGACTTCGAACGCTGCGTGAGTCCGATATTCGATGCCTCGATCAATAGCCGCACCGGGCCGGCTACCTGCTCCGCTGCCGGCTGTCATTCGCAGGCTTCAGGTTCCGGCGGCGCATTCAAAATCTTCCCGAACCCACAGGCAGGTTCGAGTCAAAGCCTGGCGAATTTCTTTTCGGCGCGAGCGTTTGCCAATCTCGACAACCCGACCACCAGTCGCTTATTGCAGAAACCCGACGCCGATAGCGTCGCCCACGCTGGCGGCGACATTTTCCCGAATAGCTCGGATGCTTGCCACGCCGCGATTGTGAGTTGGATCTCCAACCGCGTGGACGACGAAAACGCAGCATCCTGCGGCTCGTGCACGGTACCGGCGATCGCTAGCTGTGGTTATTGAGCAGCGGCGCGTCCCCACCCTACCGTGGCGCGCGGCTCGGCTTCGTGCGGTCTGCGGCGCTTTGCTGTGCGTCGCACTTTGGCTACAGCCGGGGCAAGTCTTAGCGGCTGAACTGGCCGAAGTGCAAGTTGCGGAACCGTTGATGCAACTGCATACCGGGCCCGGTCGCGGCTTTCCCGTGTTCTACGTCGCCGAACGCGGTGAAACGGTGCAGATCATCAAGCGCCGAACGGACTGGTTCAAAGTGCGCACGGCGCGCAAAGTTGAAGGCTGGGTAAGCCGGCAGCAGATCGAAGCCGCCGTTGCCGCACCGGGCGTGAAAGAAGGCCTGCGCGACGCGGTACTCGATGACTACCTGAAAAAACGCGTTGAAGTGGGCTTTGGCGTCGGCCGCTTTGCTGGCGATCCGGTTGTCAGTTTTCGCACCGGTTATTTGCTGACGGAAAATCTGATCGCCGAAGCCGATGTTTCACAAGTCTCTGGCGCGTTCACTGGCTCGCGCTTGTTTACCGGCAATTTGCAGATTCAGCCGTACAGCCGTTCGCGGTTTTCACCATATTTCGGCCTCGGTGCCGGCCTATTTCAAAACCGCAATCGCGCTTCGTTGGTCGGTAGCACCGGCACGCTGGACACGGCAGTCCTCAGCGCTGAAGCCGGCATGAGATTCTATTTAACCCGTAACTTCCTACTGCGGCTCGACTTCAAGCAGTATCTGTCGCTGACCAGCGTACAGAGCAACGACCGCTTCAGTGAAGTACAGGTTGGACTCTCATTCTTTTTCTAGGGGACTATCGTTGACTGCCCAGATTATCCACAAGACGGCGAAGCTGCTCGCTCCCGTCGCGGCCGCCGCACTGCTGCTCAACCTCGGCGGCTGCTCGCTGTTTAAACCGCACCGTGCCGCCGCTAAGGCGGACAAAGTCCAGCCGGTCGTTGCTGACGACCAACCCGAAGGTCAGGTCATCGACCCGGAAATCGCCCGGCGCGAAGTAAAAGTGCCGAAAATCAAGACTGAGAATTTCGAAATCGGGGCATTCACCGGCATCCTCAGCACGCAAGATCTGCAAGCCGATCTGATCTACGGCGTGCGCGCCGCGTATCACGTCTCCGAAGATTTCTTCGTTGAGGGCGAATACGCACGCTCCAGCGTTTCGGACGAAGTGCGGCGGGTCATCGGCCAGCCGTTTTTCCCAAAGCAGGTCATCGACCTGCAAACCTACGGCCTCAGCGTCGGCTACAACCTGCTGCCGGGCGAAGTGTTTGTTGGCACCCGCTACGCGATGACCAGCGTCCTGTATGTGCTGGGCGGCGTCGGCAACACCCATTTCAACAGCGAAAACTTTTTGACTTACAACGCCGGCTTCGGCTTGAAAGTGCTGCCGAAAGACTGGCTGGCGATCCGGCTCGAAGCGCGTGATCGCCTGTGGCAGTCCGATCTCCTCGGCAAGAACAAGCTGACCAACAACTTCGAGCTGACGCTCGGCCTCGCGGCTTATTTCTAGGGAACACGGATGCGCCGGAACACCGCTATTTTCTGCTTCGCCGCCGCCCTCGCCGCGCCATTGTCTGCGTTCGCCGCGGCCGCTAGCGCGGAGCTTGCGCCGGACTTCGCGCTAAAAAGCCTAAGCGGCGCGAACCAGCGTTTGTCCGAGCATCGGGGCGAGGTTGTGCTGGTGAACTTCTGGGCCACGTGGTGCGGCCCGTGCCGGCAAGAAATGCCGTTGCTGAATCAAATCTACCAGCGCTATCACGCGGTTGGTTTTGAGATGCTGGGCGTCAACATCGACGATACCTCGGGCCGAGCAACCGACATGGCGCGCACGCTCGGCGTGAGCTTCCCGGTCTTGTTCGACGACACCAAGGCGGTGAGCCGGCAGTACAAGGTCAACACAATGCCGACGACATTGCTGATCGGCCGCGATGGCACCGTGCGCTATCGCCACGAAGGCTATCAACCGGGCTACGAGCAGCAGTACATCGATCAGATTCGCACGTTGTTGAAGGAGTAGCCCATGCCTTTACCGTCCACCGCCGCCCCGCGGCGCTGCCACCGCACCGTCGTACTCGGCATCGTTGCTGGCGTGCTGCTCAGCGGCTGTTCGAGCTTTGGCTATCGGCCGGTGCAGCCGTACGAACGCGAAGCCTTAGCCAGCCCGTTGATGGCGCTATCGCGCGATCCGATCTCAGACAAGCATCTGCAACACGTATTCGAAACCCGCGAGGGCGCACGCGGCGCCACCGGCAACACCGGCGGCGGCTGCGGCTGTAATTGATGATGAACACGCCTCGCACAGCTGCGTTTCGTAATCGTTGCCAGCGCCTGCTGGAAACGGCGATCAGCCGCGCTTCAGTATGGGCGCCGATGTTGCTGGTGTTAGTCCCGAGCCAGCGTGCAGCGGCCGCTGCACTGCCGGAAGAACGCGGCGATACGCTGTTCCACATTTACGATGGCGGTGGCCAAACCGTGCTCGGTCCGGCCGTTTTGGTGCGCAAAAATTTCGCTGAGAAATTTTCACTGTCGGCGGGTTATTACGTTGATGAAATCAGCGGCGCGTCGATTGATGTCGTCACCAACGCCAGCCCGTATCACGAAGAACGGCGTGAAGCCGGTGTCGGCGGCCAGTATTTGTACCGCGATACCCTGCTCGGCTTTAACTACACCAATAGCATCGAGAACGACTTCAAAGCCTCGACCTTCGATTTCTCGATCTCGCAGGACTTCTTCAATAACACGACAACACTGTCGCTCGGCTATTCGAAAGGCAACGACAAAATCACCCGCGTCGATAGCCCCGAATTCTCGGCCACCGCCAACCGTGCCAACTACAGTGTTTCGGTAACGCAGGTCATCAACCCAACCTTGCTCGGCACGCTGAGCTACGAGCTCAGCGCCGACGACGGCTATTTACAAAACCCCTACCGCTCGGCGCGCGTACTCGGCGCCGCGCTGCCGGAAATCTATCCCGGCACGCGGACTGGTCAGGCGTTTGCGACGAAGCTGGTGAAGTCTTGGTCGAGCCGTTTTTCGACACGCATCGAAGGCCGTTATTACCGCGACACCTGGGGCATCAAAGCCTTCAACGTCGGCATCGGCGCCAGTTGGTACGTTTACCGAAATTGGATTCTCGACGGCGGCTACCGCTTCTATTCACAGAAAGCGGCGACGTTCTACAGCGATAACTTCCAGCGGCCGCAAAATTTCCTGGCGCGGGATAAAGAACTCGCCACCTATCAGGACCACACAGTCAACGCCAAGCTGACCGTGCCACTGATCACCCAGAAGCACGGCTTTCTGAATCACGTCGATGCCGGGGTTTCATTCGAATACCTGCTGCTCGACTATAAAAATTTCACCGATCTGCGCAATGGCAAGCCGTATAGCTTTGGCGCCGCCATCGGGCAGTTCTTTCTCACCGCGTACTACTAGGGTTCGCCGCGATGCGTCTCAGCGCCATATTGCCGATTGTCATCTGTTGTCTGTTGTCGGGCACGGCCGCGGCCCAGTCTCCGGCTGCACCCGCCACCGCCGCTGCTGCGACTGCGCCCGCTGCGGCGGACGATTTTCATAGTCTCGATCAAGACGTACAAGCGCTTAAGCAGCAGGTTCTGGAATTGAACCGCGATCTGTTTGTGCTGCAGGAAGATCTCTTGTTTCCGGCCAATACTCAGGTCGCGGTGTTTTTGTCAGTCGATGTCGGCACGTTCTTCAGCCTTGATACCGTGAAGCTGACGATCGACGGCAGCCAAGTTGCCAGCTATTTGTACACACCGCGCGAAGCCGAAGCGCTGCTGAAAGGCGGCGTGCAACGTTTCTACATCGGCAATTTGAAAACCGGCGAGCATGAAGTGGTGGCCGTATTCACCGGCAAAGGCACGCATAACCGCGACTACCGCCAAGGCACGAGTCTGAAACTCGATAAAGGCATCGGCGCGAAATTTGTCGAGCTGAAGATTTCCGATCTGCAGCGCAAGCAGCAGCCGGAGTTTCTGGTTCGCGTCTGGGAGTAGCCGGTGCAGAAAACCCTGACCCGCTGTGCTGCGATCTGCCTCGGACTGTTCCTGTCCGGGGCGGTTGCGGCTGCGTCGAAACCGGGGCGGCAGGTTCAAGATCCGCACTACGGCGATGTGCTGTTCTATTTTTATCAAGACAATTTCTTCGAAGCCATTACGCGCCTGATGGCGGCGCGCGAAGTCGGCCGCGCCAAAGCGCACACCGAAGATGGCGATCTACTGATGGGCGGCATGCTGCTGTCCTACGGCCAGCACGAACAGGCGGCGGCGATATTCCGCCATCTGCTCGATACCAGCACCAAACCGGCGGTTCGCGACCGCGCCTGGTTTTATTTAGCGCGCGTCTCTTATGAACGCGCCGCGCTGAACCAAGCCGAAGAAGCGCTGGGCCACATCGGCACCAGCCTGCCGGAACGTCTGGAAGCGGAGCGTCAGATCCTGCGCGCGCAAGTGCTGATGGCGCAAAGCCGCTACGACGAAGCCGCGGCGATCCTGAAAGACTGGAAAGGTCCGCCGGACTGGGCCGGCTACGCCCGCTTCAATCTCGGTATCGCGCTGATCCGCGCTGAGCGCGGCGACGAGGGCCTGAAGCTACTCGATGAAGTCGGCAACGCCGTTACCAACGACCCCGAACAACTGGCGCTGCGAGACCGCGCCAACTTAGCGCTCGGCTTCGCCGCCATCCAAGCCGAGCAGCCCGCCACCGCGGTGACGGCGCTGCAGCGCGTGCGGCTGGAAGGTCCGTACTCGAACAAAGCGCTGCTCGGCCTCGGCTGGGCGGAATCGGCACTCGACCACGACCGTGGCGCCTTAGTGCCGTGGCAAGAGCTGCAAAAACGCGAGCTGATCGATCCGGCAGTGCAAGAATCTTTCCTTGCCGTGCCGTACGCCTTGGCGCGCCTGCACGCGAACAACCTCGCCGCAGCGCGTTATCAGGACGCGATCAAAACCTTCGAGACCGAAACCGGCCGCCTCGACGCCAGCATCGCCAATATCCGCGGCGGCAAGCTGCTCAGCGCGCTACTCGCCGAAGATAGCGATCAGAACAAAGACAAAAAAGGCGCGCCCGATCAGCTCGGTGCCGGCCTGCATCTGGAAAAACTGCCGAATACGACGGAAAGCCACTATCTGGTGTATTTGCTGGCTTCGCGGCCGTTTCAGGAAGGCCTAAAAAATTATCGCGATCTGCGTTTTCTGCACGATAACCTGACGCAGTGGACGACGGACGTCGCAGTCTTCAGCGATATGTTGTCGACGCAAAAGCTGGCGTATCAGCAGCGCCAACCGAAAGTGACGCAAGCGCTGCAGCAAATCGATTTAGACGCCATCGACCACCAGCGCGGCGCCTATTCCGAACGTCTGCGCACCATCGAAGACAAGCAAGACGGCGCAGGACTCGCCAACGCCACCGAATTGCGGCAATTGGCCAGCCTCGAAAACATCAACGCGCGCATCGCCGCACTCGGCAACGCGCCAGAGGCGGAAGGCTTGCGTGAGCAAGTGCGCCTGCTGAAAGGTGTGCTGCTGTGGAATCTTGACCACGACTACAAACTGCGGCTCTGGCAGCAAAAGCGCGTGCAGACGGCGCTTGATGACGCCGTTGCGCAAGCGCAGGCCCAACGCCGCGCTGTAGACGACGCACAGCAGGGTATTCCGGCGCGACTCGCCGGCTTTGCCCAGCGGGTGGATAAGCAAACGCCACGGATCGCCGAGTTGAAGCAAAAGACCGACACGCTGTTATCGCGCCAACAGGCTTTCTTACAGGATCTCGCGGTGCACGAGTTGGAACAGTACAAAGCCCGTCTGCACCAATACACGGTCGAGGCGCGCTTCGCGCTGGCGCAGATTTATGACCGCGCCGCCGAGCAGGAAACGCCGGGAGGTGCCGCCACCGCGCCAGTGCCGGCTGCTGTGGAACCGGCACCAACCCAGGTGCCCGGCCAATGAGTAAGCAGCAAATCCTTTACGCGCTGCTGGTCAGCGCTTGCGTCGCCAGTGCCGGGGCTGCCGACACCGCGCCGGCCAAGAGCAAGAACAGCGGCAAAACGCTGAAAGATCTCAGCGGCCGCAGTGTCGACCTGCCGCCGGATGCGCCGATCACCAACGCCGAAGCGCTGGCGCGCGAAAACTATCGTCAGTTTCTTGAGCTCTCGAACACCGACCCGAAACGCGCGGCGGAAGCGCTGCGCCGGCTTGGCGATCTCGAACTCGAAGCCGGCGAATCGGACGAACTCAAGCGCGGTGGTGACCGTCTGCGCGCCGAAACCTACGCTAAAGCCGTGCAGCTGTATCGCCGCCTGCTCGCCGAGCACCCCGATTTTCCGCGCAACGATCTCGTGCTTTACCAACTGGCTCGGGCGCAAGAAAGTGGCGGCGATCCGCTGGCCGCGCTGGCTACGCTCGATCAGCTCGTCGCCCGTTTCCCGAAAACGCAGCTGCTCGATGAAGTGCAGTTCCGGCGCGGCGAAATTCTGTTCTCGCGTGAACGTTATGAAAACGCCGAGCGCGCCTACGCCGCCGTGCTATCGCTGAACGCTAAATCGGCATTCCACGAACAAGCGATCTACAAAGCCGGCTGGTCACAGTTCAAGCAAGATCGTTACGAAGAAGCCTTAGCCTCATTCCTCACCTTGCTCGATGGCCGCTTAGCCGGCATCCCGGCGGCCGATGTTGATCGCCACATCGCCGGCTTATCGCGCCCGACGCGCGAGCTGATCGACGACACACTGCGCGTGATGTCGCTGTCGTTCTCGTATCTCGAAGGCGAGAAAACGATGCGCCAGACGCTGCACGCGCACAACGATCCCGAATACGGCCATCTGCTGTATCTGAGCCTCGCCGCGCAGTATCTCGAAGAAAAACGCTATACCGACTCCGCCGCCGTGCTCACCGGCTTTGTCGACGCACAACCGCTGCATCCGCGCGCGCCGTATCTGAACATGCAAGCGGTTGCGAGTTTGGATCAGGGCAAGTTTCCGTCGGAAGTTTTGGCCGCGCGCGAAAGCTTTGTCCGCCGCTTCGGCCTTGATCAACCGTTCTGGAAAGCCCAGCCGGTGGCGCCCGATGAGCCGGTCCTGGCGTTCCTGCGGGAGTCGGTCTGGATTCTCGCCCAGCACCATCACGCGCTGGCGCAGATCAAAGCGGCGCCGCGCGGCGAGCGCGACGACAACTATCGCCTCGCGGCCGATGGCTACCGCCGCTATCTCGTGTATTTCCCGCAAGATCCGAAAGCCGCCGAGAGCCAGTTCCTACTCGGCGAAGTGCTGTTCGAAAGCGGCGATTACGCCGCCGCAGTAGCCGCCTACGAAGCTACTGCGTACGACTACCCGGCGCACGCCCATAGTGCCGAAGGCGGCTACGCGGCGCTGTTGGCCTATCAGCGCCATGAAACCGCGTTGAACGGCGACGAAAAAAGCGCGTGGCATCGGCGTTTGATCGATGCCGAGCTGCGCTTCGCGAACGGTTTCCCGAACGACGAACACGCTGTCGCGGCGCGCACGGACGCCGCCGAAGGTCTGTTTGCGATTGGCGCATTGCCCGAAGCCATCGCCGCCGCCGAACCGGCGACCACCGCCGCCGACCCCGCCAAACGCCGCGTTGCGTGGCTGGTGATCGGCCACGCCAACTTCGATGCGCAGGATTATCTGCGCGCTGAAAGCGCCTATCTCGAAGTTCAGAAGCTCGATGCTGCCGCTAAACGGCACGACGCCGATATTTCCGAGCGCATCGCGGCGTCGATCTATCGCCAAGGCGAACAAGCGCGCAACGCCGGCCAATCGGAGCAAGCCGCGGCGGCGTTTCTGCGTGTTGGGCAAGCCGCGCCGGATGCCAAAATCCGCAGTACCGCGGACTACGACGCCGCCCAGGCCTACCTCGCCGCCGGCAACACCGCGGCGGCAGTGCCGGTGCTGCAGGCGTTCCGCCGCGAGCATCCGAAGAGCCCGCTGGTCAACGCCGTTACGGCGAGCTTGGCGCTGGCCTACACGCAGCTGAAAGATCCAGCCGCTGCTGCCGAGTTCGAGCGCATCGCCAACACGCCGGAACTACCCGCCGCCGAACGCCAAGAAGCCTTACAGCAAGCCGCCAAGCAGTACGCCGCGCATAACAACGACCCCGACGAAGCGCGCGTGCTAGCCCTGTATCTGAAGCGTTATCCAGAAGCGTTCAGTGCATCGCTGGAAGCAATGCAGCGTTTGATCGACCTCGCCGCTAAACGCCACGACGAACCGGCGCGGCTTGACGGCGTGAAGCGCTTGATCGCATTCGACGCCGCTGCTGGCGCCAAACGCACCGACCGCTCTCGCTACCTCGCCGCGCGCGCCACGCTAAGCCTTGCAACCCCGGCGCGCGAAGCCTTCCTCGCCATTCCGTTAAAAGCGCCGTTGAAAAACAGCTTGAAACAAAAGCGCGCCAAGATGGAAGAAGCGCTCGCCGCCTACGGCAAAGCCGCCGACTACGGCGTTGCCGAAGTGCTAACCGAAGCGACGTTCCGCATCGGCGAAATCTATAACGGTCTCGCAAAGGCGCTGTATAGCTCGGAAAAGCCGAAAGGCTTGGATGCCGACGCCTTGGAGCAATACGACTTGCTGCTGCAGGAACAGGCGTTCCCGTTTGAAGAAAAAGCGATCCAATTGCACGAAGCCAACGTCCGCCGGGCACACGATGGAATTTATGACGAATGGGTGCGCGCAAGCTACGCCAGCCTCGCCGTTTTGGTCCCCGGTCGCTACGCCCGTCCGGAAAAGCAGGAGGCTTACGTTGATGCTATTCGCTAATCATCGCTGGCCGTTGTTCAGCGGCGTGCTGTTGTTTGCCGCAGCGCTAAGCGGCTGCGGTCTCGGCGGCAGCACAAAGCCGGGCGCCGCTAAACCGGAAGCCGCTGCGGCGACTGAATCGGCTGCTGCCGTTGCCTCGGCACCGGCGGCGCTGACACCTGCTGTCACCGCGGCTTACGCTGAAGCACTCGCGGCGATGCAAGCCGGCGACTGGCAGAAAGCCGCGCCACAACTGCAAGCCTTGGTCGATCAGAACCCGGATCTGCCCGGCCCGATGGTTAATCTCGGGCTGACGCTGCGGCGGCTGAATCGCGCCGAGGATGGCCAAAAATTGCTCGAAAGTGCCGCGGAACGCTGGCCAGATTTCGCACCGGCGCAGCATCAGCTCGGCCTGTCATTGCGCGATAGCGGCAAATTCGAAGCCGCCGACGCCGCATTTGCGCGGGCGCTCGGCGTCAATCCGGACTACGCCCTCGCCTACTACGACCGCGGCGTATTGAATGAGCTGTATCTGCAGCGTCTGCCAGAGGCGCTTGATAATTATTTGCAATTCCAACGGTTACAGCCGGCCGAAGACGAGCAAGTAAACCGCTGGATTACCGACTTGCGGCGCCGTACTGGGGCACCGGCCGCAGCGGCCACGCCGACCGGAAACCCGTCATGAACATCCGCAACCTACGCTGCACCGGGACGGTGCTTGCAGCGCTGCTGCTCACCACAACGACCGCTTACGCCGCTGATCCGGCCGCAGCGACCCAAGCGCCGCCAGCCGCCCAAGCACCAGCACAGCCGAAAGCGGGCGCAAAGCCCAGCGCTGCTGCTAAAAACGAGCAGTTAGAGCTTGATACAACACAGATTACGGGTCATCGCGGGCTCCCCCGCGTGCTCTATATCGTGCCCTGGAAGCGCGCCGATGCCGATGACGGCTCCGGCCGCCCGGCGGGTTCTTTGCTTGAAGAAGCATTGGCGCCCGTTGATCGCACCGAGTTCCGCCGTCAGCTGCGCTATTACGACGCGCTGAGCGGCGAACCAGCTGCCGAGCCGGCACCGAACGCTGAGAAATAACGTTTTTCTACCCCGAACCTGCCACAGCCCAATAGTTAAACCGGAGAGTTACCGATGGAAATTTTCAGCACAATCGTGCGCTTCTTCCAACACGGCGGGGTTTTCATGTTCCCAATCGCCGTTATTCTCGGCTTCGGCCTCGCGGTCGCGATTGAGCGCTGGCTCTATCTCGGCAAAATCGCGTCGAAAAACCGCAGCGTCTGGCGTGATGTTATGCCGATGCTGAACAGCGGTGATTTCAATGGCGTCGCCGCCGCAGCGTCGAAATCGGATACCGCAATCGGTGACATGCTCAGCTACGGCCTGAACCGCGTCCGTATGTCGCGGAGCCGTGAAGACATCGAACGGGCGATGGAAGAAGGCTTGATGGAAGCCATTCCGAGCGTCGAAAAGCGCACCCACTACCTCGCAACGTTCGCCAACGTTGCAACCTTGCTCGGCCTACTCGGCACGATCGCCGGTTTGATTCACGCCTTCGGCGCGGTTGGCGATGCCAGCGCGGCGGAAAAGGCGGCACTGTTGTCGTCCAGTATTTCGGAAGCGTTGAACTGCACCGCGTTTGGTCTGATGGTCGCGATTCCGATGATGTTGGTGCACTCACTGCTGCAATCGCGCGCGACGGAAATCGTCGATAGCTTGGAAGCCGCGTCGGTGAAATTCCTCAACGCCGTAACCGATCGAGCCGCACCGGCCGCACGTCCGGAAATGGCGCCGCGTCCTGCCGCCCCTGCTGCGAGCTCGGTGCGCGCATGATCGGCCGCCGTCGCCTGCGCCGCCGGCGCGAGCCGGAGGATTTAGAGCTCACCGCGTTCATCAATCCGATGGTCGTATTGGTGACGTTCTTGCTCGTTAACGTCGTATTTTCGCATTCATCGGTGCTGAATCTGAACCTGCCAGCGCCGTCTACGGTTGCCACCGCGACGCCGGCCGAAAAGCTGCTGCTCGAAATCACCGTGCGCAAAAATGGCCTCGAAGTGGGCGACCGCAATCGCGGCCGGCTGGCGGATCTTCCCGACACCGCCAACGGCTTGGACTTAGCCCAACTCAGCGCACAGCTGCAACAACTCAAGACCCGCTACCCCGAGCAAAAGGACGCCACGGTGCTCGTTGAAGCGGATATCCCCTACGATCGCCTGGTACAGGTCATGGACGCGGTCCGCACTGTCGAACAACAAGTCGACGGGCGGCGTTCGCAAGCCGAGCTGTTCCCGGAAATCGCGATCGGCGATGCGCCGCTCGCTGACGCCAAACCGAAAGCGAAGTAATCGACATGGCTAGCAGCCCCTCACTCCGCGAGCGCCGTCGGCGGCGACAAGCCCGGCAAAAAAAAGGCATGACGCTCAACATCGTCTCGTTGATCGACATCTTTACCGTGCTCGTGTTCTTTCTACTGCTGAACTCAACCGAACTCGAATTGCTGCCGGAATCGAAAGACGTGCGCCTGCCGGAATCGGTAGCCGAAACACGGGCGAAAGAAACCATCGTCGTCATGGTCAATAACAACGATATTCTGGTTCAAGGCGCTGTTGTCGCGCACGTTGACGACGTCATGAAATCAGACGATCGGACAATCTTGGCGTTGAAGACCGCACTCCAAAATACGCCGACACCGGTCGCCGCAGCGACGACGCCTCCGGCACCCGACGCACCGCCACCGCCTCGCGAAGTCACGATCATGGGCGATCGCGAAATTCCCTATCGGCTCCTGAAGAAAGTGCTGGCAACCTGCACCGAATCGGACTACAGCAAGCTTTCGCTCGCGGTATTGCAGAAATCGGGTCCGGCACACCCGAGGCCGGCATCATGAGCAGCGCAAGTGTGGGAATGCACCGCAGCCTAGAGCTGCCGTGGACGCAGTCAGAAGAACAGGAACGGCGTTATCGCCGGATTCAGCTGCGGGTGCTGATCGTCCTGCTGCTGCTCTGTCTGTTAATGCTATTGCTGCCAGCACCGCCACTGCCGCCGACCCTTGCGGCGCCGCCGCCGACGATCGAAATCGTGCTCGATCAACGGCCGCCACCACCGCCGTTGCCGCCGGCACCACCAGCGCCAACGCCGAAGGCTGAAGTTGCTGCGGCGACGCCCGCGGCGACGGTAAAGCCAAAGCCGCAGGCGGTTGAAAAGCCGGCTGAAGTTCGTGACTCGAAATCTGGCTCTGCCCCGCCCGGCCCAACAGCGCGCGAGCGCGCACAAGCCGCAGGGCTCGGCGCTTTGGCCAATGATCTGGCTGATCTGCGCAATTCCTCGGTTGCGTCGAAAGCAATCACCGGCCGGCCCGATCTCACCGGCAAGCCCAATCCGAACTACACCTCGGATCTCAACGGCGGCACCGATAAAGGTCCAGGCTCTGAGCGCTCGTTGATCACGGCGCAAGCCGGTGTCGCCAGCGGCGGCATCAACACGGCAGCGTTCAGCCGCGGGGTTGGCGGCGGCGGTCTCGCCGGCCGCGGCACCACGCAGGTGGAAGGTTACGGCGGTGGTGGCAACGGCAAAGGGCCGGGCGTTGGCCGTGGCGGCAATGGCAGCGGCGGCAACGGTTCCGGCGGCGGTGGCAACGGCACAGGTTCCGGCAGCGGCAATGGCACCGGCAGTGGCAGCGGCGGTTCGCGTAGCCGTGAGGAAATCGAGCGGATATTCGATCAGAACAAAGGCGCGATTTACGCGTTGTACAACCGGGCGCTACGCGAAACACCGGGATTGCAAGGCAAGATGGTGCTGGAACTCACGATTCTGCCGAACGGCACCGTGTCCGCGTGTAAAGTGGTCACCAGCGAGTTGCACGATGCCGAGCTCGAACGCCGTTTGGTACAGCGGGTACTATTGTTCAAGTTCGAAGCGCGCGATGTCGCAACCGTGACAACGACAAAGCCGATCGACTTTTTCCCGAATAGCTGAGGTGGCATCCCATGCGCCGCGCACCGCTACTCGCTTTTCTGCTTTCGGCGCCCCTATTGGCGTCCGCGCAGGGGGCAGCGAGCGGTGTTTGGCGCGTGGCGGGAACCTTGGTCGGCGGCACACAGTCACGCGTCTTACTCGAAAATAAAGCCGGGGCACAGCGGCGATTGCGTGTGGGCGATGCCGTAGACGGTTGCACAATCCGCGAAATCTCAGCCGGGGGCTTGCAGCTCAGCTGCGGCGAAAATACGCGCTGGCTGCCATTGCAGGATAGCGGTCGGCTGCTGCCGGTCGCCCGTTCTGCACCGCTCAGCGCCGTGCTGCCGGATCAGGCGTTCCGCGAGCTACTGCGCCAACAGCAACGTCTGGTTTCGGAAATATCGCTAAAACCGCGCGTACGCAATGGCCGCATGGATGGTTATGCGGTTGAGCGGCTAAAACCCGGCGGACTGCTCGAAGGCCACGGCTTAATCGCCGGGGATGTCATCGTCGCCGTCAACGGCAGCTTGGTGAGTCAGCCGCAGGGTTTCATGAACACCCTGCAGCAACTCGGCAGCGCCCCAGATTTCTTATTGCAACTGGAACATGACGGCGTGCTGCGCGAGCTGCAAGTGCGCCTACGCTAGGGCTCGGCGCTACCGCGGCCAGTACAGGTATAGGCAGTAGCCAATAACGATCGCCGCCGCCACCGCAGTGACGCCGACTCCGAAATTGAAGCCTGAATTGACGCCACAATCCGATTGTAGTTTTTCGCCAACGCGCTCGGTTTCGCTTTCCATGTCGTTCCCTCAGCAGTTAAAAATACACACAGTGTTTGCTCCAACGAACCAACGAAACCTGCACGTTGGTTAAAATCGGGTTCGCCGTCGGCGTGCTTGGATTCATTAGGTTGGTTGGGTCGCTAACGTGCGGGAGCCAGCAGGCGTGGCCCATCTCGTGTGCGGCGACAAAAGCCTGGTCGGTACGCTTGGCTTCGATGACAACGTAATTGTGGGTTGATGCGAAACTACAGCCGTTCGTTCCGGCTGGCGTTACATCCTGAACGATGAAGACAATGATCTCGGCGCCGAGGCCAATCACGCGGCGAAAACTATCGGTAAATTTGCAGGTTGCCGACGCGAATTCGAAGTACGAGCCACCGACTAACCAGTCGCCGAAAAATCCACCGGCATCGCAGCCAACCACTAAGCCGGCTTCCGGCGCCTTGATGTCGGTATGGCAAATCCCAGTGAAAATCAAATTGATATTACAACTGGTGTTGTAGAAATCGACCGCGGCGTCGACCTGGCGCATGATTTCTGCGTCGCCCACAATTGGCGTGCCGTCGATCGACGGCACAATGACGCCGAAGTACATTTTTTTCCGTAAGCGGATACCGACCAGCGAACCGAGGAAATCCAACAAGCCGACCAGCCGCCAGATCACCTCTGTCACCCAGTTCAAAATTGTGCGGATGATGCCACCGATGATCGGGATGCTAAGAATCAGCTCGACGACGAAGCCAATGACGTCAAGAACGACGTTGACGACTTCGCAAACAATACGCGTAACCCATTTGCCGACGGTGACAACGACCCACGTCACTACTTTCACCACGACCCAAGCCAGCCAACACAGCCATTTGTTGCAACAGAGGCACCACCAGTTACAACTCTGCTGTTTGCAGGTCTTCTGCAGTTGGTTGACCCAGGTATCGACCGGCTTTTCGATCTTCTCTTCAACCCAATCCTGGACTTCCTTGCAGACGCGTCCCATGGCGCGCCCTCCCTAGGTTTGCGCTGCGGCCGTACCGGGTTGGGCTTTCGCAATCGCGTCGTAAATCTGGCCGGCGAGTCGTAACAAGCGCCAGCGCGCGGCGAGCAAGCCGAGAAATTTGCCGAACAACGCCGCGAGAACGAAGCCGCTAAAAAATGTCAGGAGCGTGGTGACGCGGAGATCACTCAACCCACGTCCGGCACCGAAATACGTGCCCAGCATGCCAACCACCGCCGCGCTCATGAAGAAACCACTGCTGGCGCAGCCGCAAGCGTGCAGGAATTGATTGGCTAGGCGGGTGTAATTGCGATTTTGCTCGGCGGAAAGTGCAGCGAGCTGAAACTCGACATCGGGCTGCTGTAAATCGAGTAACACGCGCGGCAAGCGCCTGCGCCATGTAACAAACGATACAACATCAGAAATGACCTGCTTGCGCTCTGTAGCCATTAGTACACCTCCGCAAGGTGCCACTAAACGCCCGTGCATCGCAACGCTTTCTACTGGTTTGCGGAGACGATAAGCCTATTGTCGCAGCGGCCAACCACAGGGAGATTTATTTACCACAGCGCGGGCGTGGCTGAGGCCTGCTTCAGCGCTCGCGCGCGGCGCCGAAAGCGCAGGCGTAGAGCACCGCAATCGGCACCAACACCGTCAGATGCGCCAGCGAGAAGTGGCGGACGTCGAGCAAGCCCAACAAACCGTTGGCGACATAACCACCCACCGAGCTAAACCCCACTGCGGCGGCGGCGCCAAGCACGGTCGCCGCAGGAATGATCCACTGCGTTGCCGGTTTATGTTGCGCCGGCAGTTGGCTCATAACGCGGCTACTAAAGCCGTCGTCAGCGATATAAGGTTGCTTAGCGGCATCAGCGCGCAGCAATTCCTCGAGCCAGGCGTCGTCGCCTGACATAAATGATCCGTCCATATTCGTGTCCTGGTGGCTCATAACGTACTCGGCTCCCAGACCTGCAAATACATTTTCAGTTTCTGTTTGGCACGCGAAATGTGGGATTTCACCGTGCCTACGGGGCAGTCTAATGCAAACGCCGCTTCTTCATGACTGCGGTCGAGATAATAACACTGCGCGATCACCGCTCTCTCCGCCGGCGATAAGCATTTCATCGCCTGCGCTAAATCCATCTGCATATCCGCGGCATCGGCTTCCGGCTGTAACGCGCTGCCATCCTCAACTGCCGCTTCCGGCTGCTCATCATCCAGCGATTCTTCGGGCCGCCGCGAACGCACGGCCATCAGAAAAATGTTGTACGCCACCCGATACAACCACGTGCCGAAACGGGCGTCGCCGCGAAACTGGTCGAGCTTTCGATGCGCTTGAATGAAGGTTTCCTGGGCGAGGTCGTCGGCCCAGGCATCATCCCCCTTCGTCAGCCGCCGCAGCAGCGCGCGCACCGCACCTTGATGCCGGCGTACCAAGGCATTAAACGCGTGCCGGTCGTTACCGGCGAGACAGCGCGCCACCAATACGGCATCGGGCGGGCCATCGTTTGGCGAGGGTTCAGACACCACGTTTAGGCGCTCTTTTTACCCTGTTCCAGCTTCCAAGACAGTAGATAGCCTAGTCCAATCATCAGCGGAATGAAGCCGATCCCGATGCCATCGTGATCATGACCAAAGAAAAAGAAGCCGATTAAACCAAGCCCTACGCCGAGCAGAATGACACCCCGACGCAGATCCGAATTCGGCGTAATCGGCTCGATGAATAACTGCGGCGGAATCGGCTGGCCGCTTTCGGCAAGCTTCAAAATGATTTCGTTCGTCAACCGTTGCTTGCGCGAGCGGTGCCGTAATACGGATAAAACAATGATGATTGGCGTGCCAAAAATCAGCACAATCGCCGTTAGGCCGAGCACGAGGCCGATCAACTCGCCGGTGATGCCTGAATGCGCTTGGCCAAGCCCGGCCAGTTTGTCCAACCCATCGATGTGAATCGCTTCTACATCCAATATCGACAACATGATGACCTCCGTTTAAGGTGAATCTGTTGGCCGGATCGTCCCGGCACCGTGTTTTCATATCCTGCACCTTGGATGCAGCGAAACGCAGATCTGGATGCAGCGCAGCGGTTTCCGCATCGCAGCAGTGCAAGCCATTACACTAGCGCCTGTTTCCGGCCCGATTTCCCATGAGTAAAAAAACCGCCAGCGCCGCCCCCGCCGCCAGCCCCGCTGCCGACGACGCCGTCTCTCGCTTCGAAACGTCATTGAAGGAACTCGAAAGCATCGTCGCCCGCATGGAGCGCGGCGATCTGCCGCTAGAGGAATCGCTAACCTTATTCGAGCGCGGCATGGTGTTAACACGCGAATGTCGCAGTTCGCTCGACCACGCCGAGCTGCGGGTCAAGAACCTGCTTGAAGCACAGCGCGGCGCCGACGACGCCGCCGTTTGAATGCAGTCCCGTGGATGACGTCGCAGGTTTTGCCCTGCTCGATGCGATTGACGACCCCGCCGCGCTACGCCGGCTGCCCGACGCGCAGTTGCCGCTGCTCGCCGCCGAAATCCGCTGTTTTCTGGTCGAAACGTTGGCGCGCTCCGGTGGCCATTTCGCCGCCGGCCTCGGCACCGTCGAACTCACCATTGCTTTACACCGCGCCTTCAACACGCCAGAAGACCGACTGATCTGGGACATTGGCCATCAGGCATATCCGCATAAAATCCTGACCGGCCGGCGACGGCAGCTGGCAACCATCCGCAAACACGGCGGCCTAGCGCCGTTCCTAAGCCGCGACGAAAGCCCATTCGACGCCTTCGGCGGTGGTCACGCCGGTACGGCGCTGTCCGCCGCCGCTGGCATGGCTGCGGCAGTACGTTATAAGCGCGAACAGCGCCGTGTCGTCGCCGTCATCGGCGATGGCGGCATGACCGCCGGCATGGCCTTCGAGGCGCTCAACCATATCGGTGCGCTAGCGCTCGATGTGTTGATCGTCTACAACGACAACGATTTATCGATTTCGGAAAATGTCGGCGCGTTGCGCGAGCGCTCGGCCCAAACCCTTGCCCGCCTCGGCTTTCCGGCGCCGCACGCGCAGCGCCCAGTCGACAACACGCACGCGGGCCCTGACATCAGCGCCGCCTTCGAGTGCTTTGGTCTGCAGTATCACGGCCCGATCGACGGTCACGACCTGAGCGCGTTAAACGCCGCGTTCGAACGCCTACGTGACGTTCCCGGCCCGCAGTTTCTGCACGTCATCACGGTGAAAGGCAAGGGCTACGCACCCGCCGAAGCGGACCCGATCGGCTACCACGGCGTATCCCGGTTCGAGCCGCTCAGCGGCGCGCTACCAACCGCAAACGCAAAGCCCAGCTATTCGCAGGTATTTGGCGACTGGCTCTGCGCTGCCGCAGCGGCGGACACCCGCATTGTTGCGATCACCCCGGCGATGCGCGAAGGCTCAGGCCTAGTCGAATTCGCGCAGCGCTTTCCGCAGCGTTATTACGATGTCGGCATCGCCGAACAGCACGCGATCACGCTCGCGGCTGGCCTCGCCGCTGAAGGCCTGCGGCCAGTCGTCGCGATTTACTCGACATTCCTGCAGCGCGCTTACGATTCGTTGATCCACGACGTTGCGATCCAAAACCTGCCGGTGCTGTTCGCGGTTGATCGCGGCGGCTTGGTCGGCGCTGACGGCGCGACCCACCACGGCGCCTTTGATTTGAGCTTTCTACGCTGCGTGCCGAATCTCGTGATCATGGCGCCGAGCGACGAAAACGAGTGCCGCCGCATGCTCGCAACCGGCTTGGCCTTGAACGGCCCCAGCGTCGTCCGGTATCCGCGTGGCGGCGGCCCGGGCAGCGTTATCGAGGCGGTAGCGACGCCGTTGCCGCTAGGCCGCGGCCGCATTTTGCGGCGCAGCAACGACACCACAGGCTCGGCCGTTGCCGTTCTCGCGTTCGGCGCGCCGACCAGCACCGCGCTGGCGGCTGCCGTAGCACTGGACGCGACCGTCGCCGATATGCGCTACGTCAAACCGCTAGACCAGGCTTTGATCGCCGAACTCGCAACGACACATGCCCTGCTCGTTACGCTGGAAGACAACGCGATTGCCGGCGGCGCCGGCAGCGGTGTTAGCGAAGTGTTGGCCGCGCATGGGCTGACGGTGCCGCTGCTCCATCTCGGCTTGCCAGACCGCTACATCGCCCACGGCAGCCGCGAAGAATTGCTGGCGGACTGCGGCTTGGACAGCACTGGCGTGATCGCGGCAATCCGCGCCAAGCTTAAAAGGCTCGCCTAAACCGCCAGCGCTAGGCGCTCGCCGCGATACAAGCGCACCGCGACCAACGCCGCGAGCAGCGCTGCAGCGAGCGTACCGCTGACCGACAACGCGATATCGAGCAAGGCGAGATCATCGCCACGGGCGAGTTGGTTGATCAGCAGGCTTTGGCTCAGCAGTGGGGTTGCCAACATCCAGGTTACGGCTTTAATCGGATTAACCACGAGCAAAATGCTCGGAATCGCCGGGATGATCATCAGAAACTGCAGATAGGTTTGCGCCTCTCGGAAGCTGCGCGCGAACGAAGCGATGATCGTCTGCACCGCCGCCGCGAGCAAAGCCACCGGCGCAATCAGCAGCAAGACCAGCAACGCGCTGGTCGGTGCTAGCGTCAAATTCAGGCCAATTTCGTCGCCGCGGATGTAGTGCAAGCCGATCATAAACGCGATGATGCAGTTCACCACCGAAGCCAGCGCGAAAACCGCCGTCGCTGCCAGCTTGCCAGCCATGATCTGGGTCGGCGGCACCGGATTAATCAGTAAGGCCTCCAGCGATTGCCGCTCGCGCTCGCCGGCGGTGGCGTCGATCGCTAAATACATGCCGCCGAGAAACGCGCACAAAATTAGGAAGTACGGCAGCATCGCGAGCAGGGCGCCGCCGCGGCTTTGCGAGGTCGAAAGATCGTGCTCGGCGATCAACAACGGCGCGCCAAGCTGTGGGTCGATCCCGCGCAATTGCAGGCGCAACCGAGCGATCTGACTCGAATAGCGCTCCAGCAAGCCGCGCACGCGGTTGATCGCGGCATGAGTTTGTTGCCGCGACTCATCCACCAGCAACTCCAGCCGCGCCGGCGTGCCGTCCTGCCATTGCTCGGCAAACGTTTCCGGAATGCGCAAAATCACATCTTCGTTCTGCGCCTGAATTGCGGCGTCGGGATCGGCCGGCGGTGGCTTCACACTCACGCCCTGCTGGCTGAGGAAATCGATCAGATTCGGCGCACGCTCGGCGCCGATCACCGCCAGCGCCAGCGGCTTTTCGGCATCATCGAGCTGCTTGCCGATGATGAACGACGTCATCATCGCGAACAGAATCGGCCCGAACAACGGGCCATATAACAGCGCCATGCCGAGCGCGCGGCGATCGCGCAGGTTTTCCCGCACTTCTTTTACAAATACCGTCCACCAACCGCCGTGCAAGGGATTGCTCATGCCATCAAGCCCTCGCCGGAACCGATGATCTTGACGAAAGCATCTTCCAGATTGGCTTCGCCGGTTTGTTCGCGCAGTGCTTCGGCGCTGCCGCTGGCGACGACGCGGCCCTGCGCGACGACGACGATGTAATCGCAGAGCGCTGCCACCTCCTGCATGATGTGGCTGGAAAATACGATGCAGCGGCCGGCGCTGCGCTGCTCGCGCAGAAACGCGCGCAGACTGCGCGTTGCCATCACATCAAGGCCGTTGGTGGGTTCATCTAGCAGCAAATTTTGTGGCGCGTGCACCAGCGCCCGGGCAATCGCGGTTTTTACCCGCTGCCCTTGCGAAAACCCCTCCGTGCGCCGGTGTTCGATATCGCCTAAACCGAGCGCAGCGATCACGGCGTCGGTACGGCTAACCAGTTCGGTGCCGCGTAAGCCCTGCAAACGGCCGAAGTACTCGATGTTCTCGCGCGCCGTCAGGCGTTTGTACAAGCCGCGGCTATCCGGCAGCACGCCAAGCCGGCGACGCGCGCCTTGGATGTCCCGCTGCGTGTCGATACCATCGATCGTGACGCGGCCGCGATCTGGCTGCAGCAGCGCGTACAGCATCCGCAGCGTCGTGGTTTTACCGGCGCCATTGGGGCCGAGCAAGCCGGTAATGCGCCCATCCTCGGCGCGGAACGAAACCTCGCGCACCGCTTCAATCGCGCCAAACGCACGGTGCAGATTCTCAGCGACGATCACGGCGGCGGCCCTTGATAGCCGATAAATGCTGGCGTTTCACCGAGCGTGTCCATGCAGCCCGCATCCAATTCCGCTGGCTGCAACTTAGCGACAAACTGCGCCGCCAGCTTCGGTACGCAACCGCGCCACAGCACGGTGTGGCCGCGGCCGCGAGCGACGAGATGGCGGCTATTACGCAGCGTCTTCGCAGCCTGGTCGGCCATACGCGGCGGCGTTACCGGATCCCATTCGCCGGATAGCAGCAATACCGGCTTATCGGAGACCACTGGCTGCTTGAAATCCGACGGCGCCGGCTGCGTCGGCCACGCTGGGCATTGCGCAGCAAACAAACGAACGATCTCATTGCCGAGTAAGCGTTCCGCGTCTTCTGGCCGTGCTTTTAAAAACGGAAAATCCTCGCTGCAAATCACGGATAGTTCCATGCCATGCGCCAGCGAATCCTGCAAACCGCGCGTCAGCAGCAAGCCTTGCGCGACCAAAGCCTGCGGTCGCTCGTGCAGCGCTTCATCAAGCAGCAGGGGCAGCAGCGCGGCGAATTCCGGCTGATAAGAAAACAAACGAACAACGCCAGCGAGATACGGGGTATTGAGCGTTTCGCTACGAGGCGCGTTACTGAGCGGATCTGGCAACGTAACCAACTGTGGCCGCGCACGCAGTTGTGCGCGCAGGGTGGAGAGCGTGGCCGCTGGATCGCCGAACCGTTTGCTGCAGGCGGCGTTCGCGCGGCAAGCGGCGAATATCGTAGCGAGGCCATCGTCGAGATTGTGGGCGTGGTCTTGGCCGAGCGCGGCATCTTGCGGCACGACGCCGTCGAGAATCACGCTGCGCAGACTGGCGGGATGGCGCTGCAAATAACTCAGTGCCACGCGCGTGCCGTACGAAGCGCCGACCAAGTTGTACTGCGGATCGCCGAGCGCGTGGCGCAGCGTTTCCAAGTCCTCGATGGCGTTTATCGTCGTGTAGTACTGCGGATCGGCGTGGGCGCTGACGGCCGCTAGGCACCGCTCCGCGGCTTTACGCAGGCGCTCAGTGCCCGCTGCTTCGGCGGTATCAGTGTCGACGCTTGGGCAGGCAAGTCGGTTCGATTCGCCGGTGCCGCGCTGATCAACCAGCAGCACATCGCGATCTTTCAACAGCGCTTGGAAACCCGCCGCATACGAAGGGAAGCTCGCAACCGCCGCCTGCCCCGGCCCGCCAGCCAAATAAACCAGAAGATCCGCCTTCGGCTTCGCCGCGCGCGCTGGAATCAATGCCAAGTTCAGCATAATCCTGCGGCCATCTGCGGCCGCCGGATTTTCCAGAACCTCAAACTTCGCGCATTCGGCGCGTAGCGCCTGGGCGCTCTGCTTGCTGCTCAGCTCGCAGGTCTTGAATTCGATGCTGCCAATGCGCCGCGCCTGCGCCGGTAGCGCCAGCGCAGCCAATAGACAGACCCACGCGAAACGCGCGAGCAGAGAAGAACAGGGAGCCATGCGCCGCACTTTATGCGCGGATGGTGCGCTTCACAAGCGAACGTCGGCGGCTTCAAACCAACGTAGTTTTTCACGCAGGCGGACAACTTCACCGACGATCACCATACTCGCGC
Source organism: Nevskia sp. (assembly GCA_023229645.1). Lineage (GTDB taxonomy): Bacteria > Pseudomonadota > Gammaproteobacteria > Nevskiales > Nevskiaceae > Nevskia. The sequence goes on along the minus strand of JALNYU010000014.1, from coordinate 73,324 downwards.
CAACGACGCCGGCCGCAGCAGTTTCAGCTGGCAGCGCGCCGAGCGTCGACGCGATCACGCGTTGCTGGGCTGAAGTGCCGGCCTCGATCAGCGCCGCAGGCCAATCCGCCGGTAAGCCGTGTTCGATCAACTTGGCGCAGAGCGCGCCGAGCGAACTAAGCCCCATGTAGATCGCCACCGTCTGCCCGCGTTGCGCCAGTGCCGACCACGGCAAGGTCAGCGTGCCATCTTGGCGGGCGTGGCCGGTGACAAAGATGCAGGCTTGGGCGTAGTCGCGGTGCGTCAGCGGAATGCCGGCGTAAGTCGCGCAGCCGCTGGCGGCGGTGATGCCGGGCACGACTTGAAACAGAATGCCGGCCGCGGCCAGGGTTTCGATCTCTTCGCCGCCGCGGCCGAAAATAAACGGATCGCCGCCTTTCAGCCGCAGCACCCGGCGTCCGGCTTGGGCTTGCCGCACCAACTCGGCGTTGATTTCGTCCTGCGGCAGCGTGTGTTGGTTTTTGCGCTTGCCGACAAAAATCCGCTCGGCGTCGCGCCGTACCAATTCCAGAATGCCGGGGCCGATAAGGCGGTCGTAGAGCACAACATCGGCCTGTTGCATCAGCCGCAATGCACGGAACGTCAACAGATCAGGATCGCCGGGACCGGCGCCGACCAGATAGACCTCGCCGCGCGGTGTTGCTTCGGCTTGCAGGCGCTGTAGCTCGGCATCGGCGCGCGTTTCATCACCGGCGAGGATTGCTTCGGCGCCAGCGCCATCGAGAAAACGCTCCCACAGCGCGCGCCGTTCCGGCTGTGCCACCGCCGTTTTGACCTGCGTCCGCCGGCTCTGCATGAAGGCGGCGATACGGCCGTATTGGGCGGGAATTAATGCCTCGATTCGCTCACGCAAACGCCGCGCGAGTACCGGCGCGGCGCCGCCACTGCTGATCGCAATTTGGATCGGCGCACGGTCGATGATGGCCGGCGTGATAAACGTGCTCGGCTCGGGATCATCGACGACGTTAACCAAGATGTTCTGCGCCGCCGCTGCCGCCGCGACGACGCGATTCAAGCTGTGATCGTCGGTCGCCGCGATCACCAAGCGTGCGCCGACCAGTTGTTCGGGTGAAAACTCGGCGCCGATATGCGTGATCTCGCCGCTGGCGCGCCAGTTCTCCAATTCGGGATTGAGCGCGCGTGCTACCACATCGATATTCGGCCCAGCGCGCAGCAACAGGCGCAGTTTGCGGGCCGCCACCTCGCCGCCACCGATCACAACCACCCGGGCGCCGTCCAAACGCAACGTCACCGGAAAATAACGTGCTGCAGCTCGGGCTTGCTCAGTCATGCGGGATACGAAGCGGAAAAGTGGATTGTGCTGCCTCGCCATTCATACCGCAAAAGCATTGGCGACCTTTCGTTTTTATATTCTTTTTAAATATAAGTAAATTTATTTATATTTCTTTATTGAATATAAATGAAAGACTAGAGTGGGCTCCGCGTTATCCATTCGCTCTGCAAGGACGTTTACTTATGACCATTCACGCCATCAATAGTCGCAACCAAATCCCGGGCCGCATCGTCGAAATTCTGCTCGGGCCGGTGGTATCGGAAGTCGATGTCGAAACCGACGCCGGCATCGTGACCTCAATCGTTACAACGCGTTCGATCAAGAACCTCAACCTGCAAGTTGGGCATGAAGTCTTGGCGGTGTTTAAAGCCACCGAAGTCTTGTTGGCGAAAACCTAACAGGCCTGATTACGGAGTGCTGCCATGTGCCAGATCATCCACCAGCCGTACGGCGCAGTGACGCCGCCGGAGTTGCTGCGCTCGGCCGCCGAATACAACCCAGACGGCTTCGGCTTCATGGGCTTCGATGCCAACGGCCACGCGCGCATTGAGCGCCACCCCGATTCCGATGCCGAATTCGCCGTCCGCCTCGCGCAGGAATTCGCCGGTCGCGATTGCGTGTTCCATTTCCGGCGCCGCACGCGTGGCTCATCCAGCACCGAGAATTTGCACCCGTTTAAAGTCGCGCCGGGCTTATATTTAATGCATAACGGCACGGCCAATGTCGAAGTCCGCGTTGCTGGGCTTTCCGATACTTGGCACTTGGTCCACGATTATCTGGTGCCGTTTTTGAGCAGCCGACGGCGCCTGATTTACGACCGCGCGTTTCGCCGCATTCTGGACGCTTGGCTGGGGCCGCAGAATCGCATCGTATTTCTAGATGAAACCGAGGGCCGCATCGAGCTCCTGCATCGCGCTGACGGTATCGAGTGGCGCGGCCTGTGGTTGAGCAATGCGCGCTGGATCGACCGCCGGCTGTTATCGCTCAGCGGCCACGATGGCGTTTATCGCGCCACCGAAACGGCGTTTTGCTGATGTACCACCGGAGCCGTATTCAATGCCTTAACCAACGACATGCCGCCGACCACCAGCAGCAGCGCGGCGATTACGCGCTTCAGCGCCCGCGGATCGAGCCGGAAACCAAGCCGACTCCCGACCCAAATGCCCGGCAGCGCGCCGACCAACAACCACAGCAGCATGTTGTAGTCGACAGTGCCGAGCCGAGCGTGGCCAATACCGGCGATGGCCGTAATCAGCACCGCGTGCGCGAGATCACTGCCGACAATCCGAATCGGCGCGTGCTTGGGGTACAGCAGCAGCAGCAACATCATGCCGATGACGCCTGCACCGACGGAGGAAATGGTGACCACACAGCCGATCAGCGCGCCGGCGAGCACCGTCAAACCGTGCTGCAAGCCCGGCCGCAGTTCGGTCTGGATCCGATCCAGCCGCAGGCGGGAGGCCAAAGCCTCCTGAAACAAAGTGAAAACGGCGGTGACGATGATCGCGCCTGACAACGTTAGCTTGATCAAGTGGTCCATGCTGCCGGCGCTGTGGCCTTCAAGCAGATACAAGGTTAGAAACGTCGCTGGCACGCTGCCGAGCGCGAGCCAGCCGACGATAGTCCAGTCCACCGAGCCATTTTTGCCGTGCAGCACAACGCCAAATGCCTTGCTCAGCGAGGCGTACAGCAAGTCAGTGCCGACCGCCATCGCCGGACTAATACCGTAAAACATGATCAAAATTGGGGTCATCAATGACCCTCCGCCCACACCGGTCGCGCCGACGGCAGTACCGACGAACAGGCCTGCGAGCGAGAACCCAATGCCACTAGCCAGCATTTTCTTGAAATTTCCAGTTATAAGAGCAGCACGTTATCGACATCGTCACTACGCTAACAAAGAATATTTAGGCATTCTTTAAGCACTAAATTGAATAACCATGAAATTACGCCAGCTGCATTACATCCAAGAAGTTTCTAAGCGCGGCCTGAATGTAACGGCGGCGGCAGACGCGATGTTTACGTCGCAGCCCGGTGTCAGCAAGCAAGTACGCCTACTCGAAGAAGAGCTGGGCGTAGATATTTTTGTTCGCAATGGCAAGCACATCTCGGAGATCACACCGGCTGGTAAGCGCATTCTCGACTACACCCGCAAATTATTGCTAGAAGCCGAGAACATCCGCCGGATCGCCGATGAATTCCGCGATATCGACAAAGGCGATCTCAGCATCGCGACTACGCACACACAGGCGCGCTACGCCCTGCCGCCCATTATCCGAAAATTCCGCGGCAAGTATCCGCAGGTGCGCTTGCACTTGCATCAGGGCTCACCGCCGCAAATCGCAAAAATGTCGGCTGACGGCGTAACCGACTTCGCCATCGCCACCGAAGCGCTCGAACATTTCGAGCAATTGGTGATGCTGCCCTGCTACCACTGGAATCGCAGCGTACTGGTGCCGCCGAACCACCCGCTAGCGCAACAGTTTGGTGCCGACGCCAGCCAAATGAGCTTGGCTGATATCGCCGCCCACCCGCTCATTACCTACACCTTCGGCTTCACCGGCCGCTCGAAGCTCGACCAAGCGTTTGCCGCCCATAGCCTAAAGCCGGACGTGGTGTTGACTGCCGTCGACGCCGACGTGATCAAAACCTACGTGCGGCTCGGGCTCGGGATTGGGATCGTCGCTTCGATGGCGTACGACGCCAAGCAAGATAGCGACCTCGTCGAACTGCGCGCCGACCACCTGTTTGAAGCCAGCACCACCCACATCGGCTTCCGCCAAGGCATGTTCATTCGCAGCTATATGTACGATTTCATCAGCCTGTTTGCGCCGCATCTGACACGCGAGTTAATCGACGAAGTTTCGGAAATTGCCGATGCGGATGTTCGTCAGCAACGCGTGCGCGCGCTATCCGTGAACCTGATTCGGTTATAACGACGTCCGGCGTAGCATTGCTGAGCCACGGCCAAGCCGATGCTCGCCGATCGTGCCTGTGTGCGCCGTTATGCTGGAAGAACGCCGGCCTTTACCCGCCAGATCGCACTGAATCTGCTATAAACAGCATGCGCGGTCATCCCGTAACAAACGCGGTCCTTCCCCAAAGTTTTTGCGTGGTTACGGGCTTGCGCGGCCGAGAATTCGCGCGACCAAACTTTAAGTTATTAGAATATTCTCTGTTAAAACCTTTAGAGTCCTGCGCTCCTGCCCGCGCGGGCCGTAACGAGCGCCCTATGTACCAGTACGATGAATTCGACCAGACGCTGATCGACGAGCGCGTCACCCAGTTCCGCGACCAAACGGCACGCTTCCTCGCCGGCACGCTTTCCGAAGACGAATTCAAACCCTTGCGCTTGCGCAACGGTCTTTATGTGCAGCGGTTTGCGCCGATGCTGCGGATTTCGATCCCGTACGGTTTGCTGGCGTCGAAACAAGTGCGGATGCTCGCCCACATCGCGCGTACTTACGACAAAGGCTACGGCCATTTCACAACGCGCCAGAACATGCAGTTCAACTGGCCGGCAATTGCCGACGTGCCGGACATCCTCGCCGATCTCGCCTCGGTGCAGATGCACGCGATCCAGACCAGCGGTAACTGCATCCGCAATCTCACGTCGGACCATCTCGCTGGCGTGGCCAAAGACGAGTTGGTTGATCCGCGTCCGTACTGCGAAATCGCACGACAATGGGCGACGTTCCATCCCGAATTCAATTGGCTGCCGCGTAAGTTCAAGCTGGCGTTTTCGTCCAGCACCAGCGACCGCGCAGCGACGCGCGTACACGACATCGGCGTGCACATCGTTCGTAACGCGGCTGGCGAACTCGGCTACACGATCTTCGTCGGCGGTGGCCTCGGCCGAACACCGATCATCGGCGTACAGATTCGCGAGTTTTTGCCGGAAGTGGATTTATTGTCGTACTGCGAAGCAATTTTGCGCATCTATAACCGCCTCGGCCGCCGCGACAACATCTATAAGGCGCGGATCAAAATTCTGGTGAAGGAAACCGGTGTCGAGACCTTCCGCCAGATGGTCGAGCATGAATGGCAGCAGATTAAAGATTCCTACTTAAAGCTGCTGCCCGAAGATCTGGCGCGGATGAAAGGCCATTTCCTCGAACCAGCCTACGCCCCTGACGCCGATCAAGACGCCAGTTACGCCGCGCATCTGGCGTCAGATTCGGCATTTGCCGCCTGGACTCGGCGTAACCTGAAAGAACACCGCGTGCCCGGCTACTCCGCCGTGTTCGCATCGCTGAAAGCCAAAGGCGTTGCGCCGGGCGACATCAGCGCCGAACAATTGGACGCGGTAGCCAATCTCGCCGACCAATACTCGTTTGGCGAAATTCGGGCGACCCACAACCAGAATTTGGTCTTTGCCGACGTCGCGCAGAAAGACTTGTATCCGCTTTGGCAGGCCCTGCGCGAGCAGGGTCTAGCGACACCGAACATCGGCCTGCTAACCGACGTGATCTGCTGCCCAGGCCTCGATTTCTGCTCGCTCTCGAACGCCAGTTCGATCGCCGTCGCCGAAGAAATCTTCGAGCGCTTCGAAAGCCTCGACGATCAGCACGACATCGGCGAGATCAAGCTCAATATGTCCGGCTGTATGAATGGCTGCGGCCATCACAGCGTCGGCCACATCGGCATTCTCGGTGTCGATAAAAAAGGCGAAGAGTGGTACCAGATCACGCTCGGCGGCTCCTCGGAAAACGATGCCAGCCTCGGCGATCGCACCGGCCCTTCCGTCTCGCGTGCTGATATTGCCGACGCCGTGCAAAACCTGATTGAAACCTACCTTGGCGTTCGCAGCAGTGAAGACGAAAGCTTCCTCGCCTGCTATCGGCGCGTTGGCATGAAGCCGTTCAAAACCCGTTTGTACGCTGAAGCAGAGGCCGCAGCATGAGCACGTTAATTTACAAAGGTCAGCTTGAAGCCGACCCCTACGTCGAGCTAGACGACGCTACTGCTGTTGAATTCGGCGGCCACTTTATCGTCAGCATGGCCCGCTGGCGCAAGGACTACTCGCCGCTGAGTATTTCGGGCAGCCGCATAGGCGTACGGATTCCCAATACAGTCGAACTTGCCCGTGACTGGATGATACTCGCCCGCCTGCCGCTAATCGTGCTTGAATTCCCAAGCTTTGCCGACGGCCGCGCCTACTCCCAAGCGCGGACTTTAATTGAGCGCTGCGGCTACGAGGGCGAACTCCGTGCAACCGGCGCTGCCGTGGTTGAAGACCAGATCCAGTTCATGCTGCGCTGTGGATTCAACAGCTTTGAACTCCGCGCGGACCAAGATCCCGAAGCCTGTTTGCAGGCGATGAACACATTCAGCCTCGCCTATCAGCGTGCCGCCGACACCATTGAGCCGGTTTTTGCCCGACGCCGCGCACGAAGCGCCTGAATCGGCTGATAAAAGCATAAATGCTTGCGCCGCCAGCGCGCGTACAATGGCGTATGAGCCTGCTTCCACGCCTTCCGACCCTCGCTCCCGGCACGGCTCCCGAATCTGCTATTCGGGACCAATTCGGCCGGGTTAAGCGCAAGCTGCGCATCTCGCTGACCGACCGCTGCAACTTCCGCTGTCCGTACTGTATGCCGGAACAGCCGGAGTTCATGGAGCGGGCGGATCGGCTGAGCCGCGCCGAGCTGGCGCGCGTACTGCGGCTGTTTGTCGTCGGCCTCGGCGTCAATCGGCTGCGTTTAACCGGCGGCGAGCCGCTGTTGCGGCGCGACCTCGAAAGCATCATCGCCGACACCCAGGCGCTGAAAGCGGAAGGTCTGGAACGGGTTTCGCTGACCACCAACGCCGCGCTGCTCGCACGTCGGGCACCGGCTTTGAAAGCCGCCGGCATCGACGACCTCAATATCAGCCTTGATGCGCTAACGCCAGCAACGTTTGCCAAGCTTTCTGGCGGCCGCGACGTGAAACCGGTATTGGCCGGCATCGCCGCCGCGCATGCAGCGGGCATTCCATTGAAGCTCAACGCGGTGATCATCCGCGGCATCAACGAAGACGAAATTCTGCCGTTAGCGCATTACGCCGTGCGCGAAAACCTGCCGCTGCGTTTCATCGAATTTATGCCGCTAGACGGCCGCGGCGAATGGTCTCGCGACCGCGTCGTGCCACAAGCCGACATCCTGGCGCAGCTGAGCCGCGAGTTCGCCGTGAAGGCGCTGCCACGCGGCAACGACCCGGCCGCGTATTACCAGCTCGACGCCGGCAACACGCAGCAAATCGGCATCATCGCGACGGTGACGAATCCGTTTTGCGCCAGTTGCGACCGGCTGCGCATTACGGCCGATGGCTCGCTCTATCCATGCCTATTTTCGCCGCGCGGCACCAGCCTACGTGACCCGATGCGCGCTGGCGCCGACGACGCGGCACTTGCGGCATTGATCCGCGGCACGGTCTGGAACAAAGACGCCGGCTACATCGCCCACCCCGGCTATGTCGAACGGCCGATTGCGATGAACTCGCTCGGCGGCTAAAGCCGCGGGCTTAGCTCTGTCTGTCACTCATTCGGTAACCCCGTTATGACTATTACGATCGAATGCTACGGCGCCAGCGCGCGCTGGTGCGGTGGCGCAAAAATAGCGCTGGAACTTGCTGCCGACGGCACCGTTGACGATGCGCTCAGCGTTCTGGCACAGCGCTATCCGGAGTTCGCGAGCCGCCGCGCCAGTGTCGCCGTGGCAATCGGCGACGCCATCGTTAAGCCCAGCCAGCGCCTGCCCGACGGCGCGTTGATCGCCTTAATTCCGCCGGTCAGCGCCGGTTAGGGCGGGCTTACGGAGAATGCGATGACCGATACCCTGCCCCGGTTGCGCGACGGCGCCCTGAATCTCGCCGAATGGCTCGCGGCGCCGGCACCAGCCGACTGTGGCGCGCTGGCGATATTCGCCGGTACCGTGCGCAACGCGCACGAAGGCCGCGCCGTCAGCGGCATGACCTATCACGGCCACCGGCCGCTGGCCGAAGCCCGGCTGCGCGAAATCGAGGCCACCGCAGCCAGCCGCTACAACGTGCGCGTTGCGGTGGCGCACGCGCTTGGCGAGCTCGGCATCGGCGATATCAGCGTCATCGTCGTCGTGCGCGGCGGTCATCGGATCGAAGCCTTTGCCGCTTGCCGCTGGGCGATCGATACGATCAAGCAAGCAGTGCCAATCTGGAAAGAAGAACACTACATCGACGGCGAAGCGCGGTTTCTCGAAGGCACGCCGCTAAAGTCGGTCGAAGAATCCTAAAAACACAAATTTAAAGACGCTAATTACGATGAGAGATGTCAGTGAAAAGAATGTCAGCCTGCGCGTCGCTGTTGCCCGCAGCTGCGTCGAGATGCCGCCGGAAGTTTTGCTGCGCTTAAAAGCCCGTACGCTGGACAAAGGCGACGCCCTTGAAATCGCCCGCGCCGCCGCGATACTCGGCGCCAAGCGGACGTGGGAATTGCTGCCGCTCTGTCATCCAATCCCGGTCGAGCGGCTGGACTTGCATTACGAGTTCGGCGTTGATCGTGTGACGATCTTTGTCGAAGTGGCAACGCACGCCCGCACCGGCATCGAAATGGAAGCGCTGACGGCGGCCAGCATCTGCGCGCTGTGTCTGTACGACATGCTGAAGCCGCACGCCGGCACCAATCTGATCATCCGCGAAACACTGCTGCTGAAGAAAACCGGCGGCAAGTCGTCCGACTTCGAACGGAGTATCGAATCGGTCACCTCAGGACCCTCTGCCCACCCGTCTCCACTCGCCCGGACCGAAGCCATGTCACTAGCCACTCGTACTCTGCTCGAAAACTATTACGCCGCGTTCAATCGCCAAGATTGGACGACATTCCTCGGCCTGCTCACCGATGACGTCATTCACGACGTCAACCAAGGCGGCCGCGAAGTCGGCAAAGCCGCTTTCGCCATGTTCATGGAAAAGATGAACCGCTCGTACAGCGAGCAGATCGTCGATATCGTCGTCTGCAGCAATGACGACGGCAGCCGCGCCGCCGTTGAATTCACCGTGCTCGGCAAATATCTGAAAACCGACGAAGGCCTACCGGAAGCCAACGGCCAGACCTATCGCCTGCCCGCCGGCGCGTTTTTCGACATCCGCGGCGGCAAAGTCGCGCGCGTGACGAACTACTACAACCTGGCCGATTGGCTGAAGCAGGTCGGCGCCTAATGTCAGACCTGCGCATCGAACAACTGCGCGGTGCAGAAATCGCCGGTCAGCTCGATGCGCTGGCTGGCGTCCGCATTCGCGTATTCCGTGCGTTCCCTTATCTTTACGAGGGTTCGCAGGAATACGAAGCGAAGTATCTCGATACTTATATTCAGTGCCCGCGCAGCCTCGCGATTCTGATCTGGGACGGCGCCAGCTGTATCGGCGCCTCAACTGTGCTGCCGCTAGTGGATGCCGGTGCCGAGGCGCAACAGCCGTTTCGCGATGGCGGGCACAACATTGAGGATATTGACTACTTCGGCGAATCGGTGCTGCTGCCCGAATACCGTGGTCGCGGTCTTGGTGTGAAGTTCTTTGAACTGCGCGAAGCGCACGCGGCAGCGCTTGGATTAAAAACCTGCGCGTTCTGCTCGGTACAGCGGCCTGGCGACCATCCGGCGAAACCCGCCGACTACGTGCCGAACGACGTGTTCTGGACGCGCCGCGGCTACCGCAAGGCACCTGAAATTACGACGACTTTTTCTTGGCCCGATATCGGCGAGACCGAATCGACCGCGAAGCCGATGACGTTCTGGCTACGGACGCTCTGAAATGACCACCGCATTCAAAATTGCCGCCGCCCAATTTCCCGTCTTCACGCCGCAAAGCTGGGGCGAGGTCGAAGCGCTCGTCGGCCGTTGGGTTGACACCGCAGCGAAGGCCGAAGCCAAGCTCCTGGTGTTTCCTGAATACGGCTCGATGTCGTTAGCGGCGTTGTTTGCGCCCGACGTGCAGGCCGATTTACACGGCCAAATCGTTGCGATGCAAACACTGCGCGACGCTTGGCTAGCGCTGCATCAGCGGCTGGCACAGCAATACGGCGTCTATATTTTGGCCGGCAGTTTTCCGTGGCAAGTGGCGCCCGGCCGCTTCCATAATCGCGCCTGGTTCTGCGCGCCGAATGGCAGCACGGAATTCCAGGACAAATGCGTGATGACGCGCTTCGAGCGCGAGCAATGGCATATCGACGGCGATACCGCGCTGAAAGTATTCGACACCGCGCTCGGCAAAATTGCGGTGACGATTTGCTACGACACCGAGTTCCCACTGCTGGCGCGGACGCAATGCCAAGCAGGTGCCGAAATCATTCTCGCGCCAAGCTGCACGGACACCCTCGCCGGCTACCACCGGGTGCGCGTCGGCGCACAGGCGAGGGCGCTGGAAAATCAGTGCTATGTCGTGCAATCGCCAATCGTCGGCGAGGCGCCGTGGTCGCCCGCAGTTGACGTCAACATCGGTGCCGCTGGCATTTACGGCCCGCCCGATCGCGGCTTCCCCGACGATGGCGTGATTGAACAAGGCCCGCTGAACGAGCCGCGCTGGGTTTACGGTGTTATCGATCCCGCGCAGGTCGCAAAAGTTCGCGCCGAGGGCGCTGTCTTCCCGTTTAAACACTGGCCAGAATCGGCGTTAGCGCCAGCGCTAACGATTCCACTCTAAGCCGGTTAAGCCGCTCGCGTTTCAAATGCGAGCTGAGACACGCCGCAGTTCGATAACCGGCGATAACGCCGTGTAAGCTCAGCGCATGAGCCCTACACCCGCCCCGCCACTGCGCATCGAAGCGCTGAGCTACCGCTATCCCAACGGCCATCGCGCGATCGAAAATCTTGATCTCGCGCTGAGCCCCGGCATCGTCGGCTTGCTTGGCCCGAACGGCGCCGGCAAATCGACGTTAATGCGCATTCTCGCAACGCTGGCGCGGCCCAGTACCGGCCGTGTCTTATGGAACGGCGTGGACATCGCGCTCACGCCCGATGCGGTGCGCGCCGAGCTCGGTTATCTACCGCAGGATTTTGGCGTTTACACCGCGCTCAGCGCCGCGGAGTTTTTGCGCTTTCTGGCGGCGGTCAAAGGCCTACCCGCCGCGACCATCGCCGAGCGCGTCGATGAATGTCTCGCATTAGTGGGCTTAGCCGAGGTTCGAGAACGCCGGCTCGGCGATTTCTCCGGCGGAATGCGCCAGCGCGTGGGTATTGCGCAGGCGTTGTTGAACGATCCGAAACTCTTAATCGTCGATGAGCCTACGGTTGGCCTCGATCCCGAAGAGCGGCTGCGCTTCCGTCATCTGTTGACCGACCTCGCAGGCGAGCGCTTGGTGATTTTGTCGACGCACATCGTCTCAGACATCGAAGCCAGCGCCAGTGCGATTGCAGTCATGGCGCAAGGGCAGCTGCGCTTTTATGGCGACATCGAGCACCTCGTCGCGCAGGCGCAGGGCAAAGTCTGGGATTGGACGATTGCCGCAGAACTACTCGCAGCTGCACGCGCTGGCCATCACGTCAGCAGTTCGCGCCGCGTGCCCGGCGGCGTGCAGTTGCGCATCGTTTCCGAAACCCGCCCGAGCGCCGATTCCGAGCCCGCAATGCCCGATCTTGAAGACGCTTACGTCTGCCTGCTGGCGCAGGACAAGACGCGCTGATATGACCGGCCTACGCCGCTTCGGCGCCATCCTGCGAGCTGATCTGCTCGAACGCAGCCGCGCAACGCGCTTCTGGGTCGTCATTGTGCTGATCGCGGCCGGTGTTTGGTGGTGCTTCCCGCCGGCCAACGCGCCGTATTTAGCGGTGGCGATCAACGTCAATCACCGCGGCCTGTATTCCAGCGCCTGGATCGGCATGGTCGTCGGGCTGATGTACTCGACACTGCTGTCGCTGCTCGGTTTTTACGTTGTCCGCGGCACATTGACCCGCGACATCGAAACCCGGGTTTGGCAGCTGCTGGTAACCACGCCGATGACGCGCGCCGGCTATCTATTTGCGAAATGGTGCAGCCATCTCATCGTGCTCGGCATCATCGTCAGCGTCGGCCTCGTCGTCGCGCTGGCGGCGCAGTGGGTGCGCGCCGAAGATCGCCATATCGATCTCGTCGAGCTGATCAAACCAACGCTCGTCTTGGCGCTGCCGGCGCTGGCTATTTGCAGCGTGTTTGCGGTCTGGTTCGACCTCGTGCCCTGGCTGCGCCGCACGGCCGGCAATATTCTTTATTTCTTTGTCTGGGTCGCGCTGCTAACGGTACCAGTCGTCCAAAGCACGCTGCACAACGGCACCATGACTGGTGGCGCGCTGCGCGACCCGGCCGGCATCGTCACCTTCTCACGCAGTATTCAACGGGCAGCGCTACCCGAGCTTGGCGGCGAGCCGATCAACAACTTCAACATCCTCGGTCCGCTCGTTAAAGAAACCGTAGTGCCATTCGCTTGGCCGCGGTGGGCACTGGAATTCGGCGATTTGCGCGCCAGCCTGATCTGGCTCGCGTTTGCCGCAATCGGCGTCATCATCGCGGCGCCATTTTTAGAGCGCGCGGCAGCGCATACCGCGCAGCCCGCAGCGCAAACGCAAGCGCGCAGCGGCAGGCGCTTACGTTGGCTCACACGCGTGCTGGCACCGCTGCAGCGCAACGCCTTCGGCACCTTGTACGCGGCTGAGCTGCAGTTTGTTTTACGACAACGGGCAGGGTGGTGGTGGCTGGCGCTACTCGCGAGCTGCGGTGTGCAGATTTTCGCGCCGCCATCGGCCGTGAGCATCGCCGTTATCGCGGCCTGGATGCTCTCACTGGATAGCTACGCTCACGCCGCACTGCGCGAGCGCGACAGCGGCACTGCCGCCTTCGTTTATACCGCCACCGGCGCCACCGGCCGCATCCTGCGTGCTCGTGGGCTAGCGCTGCTAACGCTGGCCTGGCTGCCAACACTACCGGCCGTACTCCGCTACGCCGCTACGGCACCAGCAGCAGCGTTTGCGGTACTTGTGATCGGCGCCTCGATCGCCAGTTGGGGCTACGCGCTCGGCGCGCTGACGCGCAACGCCCGTACGTTTGAATTGCTCGCCGTCGCCCTCGCCTACTTCAGTATCCAAGGCCTGCCGGTACTGAATATTAGTGCCGCGCCGATAAGTACCGCGCTCTGGCATCTCGCCTTGCTACCCGTGGCGATTACGCTCGCGCTGCTGGCGTTGCCGCAACTGCGCGGACGCGCTTAGCGCGAAACCCCGTGCAACAAACACGCTGCGCCCTGACCGCAATCGGCAGTCTAATGAATCAATATGGAATTTGAGAGGGTTTTGGAAATGCCGGTGAACGCGGCAATTTAAGACTGATGACCAAGTCCAGTATCGATACTGGAAATGGTCGGGGCGACAGGATTCGAACCTACGACCTCTTGCTCCCGAAGCAAGCGCTCTACCAAGCTGAGCTACGCCCCGCATTGTGCGGTTTACTACTTTTGTTACCGATCTCGTTTGACGCTAAAGCGAACGAGTTCAACCATCGCGGTGCGATACGGACTGTCGGGCAATCCGTTCAGTGCTTCAAGTGCCGAAGCGCTGCACTGCTCTGCGAGGGCGCGAGTGTACGGGATTGCGTCGGTAGCTTCAACGGTTTCCAGCACTTCTTTTATTCTTTCGACGCGGCCGTTGGTAATTGCATCCCGAATCAGCGCTGATTGGGCCGCGGTACCGTGCTGCATCGCGTACAACAGCGGCAGTGTCGGCTTGCCTTCGGCAAGATCGCCACCGATATTTTTACCGCTGACTTCTGGATCGGCCGTGTAATCGAGCAGATCGTCGATCAACTGATACGCCATACCAAAGCTATGACCGAACTGCGCCAGTTGCGCGCAAAACGCCTCAGGCGCATCCGCCGCGATTGCGCCGACGGCCGCCGCAGCTTGGAATAAGCGCGCGGTTTTCAGCTCGATCACGCGCAGGTAGCGCGCTTCGGTAACGTCCGGATCATTGCAGTTCAGCAGCTGTAGCACTTCGCCTTCGGCGATGGCGTTGGTGGTATCCGCCATCACCCGCATGACCGGCATACGATCGGCTTCGACCATCAACTGGAAGCTGCGCGAATACAGGAAGTCGCCAGACAACACGGCGCCAGCATTGCCCCAAACTGCGTTCGCGGTCTTGCGGCCACGGCGGCGGTCGGAATGATCGACGACGTCGTCGTGCAGCAGCGTCGCGGTATGGATGAACTCGATGACGACGGCGAGCAAGTTCGGCAGTTCGCCCCGCGCGCCGAGCGCACGCGCCGCGAGCAGCACCAAAGCCGGCCGCAGCCGCTTGCCGCCCGCGCCGATGATGTAGTTGCCGATCTCGTTGATCAGCACCACTTCAGACGATAGGCGCTTACGGATCAGACCATCGACCACTGCCATATCGCCTGCAATCGGCGCTAGGATTTCTTTCAAGTCCGATGTACCGCTCGCGGCCACAACGTTATTGAGATGCGTCCGGATGCCAATTACGTCGCCGACGGGAAGAGCAGAATCCAATGTGGTGGTCGTCAAAGGAATGGCTGATTAAATTTGGTCGGGGCGAGAGGATTTGAACCTCCGACCACCTGCGCCCAAGGCAGGTGCGCTACCAGGCTGCGCTACACCCCGATCAGGGGATTTTACGCGGTTGTGGCCGCGCCTGCGAGCATTCCCTTCAATCAATCGCAATATTTAGTGATTTCAGGCGTTTTCGACGTCGCCCAGACAGCCGCTCAAAGCCTAAATAGAACACCGGCGTCGTATACAGCGTCAATAATTGCGAGACGATCAGCCCGCCGATGATCGCAACGCCGAGCGGTTGTCGCAGTTCGGCACCGGTACCGAGCCCAATTGCCAGCGGCAGCGCGCCACAAACAGCCGCCATCGTCGTCATCGTAATCGGCCGGAAGCGGGTTAAACAGGCTTCGTAAATCGCCTCGCGCGGCGTTAAGCCGCGGTTGCGCTGCGCATCCAGCGCAAAATCGATCAGCAAAATCGCGTTCTTTTTGACGATGCCGATCAGCAAAATGATGCCGATCATCGCGACGATCGACAGCTCCATATTGGCCAACCGCAGCGCCAACAGCGCGCCCAGCCCCGCCGACGGCAGCGTCGATAAGATCGTCAGCGGGTGAATCAGGCTTTCGTACAACATGCCGAGCACGATGTAGACGACGACCAGCGCCGTCAGTATCAGCAGCGGCATGCTGTTCGAGGAGCCGCTGAACTGCGCCGCCGCGCCGCCGTAAGCGCCACTGATCGAACCCGGCAATTGCATCGCCCGGAGTTCTTTATCAATCAGCGTCACGGCGTCGCCGTAAGCCACGCCCGGCGCCAGGTTAAACGTCAGATTCACCACGGTGAACTGCCCCTGATGATTGACCGACAACGACGTCGGGCCGACTTCAAACCGGGCGATGCTCGACAACGGCACCGCCTTGCCATCCGCCGTCAAAATATTTAATTGCCCGAGTACCGACGGATCTTGCCGCTCCTGCGGGGTTGCTTCCAAAACCACGCGGTATTGGTTGCTCTTGTCGTACAAGGTGGCGATCTGGCGCTGGCCGTAAGCGTTATACAACGCGGCGTCGATGCGCTGCGGCGTCAAACCAAGCCGAGAAGCGGCATCGCGGTTGACGATCACGTTCAACTGCAGCGCCGATTGTTCAAGATCCGAACTCACGTCTTTCAGCTGCGGCAGTGCGCTCAGGCGGTCCTGAACTTTCGGCGCCCACTCGTAAAGATCTTGGATATCCGTGGCATTGAGCGCATACAGATACTGCGCGCGTGTTGCCCGCCCACCGAACCGCAGATCCTGCACCGGCTGCATGAACATCTGTATGCCTTCAACCGCAGCCAGCGGCCGGCGCATGCGTTCGATGATCTGATCCGAGGTCTTTTTTCGTCCCTCTTCGCGTGTGCGCAGCGTGATGAACATGCGGCCGCTATTGCTGTTGCCGCGGCCGTTGCTGCCGACGGAATAAGCCGCAGTTTTGACGTCCGGATCAGCGAGCACAACGGCGGCTAGCCGCTCGGTCTTTTCGGCAATCGCGCTGAACGAAATATCTTGCGCGGCGACAAAATTGCCGAATAGCACACCGGTATCCTGGGTCGGGAACGAGCCTTTAGGAATGACGATAAACAGGTGGATCGTCGCGACAACCGTCGCCACCGTCACGAAACCCATAACGATGGTATGCCGCAGCGTCCAATCCAGACCGATGCGATAGCCATCCAGCATCCAATCAAAACCCTGCTCCAGCGCGCGCTCGAAAGAATTCGGTTGCCGTGTTGGAGCATCGGCGCGTAAATAAAGGCCGCAAAGCGACGGCGTTAACATCAAAGAAATAACGCCCGATACCGTGATCGCCGCGGTCAACGTCACCGCAAATTCATTCAGCAGCCGGCCTTGAATGCCGCCGATAAAAAGAATCGGAATGAACACGGCGACCAGCGATACCGTCATCGAAACGATCGTAAAGCCAATTTCGCGCGCGCCGCGCAGCGCAGCCGTCAGCGGCGCTTCACCGCGCTCCAAATGCCGGACGATGTTTTCGATCACGACAATGGCGTCGTCGACGATGAAGCCGACACATACCGTCAGCGCCATTAGCGACAAATTATCGAGGCTGAACTTCATCAGCCACATGACGCCGAACGTCGCGGTAAGCACTACCGGCACCGTGATACCGGCGATCGCCGTCGGCACACCGCGGCGCAGGAATAAGAACATCACCAGCACAACCAGCACGATCGAGATCACCAACGAGTGCTGGACTTCGTTCACCGAGGCGCGGATCGTCTGCGTGCGGTCAGAGATCACGCTCAGCGTCGCCGCTGGCGGCAACAGCGCGCGGAAGCGCGGTAGCTCGGCGATGATGCTATCGACGGTTTCGATAACGTTCGCCGTTGACTGCTTGCGTACGAATAACAAAATGGCGCGCTTGCCGTTCGCCCAGCCGGCTTGCTGGGCATTTTCCGGCCCGCTGTAGACGCGTGCCACGGAGGCCAGCGGAATTGGCGTGCCATCACGCTTGCCGATAATCGTGCGCCGAAAATCCTCAGCCGAACTGAGTTGATCGTTAGCGCTAATTATCCAAGTTTGACCATCACCAGCGATCGCCCCTTTCGGCGCGTTCGCGGTCAAGCCGGACACCGCGTTGCGTACGGCGTCCATGGACAATCCCATCGAAGCCAACGCCCCGGCATCGGCTTCGATGCGCACCGCCGGCTTTGCGGCGCCGGAAATCTGCACCTCGGAAACGCCAGCAATCTGGGCCACGCCCGGCGATACGCGGGTATCCGCGAGGTCGAATAACTGTGCCAGCGGCAAGGTATCGGACGTGATCGCCAAGATCAGAATCGGTGCGTCATTCGGATTGGCTTTGCGATAAACCGGCGGCGATGGCAGGCCCGCCGGTAAGTCCGCCTGTGCGGCATTAATCGCAGCCTGTACGTCGCGCGCCGCGCCGTCGATATCGCGGCTTAAATCAAACTGCATGATCACAACCGAGCTGCCGAGCGAGCTGGTTGAGGTGATTTCATTAATGCCAGGAATCTGGCCGAAATGCCGCTCCAGCGGCGCCGCCACCGTCTGCGCCATCACTTCAGGGCTGGCGCCGGGCTGGTTCGCCGAGACGAAAATCACCGGGAATTCCAGCTGCGGCAGCGGCGCTACCGGCAGCGAGAAATACGCCAGCATGCCGAATAGGAAAATTCCCATCGACAGCAGCGAGGTGCCAATCGGGCGCTCGATAAACAGCCGGCTTAGATTCATGGCGCTAACCGGCTTCGACGAGCGCCGGGCGGCCGTCGCCCCGGATGCGGCGCGCAACGCGATCCATATACAGATAGATCACCGGCGTCGTGTACAACGTCAACAATTGCGACAGCAGCAAGCCGCCGACGATTGCCACACCGAGCGGGTTACGCAGTTCGGAACCGGTGCCCGACTCCAAGGCCAGCGGCAGCGCGCCGAGCAAGGCCGCCATCGTCGTCATCATGATCGGCCGGAACCGTAGCAGGGCCGCTTCGAAAATCGCCGCTTCCGGCGGTTTGCCGTGCTCGCGTTCAGCTTCCAGCGCGAAGTCGATCATCATGATCGCGTTCTTTTTGACGATACCGATCAGCAAAATCACGCCGATCAAGGCGATGACTGAAAAATCTTGGTGCGTCAGCAGCAACGCCAGCAAGGCGCCAACGCCGGCCGACGGCAACGTCGAGAGAATCGTCAGCGGATGGATGTAGCTCTCGTACAACACGCCGAGCACGATGTAGATGACGATGATCGCCGCCAGAATCAGCAGCGGCATGCTGGTGAGCGCGCTGCTGAACTCGGCGGCGGCGCCGGAGAACGTCGGCGTGATCGTGTTCGGTAAGCCGATGCGCTGCTGCGCGGCTTCAATCGCCGGCAAGGCATCGCTGAGCGATTTACCCGGTGCGAGATTGAACGAGATCGTCGCCGCCGCGAGTTGCGACTGATGGCTGACGACGAGCGGACCGGACACTTCCTCGGCTTGCGCAACAGCCGATAGCGGCACCATCGTGCTGCTGGCCGTCGTCGTCGTACTATTGATGTTCGATGCCACCGCCGAAAAACTGGTGCTCGACGCGGTACCGTTGGCGGTGCTATTGCCGCTGGACTTAACGTAAATCTGATCCAAGGCTTCAGGCCGATTCCGGAATTCCGGCGGCACTTCGAGTACGACTCGATACTGGTTCAGCTGCGTGAAGATGGTGCTGACTTGGCGCTGGCCGAAAGCGTCGTAGAGCGCATCGTCGATCGTCTGCACCGGCACGCCGAGGCGGCTAGCGCGGTCGCGGTCGATGTTCAGGCGCAAATACAGGCCTGCGGCCTGCTGATCAGACGTAACATCGGTCAGCGCCGGCTCCTGTTTCAAAGCTTCGAGCAATTTCGGCGTCCAAGCGCCAAGATCGCCTGCGTCCAGACTTTGCAGCACGTATTGATATTGTGTGCGGGAAACGTGGCTGTCGATCTGCAAATCCTGCAGCGGCTGCATGAATAAGGTAACGCCTTCAACGCCCGCCACTTCGGTCTTCAGGCGTTCGATAATCGCCTGCGCGCCGGCTTTGCGCTGCGCGCGCGGTTTCAACACGATGCTGATGCGGCCGGTATTCAACGTCGGATTTACCGAGCCGGAACCGACGAAACCGGAAACGCTAGCAACATCTTCATCGGTGCGGATGATGTCGGTCAGCGCTTGCACGCGGGCACGCATCGCCGGGAACGAAATACTCTGGCTGGCCTCGGCAACACCTTGAATCACACCGGTATCCTGCTGCGGCAGCAGACCTTTTGGAATGATCACGTATAACCAGGCGGTGAGCCCTAGGCTGGCGACGAACACCAGCAGCGTTGTCCGCCGCCACCGCATCACCCAACGCAGGCTTTGCTCATAGCCAGCGAGTAAGGCATCAAACTGGCGTTCGGTCCATTGAAACAGCCGGTTGTGGGTGGCGTGTTCTGGTTCGGGGCGCAGCAACTTGGCGCACATCATCGGCGTTAGCGTCAGCGATACGAACGCCGACAGCAGCACGGCAATGGTCAGCACCAACGCAAACTCATGGAACAGGCGGCCGACAACGCCGGTCATGAACAGTAAGGGAATGAACACGGCGATCAACGACACCGTCAGCGAAATCACCGTGAAGCCGATCTGCTTCGCGCCGAGGCGGGCGGCATTTTCCGGCGTTTCGCCGCGTTCGATATAGCGGACGATGTTTTCGATCATCACAATCGCATCGTCAACGACGAAGCCGGTGGCGATTGTTAGCGCCATCAACGATAAGTTATCGAGCGAAAAGCCGAAAAACGACATCAGCCCGAACGTGCCGACGATCGACAACGGCAGCGCCACGCTCGGAATAACCGTTGCCCAGAGCTTGCGCAAAAAGACGAAAATCACCATGACGACTAACACAATCGTCAGCAGCAGCGTGAACTGCACATCGTGCACCGAAGCGCGAATGGTTTCAGTGCGATCAGCGAGAATTTTGACCTTGATCGCGGCCGGGAACGAGGCGGTCAGCTGCGGCAGGAGCTTTTTAATGCGATCAACGGTTTGAATGATATTAACGCCCGGTTGGCGCTGAATATCGAGCAGCACCGAGGGCTTGCTGCCCGCCGCCGCGCCAGCGCCGGTCGGCTCGCGCGCCACCCAGGCCGCCAATTGCTCGTTTTCGACGCCCTGCGCCACCTTGGCGACATCGCCCAAACGCACCGGCGCGCCGTTGCGGTAGGCGATGATGACCGGCCGATAGTCCGCCGCCGACGCGATTTGATCATTCGAGCTGATCGTGAACGATTGCAGCGGACCATCGAACGTGCCTTTCGGGCTGTTGACGTTGGCCTGCGTCAGTGCCGTGCGGATATCTGCCAGCGCCAAACCAAGCCCGGCGAGCGCGGCCGGGTTCACTTGCACGCGCACTGCCGGCCGTAAATTGCCTTGAATCGAAACCAAGCCGACGCCGCTAACCTGCGACAATTTTTGCGCGAGTACCGAATCCGCGAAGTCGGCAACGTCGTCCAGCGGCAGCGTATCGCTGCTGACGGCGAGCTGCAGGATCGGCGTGTCGGCCGGGTTCACTTTGTTGTAGACCGGCGGGTACGGCAAATTCGCCGGTAGCACGCCGCGGGCGGCATTGATCGCCGACTGTACATCCTGCGCGGCGTTGTCGATGTCGCGGTCGAGCACGAACTGCAGCGTGATTGTCGATAAGCCGAACGCGCTATTCGAGTTCATCGACGCCAAGCCGGCGATCTGCCCAAACTGCCGCTCCAGCGGCGTTGTGACCAACGATTCCATAACTTCCGGGCTCGCACCCGGCAGCTGCGTGGTCACTTGTATCGTCGGGAAATCGACCGGCGGCAGCGCCGAAATCGGCAGCATCCGGTAGCCGAGCACGCCGAGCAGCACCACTGCAACCATCAGCAGCGTGGTTGCGACAGGCCGCGAAATAAAGGGTCCGGAAATGCTCATGCGCGCGCCTCAGGCTTACTGCGGCTTGGTCGTGCCAACCGCATCGGCGTCGGTTTTGCGGCGATGCTCGCGTTTGCTGGAGGCCGCGCCAGCCGCGTCCGGTTCAGCCGCGCCGGCCGGGGCCGCTGCCGGGGGAGGATCGCCTGCAACCTGGATTTTTGAGCCCGGTTGCAGCCGGTACTGACCATCGACAACCACCTTGTCGCCGTCGCTCAAACCCTTGCTGATCAGCGAAACGCCGCCTTCGCTGAGCATCACGCTGATGTCGCGCTTCTCCGCGGTTTCGCCATTGGCAACGTAAACAAACTCGCTCGCTGGGCCGCGCTGTACGGCATTCGCCGGCACCACCAAGCCGTTCTTTTCAGTCCGTACCAGCAGGCGCACGTTGATGAATTGCCCCGGCCACAACGCCTTATCGCTGTTGGCAAACGTTGCTTTGAGCTTGATTGTGCCCGTGGTCTGGTCGATTTGATTGTCGATCACCGTCAACTCGCCTTGCGCCAGCGGCTTCTGGTTGTCGCGGTCCAGCGCCACCACCGACAAGCCCTCGCCGCCAGCCGCGCGGATCGCACCGAGATTTTGTTCCGGCAGCGTAAACACGACCGAAATTGGTTTGATCTGCGTCACCACAACCAAGCCAGTGGTGTTGCTGGCATTGACGAGATTGCCGACGTCGACCAGCCGCAGCCCGGTCACGCCGTTAATCGGCGACGTAATCCGCGCGTAGTCCACCGAGACTTTCGCGTTCTGAATCGCGGCTTCATCAGCTTTCACTGACGCTTCCAACTGCACCGCGGTTTGGCGCTGGGTATCGAGCTGTTGCTTCGAAACGTAACCGTCCGGAACCAAGCTCGTGTAGCGCTCCAAATCGCGTTTCGCGGTTGCGTAAAGCGCCTCGTCCTGCGCTTTTTTGGCAAGGGCTTGATCCAACTGCGCCTGAAAGCTGCGGGCATCAATCTGCGCCAACACATCGCCCGCGTGCACTTCCTGGCCTTCGCGGAACGCAACCGAAATCAGCTTGCCGTCGATCTGTGGCCGCACCGTTACGGTATTGAACGCCTGCACGGTCCCCAAACCATCAAGATAAACCGGAACGTCTCGTCGACTGACGTCCGCCAGCGCAACCGGCACCGGTCCCTCCAAGCCTTCACGCCGATGACCTTTACCAGCGCCAGCCTTGCTAGCAACACCGTCGGCCGCGCCGCGAAAGAACAATAACCAGCCGAGTACGGCCACCACGCCAATGCCGAGCGCGATTCCGATCACTCTACGCATGCTTGTTAACTCCAAAGATTTAGGGCTCGCCGGCCAGCGCCCGAGCGCGGATTGGATGCCGAATTGCTGAGACAGTTCACTGCAACGCGACGATGACGTGAACGATGCGGTATCCACCGGGTACGCCGCAAGTCAGGCACGCGTGAAGAAAGGTAACGGCATCCACGGGCGCTGCCCGTATCACCGCAACCATTAAGGTTGGATGCAAAATTGCCGCCGAGGGTTTAGGGCAGCCGATCTTTTTCCAAGGCATCCAGTCGAGCTGACGGGAATCAGGCGCTGGCGAGTTCGATCAAGCGCAGCAAACCCGTTCGGGCCATCGCGCCTTGATCAACGCGCACAACGTGTTGCCGGGCGCCATCGGTGACCGAAATTCGGTATTGCATGAGGTCGCTGCCCAGATCGTCGCTGACGACGTGTTCGGGTAAATCAAAGAATTTTAGTCGGGCGAGCAGCGCCTGCACCTCAGACGTCGCGCTGGGCGCCAAATTGGCGGTATCGATAACCGGCAGATTAAAAACAATCGAGGGGTCCATCCCACCGAGTTGGGTGATGGCGATTTTCATAGTGGCCTTTAACCTCGTTGACAACGCGATTCGATACCGCGACCGCCGATTTGATCACCCAACATGGCCAAGCCGGCATCACTGGTTATTACAACAAGCATGATGCCGGCCCGGCACTCAAAAAAACGGTGACCCGACGTTAGCCTACGCCCGCGCCTTCGCTTTGGTTGCTTTGTGGCCGTTGGATCCTTCATTTTCATCCGGCGGCGAAGACTCCGCCTCGGCTGCACGCTGCCGCACGAAGTTTTGTATCGTGCCGCAGCAACCTTCGTGGTCCCAACCGACCGGCTGCGTGCTGATATGCGCCATCGCTTTCATCGGTGAGTCGTCCACTTGGTTCGCCGCCAGCGGTGCGTTCTGCACAACAACCTCGCGAACCGTGAAACGATTCCGAATGAAATTGCGGTACTGCGCTGGCTTGCCATCGGCATTCGCGAGGTTAAGCATTTGATTGGCGACGTCAGCGAAGGTTGCATTCGCAGCCGGCGCCGCTTGAATCGCCCGCAGTAACAAGCCACGCAGATATTCCGCAACTGAATACAGCGTCGCTGCGTAGTCTTTCGCGCTCGATTTTTCGAACTGGAAGATGTCAGCGAGGATGTCGTAAATCGCACCGGTAAAAATCTGCGATAGATCATGCACTTCGTTTGTGACTTGGCTTAGCTTCAAATCGTTGTCGGCGTTACGTAAGCCGTTCGGCCGGCCTAATGCAAGGCCGAATTCTTCCGCCATATCGGACAAAAATGTCTTGTCGTGCAGGTTCGCTTTGGTCTGCGCGACGAAGGCCTCGACTTGATCAAACTGCGATAACGCTAAGAATATCGCCGTGAGGTCGCCAAACGATTCATGTAATGCGCCCGACTGCGGCACGCTCGACGATAACCACCCCGGCTTCAGACCATCTAAAACGGCGTGTCCAGTTTCGTGTGCAACAATATCTAATGACCGGCAGGTATAGATATTCGGTGCTGGCGCTGGCGCACCCGGTTTCGGGAAATAGAAAAACTCCAACGATTTCGATGCGCGGTTGTAAAACGCGTTCTGGGTAACGCCGGCATGCGGCTTTACGGTAATCGGCATGTTATTCGCCGCCGAATTCCACTGCCAGGGCACCGTTCCTACCGTACGCTGGTAGAGCGTCAACGTTTGCCGTACGACTGCAAACGTGTGCACGGCATCGAAGGCATCCGTTCCAGGTGTCTGAATAAAATCGCCAAAAGCGTTTGCGGTGACGTGTGCAAGTCCGTTAATTACGATTCTCGAATCCATTGGACCGTCGGAAACGTGCAGCGGCAAGAACGCTTTGCGTATGCCAATTTCGATGACCGAAGGGTCTTGTTTGTACATCAATACGCGCGGGCCGCTCAGCAGTGGCCGCGGCCGTGGCAGCGGAAAAGGAATCGGGAACGGCTTGGGTAATGATTGCGCCTGAAGGCCGGAATTGTTCGCAATACCACTATTAGTCAGCGCACGCTTTGCTTTTCGATGTGAACGGTATTCGTTGGTAGGGGTAGGAACAAACCCAATCGGCAATCCGGGCAAGCCGGCGTTGTCGTTTGCATTCTGTTCGGCCGGACGTTGAAGCTGCGAGGTGATATCGACCTTCGACATGGCATTAACTCCCAACTCATGATGGATTAAGCCAGTTTGAACGACTGTATATTCAAATCTAGATACCCTTCTATACGGCGATCAAAAAGGCGGATAAGTAATGATCCTGAGAATTATAAAAGTCAATACAGTTATCAATACATTCGTGAAGTAACGCACGTTTTCCACGGTGCAATGGAAACATTGGAATAGACGTCACGCGTTATTTGTTAATCCAACCATTGTTAGCTTGCATAAAAGCGCGGCGCCAAACAGAGCGTTGCACTTCTAAGAAGGGAAAAATGGTCCAGCCAATAACAAAGCAATTTGATTTTATTATTGATTCGCGTGAATTTTATTATTTTTTGTCTTGTTGAGCACTCACACTCCCACGATTTTCCACCGTGAACGCGTTGGGCAAACCTTTTACCCAACGCGTAGCGGAAATTACTTTTTCACTGCAGCGATGACGCGCCGGTAATTTGTGAGCCGCGCTACGTGAACGTTTCGTCAATGCCGAATGAAGAAATTGGCGCCAGCCGTTGGTTCTACGGGAGCGGCCTAACTTAGGTTGCTGTTTTTACTTAACGTTGACAATGAAATATGAGCGCCGGCTGATGATGTCCGGTATATCGGGGCCGATAGTCGGCGTTGTGCAAGGCGCAGCAATCACGGATGCTGACGGCGCTCCAGATTTCAAAAGCCGACGAAGATCGCGTTTGAAACTCGCCGGCAGGGACGCCAGAACAGAGTCGCGCAATGCGCGATCGCAGCCATTTTGGTTTTCCCTGCCCTTAAGGTTTAGCGCTGCGGTTGCGCTGCGACTTCGCTGTGCTTGTTGCCGAAATTTTGGATCGGCGCTGCCAACGGCATATCCACGGCTGCAATGCTTGCTGCGGTCATCTGGCAGCAGCGCCTGAATAAAAATTAGCCGGCGCCATGAGCGGCGGCATTCCGGGCACACCGCCCGCTTCTGCACAGGTCACAGGAGGAGTTATGCGTACTTCACAGCGGCGCCATCTCGGCGCGCTTGGAACGGCATTGAAGCGCTCGCGCGCACTGCTGTTTAAAAGCGAAGACGGAAAAGACGGCGCACCGTATGAAAAGGAGTTCTCGCCGCGCGATTACGTGAGCTACTTGCTTGATGTCGATGCTGAAATCGAACACGGCTTGATGGTGCAGTATTTATATGCAGCCTATTCGCTCGGCGGGCCGCAGGTGCCGGCCCAGCACCGCGATACCGTACGCGGCTGGCAAGAAATCATCCTTGGCATCGCCAAGGAAGAGATGGGGCATTTGATCTCGGTGCAGAACGTGCTGCGCTTGATCGGCGCGCCGCTGAATCTGAACCGTGAAGATTATCCGTGGGATGTGCCGTTCTATCCGTTCCCGTTCACGCTCGAAGCGCTGACGCTGGACTCGCTGGCAAAGTACGTTTACGCCGAATCACCAGAAAACTGGACCGGCCCGATTGCCGACGAAGTTCGCGCGCGCGTTGCCTCAGCCACACCCTCGCCGCACCGCGTCTCGGAGCTTTTCGAGCTTCTGATTCCGCTAGTACAGAACCCGGACTATCTGCCTGACGAAGTATTCCAGGCCGACACCTACCCTTACCAAGCGAGTTGGGATGAATGGGGTCGCGGCTACCAGGGCGGCAAGCGCGGCAATAGCAGCCGCGCGGCGATGCCGGCAACGCCGGACGTATTGGTCGTCGCGCTGGCTTCACGCGACGATGCCGTCAGCGCGCTGCAGCAGATCGCCGAACAAGGTGAAGGGACATCGACAGACGACCCTAGCAATCCATCCCACTTCCAACGCTTTCTGCGGATCTACACCGAAATGACCGCGCTGGCGGGTGAAGGTTGGGCGCCATCACGTTCGGTTGCGACCAATCCGTATGTCTCGCTTGATCCGGACATGGACCCGTCCGAAAACCTGCGCATTGCGGGTACGGCCAGCCCGATTACCCACCCCGAGGCGCGGCTTTGGGCGCAGTTGCAGAACGTTCGCTATCGCATGTTGCTGACCTATCTCAGCCATACATTTCTGCTCTATGGCGGACTCACCGCGGCCGGTACGTTCACCCCACGCGGCGCCTTGATCAACGGCACCTTCGGCGAGATGTACAACCTACGTGCGCTATCGGAAATCTTAATGCAGCTGCCGCTTTCGGCCGGGGACCTGAACCCCGGCATTACCGCCGGCCCGCCGTTCCAAATGCCGTATACGATGAATAGCCCGATCGGCGAAGCTAATCGCTGGCGTGTACATCTAGATTTGCTCAGTGCGGCCAGCGATTTAATCGATGCGCTTCGTAAAATCGTGCCCGACTCGCGCCGGCCGTATCTCGCGGCGATGCAAGAGGCCGATCAGCAAATGGTCGATACCGCCACCCGGATTATCAGCAGCCAGATCAATCTGGCGCTGACCTAAGGAGCCCGACATGCCCATACAAGAACTCCGAATTCTGCCGCCGTTGGCGATCGGCCGCCTCGGCGCGGCCAGCGAGCCGCTAGAAGCCTTCGATCTCGAAATCTCGCCGTCAAAGCCGCTCGACTACCGCCGCATCGTGCCGCAGCCGACGCCAAACATCGACCCTACGACTGGCGAAATCGTCGAAGTAGTCACGCCGGCGCGCATCCGTTTTAAGGAAGAAGACGGGAAAATCCGCCCGGTCGCACCGTTTCTGGAAGTGTTTGCCATCACCTCAGAAGCGCCAGACACGTTGCAGCCGCTGACGACTTCGCTGCTGGCACAGGACGGACTGAGCGTTGCTGATCTCAGCTGGCACGTTGAAGTCGGCAATATCAAACTCTTCCGTCGCACGCAGCAAGCGGACGATAAAATCGTCGCCGCAGTCGACATCGCGCACGACAACAACACGCGCGTACCGCTGCTCGGCGCTTGCCACAATTTTCTCGCCGGCCGGACGCTGCCGCTCGGCTGGGTGCAATTCATCAAGCCAACAGCGGCCTATCCGGAAATTCGCCTGCGCTTCACACCCGCTGCTGGCAATGTTTACGGCGCCGCACGCGTCCGCCACACGAGCCCGACCACCACTGAAGTCGATCCAATTATCGATGACGATGCACTCGTGCTTTACGATAAAGATAAAGGCCCCTGGTACAACTACCGCGAAAACAGCGGACCGACGGTGGCTAATCCGTCGGAAACGCCGACCAATCCCGCGCAAATTTTTGCCGGCTACGACGACGGCAATGACCGCGTCAGCTGGGGCTATCTCGACGACGAATGCGACGGCTATGTGCGCATAACGCTGCAGCGAAAAGTCGGCGCCGCGCTGACCGCACAAAGCCATATCGGCGCCGGACCGCCAGCGTTCGCGCCAGACACACTGCCGATACGCGTGGTATCGGATGAACTGGAGCAAATTCTGTACGGCACCAACGTCGATGCCGCAACGGTGACGATCGACGACGCGATGGAGTTGGTACGCCGGGCGCTGGAAACGGTGCGGCTGATGAACACCGCAGTGATGAACGGCAACGCCATTAACGGCCGGCAGAACGTTGCCAGCACGATGGTGCGGCAAGATACCAACGACTTCGAGCGCTATTACGGCCCGATCGCGGCGACATCGCTCGTCGATAATCTGGCGTTACGAGCGCTGCACGAACGGGTATTCGCAGCACTTGCCGCGGGTGGTGCACCGTGGTTCCAAGACGCACTGCGGCGACCCGAAGAAATCGGCGACCTTTCCGACGCCACCCGCCGCAAAATGCCGGCGCTGATGCGCGGAGCCGATGGCCGCGATCTAACGCTGACGCGGCGCCAAATCGATCTCGTGATCAAAGCTGCAAGCCAAGCCATGTTCGCTGCACCTGCCAGCCGCGCCGCATCCGGCGCTTCGGAGCACGCCCAATGACCGACACACTCAAGCCCAATAATCTCACGGCGCAGCTGCACTATCGCGGCCTCGGCAACCCAATATCGGTGCTGCCGCGTACGGCAATCTCAAACTGCTTTCCCGGCTTGGAGTTCGATTTTCGCAATCTCTGGCGCCGTACGTTCGTCGGCATCGTGCTGGTTGAAAACAATAACTACGTCGTTGAAGCCGAAGATGCGCAATACGCCGATCTGGTGCATCGCCGCCTACTGAGCGTCGATGGCTTCGACACCATGGTGCTGACCACCGGCCCCGTGTTTCCAGGCGGTGGCAGCGGCACCTTGGCCAGTGTTGCAAACCCGAATGCGGTGTCGTTTATGGAATGGTCTAATTCCCTGGCGCGCATCATGGACAAGCAAGGCCAGGAAGTGGAGTGCAAGTTCAGTGTGGCGAAGCCGGCAATCACCGAAGTTATCGCCAGCGACGTGCCGACGATCACGGTGCGGTTGACGGTACGCCATTTCTTTGATGGCGATTCGGCAGCGCTCGCGCGCGATTTGCTCCAACCCGGCGAGCTGACACAAGGCCTGTGCGCGCCGTGGCAAAACGACTACCGCGAATGTGCCTGTTATTACTGGGCCGCGAGCCGGCCGGATTATGTCAACGTTGAACCCGCAGCGGATGGCTTGAGTCACGGCGATATGTGGATGGCAAAGAAACGTACCGGCACCTACATTCCCGATAACCGCACCGATAGCCGCCTGTATTCTTACGATGATTTATTCAAAGACTGGCAAGGTGCGCTGAGCTTTATCATCGGTGGCAAAGACGCCGACGTGTCATGAGTGCAACGCCAGTGCAGGCGCCGGACACGATCGCCGCGCTGGCTGCGCCGCTGGCGCGGCGCGTTGCCGCTACGTCCAGCCCACGCAGCCCGCAAGCGCATCTGATCGACGGCGCGCCCGACACCCAGCTGTTGATCGTCAACGGCACGCGGCTGTTCAGCCTGCCGCCTGCCCTTGCCGCTGAGTTTGAAGCGGTACTCGCGGCTGGCGACGAAAACAGCCTGACGCGATTGATCGCAACCAGCGGCCTAGAAGCACCGGCGGCGATTGACGACCAGCCGCTGCAGCCGATGCCGGCGCACGCGTTGTCGTTGGCGATCGCACAGAAATGTAATCTCGGCTGCGGCTATTGCTATGCGCAGCAAGGTGGCTTCGGCGGCGCCGCTAAAAGCATGACGCTCGACACCGCGCGTGCGGCGATTGATCTGCTCTTGCGCGAAGCCGAGCCGGGCGGACGTGTCAATCTAGCGTTCCTCGGTGGCGAGCCGTTGGTCAATCGTAAAGTGTTGCAACAAGCCACCGACTACGCGGCCGACCGAGCCGCGCAGCGCGGTGTCGGCATCGGCTTTTCGATGACGACCAACGGCACGCTGTTAACGGCTGATGATGCCGAGTTCTTTGAGCGCCACGGCTTTGCAATCACCGTTAGCCTCGATGGCGACGCTGAAAATCACGACCGCCTACGGCCGTTCAAGAACGGCCGCGGTTCCTACGCTCGCATCGTCGAACGGGTTGCGCCGCTGCTCGCGCGGCAGCAAAAGATGCAGGTATCGGCCCGCGTCACGGTGACGCCGAGCAATATCGAATTACCGGAAACGCTGGATTTGTTTGTCGATATGGGCTTCCACAGCGTCGGCTTCTCGCCGTTGCTGCGAGCGTCGAACAATCAATCCGAACTCGATGGCGCTGGCCTTACAGAAATGCTCGAAGGCATGATCGCCTGCGGCCTGTCGTTCGAGCAGCACGTGTTGCGCGGGCGGCGCTACCCGTTTCTGAACATGGTCAACGCGATGCGTGAACTGCACCGCGGCACGCACCGCCCTTACCCGTGCGGCGCCGGGGCGGGCTATTTTGGCGTCTCCGCCGATGGCGACCTATCTGCCTGCCATCGCTTCGTCGGAGACGAAGCCGGCCAGTTCGGCACGCTGACCACCGGCATCGATCGCGAGAAACAAGCCGCATGGCTCGGCGCACGTCACGTGCACCAGCAGTCCCCGTGCTCGCAGTGCTGGGCCCGTTATCTTTGCGGCGGCGGCTGTCACCACGAAGTATTGGCACGCGGCCGCTCGGCTTGCGATTACATCCGAGGCTGGCTGCATTACACGATACAAGCGCATGGCCGGCTCGCGCAGTTCGCACCCGACTGGTTCGCCGGTGCGGCGCCCATCGCGTCGCCCGCTGCTCCGCCCGCTTAGCGTCGATCCAAATGGACGCTGATGTCCTGGTCATCGGCGCTGGCCCGGCCGGGCTTTGCGCAGCACTGCGTCTGTTGCAGCTCGGCTACCGCGTGATCATCGTCGAGCGCCAAACGACGCCACCGGGCAACCTCGGCGAGGCCATCACCGGCGGCGTCGCCAACATATTGGACTTCCTCGTCGTATCCGATTTGCTAGACGCCGTGCCGCACCACCGCGCACTGCCGACGCGGCTGATCTGGTCCAGTCGTACTGCTGAGCAGCGCCCGGCAAACGACAGCGCGAGCGGCACGATGATCGCACGCGCGCAATTCGATGCCGCACTGCTCAGCCGCGCCGCCGACCGCGGTGCGCGCTGCCTGCTGTCCGCGACGGTGCGCGCAATGGCACGCGACGGCGAAGGTATGCGCGTCAACGTCGAACACGGGGGCCAGCACCAAACGTTTCGCGTCCGCCTGGTATTGGATGCGCGCGGCAGGTCGGCGGGGGCCCAAAATCGTATTGCGACGGCGCCGCCGCTGCTGGCTTTGTGGTGCGAGTTTGAAGCGACCAGTATGCCGGCTGAAACCCGTGTTGAAGCACTTGCCGATGGCTGGCTTTGGGGCGCGCCGCTGCCCAATGGCCGCTACCGTGTTATGGCGTTTTGCGATCCTGCGACACCGCGCCGCCACGCGCCGAGCCAGCCTCCAATTTGGCTGAAAGCGGCGCTCGCGCGCAGCCATTTATTCGTACAGTGCGCCGATGCCGTTGCCGCTACTGAGCTACGCGCCTGTGCCGCAACGCCATCCATCTCAGAACACGCCTGGCAGGATGGCGTACTGCGTCTTGGCGACGCCGCGTTTGCGCTCGATCCGCTGTCGTCGAGCGGCGTTGAAAAAGCGATGCGCTTCTCATTGCAGGCCGCGACCGCAATCCATACCGCGTTTACCGATAACGCAAGCGCGCCGCTGGCACAAACCTATTTTCAGCAAACGTTGATCGATACCGCAGCACGGCACTGTTTTTGGACCGAGCGCTACTACGCCCAGGCTTGGCCTGCCGCCGACTCGCCGTTTTGGCAAGCCCGCGCACAGCCATTCCCGGTTCAAACACCTTCGGCAACGGCGCGCACGCTCGGCGCTGCCCGTCGGCTCTTGCAGATGCAGACGGACCGACCGCCGTCGGCAACGGCGATACGGGCAGACACATTGGCGCATGCGCTGCTCGCACCGGTCTTCCTTTCGCAAGCTAGCACTTGGATCGAGCTTCCTTGCGTCGTCGACGACCGTGTACAACTGCGCGCCGCCCTGCAACACCCGAATTTGGAACGGCCGCTGGCGTTTGTCGAAGGCTACGATCTATTGTCGCTACTCCATGCGCTGGTCGAGCAGATGTCGTTGTCGACATTATTAAGCCAATGGTCGCATCGGATGCCGGCACGCACTGCTGCGCGCATCGCCGGTTGGTTATTAAATAAGGGTGTGCTGCTATCCGGATCCGAGTCGTTGCAGCCCGCTGTCACGACAGCAAGCGCGTTATCGCATCGCTAGCTTCGATGTCACAACGGGGCGCTGAATTGAATCCATATTTTTTGGCCGCGGGCACGATTCTCAACTTGGAATTCTTTTTGGAATTTCAAGACGAACCCAACGCCAGGCTTTAAGTCATAGCGTAACTGCGGGCCAACCGCATTCGCGCGGCCGCGGAAGCCGTTAAAGAATTTTGCGCCGCCAACTTTATCGTCGGAAAATTGACGAATGAAATAGCCTTGCACACCGAGCTGTAAGTCGTGCCGTATCGAATAGCCAACGTGATAGTCGACCTCGGCAACGGCGCCGGACTGGTAATCGGTAGCCGCATTTTTCGTGTGAAATTCCGCCAGCGCGCTGACGCTCGCCTCCCAATTCCGGGTTGGAAACCAAGTTAAGTCGACGTTTGGCCAAAATGAATAATAGTTAACCCCGGTGTTCGCAGCTCTATTTCTTGAATAAGCGCCCGTCGGCACGCCGACATCGGTTACCGCAAAAGCAAAAAACGTGTGCTTGGAATTCGAGTAACCGATAAACAACGGCTGCAGAATAATATCGCCCAGCCCCGTCTTCTTACTGTTAGTCCCCGCGACATCGAGCGAAACATGGAGTACCGGAACGATAATGCCGGAGGCCAAGCTAAACGGGCCCAAGCCCTTACCCCACGTATGAACAATGCGCGGGGCCTCGGCGAAAACGCTCACTTTAAAATCTGGAATCAAGCTGGCACCGTCATCGCCCACGAACGTATTGGCAATGTAGTACTGGCTGTAATTATAGAAACGCGTATCTCCCGGCTTCGGTAGCACGCCGTTTAGCACGGTATTGACACCGTTGGGATAGGTCATAAGGCCGTTCTCGGTCGCGGATGCCGAGCTGCAAACGACGTTCCACATCAGTAACGCCATGATAACTTTAGCGCGTCCCTTCCACATGCTACGTCTCCCATTATGACCCGACCGAATTACAGGAGACTGAAATTCTTAAATTCTCAGCTCCGATTGCGATCTAATGGAATATTCAATTGCAATGTGCCATTTCCGAAGTGGAAACCGACAGACGCCTATTCGCGGGGATTGAGCGGCGCGCGCTTGGCATAAATCCAAGAAATAGCATTCTGCATAGCATGTTCGGTGCGCGAACATGACGTCAGATTCGGTGTTTGAAGCGAAATTGCGTTACCGCAGAAATAGAATTTTACGGGTGTGCCTTTTCCACATTTCTGGTTACTTACGTTCGTGCACCGACATCACCGCGTTTCTCACTTCAGCACCTTGCGCGATTTGGCATTCGACAATGACCTCCTTATCGTCAATGCGCCAGCTACCTTTGACATTCAAGATGCCGTCTTTTTCCCAGTACGAGGCGCTCCAGTTATAAGGCGCAATCCCTTGTCCGACATATAAGTCGTGCGACGACGCCTCACACCAATCTCGAAGATCGGTAGCGGACTCGATCGTGATATCACGCTCGTGGGCGGTTGATTCAACGGCAAAAAAGACAACGAGCGTTGTAAATAAGAATTTCACTGAGACGTCCTTGTGATTGCACGGTGAGGCGAAAAACTATTGGCAGTGTTGATTCAGTTACAAAATGAGTAAGCAGACGAATGATGCGATCCGGTCATTGATGTTATCAAAACGCCGGGTTTTCGCAGTCCGTGATTCTTGCGTCCCCAGTCTTTCACCCGGCGCCGACTTATTCGTCTAAGCGAGCGGGTAGCCGTGGTATTCGATGCGCGCGGTCGGTAATAACGACGTCGAGGCGAAGGTCCCAGGGCTCGGCAGCGACATCCAATACCTCCTGAACGGCGTAGCCATAGCCGATCAATTTGGCGCGATGCCCGCGCCTCTGCCCAGCAAACGCGCGGTCGTAGTAACCGCCGCCGTTGCCGAGACGAGCGCCCCGACTGTCGAAAGCGAGTAGCGGCACAACGACCCGGTCAAGTCGATCAACCGCTATAACCCGGCGCGGGGCAATCGGCTGTGGCAAACGGAACAGCCCAGGCCGCGTTTTACTGTGAGCATGAATACGGACAAAACGCATACGTCCGGCGCTGAGCGTGAGTGGCACATAAACACGATGGCCGGCGGCGAACAATAAGCGGAGCAGCGGCTGTGTCGGTAGTTCGGATCGAGCTGAAAGATAAACAGCGATGTTGCAAGGCTGCGGGTAATACCGCAGGAACCGCCGTGCCGAAGCTCGTGCCGCGACGTTACGGGCGGAACTGGGGATGGCGCTACGAAGGCGGCGCATCTGCTGACGCAGTGCGGCTTTACGTGCCGCAGCGTCTGGAATAAGGGTGTCTCCCGCCTGTGCCGTCATCAGACTTCGACCTTGAGACGACGTCTCAAGTGGGCACCGGACAACGTATTTGGGCTTCCCGCTGCGGGGCGGGCCTGCACTCCCTACGCTGTTGAGGTTCCCTTTGCATTGCAATTAGGCTCAAGGGTTCCTGTCGAATGTCGAACACCGCAGGAGACACGGCCACACGATAACACAGGCTTGGCGTTGTTTCAGTGCCGTCAATCGCTTGCGTTTAGCGTTTGATCGATGTCATGCCCGATCTGCCGTAGCTTCTCGACGCTTTCGCCGTCCGGCTTTACCACTGCGGCGTCGCCTTTCAGCGCCAATAATTCGCGCGCAAGATTTAGCGCCGTCATCACCGCGATCCGCTCCGCTCCGAGTGCCTTACCGCGGCGGCGTATCGCCGTCATGCGTTCGTTGAGATAGTCCGCCGAAGCCACCAGCGCTTCGTGTTCGTCAGGCTGGCAGGTCACCGTGTACTCCCGCGACATAATGCGCACGGTTACGGTCAGCGGGTCGGATTTACGGCCAGGTTCGATCATCATCGTGTTGATTCCCGGCTATGGGTTAGGGTCCGCTTCCAGCGAACGAATACGTTCGACTACACCTTCGATACGCCGCTTCAGCTCAGCATTCAACGCCAGCAGGCGATCGCGCTCCTGCAATGCACGCTTCTTCTCGAAACGTTCTTGCCGGTAAGCCGCAATCAAGCGTTGAACACGTTCGTCGAGCTGATTGAGTTCGCTTTCGAGCATCGCGGGATAGAGTGTAGAGACACCAAAGTATAAACGCGGGCGCTCCGATTGGAACGCCCGCGTTGTAATGTTTACGCGGTGCGGTTCTAAAACCCGTGTTATGACGGGTCGAGAATCACAAAGAACGCCGCGTTGCCGCGCAGAACATGGAGCAGCAGCTGCGTATCCTTAGCCGCGGCCAGCTTCTCGAACTCGGCGACTGAGCCGACCGGCTGGCGGTTAACGCTCAGGATGATGTCGTTCGGACGCAAGCCCTGCTTGGCCGCCGTCGAACGCGGCGCAACCGTGAGTACCTGTACCCCTTTGACACCTGCCGCACGGGCGGCTTCGGCCGCAGGGCCCGTCGGCGGACCGAACGTTGCGCCCTTCAAACCGGGGTGCAGGTCGTCAGCGGCGATCTTTTTATCGTCGGTATTCTTGCCAACGGTGACCGTGATGTCCTTCTGCTTACCGTCACGCAAGACTTTCATCGAAACTTTATCGCCGACCCGGAGCAGGCCTACCAAGTAGCGCAGCTGCGCGAAATCTTTGATTGCTTTGCCGTTGGCTTCAATAACGATATCGCCGTCTTGCATACCGCCCTTCGACGCCGGTGAATCGGGTAAGACTTTACCGATCAGCGCGCCGTGGCCGTCCGGAACATTGAAGGCTTTGGCCAATTCTGGCGTCAATTCCTGGCCGCCTTGAATGCCGATGCGGCCGCGCGTCACCGCGCCGGATTCGATCAACTGCGCCATGACCGACTTCACCAAATTGGTCGGGATAGCAAAGCCGATGCCGATGTTGCCGCCGGAGCGCGACAGGATCTGGCTGTTAACGCCCACCAGTTCGCCTTTCAGGTTAACCAGTGCGCCGCCGGAATTACCCGGGTTGATCGATGCGTCGGTCTGGATGAAATCTTCGTAACCATCGCCGAGACCTTGACGACCCAGGCCGCTGACGATGCCCGACGTGACGGTTTGGCGCAGGTTGAACGGCGAACCGATGGCGACAACAAAATCGCCGACTTCGAGCTTATCCGAGTCGGAAATCGGCAGCGCCTTCAAATTCGCGCCCTTGATCTGCAACACGGCCAGATCGGTGTCCGGGTCGGTGCCGATTAGCTTCGCAGTGATTTCACGGTCATCGGACAGGCGCACGATAATTTTATCGGCCTGGGCGACGACGTGGTTATTGGTGATGACGTAGCCCTTCTCGGCATCGACGATAACGCCAGAGCCGATCGCCTGCGTTTCCTGCGGTTCCGGCTGCTGCTGTTGCGGCCCGCCCTGACCGTCCGGAATATCGAAGAAGCGGCGGAAGAACGGATCGTTCAGCAGCGGATTCTGCTGCTGCACTTCGGCTTTGGCGCTGACCGCAATATTGACGACTGCCGGCAACACATTTTTCAGCATCGGCGCCAACGACGGCACTTGCCCCGGTACCGGAGCGGCGAGCAGGCTGGCGGGAATGTCGGCGTGCGCCGTGCTTGGCGCAGTCGTAGACAGGCTCAGCGTCGCTAACGTTGCGAGCAAACCGGCTGCCGTAGCAACGGCGGCCGTCTTTATGAATGAGCGAATGGCCATATGGGGATAAATCCTAGAGGTCTGGGTTCTTGTTTCGTTCACGATGAACGTGGCGGTATGACACTGTCCACGCTGCCAAGTTCATGCGGCAGCTGCATGCCGCCAACGTGATATGAGATTCAATAACGGGTTTTGAAGGGTTCTACCGCCGAGTAAGCATGCAAAACCCCGGCCGGGTCACGCAGGCGGGCACTCGTAAATCCAACGATACGGGTCAAGGTGCTGAGCAGTTGCTCACGCAGCGCGCGACGTACGCGGTAACGGATTTCGTAAACGTCGTGATCTTTTACCCGCGCCAACAGAAAATCATCGCTGGTCTGAATGGTGTCGATCAAGCCGAGTTCCAGTGCCTGCGTGCCATACCAATGCTCGCCGGTGGCGACGCGGTCGATCGCCAACGCCGCACGGTTCTCAGCGACGAAGGACTTGAACAAGTCGTGAATTTCATTCAGCTCCTGGCGGAACTTGGCGCGCGCCGCGTCGGTGTTTTCGCCGAACATCGTCAACGTCCGCTTATATTCGCCAGCGGTATGCATTTCGACATCGATCTCGTGCTTGTTCAGCAGCCGGTGAAAATTCGGCATTTGTGCGACCACGCCAATTGAACCGAGCACCGCAAACGGCGCAGCGAGAATTTGATCCGCAACGCAGGCCATCATATAGCCACCGCTGGCCGCGACTTTATCGACGGACACATAGAGTTTATGGCCGTGGTCGCGCACGCGCTTTAATTGCGACGCTGCCAAGCCGTAGCTGTGGACGATGCCGCCGCCGCTTTCCAAGCGCACCATCACCGCGTCTTCCGGCCGGGCAACCTGCAGTACGGCGCTGATTTCTTCGCGCAGCGCGGCAACTTGTGTTGCTTCGATATCGCCATCGAAATCGAGCACGAACAGCCGCGGCTTCGTCGGCTCATCGTCCTTCGACGCTTTCCGCTTGGCCTTTTCTTCAGCGCGCTGGCGTTTTTCCTCGCGCTTGTATTCTTTCTCGTCGAGCAAGTCGAGATTCAGAATATCGGCCATGCGCTGCAGCCGTTCGTTGATGTTCTTAACATCCAGGCGCTCGCCAACATGTTCGCGGCCAGCGCGAACTAAGCCAGCAATGACGATGACCAGCACGATGAGCCCGCCGACCCAAGTCAGGGTTTTGGCCAGAAACAGACCGTATTGCAACAGCAAATCTTGCATCGAAGCGTCCTTATACTTTTACGAACATGGGGTTACCGCAGGTTTTTGATCATCGCGGCCGGCCCGCCGCCGACTTTAATTCAGACGGAACGAGGAAACTTGGGGGCAACGGCCGCTGTTTCAACGTGCGCCCCGCTAGCGCTTTCATCAAAGCTAAACCTGCTACTCGTTGCTGCACGCTCTGACAAAAACCGCACCCGCCGTAGCGCTATTCACGGCCGTAAAATGCCGGCTCAGCCGCTTGCGCGCGTTGTTCGGCGTCCCGCGCTGAGGGCGTAATCGCGTCATCCTGCCGTAATTGCGGCGCCAGTATCGTCACCAGTGCGTCGATATGTCCGGTTTCGCTATTCAGCGCTGGAATGTAGCGGAACGCCGTGCCGCCGGCGGCGCGGAAATTATCGGCGTAACCCAGCGAAACTTCCTCTAGCGTTTCCAAGCAGTCGGCGGCGAACCCAGGGCAGACGACGTCTAAGGTTTTAACGCCGCCTTTCGCGAGCTTTTCGACCGTTGCCTGCGTATACGGCTGTACCCACGGCGCTTTGCCGAAACGGCTTTGGAATGAAACCGTATAGTCGGCTGTCTGCAGTTGCAGCGCCTCGGCCAGCAAACGGCCGGTTTTCAAGCATTGGCAATAATAGGGGTCGCCATTTAAAACATAGCGTTGCGGCACGCCGTGGAACGACATCAGTAGATGATCGCCCCGCCCCCACTGTTGCCAGTGATTGCGAACGCTCGTGGCAAGCGCGGCGATATACGCCGGGTGATCGTGGTAGCTGCCGATCGTGCGCAGCTCCGGTACCCAGCGGCGTTGTTGTAAAACCTTAAACACGGCGTCGTAAGTCGCCGCGGTTGTCGAGCCGGAATACTGCGGATACAGCGGCAGAAGCACGATGCGCCGAACATCTTCGGCTTCCAACTCGGCAATCGCGGCAGGGATGCTGGGTTCGCCGTACGTCATCGCCAGCGCTACGGGTACGGCAGCACCGTACTGCTGCGCAAGACGCATCCGTACCGCAACCGCCTGCCGTTTGGATATCGCTAAGAGTGGCGAGCCTTGTTCAGTCCAGACCGAGCTATAGGCGTGCGCGAGCCGCCGCGGGCGCAGCGGCAAAATAAATAGGTACAGCAGCGGCAACCAGATCGCACGCGGGATCTCTACCACGCGCCGATCAGCCAGAAATTGCGCTAAATAGCGGCGAATCGCGGACGGCGTTGGCGCGTCCGGCGTGCCGAGATTAACCAAGAGCACGCCGGTTTTCGGAACCGCCGTATGGCTGCGGCGAGCAAGTTCATTCATGGCGATTCAGACGATCAGCGCAATAAAACAGGTGCACATACCACCGGGGTGCGCGGCGGCCCGCCGCGGGCGCGCCGTTCAGCCCGGCCTTCGGATCTCGCCCGCATCCAGCCGGCGGAAGTAGTCGTGATATGCATTCATGGCTTTGTTGCCGAGGATCAATAGCAGCGGCAAGTTGATCAAGTACATAAACCCTAGGCCGACCGTGCTGATCGCGTCCAACTGGCCGCTGGTTTTGATGAAGCCGAAACAGGCAACTGCAGCAGCAATGCACCAGAGCCAGCGATACGGCGTTATCGCGCGCGCGCCAAACAAATAGATCACGCCCTGCTCGCCGTAATACCCATAGGAAATGATGCAAGACAACCCAAACACCCAGACCGCAATCGTGATCAACCAGCGGCCGAGGCCAGGATGCACGCTATCGAAGCCTTTGGCGACCAATGTCGAGCCGCGATAGTCAGCGTAAACGCCGGTATCGAGTATGGTCGGCGCGATAGCCGTGCTGAGCGGCATCCACGCTACCGATTTCGCGTCGTCACCGAGCACGCCATATAGGCGTTTGCGTGCGCCGTCCGCCTCGACCATCACGAACAACGGTGCGCCGGGTTTCCAGTCTTCCTTGGTCGCGCCACTCTGCTCTGGAATCGTCTTGAGATCGGGCTGCCACTGGCCCGGCGCGGCTTCGACAATCGCCGGTGGCGCCTGCCAAACGGCGGCCGGCGCGCGGTTCCAGATTCCGGTTGAAAGCACGACGAGCCCGGTCACCGTGCAGACAAAAATCGTATCGATAAATGGCTCAAGACCGGCAACCACACCTTCCGTCACCGGCTCCGGCGTTTTCACCGCAGCATGGGCGATCGGTGCGGTACCGAGCCCAGCCTCACTGGAAAACAGCGCGCGCTTCATGCCCCACATAAAAGCCGAACCCAAGGTGCCGCCGGCAAAGGCGCCAGCGCCATCAGTGTGCGAAAACGCGCCTTGGAAAATGAGCCGGAATAACTCCGGCAGATAGCTGGCGTTGTGCAGAATCACGTAGACCCCAGCGATCACGTAGACCCCGCATTTAAACGGCACCAGCGTTTTGGTGACATTCCCGATGCGCTTGATACCGCCCAGAATGACAATGCCGGCCAGTATTGCCAGGATCACACCCGTGAGCCACGTTGGCACGCCGAAATATTCGCGCGTAGTATCGGCGACGCTCCAGGTCTGGAACATATTGCCGCCGGTAAACGCGAACAGCAGCAGCGCCAGACAAAACACGCCGCCAACGAATTTACCGAATGGTTTTAGCCCAGGGCGGAGATTGCCGAGACCATCACGGGCGACATACATCGCGCCGCCGTGTGGATTACCCGGCTCGGAGACATCACGAAACAACAGCGATAACGTCACTTCGCTGGTCTTCAATGCCATACCGACCAAGCCGACAACCCACATCCAAAACACCGCGCCGGGCCCGCCGAAATCGACGGCGATCGCCATACCGGCGATCGCGCCCAGCCCGACGGTACCGGACATCGCCGCGGTCAGCGCCTGGAAATGCGTCAGCGCGCCATCGCCGTGCGCGGTATCGATCCCCTTACCGGCAATTAGCGCGATGCCGTGCGTCAGCGAGCGGTACTGGCAAAACTTACTCCAGACCGAAAAAAGCAGGCCGATCAGCAGCAAGGCCATCAACATCGGCGCTGACAACAACGTGTTGTTGATGGCGTCGACCACCGCCCAAAATTGTTCCATCGTCACGCCCCGCGGTAGCGATCAGCAGCCTTGCAACCAATGACGACTCAGACCTTGCGGGCGAGCAATGCGTGGCGGCGCGAATAACCGAAATAAATGATTTGGCCGATGATCAGCCAAACCACGAACGCGGTCCAGGTTTTGCTGCCGAGGCGCGTCATCAAATAGGCGCAGGACAACACACCAAGCAGCGGCAGCAACGGACCGAACGGTGCGCGGAACGGACGCTTCAGATCAGGCCGGGTTTTGCGCAATACCAGCACGCCGACGCAAGCGACGACAAACGCGCCGAGTGTGCCGATGTTGGCGGTATCGGCAAGATCCCCCAACGGCACGAAGCCACCGAGCACCAACATGACGATGCCAGCGATGATGATCGAGCCGACCGGCGTCTTCGTCGTCGGGTGCAACTTGGCGAAGAACGGCGGCAGCAAGCCGTCGCGCGAAATCGCAAACAGCACGCGCGTCAGGCCGTAGAACATCACCAGCATGACCGTCGTTAGGCCGGCGATCGCGCCGATCGAAATCAGGCCGGCGGCGGTTTTCTGGCCGATCTGCAACAGCGAGTACGCCACCGGCGAACCAACGTTGAGGCTGGTATAGGGAACGATGCCGGTCAGCAGGCCAGAGACGACGATGTACAGAATGGTGCAGGCGCCAAGCGAGCCGAGAATACCGATCGGCAAATCACGCGCCGGCTTCCTGGTTTCTTCAGCGGCCGTGGAAACAGCATCGAAGCCGAGGTAGGCGAAGAAAATTCGCGAAGCGCCATCGAATACACCGCCCCAGCCGAAGTGTGAAACGCCATCCGCGTCAACGGTGGCCGGCGGAATGAAGGGGTGCCAAAGCGTCGGGTCAACATGAAATGCTGCGACGCCGATGAACAGGAAGATCGTCGCCAACTTGACCGCGACGACGATCGCATTCAGCACCGCGCCCACTTTCGCGCCCCAAGCGAGCACGACGCCGAGCGTCAAAATAATCAGCACCGCCGGCAAGTTCACAAAACTGCCCGCGTGCTGGTTGTCGAGAAAACTGTGCGTAATCGCCGCTGGCATGTGTAAATTGATGGATTGCAGGCCGGTGTTTAGATATTCCGACCAACCCGCCGAGACGGCCGGCACGGCGACCGCGTATTCGAGCACCAGCATCCAACCAATAATCCAGGCCGGCAATTCGCCGAGACCGGCGTAGCCATAGCCGTAGGCGCTGCCTGCGCCACCGATCGAAGAAGCCAGTTCCGCGTACGACAGCGCCGCAAACGTACAGGCAAGGCCTGCAACGACGAACGACAGCACAACGGCCGGGCCGGCGCTCACCGCCGCCGCTTTGCCGGTCAGCACGAAGATGCCTGTGCCGATGATCGCGCCGATACCGAGCATGACCAGATCAAACGCGTTGAGGCTGCGTTTGAGGCCGGTATTTTTTTCCAGATCGGTCTCAATCGCTTTGGTACGGAACAGGCTCATCAGTCTCCCCTTCAATTTTTTAAATCGGCGCTAAGCCGTTTTTGTCAGCCAGAAGTATGCCGGGCCGCAGCGCTTTCGGTAAGGCCTGCACGTTCGCGCCTGACATTACGCAACGAAAATGCCGAAACACCGTTTGTTTTACAAAATATCCTCGCGCTGGTTCAAGCCTGGTTCAAGCTTCGAGTATCGCCGCAACGCCCATCCCACCCGCGGTACAGATCGAAATCAAACCACGACCGCCGCCGTTTTGAGCGAGCCGCTTGGCGAGCGTCGCGATGATGCGCGCGCCCGTCGCGGCAAACGGGTGGCCCAGCCCCAAGCTGCCACCACAAACATTGAGCCGATGCGGGTCGATCGCCCCGAGTGGTCGCGCCAATCCGAGGCGCTCGGCGCAAAATTTCGGGTCATTCCAAGCTTTTAATGTACACAGCACTTGCGCTGCAAACGCTTCATGAATTTCGTAGAAATCGAAATCCTGCAGGCTGTAGCCGACGCGCGCCAGTAGCCGCGGCACGGCAAACGCGGGCGCGATCAGCAAACCATCCCGACGTCCGCCGGCAAAATCGACCGCAGCCGTCTCGTAAGCCGTGAGATACGCCTGCGGCTTCAGGCCATTGGACGAGGCCCAGTCGTCAGAAGCCAGCAATACCGCGGCCGCGCCATCAGTCAGCGGCGTCGAGTTACCCGCGGTCAGCGTGCCGTGGGTCTTGTCGAATGCCGGCTTCAACGCCGCAAGCTTCTCCAGCGTGGTATCGGCACGTAGATTGTTGTCGCGGGTTAATCCTGAGTAAGGCACGAGGAGGTCGTCGAAAAAACCTTTGTCATACGCGGCCAGTGCATTGTGGTGACTCTCGAACGCGAGCCGATCCTGCGCCGTCCTGGGAATCTGCCATTCCTTCGCCATCTGCTCACAATGCTGACCCATGCTCAACCGCGTGCGCGGCTCGCTGACGCCGGGCGCCAAGGGCACCAGATCTTTCGGACGAAAGCGCGAGAGCACTTTTAGTCGCGCTGGCGTATTTTTCGCGCGGCTTAAATCGAGCAGGATGCGGCGTAGATTTTCGCTCACGCTGATGGGCGCATCGGACGCCGTATCAACACCGCCAGCGATGCCGCTTTCGATCTGGCCGAGCGCGATTTTGCTGCCGATCAACAGCGCCGCTTCGAGCCCGGTGCCGCAGGCCTGCTGCACGTCAAAAGCGGGCGTTTCCGGCGCCAAACCGGACGACAACGCCGCTTCACGCGTCAGATTGAAGTCACGCGCGTGCTTGAGCACCGCGCCAGCTGCGACTTCCCCCAAACGCTCGCCATGCAATTGGAATTTATCGACGAGCGCTTTCAATGTTGCGGTCAGCATGTCCTGGTTGCTGCGCTGCGCATAAACCCCCTGCGCGCGCGCGAATGGAATGCGCACACCGCCCAAAATTGCCACGTTGCGGCCGTAAGGTTTCATCGTCGAAGGTTAGGTTATTGATTCGGCTTCTTGATAGGACCGTGAGCGTATTACCCAACTGAGCGTCATCTGCTCAAATCACGGGGCGTAACAGCCGAATCAATAACAAAATCAACTTGTTTTTATTATTGCACCGGCAATATGCGCCGCTATGGTATCGCTTGACGCCTGCCCAGTTTCGTCATTTTGTCTAATGTTTTCGTGCCGACTCAACAATAAAGGCCTGAATCAGCGATTTCACGATAGTTCTGCCACATTTATCACTCTAACCCGAATTCTATTCTCGCCGCAGCCGGTCCAGCCGACCGGTGGATACCGCCGTCGATCATGTCGAGTCCTGCATCGCGCTGGATTGGCATTAACTAGTAGGCGAGTCCACGTGGGATCAATCGACG
Organism: Nevskia sp.; assembly: GCA_023229645.1. Lineage (GTDB taxonomy): Bacteria > Pseudomonadota > Gammaproteobacteria > Nevskiales > Nevskiaceae > Nevskia. Next base: position 28,812 of record JALNYU010000014.1, on the reverse strand, counting down.
GACACGTCGCGCAGCGGGGGAAACCATCATGGAAGTAGTTGCCGCAGAAGACCTGCAACAATATCAGCACAAGATCACTACGCTAGAAGCCGAGCTTGCTGCACGCACGCGCGAATCGGTGATCAACGACCAGCAAATGGCCCGCATTTACAGCTTCATTATGGGCCTGCTGAATGTCATCCCCGGTGCATTGTTCGTAGTGTCTGACGACGGCCGTATTCGCCGCTCAAATCCGGCAGCAGTGGAATTGCTCGGCTTCAGCGAGGCCGAACTCAACGGCAGCCCGCTGACCACCGTGTATCCCGACGCCGACGCCGTGCTCAAGCGCTATGCCAGCACCGCCCAGCGCACAACGGCGCCAATCCGTCTCGAAGCTAATTTTCTGAGCAAAGCCGGCGAGCCCGTGCCGGTGTTTTTATCGGTTGACGCACAGCGCAGCGAAGAAGACGCCGGCATCTCAATTGTGCTAGTGGCGATGGATCTACGTGAGCGGCGCAAGCTGGAGGTAGAGCTACGGCACGCGCAGAAATTGGAGTCGATCGGTCAACTCTCTGCCGGCGTCGCACACGAAATCAACACCCCGATGCAGTTTATCGGCGATAACATCGGCTTTATTTCCGATGCCGTTCCGGGCCTGCTGACGTTGATCGAATCAGGCCGCAAGCTGCTCGCCTGCACACCCGAAGAACGCGGCGACGTGGAAACGACATTAATCGCCGCCGCCGAGGCAGCGGATCTTGATTTCCTCGAACAGCGGCTGCCGCGTGCCGTCAAGCGCTCGCTGGAAGGTGTCGACCGCGTCAAGCGCATCGTCGAAGCGATGAAAGTGTTTTCACACCCAAGCAGCGAGCCCGAGCCGCTGGATCTCAATAAGCTCATCGAGAACACGTTGGTGCTGACGGCCAACGAATACAAATATCTCGCGACGATCAAAACCGAATTCGGCGCCTTGCCGCTTATCCCTTGCGGGCGCACCGATCTCAGCCAGGTTTTTATCAATTTGATTACCAACTCCGCACACGCGATCGCCGAGGCATATCCCGGTGCATCACAGCTCGGCACGATCACCATCCGAACGCAGCTTGATCCGCAGCAAAATCACGTTGAAGTACAGATCGAAGATGACGGCCCCGGCATCCCGGACAAAATAAAAGGCCGTGTTTTCGACCCTTTCTTCACCACCAAACCGGTCGGCAAAGGCACCGGACAAGGCCTGGCCATTTCGCGCTCGATCATCGTCGACGGCCACCACGGCCAGCTTTGGTTCGAAGCTGTGCAACCGCACGGCACCCGCTTTCACCTGGTGCTGCCGCTATCGCAGCCCGGCGCTACGGAGACGTTTTGATGCGCGTGCTTTTCGTCGACGACGAGACGGATGTTCTTGAAGGGCTGGAAAATCGTCTGCACCGGCTCAAGGATCAGTGGCATCCGGCGTTTGCGAACGCTGCGCAGAAAGCGCTGAGCATTCTGGCAACGCAGAATTTCGATGCTGTCGTTACTGATATGCGGATGCCGCAAATGGATGGTGCCGAGTTATTAAACGCTGTTCGCCGCGAATACCCGAAGACTGTGCGCATCATCCTTTCCGGTGAAACCGGACAAAAGGGCTTGATCCGCGCGATCAGTGTCGCCCACCGTGTGCTCTCTAAACCCTTCGATATAAACCGCTTACATCAAATTATCGAAGACACAATGCGGGTGCAAAACGAGTTCGATAACGACCCGGTGTTATCGGCGGCCGACTCCAAACACCCGCTGCCGAGCGCACCCAAACTGCTGGCGTTGATGCAAGCCGAGCTGCGCATGCAGGAGCCCAATTTCAACCGCCTAGCCGAGGCGTTGGAACGCGATCCGGCGATGACGGCGCGTCTGCTGCAAGTGGTAAATTCGGCGATGTTCGGCTTTGATCGCCCGGCCACCAATGTTCGGGAAGCGATTCGGCGCTTAGGCTTGGACATGATCTGCGGCTTGATCGCCGCACATGAGCTTTATCGCGAAACCGCAAATTGCGACCCGGCGCTGAGAGCACAGCTCGAAGCCTTGCACCAGCTATCGACCCGCACAGCCGAATTCGCCGCGACACTGACCGAAAATCCGCTGCGCCGGCCGCTCGTTTTCACCGCCGCCATTCTTCAGAGCATCGGCGCCCTGGCGTTGCTCAGCAATAGCGCGCTATCCGGCCTACCGCTCGATACTGACTTGAATCGTATCAGCAGCAAATTGATGGATTTATGGGGCCTGCCAGCGGAGCTGATCTCAACCGTTAGCACCGCAAGCCATCCCTCCGATGATGGCATTCCGCACCCCACGCCGGCCGGAACGTTACATCTCGCCCGTCTTTTTGCATTGCGCAGCCAAGCACCGAACCGGCGACCGCTGGTCGAGGAGCCGGCGCTGGATCGACCGTACTTGGAATTGAGTGGCCTAACGATCGCGTCTGTCGAAGCCTGGGAGCGCCAGCTCACCGGCCAAAGTTCTCCAACCGCAAACGGAGCCACCGCATGAGTATCTCGATATCCCCTCCCGGCACAGCGGCGACGGCACCAGCAAAAACGGCGGTGAAGCGCCCGCGCGTGCTTTGCGTTGATGACGATCCCAGCGTGCTTGAAGGCTTGGAATTGAGTTTGTCGCGGCAATTTGAGGTGATCACTGCGGTGGGCGGCGAAGCCGCCGTCGCCATACTCAAACAGACCCGCGACTTGCACGTGTTGATTTCCGATATGCGGATGCCCGGCATGTCCGGCATCGAGGTGCTGGCCAAGGCGCACGAACTGCAGCCGGACGCGACACGCGTTCTACTGACCGGCTATGCGGATATGGACTCCGCGATTGCTGCGATCAATCAAGGCCGTATTTTTCGGTTCTTGAACAAGCCTTGTAAACGCGAAGACTTGATCGAAGCAGTAATCGCCGCGGCGCGCCAATACCAACTCGTGACGGCCGAACACGTGCTGCTTGAGCAAACCTTGAAAGGCTGCGTGCAGTCATTAATCGATGCCCTGGCGCTGGCGGCGCCGAATCTATTCGGCCAAGCCAACCGGGTACGCGCCATGGCCCGGCAGCTCGCCGAAAAGGCTGGCCAGACCCGAATTTGGGAGCTGGAGGTTGCGGCGTTGCTGTTCAATCTCGGGCTAATCGGCATCGATCCGGACGTCGTCGAGCGGCATTTGAACGGCGAAGTACTTTCGGGCGAAAACAAGAAAATGATTGAATCTGCGCCGGATCGCGGCGACAAACTACTGGCGCACATCCCGCGTCTGGAAACAGTACGTTCGCTCATTCGCCTCGCATTTCATTCCCGGCGCGGCGAACACGCGCCAGAAACGCTGGTGTTATCTGACCGTGTTTTAGCGCTGACCAATATTCTCGAAATCGCGAATAAATACTGCTTGCTCGAAGCCCGCGGTTATAGCCCGGACGCGGCGCTAACCTTGATGCGTTCGGAAACGCCAGCCGATCAGGCGCCGACGCTGCATCACCTCGAGGAAGTGCTCGGCCGTGAAGTTGGCGCAACAAGCTTGCGCGAACTGCCGCTCGCGGCATTGAAGCCGGGCATGATTTTGGCGCAACCGCTGCGGACCGCTTCGGGGCAGCTGCTCGCGCCAGCTGGCTACGAAGTGACTGAAAGCTTTGCCGATCGCGCGCGCAACGTGCGGCCCGGCACGGTCATTGGCCTGGTTCGCGTGTTGATACCGGCTTAGCGCGACTGATCAGTCCCATAGGGCCTGTCTGACCGGCGGGGTTGCTGAATTTGGAATGAGATTGCCATACTCACCACGCCGTGCCCGCGGCGGCTGGTTTTTGTTGATGGCGCTTCGCCAAGCCGTGTCGGGTGCCGGTGGCCGAAATTTCCAGTCGCGCGGCGACCACGCCGCACGACGCGCAAACCAGACCCCGACCCGAATGAATCACCGCCGCACGTTGGCCTCAGCGCTTTATTTCGCTTCCGTTTTCCTGACCTGGCGCGCATTCGCCGCACCTTGCGAGGCAGAAACCTCGCAACACATTCCGCCGCGCGCGAGCGCCGCACCGGGAGGCCAAGCCTTTGCACGGCAAGTGGCCGAGATGACAGAAGACGAACGCGAGGCCGCAATTTACACGCAGCTGATGGCGGGGAACGTCCCGACTTTTCTGCGTCGGCGGCTACCGGTGCAATTAAGCGCCGAGCAAACCGATGGCAGCGTCGTTGAAGCCACCGTCTGCGTTGCCCCGGATTATCTGGCGATTGGCTCCGACAGCGATTATCTATTCGTGCCGATGCGGCTTAGCACCGCATTAGCGGTTGCCGCGCGCTACGGTGATGTCCTGCCCACTCGGCGCCTGGTCGACGCCATCTATGCGCAAGCGCCCGTCCACCTCGCACCGCAGCCGCTGCCCGCCAGCGACGCGATGCGGACAACGGCTTATTACTGGCATCACAATCAGGAAGTGCGCCAGCAACGGTCGCTGTTTGCCGCCGCACTGGGCACGCTAACTGCTGGCGATAAAAAAGATCTGGTGCTCAGTAATCGCTTGTGGAACTTCCCCGGCCGCGTCGCCATTTATGGCTGGCACGAGCCCGACGGCCAAGCGATACAGCCGCTCAGCACCGTTCACGGCGCCCGCTACGCCGACTATAGTCACGGTGTACGCATGATCAGCAACATCGCCTACATCGGCGGCGTTGCTCGGCCCTTGCTGAAGCTGCTCACCGACCCGGAAGCCGCGAACTTGTTCAGCGACGAAGGCGCAATCCCGAAGCTCGGGGAATTGCTGACGAGACTGACGCAACCACGCGACGCGTTCGGCCTAATCCCTACTACAGCATCCGGCAGTGACACGGCACGCTAGCACCGCTGTTTTTTGATGCCGCTGCGCTAAAGCCCGCGGTTAGGGATCCTTGCAGCAGCGGAAGCCGAGGTGGTAGTTGGCGTGGCTGTGTTCATCCATTACACGCGTGCCGTGCCAGTACGGCGCACGCCAGCGGCACCAATCTTCGTGCGCGCGGTAGGTGTCGAAAATAAACCAGCTGCCCTTCATTTCGGTATAGCCCAGCGTCTTGCTGCCGCGGCTGCTCATTTCCTCGAGGCTAAGCGGAAGGTTCATGTGCTCGGCGGCGTTGCCGTTAAGGTCATAGACGCCGAGCGGGCTGGCGCAAGCCGGGAAATCACCGGCCGGATAGGTGTTGGAGCCGCAATGACTCCAGCCACCACCTGGACAATCCGGCGTTTTGTGGCTCGCAGTGGCACAAACGCCGGTACGGTACGCAGGGCCGTAACTCCAGCGTTTATCCGCCTGATCGGCGCGGTTGTGGGCCGCGCGCATGCGGCGCAGACCTTCGTCCGGCGGCACCCCAGCAGCGAGATCAAAACGATAGTCCGGCGGCTGTAAATCTCCATCACAGGCCCCCTCCCACTCATGGGCATCGCAGAGCCGCTTGCCCTCGGCCTCGCAAATTTCCGCAGCTTCACGCGCGCGTACCCACACCACGGGATAGGCGCAAGGAATATCAGGAAATTCGAATTGGTCGATACAAGCTTTGGCGTCTTCCGGCGTCTGGGTTTTCGGGTCGTATAACGGCGCCATGTACTTCGCGTGGCAAATTTTTTCGAAGCGCGGATTGCGGTAATCGATCGACTGCAGTGCAAGTTTGCTCTGGCAGCGTTGCGACGATTCGGGATGCTCGGACAGCGCCGGATTCCCCTGGCCGATATAGCCGGAGCGCGTAAAGATCCCTCGGATGTCACGCATTTGCGTGTCGGTTAAACCGTGCACATCTTGCAGTTGCTGAAACAACTGCTCGTTTTGCGCGGCGAGGCGGCTATCGCCAGCGGCAAAGACTGAGACCGTCACCGCTAACGCCATACCCCCAAGCCAGTAGCGCGTCATGGTCGTTCTGAGCGCCGCAGCAAATAGAAAAAATCACGATCATCAGGAAAGCCGAGAAAGCGCGGCGCTAAAGGCTCACCACCTTTTTTATCAACCACCGCCATATCCTGAATTAAGTGCTGAACCCGCAGCTCGCCACCGTTATTTAGATAAAGCGCGAGATAGGTATGCTCAAGCGCATTCATGTCCAAATGGAGCGCGTAGCGGCAGCCGTAAGACTGAAAGACGCGCACCATCGCCGACGGCGTTGCGGTCGAAAAATAGCCGTAGATTAAATAACGCCGCCCGCTGTTTTCCTGCAGACACACACCCGCACGCAACGTGCGTAGCTTTTCGTTCGCCGATCCAGACCAATTGCCCGCGCCCCAATTATCGACCAAGGCGCCCGGCGCAGAAATTCCATTCACCGCGTCGTAGTCAATCAGCGCAACGCCGTTTTGCCGGGCGTCTCGGATACGCGGCAACAGCGCGTTATCGGAAGCCGTCCAGGTTTTCATGTTGACCGTGCCATCATCGAGCACGTACAGCGTCGCGAGGCTCGGCTGCAATGTACTGAAGACGGCGCCGTGTTCGATGAAACCATAGTGGCTGCCGCCGTTACGCTCCGACAGCGGCCCGAAGTGAAACGCGCCATGCTCGCGCTTGAAGCCGCCGGTAAAAGTTGCCGCAGCGCGCAATACCAAGGCCGGATTCAGCATGCCGCTGGTCGCGAGCGGCAGCGTGTTGCCGATGCCATCGGGCCCGGGCGAACCGGGCGGGCGCTGATTGTCAGGCACACGGTCAGACCAATCGACGCGCGGATGATCGGTACCGAGCGCGAAACCTAAGTCAAACTGCGCAAGATCGAACGCGACGAGGTAATCCAGCGCGTTGGCTTCTACCGCGTCAAGACGTGTCACGGCACCGCGGTCGCCATCGAGAATGGCGTGCTCAATCATGTGCGGCTGCAGCGCACTGAGAAAAATGCCGGGAGCGCCGGGCACGGCGTACCAGCGCCCTGGATCCAATGCTGCGCCGGCCTGATCCGGCCCGACGTCAACACCAAGCCGAATACCCAGATGGGCCGCCTGCAGTGGCCGACTGCCAACCTCCAAACGCGCCGCCCGCGGTACATTGTCACGCGCTGCGGCACTGAGGCTGGCGGCAGCCGGCGCCGCCTTTTCGACGAAGGCATCGCGAAAAAAGGTATCGCGCACGAAGCCGACAATTTTATCACCGCCCCAAACGTGATCGCGGAGTAGATCGGTAACGCGCTCAATCTGGGTCCGCGTACCACGTACGTGATTGCGCAGATACAAGCGATCGCTACAAAGCGGCGCGTACGGCAATTCAGCGCGAGCTGCGCGCTCGATCATCATCCGATCTGGTGCCTCAGGCTCAGCGGCCCAGAGTGTGCATACGGCGCTATGGCCGTTCGCAGAGAGTTCAATCCCCCCGGCGATCAAACGCAGCTGCGTCCGCGGGTCGCCATTTTCGAGATGGTAACTTCGGCTCGGCGCAGCATCGCCCCAGGCCAGCGTCAACACCGACCAGGCATTAATGTGCGGGTTGATTTCGACCAATGTAGCGGTACCGGGATGTCCCGCTGGGTCTCGCACCGCGACACGCGTTATCCGCTTGTAGGGCTGTAGATCAAGGATCGTCTTGGGGCCAGCAACCGACGCGGCGCCTTCGGGCAGTGCCGCAGCCGAGATCACCGCCGTCAGAAAAACGACGCCTAAGACCAGCCGCGATCGACGCCCCAACGCGTTCACGCCCGGCCTCCGGTACTGAAATCAGCGCAGATCGCGCCCGGGTTCAGCCCTGCAGGGCTTTCTTCAGATCGGTGTAGCCCTGCCGCAGCGTTTCGCCGAGCAAGCCAAGTGCCGCGCCCACTTCGTCGGCTGACTTGCCAGCAACGGCGCGTGCAGTGCTGGCCTCGCGTTGAAAATGATCCCATTGCGTTTCCAAATCCAGCCATCGATCTTTCGCTTCAGCTTGCATTAGATGTGCCTGCAAGGCTAGCTCATCACGAAGCTGGGCGAGGCTATCAATATTCTCAAAAACACCGGTTTTGGACGTATTCATGAGCAGATTCCTATCGAGTCGCGGTACAAGGGCTAAATGCCCATTGAACTCAGCGAATAAAGCACGTGTTGCAGGGACGCTGTAAGCGCCGGATGTTCGACTTCAAAACGCTGAATTGCGGCAGTGAGTCCAGCAATTAATGCGTCGGGCGGGATTGCCCCAGGGGTGGCGAGATGGCGCTCTAAGTCGGCAACCAATTGCTCAACGTGCTGCCCGGCTTCGGGTGCACGGGCGTGTAGCGTACTCGTATACGCACGGAGCCGTTCCAAAGAACGGCGAATTTCGGGATTGCTCATTGGCGCCGCGCGCTGTCCCGACGTCACGAGCGGCCGACTTTACTGCCGTCGGCGCGGCGGGACGCGGCGCTTTCCACATTCCAGTATTGGGTCATGACACACCTCGGTTAATGAACGCCTGCAGAATGCGGCGGCCGCCACGTCGATGCTTTGACGTAGATCAAACGTCTACACGCCAAAGATTTAGGCGGCGATACGTTCAACGCTATTGACGGGCTGCGACTGCACGATCCGGTGCAATGCCGTCGGATTTAACAAACGGATGCCGCTGCGATCGATCTGAATCAAGCCCGCCTCCTTCAAGCGGGTCAACGTCCGAGATACCGTTTCTGTGGCCAGATCCAGGAAGCGGCCGATCTCACCACGCGTCATCGCCAGTTGCAGCACATAACCGCCAGCGCTGCCTTCAGTTCGTCCTTGACGACGCGCTTGGTTCAGCAAAAACAGTGCGATGCGCTGCTCAGCCGTCAGCCGTTCCATCTTCAACATTCCTTGTAAACGTTGAATTTCCTGCCCCATGCCCGCCAATAAACGGTTGAGCAGATCGGCGCTCTGTGCACAGCTCTGCACTAGGCTTTCAAGTGGAATTCGGCAGACTTCAGCCGGCACTAATGCCACGGCATTGCGGCTATGCTTACCCGCGCTGATACTGTCGTAGCCAATTACATCGCCGGGGGAATAAAAGCCAAGAATCTGCTCGTCACCAGACGCCGCGGTGACGTAAGTCTTGATCGCGCCGCTGCGCAACACGAATACGCAGTGAATGGCTTCGCCGGCGCGGAATAGATGTTGACCACGCTCCACGCTACGGCCAGAACTATCGCTAAAACCGCAGACGCCTGCGGCTTTCAGTCCGCCGAGGCAGCTTTCGCGGGTACTGCAGCCTGCACAGCGGCCAGCAGCAGCGTCTATAACGGCAGCGGATTCGATGGCAGCGGTGAATGTCATGGCTGTTACCTCGTTAGCGTCGCAGGGGAGAACCTGCGTGTAATTTAGGCCCAGCCAGTTGCTCAGACTATTCGGACTTCCACGTATAAGGGGTAGTACGTAGACCGGCTATTTACGCCGCCAGCACCGATTCGATACAGGTTTTAAGCGCTTCATCATCAAACGGCTTGGTCAGCTGCGCGCGCGCGCCAGCGGCTTCTGCGCGCACTAATAATGGCGATTCTTTCTGCGCTGTGATCATGATCGTGCGGATCGGTACACCGCGCGCTGCCAAAGACTCCAATAGCTCGGCACCATTCATCTCCGGCATATTGAGATCAAGCAGCAAGCAGTCCGGCGGCGCTTGCAATGCAGCCAGGAACGCCAGTGCAGACGGGAAGCTCTCGGCCTGCCACCCAAATGAACGTACCAATAGACGCAAAGCCTGCCCGACGGCTTCGTCGTCATCGACGATACAAATCCTCGGCTGAGCCCGTCGCTCGCCATTCAACTGCCCATTCATCATTGTCATGCCAATTTCCATGCGTAATATTCAGCTGAGTAACGTCGGCCAGCGTTGACGCGGATCAGCCTTGCGTTACGCCATTAAACTTGAGCACCGCGCCAACCAGTTCGGCAACCGAGTGCACGCCTAGCTTCTTCATCACCCGGCCGCGATGAATTTCCACCGTGCGCTCACTGATCTCGAGATCGATTGCGACCACTTTATTGGCTTTACCCGCGACGATGCCGTCCATCACCTCGCGCTCACGACCGGTGAGCGTCGCCAAGGCTGCCCCGAAACGCGCGCATTCTTCAGCGACCACGTTGTGCCGCACCAGCTGTGCCATCGCTCGTTCGATTTTCTCCAACAAGGTGGCGTCAGCAAATGGCTTCTCGATAAAATCCAGCGCACCGAGTTTCATCGCCTGTACGGCAAGCGGCACGTCAGCGTAGCCAGTCAACACAATTGTCGGTGGCAAAGGCCCACGCACTGCGAGGCGTTGCATTAGTTCCAGCCCACCAATCTCCGGCATGTTGATATCGAGCACGAGGCAGATAGCCGTATTGCTGCTTACTTCCGAAAGAAACGCCGCGGCCGTGGCAAAACCGCGCACCGGGTAGCCCGCAGCACGGAGTAACAACTGCAGCGCGGAGCGCACGCCGTCGTCATCGTCGATAACGCATATGTTGCCCGTTTCGTTCACGATTCCGCCAGTGGCAGCCAGACCAGAAATACGGTACCGCCGGTGGTCGCCGCCTCGGCCCAGATCCGCCCGCCGTGCGCCTCAACGATACGCCGGCAAATCGCCAAACCCTGCCCTAAGCCATCGCGCTTTGTCGTTTGGAATGGCTCGAATAAACGCTCGGCAATGTCAGGGGCAATGCCGGTGCCGCGATCCTGCACGCGCAGCAGCAAGCCCAGTTGATCGCCATCCGTCGACGTTGACAGATCGATATTCAGCATCCGCTCGGCAGGCAGAATTTGCTCCATTGCGTCGAGCGCGTTACGGATCAAATTGACCACAACCTGTTCGATTTGCACCCGATCAACATTCACCTCAGGTAAGCCACCCTCAGGCACCGAAACACCGACTTGCACCATGTGTACACGCAGTTCGTGCGTGAACAGCGCCAAAACTTCCGCGACGCTACTTGCCAGATCCTGTGGCCGTTTTTCCAGCTCGCCTTTCTCGACGAGGCGGCGCAGCCGCCGTATAACTTCCGCCGCACGCACACCTTGCGCGGCAATTTGGCCGAGCGCGTCGCGCAGTAATTCCAGGTCAGCATTGCCAGCCGCAATCATACGTTGGCAGGCCTGGGCACTGCTGACGATCGCGGTCAGCGGTTGGTTGATTTCATGCGCCAAGCCTGACGCCAGTTCGCCCATTGAGCGCAAGCGCATGATGTGCGCCATCTCGTTTAGACGCCGCCGCGCTTCCTGCTCTGCCGCCTTACGGTCGCTAATATCGCGGACAATGCCGGTAAACGTGCGGCCGCTGGCCAACGCTACTTCGCCGACCGCGAGTTCCATTGGGAATACGGTACCGTCCTTGCGCAGGCCTTCAACTTCGCGGCCAATGCCGATGATTTTCTTGCGCCGGGTCGTCAGATAATTTTGCAGATAACTGTCGTGCTGACTGCGGTAAGGTTGCGGCATCAGCATCGAAATGTTGCGGCCAACAACCTCTGCCGCCCGGTAGCCAAAAATCCGCTCTGCGGCGCGGTTGAACGACTCCAAACAGCCGCGCTGGTCGATCGTGATAATGGCGTCGACAGCAGTATCAAGAATACCTTGATGACGGTCCAGCGCTTCGCCGAGTTCGGTAGCAATGCTGCGGGCCCGCCCGATATCGAACGCGGAAACTATCATCGTTTGCAGCAGTCCCTCGGCATCGTATCGACCGAGGCAGTTGCATAAAACCGAAAGCGGCGTACCGTCTTTGCGCAACCAGCGCGCTTCCTCGTCCGCATGCACGCTGTCACCAGCGGCAACCCGCATAAAAGCATCCCGCATCTGGCCGGCTGCTTCCGGCGCCGGCAAACAATCCCAGATTGGCCTGCCAATCAACGCTGCTGGACTAAAACCCGTCATTGCCTCGCAGTGGCTATTCGCCTGGGTAATCTTGCCTGCGGCGTCAGTTACGATGATTAGAATTTTGGTCGACAAGCGACATTCCTATAAGAATCACAAGCCAATACACTTCCGCCAATTACGGACAGATTCTGCGCTGCACAACGTAGCAGAAACGAAGTTGGGGCGGATTAGCGCTAATACAATTTCCGTGTTGTGGTCAGAAAACTAGCTGTAACCTAAAACTCAATAGCTAGGCGCCAGCCGTAGACTTTTTTGCTGCAACAGCGACACCAAAATAATTTTGCCGCAGCGCACAACGCCGGGGAAATGTACCTCAAAGACGAAGCAGTGGTAGCACCTTCCGCGACGACGTTAGTGCGCGGAGTTCGGGATGCTGAGGACGGCAACTATCAGAAACTAAAAAACCCGCCATGAGCGGGTTTTTTAGTTAGCACTGGTATCAGTATTTTGCTGTAAACAAACTGCTATATGGTGCCGACGGGGAGACTCGAACTCCCACGACTTTCGTCGCTACCACCTCAAGGTAGTGCGTCTACCAATTCCGCCACATCGGCAACTTTTACTCAGCTACATTTACAACGACAACAACCTCATGAAATCAATTTATTCTGGCACTTTCGGCTTCGTCGGCTCAGCCGCTGCAGCAGGTACGGTCTCTTCCGCTTTCGGAATTTCTGCCGCTGGAACCTGTGCTTGGCCCGCTTCGGCTGGTGCAGCTGCAGCACCGGCACCATCAACCGCTGGCGCAACCGCCGCGGGTGCTTCTGGCGCCGCAACCGGAATGGTATCGGCAACGCTGCCTGAACCGCCGCGGCCATGAACAATATAAGCCAATGCGAGGCTAATGATAAAGAACGTCGCGGCAAGCCATGCCGTCGCGCGGGTCAAGAAATTAGCCGAGCCGCGCGAGCCGAACACCGTGCCCGACGCACCGCTGCCAAAGGCGGCGCCGGCATCGGCACCTTTGCCGTGTTGAATCAGCACGAGGCTAATCAAGGCGACCGAAACCAGCACGTGTATGACGACTAAAATTGTGTACATGAAACTCGCTTATCGATCTCTATCTAGCACTCTGAATCGAAGGTTTTGACCCGTCAATTATGTTTTTGCCTGGCTCTGCGCCGCAGCGCAGATCGCAAGGAAGTCCGCAGCTTTCAACGACGCGCCACCGATCAAGCCGCCGTCGACATCCTCACAGGAGAATAGCGACGCCGCATTGTCGGCTTTAACGCTGCCGCCGTATAGCAAGCGAACTGAATTTGCGATTTTAGCATCATTTATAGCCAGTTGGCCACGGATAAATGCGTGGGCCGTCTGCGCCTGCTCGACCGTCGCGGTGCGGCCAGTGCCAATCGCCCATACCGGTTCATAAGCGACGATCGCGTCGGCGAATGCAGCAATACCAGTAGCGGCAACTACAGCACTCAACTGCCGTGCGAGAACCGCATCGGTTTCGCCGGCCTCACGCTCGTCCAAGGTTTCGCCGATGCAGAGGATCGGGATCAAATTGCCGGCTTGCGCGGTGACAAATTTACGCGCAACACAGGCGTCGTCTTCGCCATACAGCGCACGCCGTTCCGAGTGCCCAACCAGCACATAGCGACAGCCGACATCCGTAAGCATCGCTGCCTGGATTTCGCCAGTGAAGGCGCCGGGCTGCGCTTGATCACTCAGATTTTGCGCGCCGAGCGCAATGCCGGTTTCGACCAATTTATCAGCGGTAGATTCGAGATAGACCGCGGGCGGGCAAACCAGCACCTCAATATCCGGGCAACTCGCGACACCCGTTGCGATGCCCTCAAGCAGCACCGCATTTGCGGCCCGCGAGCCATTCATTTTCCAGTTTCCAGCAACAAGATAGGTCCGCACCGTGTTCTCTCCGCTCGTTGTCGTTATGGTTGGGCGACGGTCTCGGCAAATCGCCGGACAATGCCAGCGAGCTGTTCCGCTGCCGCTCGCGTGCTGATTTCGTCCTGCGCTTCGACCATGACGCGAATGACCGGCTCGGTGCCGGACGCACGCAGCAAAATACGGCCGCGGCCACTTAACTCATGCTCGGCCGCGCGAACTGCAGCGCCGACATCCGGCTGATCAAGGATGGCTTTTGCTTTACCGCTTACCGGCACATTCAACAGCACCTGTGGCAGCTTGCGCATGCCGGCGACCAGCGCCGATAGCGGCTGTGCCTCCGCCAGCATCGTTTGCAGCACTTGCAACGCGGTAATGATGCCATCTCCGGTACGGGCGCGGTCGAGACAAATCGTATGGCCGGACGTCTCGCCGCCAATCAAACCATTGCTGTTACGCAGCATTTCCAACACGTGGCGGTCGCCGACGGCCGCGCGCTGAAACGGAATTCCAAGCTCACCTAACGCTTGCTCAAGCCCGTAGTTGCTCATTACGGTGCCGATAACCGGCCCGCGCAAAGCGCCGCTTTGCTGCCGTTGCCGCGCGATCACGTAAAGAATTTCGTCGCCGTCGACAGCCACGCCGTCCGCAGTAACGAGTAGGCAACGGTCGCCGTCACCGTCGAGTCCGATACCAATATCTGCGCCTTGGCTGCGGACCACGGACGCCAATTTTTCTAAATGTGTTGAACCGCAGCCTTCGTTAATGTTCAGCCCATTGGGCTGATTGCCAATCACCGTAACGTCTGCGCCTAATTCGGCGAACACCGCCGGCGCGACCTTGTACGCAGCGCCATTCGCGCAATCGACGACTAACTTGAGTCCGCGTAGCGAGCCGTTGGTAAACGTGCCTTTGCAGAATTCGATATAACGGCCACCCGCGTCCTCAATGCGGCGCGCGCGGCCCATCAACTCCGGTGAGACGCAAACCATATCGCGTTCGAGCAGCGCTTCGATCTCAGCTTCCAACTCGTCACTGAGCTTGTCGCCGCTGCCTGAAAAAAACTTCACGCCGTTGTCAAAATGCAGATTATGCGACGCCGAGATCACAACCCCGGCCTGCGCCCGCAAAGCACGTGTCAGGTATGCGACAGCAGGTGTCGGCAGCGGCCCGAGCAGATAGGTTTCCACACCAGCAGCGGCGAAGCCGGCTTCAAGCGCGGACTCGAACATATAACCCGAGCGGCGCGTATCTTTGCCGACCAAAACCCGCGCAGCGGGCGTTTTCGCCAGCACACAACCCGCAGCCCAACCGAGCTTTAACGCGAATTCAGGGGTCATCGGCGGCTGACCGACGCGGCCACGAATGCCGTCGGTACCAAAATATTTTCGACTCATCGCTACATTATGCCGTGGCTTGACGCACCGCTGCGGCGAATTTCACCGCTTCCACTGTGGCCAGAACATCGTGTGTACGGATTATCCGCGCGCCTTGACTTGCCGCCAGCGCTGCCGCCGCAAGCCCGGCGTTGAGCCGGCGCTCGACTGGAAGATTAAGAACCTGACCTAACATCGATTTTCGCGAAACGCCGATCAAGATCGGTAAGCCTAAATCTTCAAAGGTATGAATCTGTTTGAATAGGAACAGGTTGTGGGCCAGGGATTTTCCGAAGCCGAATCCCGGGTCGATGACAATGCGGTCGCCGTCAATACCGGCGGCGATGCAGGCCGCTACCCGCGCGACCAAGAAGTCGCGAACCTCGCGGACGACATCCCGATACTGCGGCGCCGCCTGCATCGTTTGCGGTACACCTTGCATATGCATCACGCACACCGCTGCGCCATGCGCACGTGCAACAGCAAGCGCACCATCCGCCTGTAAGGCATTGACGTCATTAATTAGTTCGGCGCCGGCAACGCAAGCCGCAGCCATGACTTCAGGCTTCATCGTGTCGATTGAAATCACGCAATCCTGCGTTTTCCGCAGGTGTTCGATAACAGGAATCACACGATCTAACTCTTCCTGCACCGATACGGCAGCTGCGCCGGGCCGCGTCGACTCGCCACCGATGTCGATAATCGCGGCGCCCTCTTCGAGCATCGTCCGCGCACGCGCCAACGCCGCTGTCATCTCATTGTGACGGCCGCCGTCCGAAAACGAATCGGGCGTTAGATTCAACACCCCCATCACCACGGGCGTGCGTAAATCTAACTGCCGTGTCGGCAGCTGCAGAATCACAATAAAAAATAAGGCCGGTTTGAACCGGCCTTATCGATCAAGCGAAGCATTGAAACTTGGGCCTAAGGCGATTGCGCTAGCTCTGGCTGGCCGGCTTCGGAGCTACCGGTGGCGGCGAAGCAACCGCACCGCCAGTCGGCGCGGCGGGCTTACTCGGCGGCGGCACGCGGGTATCGCCGCTCCAACTTCCCGGAGCCCCCGGATCCATGCCCTTCATGATGCGCTGGATCTGGTCGCTATCGATCGTTTCATACTTCATCAGCGCGTCGGCCATCGCATGCAATTGCTCCATGTGATCGACCAAAATCTGCTTAGCGCGGGCGTAGTTGCTGTCGATAACTGTCCGAATTTCCATGTCGATCGCGTTCGCGGTGTCGTCCGACATGTTCTTGTGCTGCGTCACGCTGCGGCCGAGGAAAACCTCGCCTTCGTCTTCCGAATACGCCAACGGACCAAGCTTTTCCGACAAGCCCCACTTCGTGACCATATTGCGAGCAATACTGGTTGCACGTTCGATGTCATTCGAAGCGCCGGTCGTCACCCGATCCGGTCCGAGAATTAATTCTTCGGCGATACGGCCGCCGAACAGCGAGCAGATGAAACTATTCAGACGCTGCTTGGAACTGGAATAACGGTCGTCCTCAGCAAGGAACATCGTTAAACCGAGTGCGCGGCCACGCGGAATAATCGTGACTTTATAGACCGGGTCGTGCTCCGGCACCGACAAGCCAACAATCGCGTGACCGGCTTCGTGGTACGCCGTGTTCCGCTTTTCGTCGTCGCTCATCACCATTGAACGCCGTTCGGCACCCATGATGATTTTGTCGCGCGCGCGCTCAAAATCTTCGTGGCCGACCAGACGCTTATTGCCGCGCGCGGCAAATAGCGCCGCCTCATTAACGAGGTTCGCGAGATCAGCACCGGAGAAGCCCGGCGTAGCACGCGCGATGATTTCCGGCTTCACATCATCGGCCAACGGCAGCGCCCGCATATGAACTTTGACGATCTGCTCGCGGCCACGGACATCCGGCAGCGGCACGACAACCTGACGATCGAAGCGGCCCGGGCGTAGCAACGCCGGATCGAGCACGTCGGGCCGGTTGGTCGCGGCGATGATGATGACGCCTTCATTGCCTTCGAAACCATCCATCTCGACTAAGAGTTGGTTCAGCGTCTGCTCGCGCTCGTCATGGCCGCCACCCAGGCCGGCACCGCGATGACGGCCCACAGCGTCGATTTCATCAATGAAGATGATGCAGGGCGCGTGCTTTTTCGCTTGCTCGAACATGTCGCGCACGCGGCTGGCGCCGACGCCGACGAACATTTCGACGAAATCCGAACCAGAAATCGTGAAGAACGGTACACCGGCTTCGCCGGCAATCGCTTTCGCCAGCAGCGTCTTGCCGGTACCCGGCGAGCCGACCATCAACACGCCGCGCGGAATTTTGCCGCCGAGCTTTTGGAATTTACCGGGGTCTTTGAGGAAATCGACGAGTTCGGAGACTTCCTGCTTCGCTTCCTCGACGCCAGCAACGTCGTTGAAGGTAATTTTGACCTGATCAGCGTTCAGCATCCGCGCCCGGCTTTTACCAAAGCTCATCGCGCCACGGCCGCCACCGCCGCCGCTCTGCATCTGGCGCATGAAGTAGATCCAGACGCCAATCAGCAGCAAAATCGGCCCGAAACTGAACAAGATTTGCATGATCAACGGCGTTTCTTTCGGCAACGCGCCGTCGAAACGAACCTTGTTGTCGATCAAGTCTTTGATCAGCCCGCTGTTAATCGTTTCCGGGCTCACAGCGGTAAAGTTCTGGCCGCCCTTGAGCTTGCCGTCAATATTTTGGCCTTCAATCTTGACCGTTTCGACTTGCCCGGATTTGACCTGTTCGAGGAACTCCGAATAGGCAAGTTTCGGCTGCGCCCCGTTATGGGCGGAAAAACTCTGGAACGCGATGACTAACACGACCAGAATAACCAGCCAGAGCATCAGATTTTTCGAAAGATCGTTCAACGGATAATCCTCGGGAAACGCACTGAAACGAACGGTTCAGACACTACACCAGCCGATGGTTGCGCGCCAGCAAGTAAACTTCGGCACTGCGCGACCGTGATGCTTTCGGTTTACGGACTTGAACAGTGCTAAAGCGACTGCGCACCAACTTCAAGAACGCCTCCGAACCCTCGCCCTGAAACAACTTAACTACAAACGCCCCGCCGGGCTTTAAACGCTGCAATGCAAATTCCAGCGCCAGCTCGCAGAGATAAATCGACGCCGCCTGATCTGCGGAATCGATGCCGGAGATGTTGGGGGCCATATCCGACAATACAAGATCGACCGAGTTCGGCGGCGCTAAAGTTTCGAGTTTTTCGAGCACTTCGGCTTCGCGGAAATCGCCGAGGATGAATTCGACCTCGGGCAACGGCGCCATCGCCAAGATATCTAGTGCAATGAGCCTGCCATTCTTGCCGAGCTGGGGCCGGGCGTACTGGCTCCAGCCGCCGGGCGCGGCGCCCAGGTCGACAACCGTCATCCCCGCTTTCAAGATTTTGTCGCGCTCGTTGATTTCCTGCAGCTTAAAAACCGCGCGTGAGCGGAAGCCAAGCTTGCGCGCCAGCTGCACATAGGCATCTGACTCATGCTCGGCCAGCCAACGAGCGCTGCTCTTGCTGCGACCTTTACTCAAACGCGTAGGCTCAAAGGTAGTTGACCGTTATGACTTCAAGTTCACGGATGCCGCGCGGCGTCTGCACCTGGGCAATATCGCCTTCCGCCTTACCAATCAAGGCGCGTGCCAGCGGCGAATTAATTGAGATAAGGCCCTTTTTCAGGTCGGCCTCGTCTTCGCCGACTATCTGATAGCGGAGTTCTTCGCCGGTATTGGCATCGACCAAATCCACCGTCGTGCTAAACAACACTTTGCCGGTTTTCGGCAAAGCTGCGGGATCGACGATCTGAGCATTCGAGAGCTTGGCCTCGATTTCGCCGATTCGGCCTTCGTTGAAGCCATGCTCTTCACGCGCGGCATGATATTCGGCGTTTTCTTTCAAATCGCCGTGGGCGCGGGCTTCTTCGACCGAAGCAATGATTTTGGGCCGCAGCTCGCTTTTACGAACGCGGAGTTCTTCGCGCAACGCCTCAGCGCCGCGTAATGTCATCGGGGTTTTGGTACTCATTTAGATCTGTTCGTGTAAATCCTGGAGCCGATTCACTTCGACTCGGTCAAGATGATCCATCGCGATCGCGGCCGCGTAAGCCCCGGCGATGGTCGTGAAGTAACACAGCTTTTGCGAGATCGCTGCGGCGCGGATCGAATGCGATTCTTCCACCGATTTCTTACCCTCCGTGGTATTGGCGATGAACTGAATTTCCCCGTTCTTAATCATGTCCACGCAATGCGGACGGCCTTCCTTGACCTTATTAACGCCTTCGCAAACCAGCCCGGCCGCGCGGATTGACGCCGCGGTACCGTGCGTCGCAACAACCCGAAACCCTTTGGCGAGCAATAGCCGCGCCAGTTCAACCGCTTTCGTTTTATCGGCTTCGCGCACCGAAATAAACGCGCCGCCGCTCGATGGCACCGTCATCCCCGCCGCCAACAAGGCTTTGTTAAATGCTTCGCCGAAATGCCGGCCCGAGCCCATCACCTCGCCCGTCGAACGCATTTCCGGCCCGAGCAATGGGTCGACGCCAGGAAATTTCGCAAACGGGAATACCGATTCTTTAACGCAAAAATACGGCGGCCGGATCTCGCCGACAATCCCTTGCTCGGGCAAAGTCTGGCCAACCATGCAACGCGCGGCGATTTTCGCCAGCGGCCGGCCAGTCGCTTTCGACACGAACGGGCTCGTGCGAGAGGCACGCGGATTCACCTCGAGCAGATAAACCGTCTCGCCCTGCAGTGCGAACTGCGCATTCATCAAGCCGCAGACGTTCAAAGCCTTGGCGAGCCTGAAAATCTGGCTGCGGATTTCATCCTGTACCCGCTCGCTCAGCGAATACGCCGGCAACGAGCAAGCGGAATCGCCGGAATGCACGCCAGCCTGTTCAATGTGCTCCATGATGCCGCCGATGACAACATTACCTGCGGCGTCGGCCAGCGCATCGACATCGACTTCGATCGCATTTTCCAAAAATCGATCGAGCAGCACCGGCGAGTCGTTCGATACCTTGACCGCCTCGGTCATGTAGCGTTGTAAGTCTTCATCGTCGTGGACGATTTCCATCGCCCGACCGCCGAGCACATAACTCGGCCGCACGACCAACGGATAACCGACTTTCTGCGCCACCGCTAGCGCTTGCTTCAGCGATGTCGCGACGCCGTTCGGCGGCTGCAGCAAATTCAGCTCGGAAATTAGCTTTTGGAAGCGTTCGCGATCTTCCGCGAGATCGATTGAATCGGGTGACGTGCCGATAATTGGCGCGCCGGCCGCTTCCAGCTCGCGCGCCAGCTTCAGCGGCGTTTGGCCGCCGAACTGAACGATGACGCCTTTCGGCTTCTCGATCGCGATGATTTCGAGCACGTCTTCTGCCGTTAGCGGCTCGAAATAGAGACGATCCGAGGTGTCGTAATCGGTCGATACTGTTTCCGGATTGCAGTTGACCATGATCGTTTCATAGCCATCCTGACGCAGCGCCATCGAGGCATGGACGCAGCAATAGTCGAACTCGATGCCCTGGCCGATCCGGTTCGGGCCGCCACCAAGAACCATGATTTTGTCGCGGTTCGTTGGCTGCGCTTCGCATTCTTCGTCGTAACTGGAATACAGATACGCCGTTGTCGATGGAAACTCGGCCGCACAGGTATCCACACGTTTGTAGATCGGATGGACGCCGAGTTTGTGCCTGCGGCTACGCACGGCGTGCTCTTTGACACCCATCAGCGCCGCCATGCGCCGATCAGAAAACCCAAGGCGCTTGTAGCTGCGCAAGGTGTCTTTGCTCAACGTTGCGATTTTCTGCCCAGCGATTTCGCCTTCGGCGGCGATTAACTCGGCAATTTGCTCTAAGAACCAGTGGTCGATTTTCGACAAGCGATGGACGTCAGCGATGCTCAGGCCAGCGCGGAAGGCGTCGCCGACATACCAAATACGGCCGGCGCGCGGAGTCGCCAATTCTTCGCGGATCTTGGTCAAATTGGCTTCGTTGTAGTCCGAGACAGCTGGATCAAAGCCATCGCAGCCGACTTCCAAACCGCGCAGTGCTTTTTGTAACGATTCCTGAAAATTGCGGCCAATCGCCATGACTTCGCCGACCGACTTCATCTGCGTGGTCAGCCGCGAGTCGGCGGTCGGGAATTTCTCAAAGGTAAAGCGCGGAATCTTGGTGACGACGTAGTCGATGCTCGGCTCAAACGACGCCGGCAAAATGCCGCCGTTGGCGCCGCCGGTGATGTCGTTGCGTAATTCGTCCAGCGTGTAGCCGACAGCAAGCTTCGCGGCGATTTTGGCGATTGGGAAGCCGGTGGCCTTTGACGCCAACGCCGACGAGCGTGAGACACGTGGATTCATCTCGATGACGATCATGCGGCCGTCGGCCGGGTCGATCGCAAACTGTACGTTTGAGCCGCCGGTATCGACGCCGATCTTGCGCAGCACCGCGATGCTGGCGTTGCGCATGATCTGATATTCCTTGTCGGTCAGCGTCTGCGCCGGCGCAACGGTGATCGAATCACCGGTATGGACCCCCATCGGATCGAGGTTTTCGATCGAGCAGACGATGATGCAGTTGTCCTTGCTATCGCGGACAACTTCCATCTCGTACTCTTTCCAACCGAGTAACGATTCTTCGATCAGCACTTCGGTGGTCGGCGAAAGATCCAAGCCGCGTAGGACGATTTCTTCAAATTCCTGCACGTTGTAGGCAATGCCGCCGCCGGAACCGCCGAGCGTGAAACTCGGCCGGATGATCACCGGATAGCCGATCTGCTGTTGGATATAGCGCGCTTCTTCCAACGAGTGCGCAACACCCGAACGCGCCGAGCCGAGACCGATTTCGGTCATCGCGTCGCGGAATTTCTGCCGGTCTTCGGCGAGGTCGATCGCTGCTGCATTGGCGCCGATCAGTTCGCAGGAAAAACGCTTCAGCACGCCTTCGCGCGCCAGATCCAGCGCACAGTTCAACGCGGTTTGGCCGCCCATCGTCGGCAGCACCGCGTCGGGCCGTTCTTTTTCGATGATCCGGGCAACGGTCTGCCAGTTGATCGGCTCGATATAAGTGGCGTCGGCCATTTCCGGATCGGTCATGATCGTCGCCGGATTGCTGTTGACCAGCACAACGCGATAACCCTCTTCGCGCAACGCCTTGCAGGCCTGCGCGCCGGAGTAGTCGAATTCGCAGGCTTGGCCAATTACGATCGGGCCAGCGCCAATAATCAGGATGCTTTTGAGGTCGGTGCGTTTAGCCACGGGCGGCCTCCATTGCGGCGGTGAAGCGGTCGAATAAATCGCCGACGTCGTGCGGGCCTGGGCTGGCCTCGGGGTGCCCCTGGAAGCTGAAGGCCGGGGCATCGAGCAGGCGCAGGCCCTGGTTCGAGCCATCAAACAACGAGCGGTGCGTAACCACTGTATTCGCCGGCAGGGTCGCCTCGTCAACGGCAAAACCATGATTCTGGCTCGTGATCAAAACGCGGCCGGTTTCGAGGTCT
The DNA here is from genome assembly GCA_023229645.1 of Nevskia sp. Taxonomy (GTDB): domain Bacteria; phylum Pseudomonadota; class Gammaproteobacteria; order Nevskiales; family Nevskiaceae; genus Nevskia. Next base: position 6,325 of record JALNYU010000014.1, on the reverse strand, counting down.
TGCACCGGGTGATTGGCGCCGTGATGACCGAACTTCATTTTCAGCGTTTTCGCGCCTGCGGCGAGGCTGAGAATCTGATGCCCTAGGCAGATACCAAACAACGGCAGCTTGCGGGCCAAGAATTCCCGCGCGGCGGTGATGGCGTAAGTGCAGGGTTCCGGGTCGCCGGGGCCATTCGACAGCATTACGCCGTCCGGCTGCAATGCCAATACCTCGCTGGCGGCAGTCTGCGCCGGCACTACGGTGACGCGGCAGCCGCGGTCGACCAGCATGCGCAAGATGTTGCGCTTGATGCCGAAGTCGTAAATCACCACGTGAAAGCGCGCGTCCGTTAGCTCGGTCTCGGCATTGGTCTTGAGCTGCCAAGCGCCACGCGTCCAGACATAGGGCGCGGTCGTCGTCACGACTTTCGCCAAATCCATGCCTTTCAAGCCGGGGTAGGCCTGCGCTTGCGCCAGTGCCGCTTTTTCATCGGTACTGCCGGCGATGATGCAGCCGTTTTGTGCGCCTTTATCGCGCAAGATGCGGGTCAGTCGACGGGTATCGATACCGGCCAGCGCAACCACGTTCTGCTCGCGTAGATAGTCGCTGAAATTCTGCTGCGAGCGCCAGTTGCTCGCCGGCCGCGGCACTTCGCGCAGGATTAAGCCAGCCAGCTGGGTTTTTTCCGATTCGGCGTCGTCGGCATTAACCCCGACATTGCCGATATGCGGGTAGGTCAGGGTGACGATTTGTTCGCGGTATGAGGGGTCAGTCAGGATTTCCTGATAGCCGGTCATCGCGGTGTTAAACACCACTTCTCCGACAGTTGCACCTTCAACACCGATCGAAACACCATGAAAAATACTGCCGTCGGCGAGCGCCAAGAGGGCAGGAGTTGGTTGAGGCATGGTGGCGGCGGTAGTCCTTGGGTTGATCTTAAGGTCTCTCCTGTCGCGCACACGCGAAGGGGGGCCGGCTTAACGGCCCCCCTCGCAGGATTAAGAGACCATTTTACCGGCGCGCCCGAGTTACGTCCATGCAGCCGCTGTCGGTAAGATCCTCTTTAGGCACTATTTTGGCTCACGCAATGCCGCTGCCGCGCGCGCCAATGCCTCAATTTCGATCCATTTTCCGGCATCGACTAAAGCCGCTGGTGCCAGCCAGGAGCCGCCGACACAGCCAACATTCGGTAACGCCAGATAACTGCTGGCGGCGGCAGCATCGATACCGCCGGTCGGGCAGAAAAGAATATTCGGGAATACCGAGCCCAGCGCCTTCAACATGCCGATTCCGCCGGCCTGCTGCGCAGGAAAAAGCTTTAATGCCCGAAAGCCGGCGTCGCGTGCAGTGAGCACCTCGGAAGGCGTCATCGTTCCCGGTAAAAATGGCAGACCGGACGCCCGCACCGCCGCCAACAGCGCCGGATTGGACGCCGGACTGACCCCAAACTGTGCGCCTGCGGCGATGGCGGCGTCTAAATCCGCCGCATTCGTGATGGTGCCAGCACCGACGATGGCCTCCGGCAACGCATCACGGATCAGGCGAATCGCGTCCAGCGCTGCAGGTGTGCGCAGCGTCACTTCCAGCACGCGGATGCCGCCAGCGACCAACGCCCGCGCTAGCGGCAACGCTTGTGCGACATCTCGCAAGACGATAACCGGCATGACGGGGCCGGCGTTCAGTATTTGCATAATCGGCATTGCAGCTCCTATTCCGCGTTCACATTGTCCAGCGCGGGCAGAACCGCCACTTCAACTGGCGCATGTGCGATGTTCCCGAACGACGTCGCGCCGGCTTCAGCGCCACTGACGGCGGCACGGGCCGCGGCGAATAACTCTCGGCCCCAGCCGAAGTCGTTGGCGGAAAGATCGGCGGTCGCTGGCACGCGGGTGGCCCAAATCTCGGCCGGAACGAGTGCTTGCAACACGCCGGCTTCGGCGTCGAGCTGGATCACGTCGCCGTCGCGGATTTTCGCGAGCGCGCCACCGGCGAGGCATTCCGGCGTCACGTGGATCGCCGCCGGGACTTTGCCCGAGGCACCGGACATGCGGCCGTCTGTCACCAGCGCGACATGAAAGCCCTGATCCTGCAGCACGCCCAGCGCTGGCGTCAGCTTGTGCAACTCGGGCATGCCGTTGGCGCGTGGACCTTGAAAGCGGACAACGGCGACGAAATCACGCCGCAACTCGCCGCGTTCGAACGCGGCCTGCAGCGCCTCCTGGCTATCAAAAACCAGCGCTGGCGCCGTCACCGCGCGGTGTTCAGGTTTTACTGCTGAGGTCTTGATCACTGCCCGGCCGAGGTTGCCGTGCAGCAACTTCAAACCGCCATCGACACTAAACGGCTCTGCTGCTGGCCGCAGTACGGTGGCATCCAGGCTTTGCGCCGGCGCGGCGCGCCATGCGACAGCGCCATCGGCGAGATACGGCTCTTCGACATAGGCTTCGAGGCCGCGTCCGGCAACAGTCTTTACGTCGCCATGCAGCAAACCGGCACCCAGCAGTTCGCGAATCAAAAAGCCCATGCCACCGGCGGCGTGGAATTGGTTTACGTCGGCTTTACCGTTTGGATAGATGCGCGTTAGCGACGGCACGACGGCAGAAAGATCGGAGAAATCGTCCCAGTTCACAATCACGCCCGCGGCGCGAGCGATCGCGATCAAATGGATTGTGTGGTTGGTGGAGCCGCCGGTCGCTAATAAGCCGACGATGCCGTTGACGATTGCGCGTTCGTCGATGATCTGCGCCAACGGCAGCGGCTGCTCGCCGAGCGCGGTGATCGCCGCCGCCCGCTTTGCCGCCGCCACCGTCAGCGCGTCGCGCAACGGTGTATTCGGATTCACGAAGGCTGCACCAGGAAGGTGCAAACCCATGATCTCCATTAACATTTGGTTGCTGTTCGCGGTGCCGTAAAAGGTGCACGTGCCAGGGCCGTGATATGACTGTGCCTCAGACTCTAACAGCGCTTCACGGCCAACTTTACCTTCGGCAAAGCGCTGGCGGATTTTAGATTTCTCGTCGTTCGGAATGCCCGAGGTCATCGGCCCGGCTGGCACAAATACCACCGGCAGATGACCAAAACTCAGCGCGCCGATCAATAAGCCGGGGACGATTTTGTCGCAGACGCCGAGGCAGAGCACAGCGTCGAACACGTTGTGCGACAGCGCGACGGCGGTGGACATCGCGATGACATCGCGCGAAAACAAGCTGAGTTCCATGCCCGGCTCGCCCTGCGTCACACCATCGCACATCGCCGGCACGCCACCCGCAAACTGCGCAACCGCAAATGCCTCACGCGCCGCTTGCTTGATCAACGCTGGATAGCGCTCCAGCGGCTGATGTGCCGACAGCATGTCGTTATACGCGGAGACGATGCCGATATTCGGCCAGCGCCCGGCGCGCAGATTTTGTTTATCGCCGCCATCGGCGGCCGCAAACGCGTGCGCAAGATTGGTACAACCCATACGGCTACGCGCCGTACCGGTAGCTGCTGCGGCCGCCATTCGACGCAGGTAAGCACTACGGCTGGTGGCGCTGCGGTGGCGGATGCGCGCCGTAACTTCGGCGACGACGGCGTGAACATTCATAAGCGCTCCGATCGATTGCGCGGCTGACGTGGGCCGAAAACGGCCCGGAATCAAGCCGCCGACAGATTGAAAGATAACACTGCAAGAAGCTTGCAAGCGTCGTCGCTTAGGCTGGCTCAGCGAGCCCGACGCCATTTCGACACAATGGCCCCGAGCTTGCGTCGCAATATTGTGAGGCCAGCTGCCGTACGATTATTGATTCGGCCACAAAATAGTTGAACGAGGTGCTACGCGGCAATTTGAGATCGCACTTTTCGAGACGGCGTGAGTGGCCGAATTAATAATAAAATTAAATTGCTTTGTTATTGATCCGGCCATTTCTCGCTTTCTCGGAAGTGCGGCATCCAGTTTGGCATTGCACTGTCTTTATTCAAGTACTTAATGGCCGGATCAATAACGCACCCGCATTGACGTAGACGGAATCCCATGGCGCAACCGCAAAGCTTCGATCTGATTTTCTTCGGCGGCACCGGCGACCTCGCGCTGCGCAAGCTGCTGCCGGCGCTTTACCACCGCCATCGCGACAGCAAAGACACCAGCGGCTGGCGCATCATCGGCGTTTCCCGGCAAGCGCTGGATACTGCGGGCTATCTACAACTCGTCGATAGCAGCTGCCGCGAGTTCATCGCCGACAAAGACTACGATGAAGCCAGCTGGCAGGCGTTCGCACGCTGCGTCGAATATCTGCAGATCGACGGCACGCAGGCCGCCGACTACAGCAAACTCTCCGCACTGCTGACCGATTCGACTGACCGCGTTCGGGTTTTCTATCTTTCGACCGCCGCAAGTTTGTTCGCCAGCATCTGCGGCAATCTCGCTCAAGCAGGTTTGGTTACGCCGCTATCGCGTGTCGTGCTGGAAAAGCCGCTGGGCTTGGATCTGCAATCGGCGACGCAGATTAACGAATCGGTCGGTGCGATTTTCGAAGAGCGGCAGATTTTCCGCATCGATCATTACCTCGGTAAAGAAACGGTGCAGAACCTGATCGCGCTGCGTTTCGCGAACTCGATCTTCGAGCCCCTGTGGCATCGCGCCTCAGTGCGTGACGTGCAAATTACCTTGGCCGAACAAGTCGGCGTGGAGGGCCGCGGCGGCTACTACGACCACTACGGCGCGCTGCGCGACATGGTGCAAAACCACGCGCTGCAATTGCTCTGCATCCTAGCGATGGAGCCGCCATCGAATAACAATCCGGACGAAATCCGCGACGAAAAACTCAAAGTGTTGCGTGCACTGCGCCCGTTCACGCCGGACGATGTCCGCAGCCGCACCGTGCGCGGCCAGTATCGCGCTGGCGCGATCGACGGCAAAGCCGTTGTCGGCTACTTGGAAGAAGAAGGCATCCCTGAGAGCAGCACCACGGAAACTTTCGTCGCGCTGCGGGCCAACCTCGATAACTGGCGTTGGGCGCGGGTGCCGTTCTACATCCGCACCGGCAAACGCATGCAGGACCGCGTTTCAGAAATCGTCATCAATTTTCGCGCGGTGCCGCACGCCATTCTGCCCGGCAACGACAACGATGACGTCAATCGCCTCGTAATCCGCTTGCAACCAGACGAAGGCATCAAACTCTTCGTGTTAGCGAAAGTCCCCGGCGCCGACATGCGCGTGCGGCCCGTGCATTTGAATCTCGACTTCGGCCAGACTTTCAAAGCACGCCAGTGGGATGCCTACGAGCGCCTGTTGATGGATGTCATCGGCGGCAATCTGACGCTCTTCATGCGCCGCGATGAGCTTGATGCGGCATGGCGCTGGATCGACCCGATCCACGCCGCCTGGGCCGCTCAGGCTGAAGCACCTCGCCCTTATACCGCCGGCACTTGGGGGCCGACGGCATCTAGCGCACTGATTGTTCGCGACGGCCTAAGCTGGCGAGAGGAAAGTTGAATTCGGTATCGCCACTGGGCAGGCTGATCGAGCAGCACTATGCCGATGCCGCGAGCGCCGTGGCTGCGCTCGTCAACCAAGTAACCGCACAACTAGGTGCAGCCCTGGCAGCGCGCGGCGTCGCATCGCTAATCGTATCGGGTGGCAAGAGTCCAATCGCGTTCTTTAACGCCTTGAGTCGGCAACATTTGGATTGGACTAACGTTTGGATTTCGCTCGCAGACGAGCGCTGGCTGGAACCAACGTCAGCGGACAGCAACGCCAACTTGGTTCTCGAACACCTCAGAGTCGCCGAAGCTGCGGTTGCCCATTTCGTACCGCTGAAATCGTCTGCGGCAACGCCGCAAGCGGGCCTTGCAGATAGCATGGCGATGTTGGCGGTAATCCCGCAGCCGTTTGATGTTGTCGTCCTCGGCATGGGCGAAGACGGCCATACCGCGTCGCTATTTCCTGGCGCCGATGGCTTGGCCGCGGCACTAGATGCTAATAATCCCGCGCCCCTGGTGGCGATTGATCCATCGTCGGCGCCGTATCCACGCATCAGCATGACGCTTTCAGCGCTGCTCAATAGTCGACAACTCTTCTTGCCGCTACACGGCGCGAGCAAGCGCGCGGTCTACCGCAACGCCGCGCAAGAGACATCATGCGCGCGCTATCCGATCACCGCATTTCTACACCAGAAAACCACTCCGCTAACCGTGCTGTTGAGCGACTAGAACGAACGCCCGCAGCCGCATATTGACAATTACTCATAAGTCAGTAATATAGGCGACACTTGGATGCATGAAGAACGAGCGAACCAAGTCTGGACGAGAGGCGATGTTGGCCAGTTGAGCATGGACACGGTCGGCCAACTTTTCGCCCGCTCGC
>JALNYU010000036.1 GCA_023229645.1 Nevskia sp. | reverse complement strand
TGCGAGCGGGCGAAAAGTTGGCCGACCGTGTCCATGCTCAACTGGCCAACATCGCCTCTCGTCCAGACTTGGTTCGCTCGTTCTTCATGCATCCAAGTGTCGCCTATATTACTGACTTATGAGTAAGGGCATAGAAGCACGGATTGCGCAACTTGATGAGCTACCCAAGACTCTCGCTGCGCGTCGGGAGCAGAGGCTAAAACTAGCCGGCGATATATTCGACATTCTCGACGCGCAGCGAAAGGCGCGAGAGCAGCTCTTCAAGCCGGTGCAAGACCTCATTCAAGGAAATAGCTTAATACGAGACGAGTACAAGCTTCAATTTCAGGCAACACTTGGCGGGTCATCAGAATCTGTAGCAGATTCGCTATTCGCTCTAATAAAGCAGAATTCCGGCGAGTTTCGCGGAGGAGACGAGAGTTTTGCTGCTGTAAAAAAAGTCGCAGACAACTACGATTTTGGCAGTCGCCCGGGAATTCTCGGCTTCGTAGCGGAGCTTCATGACAAAGTAGCCGTTGCAGCCGGCGGAGGTAGTAAGGCTGCCATCGGCATCGCCAATGCCCTGAGGAAGGAAAAACTCGCCAGCGATGTTTACGACTTACTGTTCGGCCTATCGTTTTTGGAGCCTCGTTACTCGTTGCTATTCCAAGATACACATATCGAGCAGTTGTCGCCGGGTCAGCGCGGCGCATTACTCCTGATTTTCTATCTCTTGGTAGACAAGGGGCGGAACCCAATCATTTTAGATCAGCCCGAAGAAAATCTCGATAACGAAACTGTTGTCAGTCTACTCGTGCCAGTTCTGACCGAGGCCAAGAAAAAGCGTCAAATCATCATGGTCACGCATAACCCGAATTTGGCCGTCGTGTGCGACGCCGAGCAGGTAATTTATTCCAGTTTCGATAGAAAGAGCGGGTCAAAAATTGCCTACGTCGCAGGAGCAATCGAGAGTCCTACGATAAATAAGCACGTCGTAGACGTGTTGGAAGGAACAAAGCCAGCCTTCGACAATCGGCGTGTCAAGTATCACTAAGACATTATGGCCAAGCAAAAGCTAGAGCTGACATGGATCGGCAAAGATACGCGGCCGAGATTAGAGCCGCGCATCCTGCTTGAAGACCCGACAAGGAGTTATCACGCCAAGCAGCGGGTCGGCGAGAACGACCTCTTCGACAATCGGCTGATCTTCGGGGACAACCTGCTGGCCTTGAAGGCTCTGGAGCAGGAGTTTTCGGGCAAGGTGAAGTGCGTTTTCATCGATCCGCCTTACAACACCGGCAGTGCGTTCACACACTACGACGATGGTGTGGAGCATTCGATCTGGTTATCGCTGATGCGCGACCGGCTGGAGATTATCCGGCGGCTGCTGTCAAACGATGGATCACGATGGATCACGATTGACGACAACGAGTGCCACTATCTAAAGGTGCTGTGTGATGAAATGTTTGGGCGAGCATGCTTTATCGCGGATATCGCCTGGAAACGTCGAGACGGTGCTCCTAACGACCGGAAAATCGGCTCGACCTACGATCACGTTCTTATTTACGCCAAAGAGCGGTCAGGTGGCGCCAAAAAGACTACTGCTGAAGAAGCGTTCAACCTCATGCAGCGCACCGACAAAGCTGATTCGCAGTATCAGCTATATCAGGAGCCGTTCGGATTTGATGAACGCGGTCCATTTCGAAAGGTGGACTCTACGGGCAACGCCAAGGGCGGGCTCTTTGTCCAGAGCCTGATTTATCCAGTCACTAATCCGTTTACGGGCTCTGAAGTTTTCCCCAGAAAGGGCAGATGTTGGGTTTATAGCAAGGAAGAAATGCTTGCTATGGTGGCTGACCGGCGCTTTTTCTGGGGTAAAGATGGCAAAGCCGGAACGCCGATGAGAAAACTTTTCAAGTCGGAAGCGAAATCTGGCATGAGTGCGCCGACCATTTGGGACGATGTGGGTTTGAACCAGCATGCAGCGCGAGAAATCGAGCTTCTATTCGGCGAAAAGGCCTCGTTCGAGACGCCCAAGCCGGAGGGTCTCATGCGGCGCATTATTGAAATTGCCACGAACCACAATGACCTCGTCCTCGACTCCTTCGCGGGCTCTGGCACCACTGGCGCCGTCGCCCACAAGATGGGCCGCCGCTGGATCATGGTCGAGCTTGGCGAGCACTGCCACACGCACGTCATTCCGCGCCTGAAGAAGGTCATCGACAACGACGACAAGGGCGGCATCACCGAATCCGTTGGCTGGCAGGGCGGCGGCGGCTTCCGCTACTACCGTCTTGCGCCGAGCTTGCCGCAAAAGGATCGCTGGGATCAGTGGGTCGTCAACAAGGACTACAACCCTGAGATGCTGGCGGCGGCGATCTGCAAGCTGGAGGGCTTCACTTATGCCCCGAGCGAGGAACTGTACTGGCAACACGGGCGCAGCACCGAAAGCGACTTCATCTACGTCACGACGCGGGCCCTGAACGCCGAAACTTTGCAGGCGCTGTCCGAGGATGTCGGGCCGGAACGGACGCTGCTGGTCTGCTGCTCGGCGTTCCGGGGCGACGCCAGCCGTTACGCCAATCTCACGGTCAAGAAGATTCCGAAAATGGTCTTGCAGAAGTGCGAGTGGGGCCACGACGACTACAGCCTCAACGTGGAGAATTTGCCGCAGGCCCTGCGGCCACCGCAAGTGCGCGCGCCGCAGGGCAGCTTATTTGAGGGCGAGGCCTAGATGGCGAGCCGAATCACTTTTCTGGGCGTTGCGATTTCCGAGGTGGTGTTTCGGAAATCCAAGGGCTGTTATGTCCCGCGGTGGATTCTTCTCTCGGCGCGTGGCGAATTGTTGAAGCAGCATTCCACAAATTTCCATTCACTGCGTGGACATCTGTGGAACGTGCTGCCTGCTCTGCGACCCGCTGGAGCCCGGCTGGAGCAATTTAGGCTGTTCGGCGTGGGATTGATATGAGCGCAAAGAAAATCATCGTCATCGCCGGTCCCAATGGCGCTGGCAAGACGACTTTCGCCCGGGCTTTTTTGCCGCAGGAGGCAAAATGCCCGCGCTTCCTCAATGCCGATTTAATCGCAGCAGGTCTATCTCCTTTCTCGCCGGAAACGGCCGCACTCAAAGCAGGAAGGTTGATGTTGCAGGAGATCGATGCCGGCGTGGCACGCGGTGAGAGCTTTGCATTTGAGACTACGCTTTCCGGCCTGGCTTATCTCCGGCATATTCGGGTTTGGCGTGCAGCGGGCTATCACGTGAGTCTGTTTTTCCTGAGTCTGCCGTCAGCAGAATTGGCGGTTTCGCGCGTGCGGCAGCGGGTACGTCAGGGCGGGCACGATATTCCAGAGGTGGTGATCCGGCGCCGTTTCGCGTCCGGCTTCGCTAACTTTAATCTGCACTACCGGGCGGCAGTGGATGACTGGGCACTTTACGACAATTCCGGCGACGAACCGATACTACTGGAATGGGGGGAACGGGCATGACGCAGCAGGAACTGGATAAGGCAAAGAATAAAGACTTGGCCGCTTCGCTGATTGCGATGCGGCGGGCGGCGCGCATGGCACGCGAGGTGGCGGTGCGCACCGATACCGCCATCGTTGTGGCTCATGGCCAAACGCTGGTGCATGTCACTTCGGCGGAACTTCGGGCGCAGGGCATCCGGTGAATCCGGACAATATCGTTCGCGCTATTACGGGGCGCCTGAGCCTACGCGACCCGCAGTCCGAAAGCCTGCGAAAGCTGGCGTCGGCGCTTGACGCTGTGCCCGGTCTGCGCGATCACCGTGCCCGTTCGCCGGCAGAGCTGGCGCAATGGTCGAGGCTCTGAAGGCGCAGTTCCCAAAGTTGTCGGACTTCGAGCGGGAGTTTCCGTCGCTGTGCTTTGCGCTAGCGACTGGCGTCGGCAAGACGCGGCTGATGGGGGCGTTTATCAGCCACCTGTATACGGCCTATGGCTACAAGCACTTCTTTGTGCTGGCGCCGAACCTGACGATCTACGACAAGCTGATCCGCGACTTTACGCCCAACACGCCCAAGTACGTCTTCAAGGGCACCGCCGAGTTCGCGGTCAATGCGCCGGAAGTCATTACCGGCGACAACTACGACCAGCGAGATCGCAAGTCCGGCAGTCTGCTGGGCGACATGCAGATCAACATCTTCAACATCTCCAAAATCAATACGGAGGTGCGCGGCGGCAAGCCGCCGCGCATCAAGCGGCTATCTGAGTATTTGGGCGAGAGCTATTTCGACTACCTCGCCGGGCTGCCGGACTTGGTGCTGCTGATGGACGAGTCGCACCGCTATCGCGCGGGCGCCGGAGTCCGGGCATTGAATGAACTCAAGCCCGTGTTCGGCTTGGAGCTGACGGCCACGCCGTTCACGGAAGGCAGCAAGACGACGATCCCGTTCAAGAACGTCGTGATGGACTACCCGCTGGCACGCGCCATCGAGGATGGTTTCGTCAAGGAACCTGCGGTTGTCACGCAAAAGAACTTTGATCTATCCGCACACAGCCCGGAGCAGCTAGAGCGGATCAAGCTAATGGATGGCGTTCGTGTGCATGAGGAGACCAAAGTTCATCTGCTGACCTACGCGCAGCAGAGGAGCGAACGGCCGGTGAAGCCGTTCATGCTCATCATCGCGCGCGATACGACGCATGCCGGTCAGTTGATGGCGCGCATTCAGTCCGGCGACTTCTTCGGCGGCCGATATGAGGGAAAAGTCATTCAAGTTGATAGCAGCACGACGGCGGGAACCGAGGGTGATGAGGTCGTTCAGAAGCTATTGGCCGTGGAAAGCTATGAGGAGCCGACGGAGATCGTCATCCACGTCAACATGCTTAAAGAAGGCTGGGACGTTACCAACCTCTACACCATCGTCCCGCTGCGCGCGGCGAACGCGCGGACGCTGATCGAGCAGTCGATCGGCCGCGGCCTGCGCCTGCCCTACGGACGCAAGACCGGCGTCGAAGCGGTAGACCGGCTCAATATCATTGCGCACGACAAGTTTCAGGAAGTGGTGGATGAGGCCGGGCGCGCGGATTCGCCGATCCGACTCAAGCAACTGAAGCTCGATCCCACTACGGATATGCTGGGCCGTCTGCGCAGTGTTCCGGTAGCCCCGACTCTTGATGCGCTGCTCGGCATCGGTACCGCTTCAGGCACCGTGTCCGCAGGTGGTGTGACGGTTCCGTTGTCGCCAGTTTCGACGAGCAGCGGAGCGGCGGCGGCGCAAGCAATCTTCAACAGCGAGCAGGCGGTGGTGGCGAAGGTCACGATGGATGTCATCAATGAGCTGAGCCGAAAGCAGTCCCCGAATCAGACAATTATTCCGACCAGCGCGTCACTGAACCAAGCCGACGTGCAGCAGCAGATCGTCCAGCGCGTCAAAGAGCTGGTCACCCCGGCGCAGGTCGAGTTGCTCCCGGCGTCGGGACCGAGCATTGAGGAGATCGTCCGCAAAACAGCGACGCTCGCTGCCCAGCACACCATCGACATCCCGCGAATACTGGTCAAGCCCAAGGGCACGGTGCAAAGCGGTTATCGGATCTTCGACGTCGACGTGTCGAAGATGAACTTCCAGCCGCAGGACCAGCAGCTTGTCGGGCGCGGCCTACAGACCGGAACAGACGTGCTGTACGGCCAATCGTCGGTGATCGCGGAAAAGCGGCCGGAGGACTACATCGTCCGCGAGCTGATTAACTTCGACGATGTGTCCTACGACGAACACGCCGAACTGATCTATGGTTTGGCGGGTCAGGCCGTTACGCATTTTCAGTCTTATCTGAAGACCGAGGGCGAGCTTCACAACGTGCTCGCGAATCAAGGCAAGGCGATTGCCGACCACCTGCATTCCCAGATGGCGCCGCACTACTTCGAGGACATCGGCGAATCCGAAGTCATTGTCAGGCAAGGGTTTACGCCGCTCAAACAAAGCGCTGTGACAACAGAGGGGGATGTGCTGTGCCTGCACCAAGCTCCCCTGGATCGCAGCAAGATCGCGACGCTGGTCTACGGGGGCTTCAGGAAGTGCGCTTACACCTTTCAGAAATTCCATTCGGATACCGAGCGGGTGCTGGCGCAGATTCTGGAGCATGATGCCGCGCTTTGGTTCCGCCCGGTCAGCGGGCAATTCAACATCTATTACCGGCGCGGCGTGGACCAGCCCGAGTACGTGCCGGATTTCGTCGCAGCCCTATCCGACGTAAACCTGCTGATCGAGACCAAGAAGGCCAAAGACGTTAATGCTGAGGAAGTCCAGACTAAGACCAAGGCCGCTGTGAAGTGGTGCGCGCATGCCAGCGACTACGCGCGCGGCCACGGGCAGAAGCCGTGGAAGTATCTGCTGATCCCACATGATGCGGTTGCGTCGAACGTAACCCTCAAGGCTCTGGCAGATCGCTTTCCGGTGGTCTTCTAGCGGCTATCTTCGGCCCGGCCATAGACATAAAGCCGTAGTTGGCGGAAGGGTGGACTCGCAATAGCGCAAAGCGCCGGAAGCCAAATTCAGATTAAGTTGACGCCAAATTAAGGCAAAATCAAGCGCGTCTCTGGCGCTTCCGCCTGAAGGATCGATGGCTTGCTGGCCTCGACGAGATGGTTGGTATAGCGACGAGGCTCGCCGAAAAATGCTTTGGCTTGGCTGGCGATAGCATTGAGCTGGCCTGATTCGAGCGTTATTGAGGCCTCAAACGCCCACACGGGCGGCACGGCCGTGCGTAAGGCCACTGCCAGCGATATATGGCCGAAGTGGTCTGCGGTAGCGGTGATGCTGAGGCTATCTTGATACGTCCGACTGCACATCTCGCCGCTCCAACCTTTCCAGTTGGCGGCAATTTCTTCGAAGTAAGCACTCCAGTTGCCCGCTTCGTAGTCTTCTATCTCGCACGCCGCTTCCGCGCCTAGGCAACGAAACGCGGCACGACAAGTAAAGAGCCCCTCGCTGTCGGGTATCTCTTGAAAATAAGATAGAGACAATTCGGCGTCGCTCTCAACGTCCTTGAGTACGAAAATTTTCGTGGCGGCCAACGAATGGAATTTAATAGATAGCAGCTGTAGTGAAATAACGCTTGATTCTACGCCACCGGCAAATGGCGCTGAAAACACTCGACTGCTGTACGCGCGGCGGGCCCGGCGAGTTCTGGGTGAACGAGGACGAGGTGTAGCGGTACGGTGCGGGTGCCGCCGGTTGCGAGCGGTAGCGCGCGGAGCTCGCCGCTGCCGAGCGCTTCGGTGATTAGATGTTCGGGTAGCCAGGCGTAGCCAAGGCCGGCGCGGACGGTTGCGAGCGAGGCTTCCATGCTGCTGACGGTGCAGCGGCGGTCGGCGCCGAGCCAGCCTTCGCTGCGGGTTTGTTTCTGGCCGGAGTCTCGGACCACCACTTGCACATGCCGCACGAGATCTTCGATCGATAGCGGCCGGTCGAACTGCTGCAATGGGTGTTTCGGGCTGGCGACGGCGGTGAACGTGATGTTCAGCAGGAATTCGCCGAGAAAGCCGGGCGGCACGCGGCTGGTGACGACAACATCGGCGATGTTGTCGGCAATCGCTTCCTCGGCGCCGGAGAGCACGGCGTCGGACAACTGCATCTGCGTGTTCGGGCACAGCCGCTGCAGTTCGGCGACGATATCCAGTAGGCGCTGGCGCGGGAACGCGACATCAACGACCAGCCGCAACTCCGGTTCCCAGCCTTGTTTGAGCTTGCGGGCGAGCGCTTCCAGCGTTTCGAGATCGCGCAGTAGTGGCCGCGCGCGTTTCAGCAGTGTTTCGCCGTAGGCCGTCAGCACTGCTTTGCGGCCTTCGACAACCAGTAACGGCACGTCCAACGCGTCTTGCAGCCGCGCTGCGGCGTAGCTAACAGCCGACTGGCTTTTATTCAGCGCTGTCGCCGCCTGGGCAAAGCCGCCGTGATCGACGATTGCGGCCAGCACGGCCCATTGCTCTAGCGTGGTTCTCGGGAGCGGCATCGCAAAACCTATTCGATTTGTGAATTAATTAAGCGCAAATTTTGCGCTTTTTAATCCGATTATTGAAGTCTATTCTGCACCCATCAACTCAACACCCCGGAGACAGACATGACCCAGATGACCAGCGTAAGACTCAGCAACGACCGCGGACAGGCCGACCACGGCTGGCTCCAATCCTTCCACAGCTTTTCCTTTGGTGACTATTTCGACGAGCAGCACATGGCGTTCGGCCCGCTGCGCGTGATCAACGAAGACCGCGTGCAGCCAGGTGCCGGCTTTGGCACGCACGGTCATCGCGACATGGAGATCATCAGCTATGTGTTGTCCGGCCAGTTGGCGCATAAGGATTCAATCGGCAACGGTTCGGTGATCCGCCCCGGCGACGTGCAGCGCATGAGCGCTGGCGCTGGCATCCGCCACAGCGAGTTCAATGCTTCGAATAGCGAGCCGGTGCATTTTCTGCAGATTTGGATTCAGCCGGCAGTGCACGGCATCGCGCCGAGCTACGAAGAGCAGCATTTTGCTGAAGCGGACAAACGCGGCCGTTTGCGCTTGATCGCCTCGCCGGACCGCGCCGAGAATTCGGTGTTGATCCATCAAGACGCGAAGGTCTACGCCGGGTTGTTCGATGGCACGGAGCAGGCAACGCTTAGCGTGGCGCCGGGCCGCAGCCTTTATGTGCATGTGGCGCGCGGTACGGTGGAAGCCAACGGCGTGGCGCTGAAGACGGGTGACGCGCTGAAGCTGGCCGCAACGTCTGCACTTACGCTGCAAAACGGCAGCGACGCCGAAGTGCTGGTGTTCGATTTGCCAGAAAGCGTTGGCTAATGCCTAGGCCCTGGCCTGACTCGGTGCGATGGCGAAACATCGCACCGGGTGGCCCGACGCACAGCACACCATTCCCGAATGCATCGCGTATTTGCCGTAAAGGTGACGCACCGTGAGCACGATCCTTCCCCCGCCGAAAGCACCCGCGATACTGCGCTGGCAGGCCGAGGGCTGCCATTTTCAACGTGTTGACCTGACGCCGGGGAAACCCCTGGAATTCAATAAGGTCGTGCACGATGAGATTGTCATCCTCGCGTTCAGTGGCTCAGCCTGGCGCAGCACACAGCACGGCCGGACGTATTTGGAAACGCCGGACTGTGTGGTGATTCGCGATGCCGGCCAGGTTTTCTCGACCACGATGACGCAGATCGATAGCAGCAGCGGTTCGGTGTGTCGTGAAGTCCACATTCCGCCGGCCCGCCTGCGCGAGCTTTATGAACGCAGCGAGAACAGCCTGCCGCGGCTCGATTTCAGCCGGCCGGTATTGCAAAGCAAATGGCTGGCGCAGCTGTTGTTCAGAACTCACGCGCTGTTTGAAGCCGGCGGCTGCACGTTGGAAGCGACCAGCTACTTGGCGTGGTTAATCGGTGCGCTGGCACGCGAGACCTCGGGACAGGCGATCAAGCCGGTGCGGAAAGCGGGAACGCGACGCAGCCAATTGGTCATCGAATATTTACGGGCCCATTTCGATCAGAAAATTACGCTGCAGGCGTTAGCAAAGCTCACGGACGCCAACCCTTACGTTTTGCTGCGTCAATTCCGCAGTGAAATCGGGGTTACGCCGCATGATTATCTACAGGCGTATCGGGTTTATCGCGCCAAGCAATTCATGCAAAACGGGATCCCCTTGGCGGATGTCGCGTTGCTTTGTGGATTTTCCGACCAAAGTCACTTTAATCGTCAATTTAAACAGCGGCTTGGCATCACCCCTCGGCGCTTTTTATTCGCCGAGCCTAGGCCGTCAATATTGTCCAATCGCTTGTAGGGGCTTTGCCCTAGCCTTGCGCGGATCCGCTCCTGCGAAAGCGCTTTTCGCTGCACTTGGGGCCCGTTGTCGGGCCGCATAAGACGGAGTGTTGAGCACGATTTTTCTCGCAAAACGCGCCGATTCATTTGTTTCAGCGCTGATGAATTCAAGCGCGATCAGTAACCCACCGTCACCCCTTTGATAAGGAATGCCACCATGACCATTACCGCAACGCCAACCCCCGGAAAAACCCTGCTCTCGCCGAAAGATCACACGTTGATCTTGATCGACCACCAGTCGCAAATGGCCTTCGCCACGCATTCGATTGACGCCACCTCGCTGCGCACAAACGTCGCGCTCGTTGCCCACGCCGCCGCCGGCTTCGGGGTTTCGACGATTCTGACGACGGTGGCCGAGAAGAGCTTTTCCGGTCCGATTTTCGACGAAATTAAAGATGCCTTTCCGAACGGCGAAGTGACGGATCGCACGTCGATGAACACCTGGGAAGACGCGAATGTGATCAAGCGCGTCAATGCCATCGGCAAAGAGCGGATCGTATTCGCCGGCTTGTGGACGTCGGTCTGCATCGTCGGCCCGGTGGCTTCGGCGATCGACCAAGGCTACGCGGTTTATGTCATCGCCGACGCCTGCGGCGACATCTCCGCCGAAGCCCATACCCGTGCGATGGAGCGAATGATCCAACTCGGCGCCATTCCGGTGACATCGGTGCAGTACATGCTCGAATTGCAGCGCGACTGGGCCCGCACCGAAACCTACGAACTCACCACCGGCATCGCCCGCAAGTGGGGCGGCGCCTACGGCCTCGGCATCATCTACGCGAAGACGATGTTCAATGCCTCGGAAGGCGCGCACTAAGTATTGCAACCGGTCTGGCGGCATGACGGCCGCCAGACCAACACGGTGGCCGTTGTTTTCTACGAGTTCGATACGCCGATGAAACCTTATCTCCTTTCGCTGGGCGCCGGTCTTTTGGTCGGCATCATTTACGCGCTGTTAAATGTTCGTTCGCCGGCGCCGCCGGTTATTGCCTTAGTCGGTCTGCTCGGCATCTTGATCGGCGAACAGTTGGTGCCGCTGGCGAAGCGCGCGTTCGGGCCGGAACCGGTGACCACCGCATGGGTCAGCACGCAGTGCGGCGAGCACGTATTTGGCGCGCTGCCGACCGCGCCGCAGCCGGATTGCGGTGCGCCCGATCAGCCGAACCCGCCGACCTCCGGAGCAGCACGATGAGTACAACAGCCGAATTGATTGTTCGTGATGCGCGCATTACCACGCTAGACCGGCAAAATCCGCAAGCAACGGCCATCGCGGTCGCCGCTGACCGCGTGCTCGCCGTCGGTGACGATGCTGAGGTAATGCGTTACGCCACGCCAACAACGCGCGTCGTCGACGCCGGCCGGCGGCGCCTGATTCCGGGCTTGATCGACTCCCATCTGCACATCATCCGCGGCGGCCTCAATTACAACCTGGAGCTGCGCTGGGATGGCGTGCCTTCGCTCGCCGATGCAATGCGCCAGCTAAAAGAACAAGTTGCCCGCACGCCGGCGCCGCAGTGGCTGCGCGTGGTCGGCGGCTTCACCGAGTTGCAGTTCGCGGAAAAGCGGCTGCCGACTTTGGATGAGCTAAACGCCGTTGCGCCGGAAACCCCGGTGTTCATTCTGCATTTATACGACCGCGCCTTACTCAACCGCGCCGCCCTACGCGCGGCCGGCTATACCCGTGATACGCCGAACCCGCCGGGTGGCCTGATCGTAAAAGATAGCGCTGGCGAGCCGACGGGTCTGCTACTGGCGCAGCCGAATGCGATGCTGCTCTACACCGCGCTGTCTAAAGGCCCGAAGCTGCCGTACGAACAGCAGCTGAATTCCACGCGCCACTTTATGCGCGAGCTGAATCGGCTCGGCGTGACTTCGGTAATCGACGCTGGTGGCGGCTTCCAGAATTATCCCGACGACTACAAAGTCATCGACGAACTGCATCGCAGCGGCCAGTTAACGCTGCGTATCGCCTACAACTTATTCACGCAGAAGCCGAAAGAAGAAGTCGCTGACTTTATCCGCTGGACCGATAACAACCGCTACCAGCAAGGCGATGACTTCTACAAGCTCAACGGCGCTGGCGAAATGCTAGTGTTTTCCGCCGCCGATTTCGAAGACTTCCGCCAGCCGCGGCCAGACTTATCGCCGGGCATGGAAGGCGAACTCGAAGCCGTGGTCCGCGTGCTCGCCGGCAAGCGTTGGCCGTGGCGGCTACACGCGACGTACGACGAAACCATCGGCCGGGCGTTGGATGTGTTTGAGAAAGTCGACCGCGACATTCCACTGGCCGGTATCCACTGGTTTTTCGACCACGCGGAGACGGTTTCAGACCGCAATCTGGAACGCATCGCGCGCCTTGGTGGCGGCGTTGCCGTGCAGCACCGCATGGCCTATCAGGGCGAGTATTTTGTCGAACGCTACGGCGCGGCTGCGGCCGAGCGCACGCCGCCGTTTAAACGCATGTTGGAATTGGGCGTCAACGTCGGCGCTGGAACCGATGCCACGCGCGTCGCCAGTTACGACCCATGGAACGCGCTGTACTGGCTTAGCACCGGCAAAACACTCGGCGGCACCGCGTTGTACCCGACGCGGAACTGCGTTGATCGCGAAACCGCATTGCAGCTGTACACGCAAGCCAATACTTGGTTCTCGAACGAAGAAGGTTTGAAGGGTCAGCTGAAAGTCGGGCAACTGGCGGACTTCGCAGTGCTCTCGGCGGACTACTTCGCGGTGCCGGAAGCGCAGATCCGGCAAATCGTTTCCCAGCTGACCGTGGTCGGCGGCAAGATCGTTTACGCCGACGGCGATTTCAGTGCATTAGATCCGCCGATACCGCCGGCGTTGCCGGATTGGTCGCCGGTCAATTTCGGTAGCCGCTATTGGAAAGACGCAACGCGCGGCGCACAAGCTGCGGCGCCGATGGCCAGCAGCTGCGGCTGCGCGCGCGCCTGCGGCGTCCATCAGCACGCACACGCGTATGCCTGCGACGCGCCAGTTGCCGATGCTGAACGCGGCCAATTCTGGGGCGCATTGGGCTGCTCCTGCTGGGCATTTTGAGGATAAACATGGCTAGTCCTGCTGTTGGATCACGCCCCGCTACGGTGGCGGTGCTGTTGAGTTTTGTCGCTGGGTATGTCGATACCGTCGGCTTTGTCGCGCTCTTCGGGCTATTTACGGCCCACGTCACCGGCAACTTCGTGTTGATCGGTGCGGCGCTGTCGCGCGATGCCCACGGCGGGTTGATCGCGAAGCTGGCGGCGCTGCCGGTGTTCATCCTCGCGGTGGCGGCGACGACTTGGTTCGTTCAGGCGCGCAACCGCACGGCGAAACCGGCGCTACCCGGCATCCTCTTGGCGCAGGCGCTATTGCTGGCGGCGTTCGCCGCCGTCGGCGTCATCGCGGCGCCGATCACCGATATCGATACCCCGCTAGCGGTACTCGCCGGCTTGCTCGGTGTCGCCGCGATGGGCACGCAGAACGCCGCCTCGCGCTTGTTGCTAACGGAATTGCCGCCGACGACGGTGATGACCGGCGGCGTTACGCAGTTCTCAATCGACGCCACGTATTTGCTGCGTAGCGCCGCTGGCCCCGAAGCTGCGGCGGCGCGCGCCCGTCTGCTGAAATTCGCGCCGCCGGTTGGCGCGTTCGCGGTCGGCGCCATCGCTGGTGCGGTGCTGGTGACGCAACTCGGTTTTCTCGCGTTGTTGCTGCCGATACTGGCGCTGCTCATCGTCATGCGGCTGACTTGGCCGGCAGCAGTGCCCGTGGTCGAGAAAGCCGGCGGGACACGCGCGTGAACGGCCACGCAACGGCCTATCTAGCGGACGCCTTCATTCACGCGTTCCTGCGCTTTTCTGCCGGCCGCTTGCTTGCCGATGAGCGGAAAGCCGATGCCGGCGAGATCGGCCGTGCGGGCGAAACCTATCGCCGCATTCGAATGGAGTCTGCATTCGGCAAGCTGCAGGTATTGGTGACCGACGGCCATCTGCCCTATCCGTTTGGCCACGAGCTGACCGGCTACGAAGTGAAGCGCCTTGCCGAGACCCTGGATAAAGCCAAGGCCGCGGGTGCACGCCTGTTGTTCGGCCCTTACGATGCCGGCGATCGCGACACGGCGATTCTGCAATTCCCCGGCGGCTATATCGCTGAAGTGCACGACGTTATTGATCCGGCCATTAAGTACTTGAATAAAGACAGTGCAATGCCAAACCGGATGCCGCACTTCCGAGAAAGCGAGAAATGGCCGGATCAATAACAAAGCAATTTGATTTTATTATTAATTCGGCCACTCACGCCGTCTCGAAAAAGTGCGATCTCAAATTGCCGCGTAGCACTTCGTTCAACTATTTTGTGGCCGAATCAATAAATCACATTGATCGACGGGCGCTGGCGGTAAGCAATGGCTAAATTTGCGCTGGGTTTCGCGCTGTTGTCGCCGGTATTCGCGGCGGCTGCAGCGCCGGCTGATTTAACAATTCCTAAGATTGATCCCGCAGCGTCGGTACTGGCCGAAGATGTGCCGGAGTCTACGCCCAATCCCAACCCGCCGCCGTACACCCTGCTGCGTTTCAACGAACGCTATGACTATTTAGCAGACCCGAAAAATCGGCATGATTTCTTCGATCCGGTTAAATACATTCCACTCGCGGCTGATGACCCGCAAAGCTATCTCAGCCTCGGCGGCGAGCTGCGCGAACGCTACGAAAACTTCAATAACGCCGGCTTCGGCGTGAATCCAGCGACAGCGGATCGTTCCTATCTGCTGCAGCGTGTCGCGCTCAATGTCGATTGGCACTTCGATCAGCGGTTGCGGGTTTTTGTCCAAGGTTTGTCGGGCCTGCAGGTTGGGCAACAGCGGCAGGCGTCTGGTGTGAATCAAAACCCGATCGACCTCCAGCAAGGTTTTGTCGATTACAGTTTCGGCAATCCGACGCCACAAGGCCCACGACTGACGCTGCGTGCCGGACGCTTTGAAGCGAGCTACGGTTCCGGTCGTTTGCTTGCAACCCGGGCGGCGCCGAATGTGCCGTTCAAGTTCGACGGCGTGCAGTTTATTAGCGCCGACGGCGCCGCGCGGCTTTACGCGTTTCTGGTGCGGCCGAGCGAGGAAAACAAATATCGGCTGGACGGCGAAAACGACGGCCAGACGTTCTGGGGTGTCTACGGCAGCGCGCCCACCGGTTGGACGTTGCCGGGCACGGTGGATCTCTACTATCTCGGTGTGCGCTACGCCAACCAGCGCTACGTGAGCGGCAGCGGCGCCGAACTGCGCCATAGCGTGGGCACGCGCTGGTCCGGCCATCTCGGCAACTGGAGCTACGACTGGGAGCCGATTGTGCAATTCGGCAAATTCGGCAACCGCGAAATCTTTGCGTGGACCGTCGCCACCGATACCGGCTACACCTTTGCCAGTATGCCCTTGAAGCCGCGTCTGGGCTTCAAGGCAGACATTGCCAGCGGCGATAGCGCGGGGCCGGGCGGGCGCTTCGGCGCGTTCAATCCGCTGTTTTTTAAATCGGGCTATTTCAACGATGCCAGCTTGATTCGGCCGACCAACATCGCCGATTTACATCCTTCGTTGCAGTTCGTGCCGACGCCCGCGGTTACGGCGACGATCGCCAGCGATTTCCTCTGGCGGTATAGCAGCAAAGATGGCGTATACGGCCCCGGCGGCAATATCGAATTGCAGCCGCTAGCGGGCTCGCGCTATATCGGCAATACCGCGGAATTTGCTGCGCAGTGGAAAATCAGCCGGCATATTGTTGGCACAGCGTCTTATGTCCACTTGTTCGCCAGCGACTATGTCAAAGCCGCTGGCGGCCATAGTGTTGATTACGTCGGCACCTGGGTTTCGTTCAACTGGTAACGGCAGCGCTAGGCTGTAATTGCGGTTGCGACGTTCACAGCGCCGGTCAAAATTTTATGCACCGGGCAGGCGTTGGCAACTTGCAGCAGGCGGGCGTTTTGTTCCGCGCTTAGCGCACCGTGCAACGTGATCTGGCGGTTGATACCCGTGCCGCTAACGCCGGCTTCGTTCGGGGTGTAGTGCAGTTGCACGTCGATACCGGTCAGCGGCCATTGCTTGCGGGCGGCGTACATTTGCAGCGTGATCACGGTGCAGGCGCCGAGGCTGGAAAGCAGTAGCTGGGTTGGTGTTGCCGCGGTATCGCCGCCACCGGATGCGAGTGGTTCATCGGCCGTCCATTGATGGCCGGCGCCGTCGCTGAGCGTCACGGCGT
This sequence comes from Nevskia sp., assembly GCA_023229645.1. GTDB lineage: Bacteria > Pseudomonadota > Gammaproteobacteria > Nevskiales > Nevskiaceae > Nevskia. The sequence goes on along the minus strand of JALNYU010000036.1, from coordinate 201 downwards.
AAGGTTGGGTGCCGCTGCTGGCGGTGATTATTTGAGTGTCCATGTGCGTGCAATATCCAGTTTGATTATTGGCCGCTAGTCCGCCGAACCAGAAGAATAGCACCTGATTCTATGGTGCGGATTGGAGTACTTCCACTTTAGTGGTTTGGCGTTTTTGTTGTATTGCCGGATATAGCGCATGAGCTTTTTATCCAAATCTTT
>JALNYU010000042.1 GCA_023229645.1 Nevskia sp. | reverse complement strand
GGTCCCTGCGGGTGACCCCAGATCAGCGAGCAGCCGTAGTTGTTCATCTTCTCCAGCGGAAACCCGGTGGCCCGCGCGAAGGCGATGTCATTCACGGCGAAGGGATTGTGCGTCTTGACCGCGTCGACATCCTTGATCGTCAGCCCGGCGTTCTTCAGCGCCTCGAGCGCGGCCGGCGCCACGGCCATCGGCATGTGGCCCTTGTCCACCCGGGCCTGGCCGAAGCCGAGCAGTTCCACCTGGATTTTGGGATCGGTCGACACTTCGCGGGCAAACTCGCGCGTGGTGACGATCATGCCGGCGTTGCCGTCAGCCGGATGCGTCTGCGAACCGAAGGTCACGGTGCCGCCGGGCTTGACCGGCTTAAGCTTGGCCAGTCCCGCGGCGGTGGTCTCGAACACGCCTTCATCGGCCGACAGGAGGCCGGTCTGCTTGCGGAAACCGGCATCGGTGATGGGCACCTCGACCATGTAGCGGCGCTGGAAGGCGCGATCGTTGGCCAGCGCATCCTGGTACTGGACGTAGCGCGCCAGGGCCACCTCGTTCTGCTCGGCGGTGCTGACGCCGAATTTGGCAACCACGTTCTCGGCGGTGTCGATCATGGCGTTTCCGGCGTAAGGATCGCGCGCGAAGTTGTCCAGCACCCAGCGCTCGGTGTGGCCGCTGCCGCCCGGTGCGGTGCCATCCGGGTAATACACGATGGGGCCGTTGGAGCAGCGGTCGGTGGTGATCAGCAAGGCGCACCTGGCCGAGCCATCGGCCACCTCGCCGGCGGCCATCTGCAGCACGCGGGCACTGGTGGCGCAGGCCTGCTGCACTGTCGGTCCGGCCACGTTCGCGAGGCCCATCAGGCCGGTGACATAGGGCAGGCCGTAGAAGCTGCCGAGCTGGGGATTGGTGTGGCCGAGGATGCCGAGATCGATCTTCTCCAGCGGGAAGCGCCTGGCTTCCAGCGCCTGCTTGCCGGTATTGGCGGCGAGCCGCAGGCTGTTGAGGTGGGCGATGGAACCCTGCCACTTGGCGAAGGGGGTGGACCAGTACTGGCCGTAGGGAATGAATGCGTGTGCCATGGTTGTCTCCGGGGATTAACGGGATTGCTCGGCCTGCCACTGCGCGAAACTGGAGCCGGCCAGGGCCAGCTTCTTAAGCAACGGCGCCGGCTGCCAGTACTGGGGATCGAGGGTCTTCTGGAACTCGAGGATCTTGTCGTAAATGACCTTGAGTCCTACCGTGTCGGCGTAGAACATCGGGCCACCGCGGTAACGGGGGAAGCCGTAGCCGGCGGTGTACACGACATCGATGTCGCTGGCGCGTAGCGCAATGCCTTCTTCGAGCAGCAGCGCGCCTTCGTTGATCATCGCGTAGAGGCAGCGCTCCTGGATTTCCTGCGGTCCGGGTTTGCGCTGGGGAATGTTCAGCCGCCGGCCTTCCTCGTGCAACAGCGCGATCACCTCCGGGTCAGGCGCGCGCTTGCGGTCGGCGCCGTCGTAGCGGTAATAGCCGCGTCCCGCCTTCTGCCCGATCCAGCCGCGCTCGGTCAGCATCGCCGAGGGGCGGTAGAAGCCCGGGTCCTTGGGCAGCAGATGGGCGCGTGCGACCCGGGTCAGATGGCCGATGTCGATGCCGGCCATGTCATACACGGCAAGGATGCCCATGGCCATGCCCCAACTCTCCAGGGCGCTGTCCACTTCTTCGGGGGTGGCGCCTTCGAGCACGCAGTGCTCGGCTTCGCGCCCGTAGGGATCCATCATGCGGTTGCCGATGAAGCCGTAGCAGACCTTGGCCACCACGCCGACTTTCTTGATGGTCTTGGCGATATCGAGTGCCGTGACCACCACATCCGATGCGGTCTTGCTGCACTGGACGATTTCGAGCAGTTGCATGACGTTGGCCGGGCTGAAGAAATGCAGCCCGATCACGTCCTGTGGCCGGCCGGTGACGGCGGCGATCTCGTCGATGTCGAGGGTCGAGGTGTTGGTGCCGAGGATCGCGCCGGGCTTTGCCACGGCATCGAGTTTGGCGAAGATCTCCTTTTTGAGGGCCATGTTCTCGAACACGGCCTCGATGATGACATCGGCACTGCCCAGCGCGGCGTAATCCAGGGTCGGCGTGATCAGGCCCAGGCGCTGGTCGCGCTGTTCGGGCTTGAGGCTGCCGCGGGACACCGAGCGTTCGTAGTTCTTGCCTATGGTCGCCAGGCCGCGATCGAGGTTGGCCTGGGCGGTGTCCAGGAGGGTGACCGGAATGCCGGCATTGGCGAAGCACATACTGATGCCGCCGCCCATGGTGCCGGCGCCGACGATGCCGACGCGGGTGACCGGGCGCGGCTTGACGTCGGCAGACAGGCCGGGAATCCTGCGCACTTCGCGCTCGGCATAGAACAGGTGGCGCAGGGCGCGCGCTTCGGTGGCCTGTTCGAGCGTTGCCGACAGGGCGCTTTCGACCTGCAAGCCCTGGTCGAAGGGCTTTTCTACGGCGGCCTGGACGGCGTCGAGCAAGGCCAGCGGCGACTGCCGGTTGCGCATGGTCTTGGCGACCTGGACACGCCTGGCGGCGAGGAGTTCGGCGGCATTCCCGGCTCCCTGCCCGGCTCCCTTGACGGCTTGTTCGCGGGTGCGGCGCGGGGCGGCGCCTTTGGCGACGAGGTCCCGGGCGAAGGCCACGGCCGCCGCCAGCAGTTCGCCGCTGACGACCGTGTCGACGAGTCCGGCGTCGAGCGCCTTGGCCGCCGCCAGCGGCTTGCCGGAGAGCATCATGTCGAGCGCCACGTCGAGCGGTACGAGGCGCGGCAGGCGCTGGGTGCCGCCGGCGCCGGGAATGATGCCGAGCGAGAGTTCGGGCAGGCCGAAGCGGGCCCCTTCATGGGCCACGCGGTAGTGGCAGGACAGGGCGATTTCGGTCCCGGCGCCCAGTGCGGTGCCATGCACGGCGGCGATTACCGGCACCGGGCTGTCTTCGATCAGGCGCAGAACTTCGTGGTAGCCCGGTGCGGCGATGCCGGTGTCGAATTCCTTGATGTCGGCGCCGGCGATGAAGGTCCTGCCGGCGCAGGCGAGGACGATGGCCTTGATTTCAGACTTGCCGCGCAATTCGGTGAACACCCGCTTCAGGCCGGCACGTACCGCCTGGTTCACGGCATTCACCGGCGGACTGTCGATGGTCACGACGGCAATAGCGCCGGACGTGGT
>JALNYU010000041.1 GCA_023229645.1 Nevskia sp. | reverse complement strand
TTACTTAACAGCCAGCAATTCCAGCTCAAAGATCAGCGTCTCGTTCGGGCCGATCACGGTGCCTACTCCGCGCTCGGCATAAGCTTGCGCAGACGGAATAAAGATCCGCCATTTCGACCCTGCCGGCATCTGCTTGACCGCCTCGCGCCAACCCGTCACCAGCGCCGACACCTTGATCGTCGAAGGCTTGCCTTCATCGGTCGCATCAAACTCGGTGCCGTCTATCAACGTGCCACGGTAATTGCAAACCACCATTTCGCTATCCGCAGGCTTCTTGCCAGATCCTGCCGTCAGCACCTGATACTGCACGCCGCTAGGCAAAGTGACCACGCCCTCTTTGAGCTTGTTCGCCGCCAGAAACGCCGCCCCCGTCTTCAGGTTTTTTTCGGCCGCTTCCCGGCGGTTGGCAATGCCGTTGCGACGCAACTCGGACGCCAGATTGTTCATAATCCCGGAAATCTCCTTGTCCGACAGCTTCAGCTTCTCGCCCGCCATCACATCGGTAATCCCCTTGAGCACCCAGTCGGAATCGATCGACATCCCTTCCTTCTTAAAATTCTTCGCCGTGTAAACGCCCACGCTATAGCTCAATCTATCCTTATCGCTTTCTGGCTGCACTTCTTTGGCAGACACCTGCGCAGACAACAACACCAGCGCACTCAATAAAATCAATTTTAATTTCAAAATCCTATCCTTTCTTAATACAACATCCGAATGAACAGACTGGCACTTCTGTTCATTCGGCTTCTCTTAGCTACGCGAGTCTTTAACCGTTCACCGCAACCGGGATTACGGCGTCACCACCGTCAACGGTGCGGAAGGCGCAGACAACACACCGGCCGCATTCCTGTACGCCACGCGGAAGTTGTAACTGCTCAACGAAGTCAGACCCGTTATCGCTCTGCTGACCGCCGTGCCCGCAACCTGAGGTTGCATGACCCCATTCATGTAAACCACATAACCCGTCGCGCCGGCGACCGGCGTCCAGTTCAGCGTCAAGCCCGTACTGGTCACCGATGCTGCGGTTGGCGCTGCCGCCAGCACCGGTGCCGCAACCCCTGTCGTCAAGACCGTCAACGGTGCGGAAGGCGCAGACAAGCCCGCCGCGTTGTTATACGCCACCCTGAAGTTATAGCTGGTCGCCGCCGTCAGTCCTGTCACGTTATACGTGGTCGCCGTACCCGGAACCTGAGCCAGAACCGCCCCGTTCCGGTAGATGGTGTACGAATTCACGCCGACATTGACACCTTGAGCTACCCAGTTCAGCGTCACACCCGTATTGGTGATCGCCGTCGCGGTGGGTGCGGCCAGCGTGACCGGCAGGGTGACGATTGAAGCCGGTGCCGAGGGTGCCGAGAGCACCGTGGCCGCGGTGCTATAAGCCACCCGGAAATTGTAAGCCACACCCGGCGACAAGCCGGTAATAACCCGGGTGACTGCCGTACCCGCAACTGCGGGTAACGCTGCGCCATTCTGATACACGGTGTAACGGGTCGCGCCCGCAACCGGGGTCCAGTTCAGCGTCACACCCGAAGCGGTGACACCCGAAGCAACTGGCGTAGGCGACATCGTCAACGCGACAGCCGCCGTCGATTGCGAAGAAGTCACTGCCCCCGCCGTCGCGGCGACGGTGAAGCTGTAATTCGCGCCCGGAGCCAGACCGCTGACCGCCAGCGTCGTACCGGTCACCGGTGCCAGCGCCACGCCGTTCCGGTACACGGTATAAGCCGTCGCACCGGCCGTCGCCGCCCAGTTCAGCGTCAATCCGCTGTTCGTGACCGCACTCACCACCGGCGCGGCCGGGGCTGAGATCACCGACAGCGGTGCTGACTGCAACGACGTACCGACCGCATGGGTGTAAGCCAGAGTAAAGACATAGGGCGTACCCGCCGTCAGTCCCGTCACCGTGGTGCTGACCGCATTACCCGCTACCGCAGGCAATGCCACACCGTTTTGATACACGGTGTAACCGGTCGCACCCGCAACCGCAGGCCAATTAAGGACCGCTGAGGTGCTGGTCACAACACCCGCGGTTGGCGCGGCAGGCGTGGCAGGCAGCGTCACCACATTCAGCGGCGCCGACTGTCCCGATGCGCCGGCCGCATTGGTATGCGCCACCGTGAACGAATAGCTTCTGCCGGACATTAAACCGCTGATATTCATCGTGCTCAGCGGGGCTGCACCGTTAACCGACAACACCGGCGGCAGCGCAATACCATTCTGATACACGATGTAACTCGTCGAACCCGCCACAGCCGCCCAGTTCAGCGTCAGACTGGTATCGGTCACGGCCGCAGCCGTCGGTGCGGAGGAGGTAAATACCACCACCGCAATGGAGCGAGGAGAACTGCCCGCCGCATTGTTGGCGGTGACCGTATAGTTATAGGTCGTATTGCCCGTCAGGCCCGTGATCACACGCGTCGTCGCGACTCCCGCCACCGCCGGCAATGCAATCCCGTTCTGATACACCGTATAGCCGGTGGCATTGGCAACCAATGCCCAGTCCAGTGTCAGACCGGTTTCCGTGACATTGCTTGCTGTCAGTGTGACCGGTGCCGAAGGAATCACCGGGGTGGTCACCGATAAGGCCGCAGAGGCCGCAGAAGTACCGCCTGCGGTCAGCGCCGCCACGGTAAAGCTGTAGGTCGTGCCCGCCGCAAGACCGGTAATCGCACGGTTCAACGCCACTCCGGCCACCGCCGGCAACGCTACACCGTTCTGATACACGGTGTAGCCGGTCGCGCCGACCACCGCTGCCCAATTCAACGTCAGCGTCGTGCCGGTCACCAGCGTAGCGGTAGGGGCCGCCGGGATCGCCGGCAACGTCACCACCGTCAGCGGCGCCGACTGCGGTGAAGCACCACCCACCCCGTTAGCCGAAACGGTATAGGTGTAGCTGGTACCCGCCGTCAGTCCTGCGATGCCTCGGGCTGCGGCTGTGGCCGTGATAGCCGGCAGCGCGATACCGTTCTGGTACACGGTATAGCTGGTCGCGCCCGGCACTGCCGTCCAGTTCAGCGTAAAGCCTATCGTGGTGATACTGCTGGACAACAAGGCCGACGGCGTCGCAGGCGTCGTCGTCACCGTCAGCGCAGGCGTCTGAAGCGACGCGCCGCCCGGATTCATTGCAGCCACCGTAAAGCTGTACGCGGTATTCGCCGTCAGCCCCGCGATCACTGTCGAGGTTCCTGCCACCACCGGCGCTATCGCCACGCCATCCTGATACACCGTGTAACCGGTCGCACCGTTCACCGCTGACCAGCTCAATGTCAGACCCGTTGCCGAAAGCAGGCTGGCAACCGGCGCTGCCGCTGGCGCTGCAACAACCAGCCCCGCTACCGCCGAGAGGCTCTCTCCCTTGGCGCCGACCGCTGCCACGCGGTAAAAATACGGCGTACCGGCGACCGC
>JALNYU010000013.1 GCA_023229645.1 Nevskia sp. | reverse complement strand
AAGATTTGGATAAAAAGCTCATGCGCTATATCCGGCAATACAACAAAAACGCCAAACCACTAAAGTGGAAGTACTCCAATCCGCACCATAGAATCAGGTGCTATTCTTCTGGTTCGGCGGACTAGTGCGCCGCTTTGTCGGAATTGCGAATGTTGGTGAGGAATCAGCTCTTTTAACAGGAATGCCTAGCGCTGCAACTGCCCCTGTGGTTGCTTGCGCCAATTCTCTTTTTCTCTTTAAAGCCTGCTTCACTGCATTGGGGACAGAGTTGTTATGGTTGGTCACATCGTTCTTAAGGTAACCAACAGCATCTTCTAATGATTTGATGCTTCGGGTTATATCCGACTTGAGCTGATCCGAATTGGCGGAGTCATCCGGAAAACTTATGCTCAAAATTATTTCCCCGTTTTTCACGTCAATCTCTGGGTAACCGCCGGAACTCCATGTGGAAGCGCGGATTTTCCATAACATTGGGTTACCCTCAAACGGGATGGCAATGTCTATTCTTGTACCTCTTACAACTGCCCGCTCACCAGGAAACACAGCCCTACGGAAATCATGACTTACATCAATCTGTGTACCTGATTGATTCTTAATGTATTGTTTATCTGAGTGAAGAACTAAGGGATCAATGAGCGCTTTTTCAGTATAAAACTCCTCTAGCTCTGCCTCTGAGGCCTTCAGAACATATCCGTTCTCCAGCGACTTAATTTCATTCACTACTGAGTCGATAATATTTCGAAAAGCAGCAAAGGTGTCTCCATCTCTAAACGGGTACATCGCTATCCTCTTTGTTGGCTAACGTTATTTAGGCCGACAGCAAATTAGCCCATCATTCCGCCTATCGTCAATTTGTTGATTTTAAGCCTCTGAAGAATTTTAGATTGGCATCGCGTTTTCATTTTATAGCCGACTAAAATTTTTCTGATGGAGACAATCACTCAAAAGCCGCCGAAACTCCTGGAACAGTTGCGGGTGGCGTTGCGTGCGCATCATTACAGCATCCGTACCGAGCATGCCTACTTGGACTGGGCGCGGCGCTTCATTTTGTTCCACGGCAAGCGCCATCCCAAGGATATGGGCCCGAGCGAGGTGGGGCCTTGTCTTTCGCATTTGGCGGTGGATCGTTCGGTTGCACCGTCCACTCAGAATCAGGCGAAGTCAGCGATTTTGTTTCTGTACATGCGCGTACTGAAAATTGATCTGCCTTAGTTGAATGCGGTGGTTCAGGCCAAACGCAAGGCGCGCGCGTACGACGGTTTACGCCTCGCGAGGCAGATTTTTGACCTATAACGCAGCGACCGCATACCTGTTATTGAGTCGGCATCAAGGCATTGAACCGTACGTGCGCTAGTGAAGCATATTGCGTCCTGGCGGACGTGGTGGATGATGCCGACTCAATAACCAAAATACATTGATTTTGTTATTGATCCGGCTGCCGCTACAGGCACCGACCCGATTCTTGCCGAAGCGATCAGCGTGTCAGCCGATCAATGTCAAACAGCCGGATCAATAACAGGCCCTAACCGATCTTTTCCGTTCCGCCCATATATCCGCGCAACACCGGCGGTACGGTGATTGAGCCGTCGGCGTTCTGATAATTCTCCAGAATTGCGACGAGCGTGCGGCCAACTGCGAGGCCGGAGCCGTTCAGCGTGTGTAGCAATTCTGGTTTCTTGGTTTCTGGATGGCGGTAGCGCGCCAGCATGCGCCGAGCCTGGAAGTCTTCGAAATTCGAGCAGGAGCTGATTTCGCGGTAGCGATTTTGGCTTGGCAGCCAGACTTCGATGTCGAAGGTCTTTGCGGCGCTGGCGCCGATATCGCCGGTGCAGAGCACAACCGTGCGGTACGGTAATTCCAGTTTGCGCAAAATCGCTTCAGCGTGTTGCGTGAGTTCTTCGTGCGCGGCGTACGAGTGTTCCGGCAGCGTGGCCTGCACCAATTCCACTTTCTCGAATTGATGTTGCCGGATCATGCCCTTGGTGTCGCGGCCGGCAGAGCCAGCTTCAGCGCGGAAACACGGCGTATGCGCCACCCATTTCTTCGGCAGATTGGCGGCGTCGAGAATCTCATCGCGCAGCAGATTGGTGACCGGCACTTCGGCGGTTGGAATCAGACGCCAATCTTGACCTTCGCCGGGCACGTTGCTGAGTTGGAATAAGTCGTCGCCAAATTTCGGCAGCTGGCCGGTGCCGCGCAAACTGGCGGCATTGACGATGTACGGCACGTAAAGTTCTTCGTAGCCGTGTTCCTGCGTGTGGACATCGAGCATGAACTGCGTCAGCGCCCGGTGCATACGGCTTAAGCCGCCGCGCAACACGGTAAACCGGGCGCCGGTGAGTTTGGCGGCGGCGGCGAAGTCCATCAGACCCAGGGCTTCGCCGAGATCGGCGTGGTCTTTCGCACCTTCTGCCGCGCGTGGCTGGCCCCAGCGCCGGAGTTCGACGTTGTCGTTTTCGTCTTTTCCATCCGGCACGCTGGCGTGCGGGATGTTCGGTAGCGCTGCGGCGAAGGCTTCGAACTCTGCTTGCAGCGCGCTTAGCGCCTGCTCGTTGCTGCTCAGTTGGCCTTTGATGCGATCCATATCGGCGAGAATCGGCGTGACATCTTCGCCCTTGCCCTTCGCCTGCCCGATGCGCTTCGAGCCGGTGTTGCGCTCAGACTGCAGCTGCTCGGTTTCGGTCTGCAATTGCTTGCGGCGCGATTCCAGCGCGTTGAACTGCGCGAGGTCGAAAACAAAGCCGCGGCGGGCCAATTGCGCGGCAATGGCGGGCGCGTCGGCGCGCAGGCGTTTCGGATCCAACATCGGAAATTTCTCGGCGAATATTGATGAAATTGGCGCGCAGTATAACGAGCGCCGCCCTGCCGCCGCGCAGTTATTGCGTATTGGGCATTAGGCGAACTGGCGCCCCAGCCAAAGGCCGAGCGCGCACGCGCCGAGGCTTAGGCCAACATTGGCGATGACATTCCATAGCGCGACGCCAGCGCTGGCGTCGCGCCAGAGCAGCATCGTATCGAGCGAGAACGCTGAGAACGTCGTGAAGCCGCCGAGCACACCGGTCGTCAATCCCAACCGCAGTGGTTCCGGGAAGCCGGGCCGGGCCATTGCCAACGCGGCGACCGTACCCATGACCAAGCCACCGACGATGTTGACGATCAAGGTGCCCCACGGGAACCCCGGCCACCAAACGCGGGCGGCGCTGCTGACGGCATAACGGGCGACCGAACCCAACGCACCGCCGAATGCGACGACGAACCAATTCATCGGCCGCGCTCGCTGGCGGCGACGGCGCGCAACTGCGCCAAGCGTTCGCCGATCTTGATCTCTAAACCGCGCGCCACCGGCGCATAGAAAGTCGTGCCGACCAGCGCATCCGGCAGAAATTGCTGGCCGACGGCGTGGCCATCGCCTTCGTCGTGATCGTAGCGATAACCCTGGCCGTAACCGAGGTTTTTCATCAATTTAGTCGGCGCGTTGCGAATATGCATTGGCACTTCCAGCGAGCCGTGGCGTTCAACCGCAGCGCGTGCCGCTTTGTAGGCGACATAAGCGGCGTTGCTCTTCGGCGCAACGGCCAGATAAACGATTGCTGAGCCAATCGCTAACTCGCCTTCCGGGCTGCCGAGACGCTCGTAGGTATCCCAAGCATCAAGACACATGCGCTGCGCGCGCGGATCAGCCAGCCCGATGTCTTCGACGCTCATGCGGACAACACGGCGCGCGACATAAACCGGATCAACGCCGCCATCGAGCATCCGCGCGTACCAGTACAACGCCGCATCGGGATCGCTGCCGCGCACGGATTTATGCAGCGCCGAGATTTGATCGTAGAAATTCTCGCCCTGTTTATCGAACCGACGCAGACCACGGCCGATTAATTTTTCCAGTAACGCGTCGTCTTGGACACCGGCCGCGCGCGAGAGCTCAACCGCAGTTTCAAGCAGAATCAACGCACGTCGGGCGTCGCCATCGGCGGCTTCGGCGATGCGCGCCAGCCAAGACTCCGGAACCGCGTCCGCCGCAGCGCCCATGCCGCGTTCGGTATCGGTCAGCGCGCGCTGCAGCAGATCGATGATCGCGGCTTCGTCGAGCGGCCGCAGCACGAACACACGTAGCCGCGATAACAACGCGCCGTTGAGTTCGAACGAAGGGTTTTCAGTTGTCGCGCCGATTAGGATTAGCGTGCCGTCTTCAACATACGGCAGTAGCGCATCTTGCTGGCCTTTGTTGAAGCGATGAATTTCATCGATGAATAACACCGTCCGCCGCGGCTGCAGCGAATCGCGTAGCAACTGCGCTTTCGCCGTTGCTTCGCGGATGTCTTTAACGCCGGCCATGACGGCGGACAGCGTTAAAAACTGCGCGTCGGAATAATTCGCGAGCAAACGCGCGAGCGTAGTCTTGCCGACGCCGGGCGGCCCCCAAAAAACAATCGATGGAATGCGGCCAGATTCCAGCGCCACGCGCAGCGGCAGGCCGGGACCGAGGATATGCGCCTGGCCGACAACTTCGTCGAGCGTGCGCGGCCGCATGCGTTCGGCCAGTGGCGTTGCAGAATTCATAACGCCATTGTGCCCGTTCGCAGCGCGCCGACACTACCGCCGAAACGCCGCGCGGCGTTCAGCCTATTCGTGCGATGTCGTCTGGCCCGCTCTGGGATCGGCATCGGCATTAACGACTTCCGTGCCTTTGGGCGGCGTGAACTGGAACTGCTTTTCGTCGATCTTGGCGTTGGTTTTAATCACGCTGAATTTCACTTCTGACGAGCCGCCGATCTGATCCTGGAAGCGCATCCGCTGTGGCGCGCCAGATTTATCGATCGCCAACTCAATCGACTTGAAATCAGCGTCTTTCGCGCGCGGCAGCAACCGAACAATGCGCGCATCGCCTTCGCTGCCCGCATCCTGGATCACAAACGCCGCGGACAACCCGGTGCGCTGCGACAACAGGGCCGCCGGCGTACCGGCCAGCGCAGTGTGGGCATTGCGCACGGTGACTTGGTTGAGGTCGGGATCGTAGGCCCAGAGTTTGGCGCCATCGCAAACCGAAATCTGCTCGTAGGGCTTTTCATACGCCCAGCGGAATTTGCCGATGTCGGCTTTCGAATTCGCCGCCGGCCGGCCGAGCCAGAACTGGCCGCTGCTGCGATTCGCAACTTGGCCCCGTTCGTCGGTCTGCACTTGCTCGAAATGTGCTTCGAAGGTTTGCACGCCGTCGACGAAGCGTTTTAGTGCGTCCTGCGCCGTATCGGCCTGCGCAGTTGCGGTAATGAATAGCGAAAATAACAGCGCAACATTTACCAAAGATTTGAACATGAAGGTTCCGTTCACGGCCGCAAATCGGTCGTCCAAGACTTGAGTGCCAAGCCCACTATTATCGCGCGAACCCTGAACCCATGCTGTAGCGATTTCACCTTAATAGCCAAAAAGCCCGAAAACCTGATGACTGCGCTGGGTATTTATAAATTTGGCAGGAAATCTCGTCGGCGCCGGAGCCGCTCTGCACCATTTTGGCTCGCAACTACGAATCGATCCGTTAATCGCTTTTTGGGAATGGCCTAAAACTAATCTTTATCAAGCCGACACAAAATTGGATTAATTTTTGCTGCGTCGCAATAACCAACTACAAGCGGATACCGGGGAGAAAGTCGTGGAACAGGTCGAAAAGCGGGAAATCGTATTGCGTCACCTGGCACAACCTACCGACGTTAATTTCGGCGGCAAAGTGCACGGCGGTATGGTCATGAAGTGGATCGATCAGGCCGGCTATGCCTGCGCGGTGAGTTGGAGCAGCGCTTACGCGGTCACGGTGTACGTCGGCGGGATCCGCTTTATCAGCCCGATCCTGATCGGCAATCTGGTCGAAGTTCGGGCCAAATTGATTTACACCGGCCGCACCAGCATGCACATCGCGGTTGATGTGCTGGCCAGCGACCCGCGCGAAGGCACGATCCGCAAGGCTACGCATTGCATCATCGTATTTGTCGCCGTCGGCGAAGATGGCAAACCCGTCGCCGTGCCGGCATGGGAACCGGAAACAGAAGAAGATCAGTCGCTCAGCCGCTACGCCCAGCGTTTAATGGAACTGCGCAGCGTGATCGAAGAAGAAATGAATCGGTACTTCTAACCCGCTTAGGTTGGACGATCTAACATCCGCCGCTCGGCACTGTTCAACCCCAACGACAAAGCCCTCGAACACATACGCGTTCGGGGGCTTTGACTCAGCAGCGAATATCCTGCCGACGGCTGAGATTGCCAGACGTCAACGTTGGATGAAGCGCTTACTTGGTTTCGAGAACCTTCTTCAGATTATCGAGACCGCTGGTGTAAACGCCGGTGACGGCGTCGGTGGCAACCTGATCGGTGCCGTCAGCAGCCGGCTGGTCGCTGACGTCTTTACGCTTGAACGAACCCGACCAAGTCGCCGTGGTCTTGGCTTCGCCGTCGGCGGTCAGGGTGAACGTCGAAACGTAGTCGCTAACCGGCAGCACGCCTTCAACGATCGTGTACTGGTAGGAATGCGTGGCTTCGTCAAACGCCAGCAGCTTTTCCTTGATCGTGCCGCCATCGGCCAACGTCAGCAGGCGAACGGCGCCCACTTCATTGTTGTTGCCTTCAACCAGTTCGGTCTTGGCGACGGCCGGGTGCCAGGCGTTCAGTGCGTTGAAATCCTTGGTTTTGGCCCAAACGGCGTCGATCGGCGCGTCGATGCTGATGCTCTTGCTGACTTCGAGCACCGCGGCGCCTGCCGGCGGGGTGGCTTCCGTAGCAGCCGGGGCTGGCGTGGCTTCCGGCGCCGGGGCCGGCTTGCTGCAACCAACGGCTGCGACTGACAACAACGTGCTCAACGCTACGACGTGAATGGCCTTCATGTGATTTCTGTCCTTCAGAGAGTGTGGGCTGCCCGGCCCGGCGTGGGAGCTGGGCATAGTGCGATATCGATACGGCGCTGCAACAGCGCGCGAATGTGACACATTGTCGAAAATTTCGGAAGGGTCATTTAAACCATTTGACGCGTTTTGCATCGTCAAAATTGTTCAGGCCGCTGTAAGCAGCCTGTAAGTTTCAGGGATCGCGCCCCGGAACCAAAATTTCGCGGTTACCGCCTGGACCACTGGGCCCGACGATGCCCGATGCCTCCATCTGCTCAACCATGCGCGCGGCGCGGTTGTAACCGATGCTGAGCCGCCGCTGCACCCAGGAAACGCTGGCTTTGCGCGTTTCGAGCACGATCGCAACCGCTTTGTCGTATAGCGGATCGCTCTCGGTTTCCGGCGTCGCCTCTGGCGCTTCGCGCTGCTCCGGCTCGCCGGCGAGAATTTCTTCAACGTAATTCGGCTCGCCAACTTGTTTGAGATAGGCGACGACTTTGTGCACTTCGTGATCGTCGACAAAAGCGCCGTGTAAGCGCTGAATGCGCGACGCGCCGATCGGCCGGTAGAGCATATCGCCGTGGCCAAGCAGCGTTTCGGCGCCGCTCTCGTCGAGGATCGTGCGTGAATCGATACGGCTCGCGACCTGAAATGCGACACGGCTGGGAACGTTGGCTTTGATGAGGCCGGTAATCACGTCAACACTCGGCCGCTGCGTCGCGATGATCAAATGGATTCCCGCAGCGCGCGCCTTTTGCGCAATACGTGCGATCAACTCTTCAACCTTCTTGCCGACCACCATCATCATATCGGCGAGTTCATCGATGATGATCACGATATGCGGCAGCGCCTGCAGCAACAGCGCATCACCCGGGTTATCAGCAAATAAATCCGGCACTGCGGCCAGCGGATCCACCAGCGGCTCGCCCGCTTCGGCGGCGTCGTGGACTTTCTTATTCATGCCGGCGAGATTGCGAACACCGAGCGCGGACATCAGCTTGTAGCGTCGCTCCATCTCGCTAACACACCAACGCAATGCGTTGGCAGCGTCTTTCATATCGGTAACGACGGGCGTCAGCAGGTGCGGAATGCCCTCATAAACCGATAACTCCAACATTTTCGGGTCGATCAGAATCAGCCGCAGCTGATCGGCCGGCGCTTTGAACAGCATCGACAAAATCATTGCGTTAATCGCAACCGATTTTCCCGAACCGGTGGTACCGGCGACCAGCAAATGCGGCATGCGGGCAAGATCGACTGCCAGCGGATGCCCGGCAATGTCTTTGCCCATGCCGATGGTCAGTGGTGACGTCGAATTGGTATACGAGGCCGAGGCTAGAATTTCCGACAACGAGACCGTTTCCCGCTTCTGGTTCGGGATTTCCAGGCCTATGACGCTCTTGCCTTCGATAACCTCGACCACGCGCACGCTCGCGACCGACAGCGCGCGCGCCAGATCTTTCGATAAATTCGTTACCTGCACGCCTTTCACGCCCGGCGCCGGCAGCAGTTCAAAGCGCGTAATCACCGGGCCGGGCATCGCATCGACGACCTGGGCTTTGACGCCGAAGTCGGCCAGATGGCGCTCGAGATCGCGTGACAGCCGGTCGATTTCTTCGGGCGTGTAGCGCTTGCCGCTCGGCTTCGGCGGGTCAAGTAGATAAAGCGGCGGTAACGGATCGCCGTTGAACGGCGGCACGGCAATCGGCTCCGGTTTTGGCATCGAAACCGGCTTGGGCCGCGGCGCAACAGGCATCGCCGGCACCGGTTTCGGCGGCGGGCGCTCGTCTTCATCAAACATCGGCGCCGGCATGTCGTCATCGCTGGGCGGCGGCGCGACAAAAGGCATCGGCATTTCATCCGGCGCATCGAATGGCGGCGCTGCCGGCGGAAGCTCATCGCTCAACCGCTCGGCGGTCGCCAATTCCGCGTCATCAGGCTCAGATACGGTTTCGGCCGGTGTTGTCATCAACGCCGAGACTTCCGCGGGCAATTCCAGATCAAGCTCGACTGCGCCAATTTTTGGCTCGACGCGAGATTTCCGCCGCTTCGGCTGCGGTATTTCTGGCGCCGGCATCGGCGTAGCTTCGCGTAACGCAGCCGCTCGGGCTTCGGCGCGGCGGGCTTGCAGCTGCCGCCAAAGTTTCTGCGTGCGGGCACCAATGGCGTCGAGCACGGCAAGCCAGGAGAAAATCATTGCCAGTGGTAGCGCGACAATAAATGCCGTCAGCAGCAGTAGGGTGGCGCCAACCGGGTTCAGCACCGATTCCAGTGCGTGGCCTAACAAACTACCGGCGATACCGCCGCCGCCTTGCGGCACCCATTCAGTGCTCGCGCGCAGATACAACGCGGCGAGCGCGGATAAACTCAAAATCGATAAGAACCAAGCCACCACGCGCACCGCGACCGGCAGCTGTATCGGCGCTTCAAAGCCACGGAACAGCCGTAAGCCCAGCCATAGCACCGCCCACGGCAGTAAAAATGCGACGTAACCGACGCAGCTCAGGAGGCCATTCGCGAGCCAAGCACCGGCAGTACCGGCGAGATTGCGGGTAGCGCCGCCGCCGCCCGAAGATGACCAACCGGCGTCGTCAGGGTGAAAACTAAGCAGGGCCACCAGCAGAAACAACGCAATACCAACGCAGGCCAGTAACATGGCTTCGTGCGGCAGTCGCTCAATCCAGCCGGCTTCAGCGTCGGCCGCGCCCGCGCCCTTACGCCGGGTTAACGGCTTTGCGGCTTGTTTCTTGCTTAGAGACCTAAGAAAGTCGAGAAAAGAAGGCACGGCATGGAGGCGGTTAGGCGAGTCCGAAGTATATCAGCGCCCCTCGCCGACCCATGCTTTCCAGACCTTGAAAACTGCGGTAGAAGCTTCATTCATTGATGCAGGTGTGATACGAACGGGGCCGCCCAAACACGGAGGGATTATGAGCACTGAAATCCGCCATTTCGTTCTCAGCGAAGATGGCAATATTCGCGAATTTTCGCCGGAAGAAGCGGCATTGATCGCCGCGGGCGCCAATAAATTGCCGGAATTCGCCGAAAGCCGTGTCCGCTATCTGCAAGTGTCTTGGGACGATGAAGTCAGCAATGAGCTCAAGATCCAAACCGCTGGCGCCGCAATTAAGTTCGACGCCGACGGCCGCTTGATGGAAGCCTCGCCGCCGTCGGACGAGGAAAAAATTTCCCGCTTTGAGCACGATACCTGTGTTCAGTGGGCGCTGCGGAATATTGAAGTCGCTGCGCTGACTTTTCACTGAAGCCGAGGCAGCGCCATGCGCGTCCGTTACCTTGAACGCGCAAGTGCGCTGCCCGCTGCTGTCTGGAATCGCTTTTTTCCTGAGCAGTACCCGTTTACGCGCCATGAATTCCTCTGCGCGCTCGAAACGCACGACTGCGTTACGCCGGAGTCAGGCTGGACGCCCTGCCATATCGCAATAAGCGATGGCGCTGACATTTGTGGCGTCGCGCCGCTTTACAGCAAAGGCCACTCCTACGGCGAATTCGTGTTCGATTTCTCGTGGGCAGAAGCAAGCCGCCGGCTTGGCCAAGCCTACTACCCGAAACTATTAAC
The DNA here is from genome assembly GCA_023229645.1 of Nevskia sp. Taxonomy (GTDB): domain Bacteria; phylum Pseudomonadota; class Gammaproteobacteria; order Nevskiales; family Nevskiaceae; genus Nevskia. Next base: position 114,938 of record JALNYU010000013.1, on the reverse strand, counting down.
GGCGATCCCGTTCACGCCTTGCGCGGGTCCGCGGCTTGGCGCGACTGACGCGACCACCCGCGCGCTATTGGCGCAGGCGCTAATCGGCTCGGCGCGGGAAGGCGGGTTGTCGTCGTTCCACGCACTTTTTCTGGAAGACGACGACTTAGCAGCACTGACGCAGGCGGGTGCCGTCGAACGTAATGACGTGCAGTTTCATTGGTATAACCCCGGCTACGCCGACTTCACTGCGTTTTTGGCAACTTTCACCAGCGAGAAACGCAAAAAAATTCTGCGCGAGCGGCGCCGGATCGCGGAAACCGGCTTACGGTTTGAAATACGGCCGGGTAATGAACTCGACGAAGCCGCGTGGGCGCGCGTCTATGCGCTTTACGCCAACACCTACGCGGAGCGCGCGCAACGCCCTTATCTGACCCGCAATTTCTTTCTCGACTACGGCCGTAGACAAGATACGCCCGTACGGCTGATTTTGGCCTATGAAGGCCAGACAATAGTCGCCGTGGCAATCACTTTGCGAGGAGGCGATACCTTGTACGGTCGGCATTGGGGCGCAGCGGACACCTATCACAGCCTGCATTTCGAAACCTGCTACTACCAGGGCATCGAATACTGCATTCGTGAGGGTCTGCAGCACTTCGACGCGGGCGCGCAGGGCGAGCACAAACTAGCGCGCGGGTTTACCGCGCAGAAGACCCGTTCCGCGCATTGGCTATCCGACCCCAGACTCCACGACGCAGTAAGCCATGCGATGGATCGCGAGCGTGACTACGTTGAAATGCGCGGCGCGTTACTCGACGAGCATTCGCCGTATAAACGCGCAATCAGCGAGACGGCGAGTGATGGATAACCCGGTCCGTCTGCATTGGCTCGATCCACGTGATCCGAGCCAACCGTTTCCGCCGCCGTACAAGGCGATGCGCGATCCGAATGGCTTGCTTGCGATCGGTGGCGATCTCTCAGTCAGCCGTTTATTGCGTGCGTATAGCAGCGGCATCTTTCCGTGGTACAACCCGAACGAGCCTATTCTCTGGTGGTGCCCGGACCCGCGCGCGGTATTGGATCCCACCGAATTTCACGTTTCGCATTCGCTAGGTAAGCGGATCCGGAAATACGACTACACCGCAACTTTAGACCACGCGTTTCCGGAAGTACTGGAAGCGTGTACCGCATCGCGGCGTGGCAGCCACGGCACTTGGCTGGGCCCAGACATGAAACGCGCGTACTTGGAATTGCACGAACAAGGCTATGCGCATTCGGCAGAAATCTGGCACCACGGGCGATTAATCGGCGGGCTTTATGGCGTTGCACTCGGCCGTGCATTTTTTGGCGAATCGATGTTCAGCACTGAAACCGATGGCTCCAAACTCGCGCTGTATTGGCTTTGCCGCCAACTGCAGGCCTGGGACTTCGAATTGCTCGATTGCCAAATTGCATCTCAGCACCTGCAAAGCCTCGGCGCCACCGAAATCCCGCGCGAAAAATTCTTGACCCGGCTGCGTCATGCCCTGCTTTATCCAGGGCGCGACGGAAGATGGCGCTACACCGTTGAAATACCCAGCACATTCGACCACCTGCCCGAGCTCTTCAGCGCCAATAGCGACGTAACGGCGACCTAAGCCCGCGCACTCTTCTTGCATGAGCTAAACCATGACGATGAGCATGCAAAGCCTGCGACTTCTGATGGGTAGCGCCCATACCTGCGGCTATCTGCCTGAACGGCACGCCAGAAGCGCCTTTGTAGATCCAGCCTTTCCGCTGGAACCAGCGCTATACGGCGCTTTGCTCGACCAAGGCTTTCGCCGCAGTGGCGACTACGCGTACCGGCCGATGTGCCAAAACTGCCGAGCCTGCCAATCGGTACGCATCGTTGCTGGAAAATTTGTTTCCAGTCGTGCCCATCGTCGCTGTCAAAAACGCAACAGCGACCTTGAGCTGCGCATCCAGTTTCATTTAACTAGCGAACATTACCAACTCTATCGTCGCTATCTTAGTGCGCGCCATCCCGGCGGCGGCATGGATCCCGACGACGCCGATGCGTTCCAAGAATTCCTTAATTGCAGCTGGGGCAAAACCGAATTCTGGGAATTTCGCGCGGGCCAAAAGCTAGTCGCCGTCGCGGTGGTGGATCGCATCGTCCGTGGGCTGTCGGCTGTTTATACTTTTTACGATCCGGACGAACTCGACCGCGGCCTTGGTACGTTTGCGATTTTGACTCAGCTCGAAGTCGCTGTTGCCGAGCATCTACCGTATGTCTACCTCGGCTACTGGGTTTCCGGCAGCGAAAAAATGGACTACAAGAAAACCTTCAAGCCCTTGGAAATCCTGCAGCCCGGCGGTTGGCGTCCACTTGATTGCATTGCGGCTGACGGCGCCTTACCGGATAATGCCGCTCCCGCGTAAACCAAAGCCCTCATGGCAAAAGAAGATCACATCGAAATGCCCGGCATCGTCGCCGAGACCCTGCCGAATACGACGTTCCGCGTCAAACTCGAAAACGGCCATATCGTCACCGCGCATATTTCAGGGCGCATGCGGAAAAACTACATCCGCATCCTAACGGGCGATAAAGTCACCGTGCAGCTCACGCCGTACGATTTGACCAAAGGCCGCATTACCTTCCGCGACAAGTAGTTGGGCGTGGCTGGAATTTTACCGATCTCAGTCGGTAGGGTTTTTTGCGGCCTATAGCCGATTATTTCGATTGTTTTGAGTGCTCGTCGCGCTGTGTTGCGCGCTGCTGCCGCGTCGACTTTTGAGCGCATATTTGTTACCGATCAACATTAAACGCCTTACCGGCGTAAAAAAGCCCGCATAAAGCGGGCTTTTTTGTTTGCTTGCGTTACCGTTACGCGGGTTCGGCGGCAGCGGCCGTTTTTTCCCGTGCTTCGATCTCGAAGCCGATCTTGTTGTCGTCGGTGACGATCACGTTGACACGACCACCGTGGACAAGCTTGCCGAACAGCAATTCCTCCGCCAACGGCCGCTTGATGTTTTCGAGGATCGTCCGCGACATCGGACGTGCGCCCATCTTGACATCGTAGCCATGCTCGGCGAGCCAATCGCGTGCTTCCTGTTCGACATCGAGCACCACGTGCTTCGCTGCCAGTTGCTCTTCGAGCTGGATCAGGAATTTATCGACAACGCGTGCGATTTCCGCACGACCCAGCGGTGCAAACGGGATGATCGCGTCGAGACGGTTGCGGAATTCCGGCGAGAAACTGCGCCGGATCACTTCCATCGCGTCGGTGCTGTGATTCTGCTCGGTGAAGCCGATGCCGCGCCGTGACGATTCCTCGGCGCCAGCGTTCGTCGTCATGACCAGAATGACATTGCGGAAATCCGCCGCACGGCCGTTGTTATCGGTCAGCGTACCGTGATCCATAACCTGCAGTAGCAGGTTAAAGACATCCGGATGCGCCTTCTCGACTTCATCGAGCAGCACCACCGCGTGCGGATGCTTGATCACCGCCTCGGTCAGCAAGCCGCCCTGATCGAACCCAACATAGCCGGGCGGCGCACCGATCAAGCGGGACACCGTATGCCGCTCCATGTATTCCGACATATCAAAGCGAATCAGTTCGATGCCGAGCTGACTGGCGAGCTGACGGGTTACTTCAGTCTTACCAACACCGGTCGGACCGGCGAGCAGGAAGTTGCCGATCGGCTTGTCCGGATTACCCAACCCGGAACGCGCCAGTTTGATGCATGAAGCCAGCGTTTCGACCGCGGCGTCCTGACCAAAAATGACCAGCTTCAAATCGCGTTCCAAGCTGGCCAAACGGTCTTTGTCGTTGCTGGACACGCTCTTCGGTGGGATACGCGCAATCTTTGCCACCGTTTCTTCGATATCGCGCACTTGCACCGTCTTCCGGCGCTTAGCTTCCGGCAACAGCCGGAGCCGCGCGGCAGCTTCGTCGATCACGTCGATCGCCTTGTCCGGCAAATGCCGGTCGGTGATGTGCTTAGCCGAAAGCTCAACCGCCGAGCGCAGCGCGCCGCTGGTGAAATGAACCTGGTGATGCTCTTCGAAGCGGGCGCGCAAACCTTCGAGGATTTGCACCGTTTCCTGCACGCTCGGTTCCGGCACATCGATCTTCTGGAAGCGACGCGACAGCGCGCGATCTTTTTCGAAGATGCCGCGATATTCCTGATAGGTGGTGCTGCCGAGGCAGCGCAGCTCGCCCGAAGCCAGCATTGGCTTCAGCAGGTTGCTGGCGTCCATGACGCCGCCGCTGGCAGCGCCGGCACCGATGATCATGTGAATTTCGTCGATGAACAGAATCGCACCCGGCGTCCGCGACAGCTCGGTGATGACGTTCTTAAAGCGCTTCTCGAAGTCACCGCGATATTTCGTTCCGGCGATCAAGCTGCCGAGATCAAGGCTGAACACGATGCCGTCTTTCAACAACTCGGGCACTCTGCCTTCGGTGATCAGCCACGCCAAACCTTCAGCGATCGCCGTCTTGCCGACGCCGGCTTCGCCGACCAGCAACGGATTGTTCTTACGCCGACGGCAAAGTGTCTGCATGACACGCTCCATCTCTGCGGCGCGGCCGATCAAGGGGTCGATCTGCCCGCGCAGCGCGCGCTGATTCAAATTCACCGCGTATTGCTCAAGCGCGCTCTTGCCGCCGGGCTTGCCGGATTCGTCTTTGTCTTCGGCTTCCGCAGCGCTTTCCGGCGCTGCTTGCTGATTGTTCTTCGCGATGCCGTGCGAGATGTAGTTAACGACATCCAAACGCGTTACGCCCTGCTCGTTCAGCAGAAATACGGCGTGCGTATCTTTTTCGGCAAACAGCGCAACCAGCACGTTCAAGGTGCTAACGCGCTTCTTGCCCGAGGCCTGCACGTGATAAATCGCGCGCTGCAGAACCCGCTGGAATGACAGCGTTGGCTGTACTTCCTGATTGCCTGCAGCATCTTTATTGGCGTGAATATTCTGGGCGATGTAATCACGCAGACCGGTCTCGAGTTTATCGAGATCGCCGCCGCTGGCGGTCAACACTTCGCTGACGTTGGAGTCCGACAACAGCGCCAGCAAGAGATGCTCGACCGTCAACAACTCGTGTCCATCACTGCGGGCCGCAAGGAAGGCGGCATCTAGGGCTTTTTGCAGTTCGTCGCTGAGCATGATCGATTCCTGACTGAAGTTGATAGCTAACCTATCCTGGGGCCAAACCAATCGGTTTTCCAGTACCCACCACATCACCAATTTCGCAATTTAGCAGTACGCAAAACTTACACCATCCCGAGCCACTAGGGATGGACGGCAGCCGCAAGCAGCGCAGCGGTGGGATTGCGGTTGATATGCGTCATACGCGAACGTATGGCACCTGTAAGGTGATTCACAGCCCGCCGCAAACAGCGTAAAAAAGCAGACTTTACGGCGCGGCTAGGAGGCCTGCCGTTATACCAGCGTCAAAAAACCGTTGTTTAATTTCGCGCGCGGATCGGTATGCGCGCTTTACTACTATTCGAAGAGGGCCTTATGCGATCAATGATCGTGGTTAGATTGTTTACTTTCTTAAGTCTGTTGTTTGGGGCAACAGCGGCGTACGCTGCGCCGTGCTTGATTTTCGTTCACGGCAAGCAAACCGATACCAACACCTACACCAACTACACCTCGGCCCGCAATTATTGGGTTAACGGATCGAATGACTTCATCCGCACCGCGACCAAAAACTTCGCGACGCCGTATTACGTCGTCGGCTATAACGGCACCCGCCGCTATAACGATGCACAGGCTGCAGGCGAAGTTGCCCGGGAAATCGTCGCGGCGACCAATGGCACCGCTGACGCCGGCGGCCATCGCTGCGCCTTGACCTATGCCCAGGGCGGCACATTCTGGGTCGTCGCACACAGCATGGGCGGCGCGGTGATGGACTTCATCCTCGGCAACAACGACGCGACCGATCCAAACTTCAACTTCGGCGGCGCGCCGTTTGATACCGCCTCTGCACGCATCAGCCTGGCAATCACCACCGGCGGCACCCACCGCGGCTCGCAAGGCGCTGACGCGGTTTGTGGCCAGCTGAATGGCGTTTGCAATGTAATCGCGTCGTTCATTCAAAGCTGCGATGACGCAACGTATTGGCTACGCTCGGGTGAAGACGTGCAGGTGAAGAACTTCGCCAATGCACCGGCCAAGCTGGTTTATTTGACCGGCGGCTTCGAGGCGATCTTTGGCTCCAGCGTTTGCCTATCAGGCGAGGACGATGGTGTCGTTCAATACGCTTCGATCTTTGCCTGCAACGGCTCGACCGGCTCCAGCTACGACAATAGCAACGTTTGCCGCAATAACGCCAAGCAAGAAACATCGGGCTTCCGCAATCTCGACGGCGCGCACGAAAATCACGACGATGAACGTAACGACAGCGATTCTGACCAGCGTCGCCAAGTTCCGGATGGTATCTGGACCTGCAGCGGTGCGCCCTGTGCGGCCAACACCACGGTGCAAAGTTCAATGACCACTGGTCGTTTTGTCTCGACGCTGTACTAAGGAGCCGCCCATGAAAATTATGAACACCCTGCTCGGCAGCGCCTTGGTCCTCGCCGCGAGCGCCGCTACCGCCGCTGAACCGGCAATTCGCCCGCTCGGCCTCGATGCGGCTGATCTTTACCGCGAACAAGCACGCTACCCGCGCTCATCACAAGCGCTGCGCGATGGCGTTGACCCGATTCTCAACAAGCGTCAAATCAACAAGCAGTTTATGGCTGGCCCGAATGGCGAAGGCCCGATGCTATCGATCTGGAATTCGGCAATCTCGTATGAACCGGGCGAAAAGGTGCAACTGTTTGCCGAGCTCGTTAAAGACACCGCGGTAAAGCCGATCGATCTGCTGCGCAAGCTCGAGAAGAAATCGCAGAACCTCACCGTCACCGCCAAGCTCGTCGGTGAAACCAGCGGCTTGATGGGCGAAGTGACCTACCGCGACAATGGCAAAGGCGCGGACCGCCGCGCCGGTGATGGCATCTACAGCGCTAGCTTCACGATGCCGAAGGCGCGTGCGCCGCAGGCCGGCTACGCTGAAAGCGTCGCGGTACACGTGCAGGCACAAACGAGCCAAGGTGAGTTCCGTGGCGCGCTCGGTGGCTTCCTGTACTCGAACCCAGGCGCCCGCCTAACCGGCCGTTACCGGGATGAGATGCGCGACGGCAACATGGTTGTTAGCGCGGAGGTTAACGTCATCGCTCCGGGCCGTTATCACTTGGCGGCAACGATGGACTCGGGTAAAGGTGCCGACGGTGCGCAGCCGATGGCATGGGCTCAGAACGCGGCGGTTTTGCAGCCCGGCAAGCAATGGATCGATCTGACCTACTACGGCTTGATCTTCCACGATATGGCCGCCGCAGGCCCGTACACGATGTCGTCGATCACGCTGACATCAGCACTGAGCATCCCGAATGCGATGACCTCCGTGCAGCGGAACGTCTACTCGATGCCGGTGCATGAAATGAGCGCCTTCCAGGCACGTCCCTTCAACAATCCGTTGTTGATGGACGCGGCACAGCGCTTAGAGGCGGATGCACAAGCGAAGTAACGTGCAGCTAGCGTGTATCGGGCTTTACGCCCGGTACACGCTTTAGGTTTTTTCCATCACCGTTAGTAAGGGATGGTGGCTTTTCCGCGCGTACGCGTTGACCTGGGCAACTTTGGTTTCCGCAATTTCTGCGGAGAAAATTCCAGCAACACCGCGGCCGGCCTGATGCACTTGCAGCATGATCTGCACAGCCTGTTCACGCGAATGATGAAAGAACACCTGCAGCACCTGCACCACAAATTCCATCGGCGTGAAGTCGTCGTTAATCATCACGACTTTGTACAGCGGTGGCTGCTGCAGTTGCGGCTTGGCTTCCTCAAGAATGAGGCCGTTGCCCGAGTCGTGCTCGGAACGACGAGAAGGGGGGTCATGGTCCGTCATGGGTGTCAGTGTAACGAATTACCGTCTGCTAGAAATTTGAGCGCGGAAGAACCCGCGCACGAGCTGCCATTATTCATTGTTTCCGATCACCTGCTGGGCTTAGCAGTACAAAACTTATACATGGAACCGTTATATGGCACGTTCGTTCCGATCAGCGGTCGATAAATGAGATCTCCACAGCCAAACCCCCGCGATATGACGGATTCTTTACTCAAAGAAAGTTTCCGTGAGGTGCAAAGCCCAGCTATGATGCTGGGAATGGCCTCGATATCTTCAACAAACGTCTCTGCGCTGCCGAAAGCGGCTCAAGCCCTTCTCGCCCGTCACGGTGGGCGTTTGCCTGGGCTGGCCAATCTGCTGCTGGTTATTGTCATCGCGCACCTGCTAGCCAAACTGGTCTGGCTATTCGTACCGGTTCCAGCGAGCGCCGCGTGGCAACCGCCGCCGCCGCCGCCGCGTGCGGCCGCGCCCCAGGTTGACCTGGACGCTATCGCCAGCGCGGAACTCTTTGGTGCATTTCAAGCAGTTGCGCAGGAACCGGTGGCCCAAGACATCGATAACGCGCCTGATACGCAACTCAGTGTTACGTTGCTCGGCATTCTTGCTAACGACCGTGACGCGAAACTTTCACGCGCGCTGATTGCCGCCCAGGGCGGCGAAGAAAAGCCGTATTCCATCGGCGACGATCTCAGCCACGGCGTCATCGTGCAGTCGATTTTTGCAGATCGCGTCATCCTTTCCCGCGGCGGCAAGCTAGAAACGCTGCGCCTGGAACGCGATAAGGCCAGCAACGGTTTTAACGCGGGCGCCCCCGATCCAGATGGCGGAATTCAGCAGCAGCTGGAGCAATACGGCGTGCCCAGCGGCGACTTCAACAATTACAACGACACCGGCGGTGCTGAAGCGGTGCCGCAGTCGTACAACCCGTCGGCGAATCCTGGGCCGGCGTTATCGAAAATCCGCACGCAGTTGTTGTCCGACCCCTCTAAAGTCTCCGATTACATCCGGATTCAGCCGGTTAATTCTGGCGAAGGGGTCAACGGTTACCGCATTTACCCGGGTAAAGACCGCTCTGTTTTTTCCGCCGCTGGCCTACGTCCCGGCGACATAGTTACTTCAATCAATGGCGTACAATTGAACGATCCCGCGAAATCGCTGCAGTTGCTGGGCGATCTGAGCCGGAACAATCAGCTGAGGTTGACGGTGACCCGCGGCGGCCAGCCGAAAAGTTTCGACATTAGCCTCAAACCCTGATCCGCTTGACCTCAACCGCCTCAGCCTCCTCGTCGAGTGACATGAATTCACGTAAGACCCCGTTCCGCCTGGCATTGGCGGCATTTTCGACCATCGCTGGTCTCGGCATTTATGCGCACACGGCCCTGGCCGCGAAAGGTGCGGAAGTAACGCTGAATCTGAAAGATGCCGATCTCAGTACGTTTATCGCAACTGTCAGCGAAGTTACCGGTAAAAACTTCATTGTCGACCCTCGGGTCCGCGGAAAAGTTACCGTGGTGTCGTCCAGCCCGATGGACGCCGCTGGCGTTTATCAAACTTTTCTTTCGGTGCTGCAAGTACAAGGCTTCGCCGCGATTCCTTCGGGGCCGTCGATCAAACTGGTGCCCGAAACCAACGCCCGTACCGAGGGCGGCGGCTATATTTCCAATGGCCACGGCTTAGCGCAGGACGAAGTCGTCACCCACGTCTACACCGCGCAGAATGTATCTGCCTCGCAGTTAGTGGCGATACTTCGGCCGTTGATTAGCCAGTCCGGCCATTTTGCCGCGTATACCGGCAATAACTCGTTGATCATTTCTGATCGCGCCTCGAACGTCGAACGCATTGAGCGCTTGATCGCACAGATCGATCTCAGCGGCGATCGCGAAATTGATGTCATCAAACTCGAGAACGCTGCAGCTGCCGACATCGTCCGCACCTTGACCGCCCTCACCCAGCAAAATCGCCAGGCCGATCCGACAGTGCAGCAGAGCACTGTTATCGCCGACGAACGCAGCAACAGCGTGCTACTGGGCGGCGATAAGAACGAGCGGGCGCGGATGTTGGACATCATCCATCGCCTCGACCTACCCCAAGGCGGCGGCGGCGATACCCAGGTTATTTATCTGCGCTACGCCAGCGCCGAAAATCTCGCACCGATCCTTGAAGGCTATGCCCAGCAGGCCCGCGCCTCGACCTCACGTTCATCGGCGGGTGGCGGTGGCGGCGCGGGTGCGCCATCGGCGGCAGCGGCGCCGGTTGCACCGGTGTCTTCGGGCGGCGGCGGTGGCGGTGGCGGTAACGCCGATGGCACCCGCGTGATCGCAGACAAAGACAACAACGCACTGGTGATCACGGCAACGCCAAAAGCGATGCAAGCGATCCGCAACGTCATCAATCAGCTCGATATCCGTCGCCGACAGGTCCTTGTCGAAGCGATTATCGCGGAAGTCAGCTCGACTAAAGCTAGCGAATTGGGCTTGGACTACGCGGCCTATAATCCGAAAACAGGCGCGTTTTCAGGCATTCTGAATCAAGGTACGAGCAGCGCCGTCGGCAATCTTGGCACCGCGCTCGGCGGGACGACATCAACGGGCGGCAGCAGCGCGCTGATTGCCGCTGCTGCAGGTTTGATCGGCCAAGGTGCCACAGCCGCAGCTGGCGGATTCACCGGCGGCGGTTCGTTCTTTGCTGTGCTGCTGCGCGCGCTCGCTAGCGACGGCGACACCAATATTCTGTCAACGCCACAGCTGACAACGCTAGACAACGAAGAAGCGAAAATCTCGGTCGGGCAGGAAGTACCGTTTCTAACCGGCAGCTTCTCCAATACCGGCGGCGGCGCCACCAACGGCGCGGTCAACCCATTCCAGACGATTGAGCGCAAAGAAGTCGGCCTCAAACTGGGAATTACGCCGACGATCAACATTGGCGACACGATCAAGCTCAAGATCGACCTTGAGAACTCCAGCCTGACAGCCAGCACGGCGGCTGGCACCGGGCTTACGCAGACCACGAATAAGCGCACGGTGACCAACTCAGTCAGCGTCGAAGGCGATCAAGTGCTGTACATCGGGGGTTTGATCGACGATCAGCTGAACGACTCGCAAAACCGCATTCCGTTACTCAGTAGCGTCCCGTTCATCGGTGCGCTATTTAAATCGCGCTCGGTCACCCGAACCAAGCGCAATTTGATGATCTTTATCCACCCGGTGATCCTCGGAAACCGAGACGACGGCGATTACTACACGCGCAAGCGCTACGATGATATCCGGCAAGCTCAGGTGCGCTCGGCCGGCGGCGCGGTGCCGCTGATCGGCGGGACTCGGCCGCTATTGCTGCCGTACGATGAATACTCGAAGCAGTCACGCCCGTCTGCGCCAGCAGAAAAAGGCGACGCAAGCGCCGAGCCGCAGGCACCTCCGGCGAGCACAGGCCCAAGCGCTATTCCGGCCCCCACGCCTGACGCCAAGCTCTGAACCTAGGCCGGAACATGCAGACCGCGAATATTGAGTTGCGTCGTCCGCCGTTCGCATTTGCGAAACGGCATGGCTTGATCGTCGCTGGCGATCTCGGGCCGGCGATCGAACTGGTATGCCGGCCCGGCGTCAGCTTGGACGCAATCCAGGAAGCGCGGCGCTTTCTCGGCCGGCCGGTGCAGATGAAGCGCGTCAGTCTCGATGAATTCGATGCGCTGCTGCAGCGGACTTACGAAGGCCAAACCGGCGCGAGTTCAGCGCTGGCCGACGGCTTGACCGAAGACGAAGCCGATATCGATAGCTTGTCCGCGGCGCTGGCCGAAGCGCAGGATCTGCTCGAAACCGACGACGACGCGCCGATTATCAAATTTATCAACGGTCTGTTGGTCGAAGCGATCAAAGAAAACGCCTCCGATATCCACCTCGAAACCTTCGAGAGCCGGGTTACGGTGCGCTTCCGCATCGACGGCGTGCTGCGCGAAATTTTAAATCCGCCGCGAAGCTTGGCGCCGAAGATTGTGTCGCGCGTCAAGATCATGGCCAAGCTCGACATCGCCGAGAAACGCCTGCCACAGGACGGCCGCATCAGCCGCTCATTTGGCGGCCGGAAAGTCGACGTCCGCGTTTCAACGATCCCGACCGGCGTTAACGCCGAACGCGTCGTAATGCGTATTCTCGACAAACAAGCCGAACGCTTGGATCTTGAGCAACTCGGCATCGACGCTGGCCAAACCGCGGCGCTGAAACGCATCATTCACCGACCCTACGGCATCATGCTCGTCACCGGCCCGACGGGTTCCGGTAAAACGACAACGCTGTACTCGGCGCTATCGACGCTGAACGACCGCAGCCGTAACATCATGACGGTCGAAGATCCGATCGAGTATTACATTGATGGCGTCGGCCAAACCCAGGTGAACGCCCGCGTCGAAATGACGTTTGCGCGCGGCCTCCGCGCAATCCTGCGTCAGGATCCGGATGTCGTCATGGTCGGCGAAATTCGCGACCTCGACACCGCGCAAATCGCGGTGCAAGCCTCGCAAACCGGCCATCTTGTGCTCTCGACGCTGCATACCAACACCGCGGTCGGTGCGATTACGCGTTTGCGCGATATGGGTGTTGAGCCGTATCAGCTGTCGTCGTCGCTGGTCGGCCTGATGGCGCAGCGTCTGGTGCGCACCTTATGCCACCACTGCAAAGTGCCGTACACGCCGAAAGTTGCGGAACTGGAACAGCTGGGCGTGCCGGACCGCCGTGATGCGGTGCTGTACAAAGCCGTCGGTTGCCCTTTATGTCGCCATACCGGTTATCTCGGCCGCAGCGGTATCCACGAAATCATTGAAATCGATCGTCGCCTTGAAGCGCTGGTCCACGACAATGCGTCCGAGCAGATTCTCGAAGCTGCTGCGCGTGAAAAAGCGCCAGGCATTTTGCAGTCGGGCCGGAACAAGGTGTTGGCTGGCGATACCACGCTTGGCGAAGTCTTACGCGTGACGATCGAAGAATGATCGAGTTCAGCACCTTCTGCTGCCGTCATTCGTCGAATGCGGCGTTATAAATGTCCGCCTACGAATACAGCGCGCTCGACGCCCGTGGCCGCGAACTAAAAGGCCTGATTGAAGGCGATACGCAACGCCAAGTTCGGCAGACCTTGCGCGAGCGCGGCCTGACGCCGCTGAACATCCGCGAAGTCTCGGAAAATCGAGCCCAGAAACGCCAGGGCGGTTTTAGTTTTTCGCGCGGCGCCAATTTCAATCCGACCGAACTGTCGCTGTTTACGCGCCAGCTCGCGACGCTCACCCGCTCCGGCTTGCCGCTCGACGAAGCACTCGCGGCCGTGTCACAACAGAGCGAAAGTAAGCGCGTACAACGCGTTACGCTCGGCGTGCGCTCGCGGGTTACGGAAGGCAATAGCTTGGCGCGCGCGCTATCGGAATTCCCAGGCGCGTTTCCACCGCTCTTTCGCGCCACGATCGAAGCCGGCGAACAAGCCGGCAAGCTCGACTCGGTGCTTGAGCGTCTTGCCGACTACGCAGACCGCAGCCAAGCGCTACGCAGCAAGGTTATGCTCGCGACGTTCTATCCGGCGATTTTGACCGTCGTCGCAATCGGCGTTGTTGCGCTCTTGATGACCTATGTCGTGCCGAAAGTCGTCGGCGTTTTTGACTCCATCGGCGCCGAATTGCCACCGCTGACCAAAGGCCTGATCGCGATCAGCGGCTTTCTGCAGCACTACGGTTTGTTTCTGCTGATCGCCATCGTCGGCGGTGGCGTGCTATTCGTACGAGCCCTGCGCAATGAAGGCTTCCGCCGCAACTACCACCGCCGCGTGCTGCGCCTGCCGCTGATCGGCCGCCTCGTTCGCGGCGCCAATACCGGCCGCTTCATGCGCACGCTCGGCATTCTGTTCGGTGCCGGCGTGCCGATTCTCGACGCGATGCGCATCGGCGCCCAGGTGGTAACCAATCTACCGATGCGCGAAGCCATCGACTCCGCCGCGAAGAAAGTACGCGAAGGCGTTTCGCTGAATAAATCGTTATCGGAAAGTCATCTGTTTCCGCCGATTACGATGCACTTGATCGCCTCTGGCGAAGCTTCCGGCAAGCTCGACGATATGCTTGATCGCGCTGCCGAAAACCAGGAACGGGAACTGGAAACCTTGATCGCGGCGCTGATGAGCCTTTTCGAGCCGATCTTGATTCTCACCATGGGCAGCGTGGTATTGCTCATCGTGCTCGCGATTCTGCTGCCGATTTTCAACCTCAATCAGCTGGTCAAATAGCCCGCACGTTCCAATGCTCGTGCTGTTACGAAGGGCGCCGAAAGGCGCCCTTTTTATTTCCGACCAACTGCCCTAACCGACGATCTCACGTCGGGAAGTTTCCCTATCCCGCACCGGGAAGTTCGCCCATGCCCGGATGCGTGGCCCTGTTCTAAGGTTCCCAGCAACAGGCAGGCCGCGTTGTACAGCCGTCCCGTGCCGACGGCAGACCCGTTCGGAAAATAAAAATATCCGCTTATTCAACGGATAACGCATCGTCCCGAGTCTGGGGCCGATGGACTTGGGTGCGGCGATGCCATCGCGATCGCGATTTCAGCATCAACGCAGAGGGGGCAAAGATGAACGCGCGCGATCGGCAACGAATCGAGACTGTGGCTGCCGGCCACTTATGGCGGGGCACTCGGCTCCTCATTTTCGCAGCCACGCTAGGACTGGCCGGCTGCCCGTCCGACGACGCCAGGCCAGCACCGCCAACGGCGGTGACGCCGACGATTAGCGGCCAGCTCGCCACCGGCCTGCCGTTAACGAACACCAGCCTAATCGCCAGTGGCAATAATGCCGCCGCGCGCGCAGGGCGGGTTGATGCCAGCGGCCGATACATCGTCGCGTCATCCGGCCTCAGCGCGCCTTACTTTTTTCAAAGCAGCGCCGGATACGCGGTAACGCTGTCCGCTAACGGCGCCGGCAACGCCACGCCGCTCACCGAATTGCAGATTTTGGAACGCGTCCGCGCGCCGCTTGATCCCTACTTCATTGCCTTATTCAATACCTCCCGACCGGCAACCGAGCCGAGCGGCGTCGATCTGACCTTGTTCAGCGCCAGCGCGCTCGTCGAGGCGCAAGCGCGCGTTGTGCGACTGCTGCGCCAGCAGCTCGGCGTTGTCGTGCCAGCGCAAATTGCCAGTGCGAGCTTTGTCGATACCGCGTTCACGCCTACAGTCGGGGACCCGATGTTCGATACGCTCATCGCACTGCAGACAGCGCTAGAACAGCGCGGCAAAAGCCTGCAGCAATTCGAAAGCGAGCGCGTTCAAGAATTTCGTCGCTGCGATGCCGAGTTGGTGACGATTACGCTCGCCGATGATCTGATTGAATTCTGCCCGGCGAGCAAGCAATCGCTGCCGGACCCCGATGACGACAACATTCGCGACTACCGCTTTACGACAATCGACGCGCAAACGCTGACGCTCCGCGCACGCGATGCCCTGGTGTTGTCGGCGCAGCTCGTTGTAAATGGCCGCGCGCCCTATGGCTGCGAAGCCAGCGCCTGCTTACCGCTGAGCCTCAGCGCCGCAGCGGAAAACGGCAGTCGCACCGTCGCGCTCAACGCCGTTCTGCTGCGCGCGGACGACGGTAGTAGCGCCGCCTTGAGTGGCAGCCTGCAAACCGCAGTGCCCGGTGCGCCGGCATTGGATTGCACGGTCGGCGTCAACGCGCCCGGCGTAATTAACTTTGACGACGGCAGCAGCGCCGCCGGTTGCTATGGTTTCGCCGCGCTGGATCGCGTTAGCCGCGTAGCGTATGACTCGCAATTGGGTGCGACCGACGCGCCGCAACAAATAGAACTTCGTACCGATGGCGATGCAATCATCGGCGTCGTCGTCTACCACCCGGATCCGGATAGTTTTGTCCCGGTCGTCGACTACAAATGTCGTCTCGGTGATTGCAACAACGCGGTGATTGGTGCGCCGGACAGCGCCAACCTCCGTGTAGTGACGCTCAACAATACCCGTGTCGCGCGCGTCGGTGGCGATGGCAGCGGTCCGCAATCGGCCACCCTTCAAGGCAGCTTCACACTTGCTGAGCCGCCGCTCGCCAACCCGCCCGATTGCACGGCAGCTGCGGCCGATCAAACCATCGCTGCGCGTATCGGCGGCACCAGCAGCGATTGGAATATCTGCCCGCCATACGACATCGACAACGGCAATATCGGCGGCTTCCTCGTCGACGAATTCAATCTGCTGCGCTATCCCGGCGCATTCATTGGCGATTTCGTCTATCGCTTTCTAAACGATTTCAACAGCATTGGTAGCGTCACGATCGTCGCTAGTCCACAAGGCATCGCACGCCGTCTGGAATACCAACGCGGCTTTGCCGATGTTTTCGCCTGCCGTGACAGCGCCTGTTTAAGCGCAGTTACGATCCAAGCGCCAAACGCGCAGACCGCGCACGTCGTGCAGATCCGCGCGGTGACGCTACCGGAAGTCGAGCTCAGCGATCTTCCCGGCGATCGCAGCGTCACGCTGCAAGGCAGCTTGCTAACGGTGCCAGATTGCTTCATCACCGGGGAGGGCTGCTAATGGCGCGCCGCACGTCCAGTTTATTGCTAGCGCTATCTTGCATGGCATCCGCCGAAGCACAGCAAACGCTGCCGAGTGCGCCAGCCACCCCAACTTCCACGGGCGCCGTCGCGGCGGCCGACGGCAACAAAACCGCCGGGACGGTGTCGCTAGAAAAGGTCGAAGTTAAGGGTAAGCGTGCGCCGATCAGCATCGGCCCGCTGCCCGGCTTGAATCTGACCAAAGATCAGCTACCCGGCAATGTGCAAAGCGCCACCAGCGCGGAAATACGCGATTCCCAAGCGCTGAATCTGACCGACTATTTGAATCGCAATCTGCAGTCGATCAACGTAAACGACTACCAGGGCAATCCGTTTCAAGTCGATGTCAGCTACCGCGGCTTCACTGCCGGGCCACAGCTCGGGACACCGCAAGGTTTGTCGGTGTTTCTCGATGGCGTGCGCGTTAACGAACCATTTGGCGACATCGTCAACTGGGATTTGCTACCGCTGAACGCGCTTGAGCGCTTCGATCTATTTCCCGGCACCAACCCGGTCTTTGGCCTGAACACGCTCGGCGGCGCGATCTCGCTGCGCACCAAAAGCGGCTTCACCGCGCCCGGCCTGGAAACACAGCTGCGCGGCGGCTCGTTTGGCCGGCGGGAAGCGGAAGTCTCTGCTGGCGGCAGCCGCGGCAACCTCGGCGGCTTCGCCGCGCTCACCTATTTCAAAGAAGACGGCTGGCGCGATAACTCGCCGAGCGAAGTCAAACAGGGCTTCGGCAAGCTCGACTACAAACTCGGCTTCGGCACGATCAGCGCTAGCGCATTAGTCGCCGGCAATGACCTAGTCGGCAACGGCTTGGTGCCGACCGAGCTATTTGAGCAACGCCGGCAAGCGGTCTTTACCGCCCCGGACGAAACCCGCAATCGCTTGTCGCAATTCAATCTCAGCGGCCTGTTCGCAGCCACTCAGACGTTGAATATCACGACACTCGCGTACCACCGCAATAGCCGTCGTAAAGGCGTCAACGGCGATATCAACGAGGATTTCGAAGACTTCGGCGATGACGACTTCGGCGGCCGGCGGATTTCGAACCCTGGCTTGCCGGTTTGCCGCTACGCCGATGCCAACGGCGACGGCCAGCGCGATACTCTGGCCAACGGCGAGCTGCAGGCGCCGTTAAACGATCCGTTCGGCCAAGACCTGTGCCGCAACATCCAGTACACCGGCACCCCGCGCAACGGCGGCAATGCCACCAATCCCAACACCGGCGTCTTCGGCGAAGCCAGCGGTTTTGTCGACGGCACGCCGATCGGTGTGCTCACCCGTACCAATCTCGGACAAACCACCAACGGCGGTGCGCTGCAGTTCAACTGGAACCTTGAGCGGCACAAGTTTCTGGTCGGCCTCGCCTATGACGATAACCGTGCCAGCTACGACGCCAGCCAACAGCTTGGCCTTATCGACGCCAGCCACACGGTTTACACCGACCCGGCGGCAATTGACCCGGTCTACCGCGCGGCGCAAGTACCAATCACGATCAATCAGTTCAGCGGCAGCGCCCGTAACGCCAGCGCATTTTTTAGCGAAACATGGTCACCGCGCGACAATCTGCATTTGACCCTATCCGGCCGCTACAACGCGGACTTCGTCCACAATCGTCTTGGCGCGCGCATCGGGCAGGATATTTCCGATATCCGCAATCGCTTTCCCACGTTCATTCTGTGCCCAGAAAACGATCTCGCCTCTTGCCCGGATAGCGTCGGCCCGATCCTCACTAACGATCTCAGCCGCGAACAACTGGCGCCGACGAACGAATCGTTCACCTACCGCTCGTTCAATCCGGCATTCGGCATCAACTGGCTGCCGGTGCCGGCGCTGAACTTATTCGGCAGCGTCAGCCGCGGTGCCCGCGCGCCGTCGGTGATCGAACTGGGTTGCGCGTATGACGGCACCTTGGTGAATGTCGCGCCGAGCGGCAACCCGGTGTTCGTGCCGCGCAGCCTCGCCGGTCCGACTTGCAGCTTGCCGACCTCGCTGTCCGGCGATCCGTACCTGCCGCAGGTTCGTTCGCTGACCGGAGAAGTCGGCGCGCGCGGCACGCTGTATCGCGACTGGCAATGGAACCTTAGCGTTTATCGTACCGATCTCAGCAACGACACCTACTTTGCCGGCGCCTCAGCGACACGAAGCTTTTTCGACACGATCGACAAAACCCGCCGCCAGGGCTTGGAATTCGGCATCTCCGGCAAGGTCCAGCGTTTCGATTTCAAGTTCAACTACGCCTATACCGCCGCGACGTTCGAGTCCGAATTTTTTGTTCTGAGTCCGCACAACAGCAGCGCCGATTTCAACGCTGGCGCGCCGGGCGTACCGTCTCCGACGGCCGGCGATAACCGCGGCCGCGGCACGTTCAACACCATCCGCGTCGAACCTGGCGCCGTCCTGCCCGGCGTGCCGTTGCACAACGGCAATATCAACGTCGGTTATCGCGTGACGCGCGGCCTACACGTTGGCCTTGGTGCGGTCGCGCACTCGAAGTCGTTTGTGCGCGGCAATGAAAACAATGCCCACCAGCCCGAAGGCAGCGATCAGATCACCGATGGCATCGGCCCGGTACAAACCCCTGGGCAATTCAACGGCGGCCGGCCGTTTCGCAATCTCGGCAGTGTGCCGGGGTACGTCACGCTGAACTTCGACGCCGCGTGGCAAATCGACCGCCACTTCTCCGTGTTTATGCAGATCACCAATCTGCTCGACAGCGACTACTTCACTGCCGGCCGGCTCGGCACCAACCCGTTCTCGCCATCAGTGAACGGCGCGATCGGCCCCAGCGGCTTCAACTACAACGCACGCGAAGCGCAAAACACCACATTCCTAGCGCCAGGTGCGCCGCGCGGCTTTTTTGGCGGCGTGCGCTACGACTTCGCGTTTGCCCCGAACTGAGCCTCGCCGCCGGCAATGCGCCCTGTATTCAGCAATCAGCTCCGTCCTGTGCACGGGATGAGCGGATCACCACGCGGCCGGCAACGGTCGCGCTTATTCCAGTAATGAGGAGATCATCATGCAGCACACCTACTTAAAAGCGGTATTACCGCTCAGTTTGAGCTTAATCGCTGCGCAAGCCAGTGCCACCGGCTTCGAGGCCGTAACCAGTTCCGGAACACCGGTTTTGACGCTCTGCGAAGGCATCGAAACCAGCCGCAATCCGGTTGCCGATGTCTGCCGCATCAGCGGCAGCGTGCCGACCTCCGGTTCGCCCGGCTCATTTCCCGGCCAAAGCGGAACGTGGACGCTGTTACGCCAGAACAACAATCAATCAATTGTTGCCAACGGCACCGTTGTCGGCGATATGGACGACCGCGTCTGGCGGCGCAACGGCACCAATAGCTACATCTTTGGCTTCCGGATCACGATGAACACCAATCAGTGGACCCCGCCGGCCGGTACCTGCCCCAGCTCCGTGCCGACGTACTTTGAAGTCAACGATATGTTCCGCAATGGCTTTTCGGCGATCACCAATCTCACAGTTGCCTATCGCTTCGGCGGCGCGGATGAGGGTGCATGGCTAGCCGGCCGCACCAATCAAGGCTTAAACCAGTACGTTGGTTCGCCCACCGGCCTCGATCCAGCGCGTAACAACGATTGGATGGATTTCCGCACTGACGTCAATGTCGGCGATACCGACGGCACCGCAGTGCAGAACTCATCGTGGATGTACGTTGCGATGACGCTGCCGAACGGCGTCAGCACCAGTCCGGTCGCCAACGCGGTCAGCCTGCGTGAAGGTGGCGAGGAAGGGCAATGCCAATTCTCGATCAATCTTTCCGGTTACAAGCCGTTATAAACGGTCGACATCGCTTTTGCTGAAAAGATGAGGCGTGCGCCGCGTTTGACTCCCCCGCACGCGCGGCGTGCGCCTTATCCCAGCTTCGATGTCGGCAGCGCAACAGCCGCCGTAGGTCCTCGCGATGAAACTTCCAATCAGTGCCCTCTTGGCGCCCGCGGTCGCGGTTTTACTGGTGCTTGCCTTACTGATTTTTTTGCTCAGTACCGATGCGCCACCGCAGCAAAAAACAATGGCGTTGCCCGCCCGGCACACCGTAACAATTCCGGCACCAACGTCGGGCGCGCAGTCCTATCGCCTAGCACCAACAGCCGCTGCGGAAGCGGCGGCAGACGCCGTCTGCGGCGTAGAAACCATTCGCATTACAGGCACAGGCGCAGCTCACCGCAGTATCGGTGAATGCGTCAGCGCCGTCCGCAGCAGCCAGAACGGTATCGTCCGCAGCCACCGTTTCAGCGGCGGCCGTGATCTAAATTGGTTTTTATATGTTGAAACCAGCGGCGGCACGATCAGCCGTATTGAAACCGGCCACGGCGGCACCGCCGCCTTCCAATGCCGAGACGAGCATTGCCAGGGCGTTACGCTCGGCCGGCCCGATTTCAACGGCGTACAACGAATTACATTGCGCCAAACCCTGCTGGCGCGCGTCATACCCAGCGCAAGGCCAGACGACGCCGACACGCTCGTCATCGATGCCACGCTGACCAGCGGTGCGCTGACCGTCGCCTGCCCCAGCGCGAGCGTGACGATGAACTTCAGCGATAACAGCTACGGGACTTTTTGTGCGCTAGGCGGGATCGGCTCTGAGCTGCGCGACGATGGCCGTTGGCTGCACCGCTTCCGCGATCTCGATGGCGAAACGCTGACACTGACGGTAACTGCGGACAATCGTATCGTCGCGATCGACTTCGATGACGGCCGCTACCGCTGCGAAAACACCGCCTGTGGCGGCGCCTCAATCACGCCGGAAGACGCTGCTGGCAGCCGTGACATCCGCTTTTGGGGTGCGGTGCTACGCGGCCCAGCAGCAGACGGGCGCACCGAAACGGTTGCACTAAACGGTGGCTTGCAAATGAAAGCCTACCGATAAGCCGATCAGCCCTGCGCGGGCGGCTGCCAAAGCTCAATCCGATTGCCTTCCGGATCCACGGCCCAACCGAAGCGGCCAAAATCATCCGACGCTTCGATCGCATCGTCAACGACCACGCCAGCAGCGCGGAGCTGTGCCAGCATCGCATCCAAATTCGCGACACGGAAATTGACCATAAACGGTGTCGGGAAATAGCCGCTACTGGCCGGAAATGCCGTCCAGACTTGGTAACCCGGCTCGCGCTCTGCAAACGGAATAACGGCACCGAAAGCGCCGCCAAAGTCTTTGGCATCGAGGCCAAGATGCGTGCGGTACCAATCGGCCAGCGCCTGCGGATCACGCGCCTTAAAAAACACACCGCCTAGCCCTAATACTTTTTCCACTTTCGTCATTCCCCTGCGTGCACTACGCCTAGTTTAATCGGACGTGACCGGCGCAGTCTGCAAATAACGACGCCACATAATGAAGCCGCTGAGGCTAAGCACACCCGCGGTTAGCGCCAAAACCAACGCACTGTGCGAAACCCGCGGTGAGATAACTGCTGAGACGACCGCCGTGAAACTCAGCGTGATCGCCATCTGCACCGAGGCGGCAGCACCGCGCACGAGCGGAAAGCGATCGAGCATCAACAAAGTGAGGGTTGGAAACGCGAGCGCTACGCCCAGGCCGATGAGACTGATCGGCACCACGGTCTGCGGTAATCCCGGGGGCAACGTGCTGCAAACGACGAGGTTCAACAGCGTGCCGCCGCCCATAACCCAGTACGCAATTTGTACCGTCCGCGTACTGCTGAAGCGGCCGGCGAAGCGGCCAGACAAGAACGAGCCGATCATCATGCCGCCAATCGCCGGCACAAATAGCCAGGCAAATTCACGCTCGTTGAGCTTCAGCAGATTCAGCACAACAACCGGTGCCGAGGCGATGTACGTAAAGAGCGCGCTGAAATTCAAACAGGTGGCGAGCGCAAGCATCATAAAACGACGGTCACGGGCGATCTGGCCGTAGGTGCGCAGCAAAGAACGTAACGATAGCGGCGAGCGGCGTGCGCGCGGATGCGTCTCCGGCA
This sequence comes from Nevskia sp., assembly GCA_023229645.1. Taxonomy (GTDB): domain Bacteria; phylum Pseudomonadota; class Gammaproteobacteria; order Nevskiales; family Nevskiaceae; genus Nevskia. Next base: position 92,480 of record JALNYU010000013.1, on the reverse strand, counting down.
AGCCGGCCAGTGCCGCCAGCGCCAAGATTGCGGTAAAGCCACCGAGTGCCCAGAAAATCGAGCGCCAGCCGAATAGCGTCAGCAACCAACCGCCGACGATCGGCGCGATGGCTGGCGCAACGCCAAAAATCAGCGTCACCTGCGACATTAGCCGCTGCGCATCGGCGCCGTCGAAGCGGTCACGAATAATCGCGCGCCCAACAATGACGCCGGCACCGGCACTGATGCCTTGCAACACGCGAAACAGCAACAGCACCTGGAAAGAGTTGGCGAGCGCACAACCCACCGACGCTGCGGCGAAGACCAGCAGCGCATAAACAATGACACCGCGCCGGCCTAAGGCGTCGGAAAGCGGGCCGTGTAATAACGCCATGAGCGCATAGGCAACGAGGTAGACGCTCAACGTCAGCTGCATCGTCGCTGGCGCGACGTTGAACTGCGCTTCCATCGTCTGGAACGCCGGGAAGAAGGTGTCGATCGAAAACGGGCCGAGCATCGCCAACGCCGCAAGCAGCGGTGGCAGCGCACGCGAGTTGGCGCGGAAGCGGTTCATTTATTAGGCGCTGGCCGACATCACCGCTGGCCGCTGGGCCAAGCTTTCCTGTAGCAGCGTTTGGATACGAGTCGGCACTTGATTCTCGACTTCGCGCATGCCGACTTTGATCGCATTGGCGAACGCCAGCGCGTCAGCACCGCCGTGGCTCTTAATCACGGTACCGTTCAAACCGAGCAAGCTGGCGCCGTTGTAGCGGCGCGGGTCCATGCGCCGGCTTAGCGCGGTCAACACCGAGCGCGCGATCAGCGCCAGTATTTTGGTCCGTGCGCTACGCGTGAATTCTTCGCGCATGAACTGACGTACGAGTTTCGCAACGCCCTCGCCCGCTTTCAGCGCGACATTGCCGACAAAACCATCGCAGACGACCACATCCACTGGCTGCAAGAAAATGCCATCGCCTTCGATGAATCCAGCGTAATTGAGCTTCGATCCGGCGATCATCGCCGCCGCAGCCTTGATCGTTTCGTTGCCTTTGATCTCTTCTTGGCCGATGTTCAGCAGCGCAACACGCGGCCGCTCTGTGCCCTGCAACGCCGTCACCAGCGCCGAGCCCATGACCGCGAACTGAAACAGCTGCTCTGACGTACACGCGGCGTTGGCGCCGAGATCCAGCACGTGCGTCGCGCCGTTCAGCGTCGGCAATGCAGAGATAATCGCCGGCCGGTCAATGCCCGGCAGCGTCTTCAAAACGAATTTGGAAATGGCCATCAGCGCGCCGGTGTTGCCGGCTGAAACGGCCGCTTGCGCAACTTGTTTTTTGACTAAGTCGACCGCAACGCGCATCGAAGAATCTTTCTTGCCGCGCAGTGCTTTCGACGGCAACTCGTCCATCGCCACCCGCTCTGAAGCGTGGTGGATACTAAGCCGGGAATCGGCACGCCGATACGCGCCCGGCAGCGCTTTATGCAGCTGACGTTCGTCGCCGACCAAAATTAGATGCAACTCGGGATGCTTTTCGAGCGCATGCAAACAAGCGGAAACCACGACATCGTGGCCGTGATCTCCGCTCATTGCATCGATTGCGAGGGTTACAGGCGCCATCATCGATACTGCGCCTCCCGAGGAATCGAGTCGGCCCAACAGGCGACGCGACTCCGCTTATCGCGCTTAGGCGTCCGGGGTTTCCGCGGTCGTCATATCGATCACCCGCTTGCCACGGTAGAAACCGTCAGCAGTAACGTGGTGGCGCAGATGCGTTTCACCCGAGGTCGAGTCGACCGACAGTGTCGGCGCCGACAGCGCATCGTGGGCACGGCGCATGCCGCGGCGGGAACGTGATTTCTTTGATTTAGCAACAGCCATGACGAACTCCAGTGGGCAAACCGCCCAGGGGCGCGAATTCTACCCTGAAATTAGCGCGCTGTGTTGGCTTTTACGCGGCTGAAATGCAGCCTCGATAACATTAGTGCGGACTGCAGTCGTCGCGCTCGCAACGCGGGGCAAGCGGCAACGCCAGCAGCACTTCTTCTTCAACGATGGCGTGCAGCGGCAGGTTATCGTCAGCGACGAGATAAGCCTCGGCTTCCTTCATTACACGCGTCTCTTCTTCTTCGTTAAAAACAAGGCGCAGATCGACCGGACACGATAACGGCCAGGCAAAAACGCGCAGGCAGCGTTGGCATTGCAGGTTCAGCGCACCGCTGATTTCACCTTCAAGCTTCGGCGCACGGCGGGCATCGCGCGCCAAGTGCAGGTCAACCGCCATCTCGCCGGTATTGTCGGCCAGCGCGTCAGCGAGCCGCGGCAACCGGCTGATCGGCAAGGCACCGGCATAAACGGCCTCGCGCGCGAGCGCACTTGAAACCTTGGCGTACAGCGGTAGCATTTTTTTCGGGGTGGTATTCATCGGCGCGACTCTAACAGCGCTACCGCCGAATTCAATCCCATATTCACAACCTCGGGCGCCGGAGCGCCCTTAACGCGCGCGGCTGGTTTCAATCCAACGGTCGATCTTGGTTTCAAGCACATCCAGCGGCACTGCGCCGTCCTTCAGCACTTGCGTGTGGAAATCACGGATGTCGAAACGCCCGCCCAGGGTTTTTTGCGCTTTGGCGCGCAATTCCAAAATTTTTAACTCGCCGATCTTATAGGCCAAGGCCTGGCCCGGAATCGCGATATAGCGCTCGGTTTCCGCGATGGCTTGGGTTTCACTCTCGCCTGCGTTGGCCATCATGTAGGCAATCACCTGCTGCCGAGTCCAGCCCATGCTATGCAGGCCGGTATCGACCACTAAACGCACCGCTCGGAATAGTTCCGCCTGCAAACGGCCGAAGTATTGCCAGGGATCGGTATAGACGCCCAGGTCCTTGCCGAGTGACTCGGCATAAAGCCCCCAGCCTTCAGAGAAAGCGGTGAAGCGTCCGAAGCGGCGGAAGGCCGGCAATTCCGGTAATTCCTGCTGAATCGCAATTTGAAAATGATGGCCGGGAATTGCCTCATGCAGGAACAGCGATTCCGCCGACCACGTTTTGCGCGACGGCAAGTCATACGTGTTGACGTAGAAAATGCCTGGCCGGCTGCCATCTTCGCTAGGTCGTTGATACGATCCGGCCGCCTGCGCCTGCGCACGAAACGCCTCGACCGGGCGAATTTCAAACTTAGCTTGCGGTTCAACCGCAAACAACCGCGGGATGCCGGTCTGAACGCGGCTATAGAGCGCGCCGTAATACTTCAGCAACTCGGCTTCGCTATCGAACGCGAATCGCGCGTCGGTGTTGGCGTAGTCGAAAAACACGTTCAGCTCGCCGTTGAAGCGAAGCTGCTCCATGACCTGCTTCATGCTCTTCTGTATACGGGCGACTTCGCTCAAACCCAATTCGTGAATCTGTGCAGGCGTTAGGTCAGTCGTGGTAATCGTTTTAACGCGGTAGTCGTACCAAGCAGCGCCATTCGGGAGTTGATCTAAGCCGACGCTATCGCGGGTCTTCGGCAAATATTCGTCGCGCAGGTAGTCCCGTAGCTGCGCGTAGGCCGGCAGCAATTGTTCGTCGATTACGCGGTAATAACTCCCCGTGAGACGGCGCTTATCGGCTTCGGAAAAATCCTCCGGGAACGCGTCAATCGGCTTCCAAAACAGGCTCTGCTCCGGCGCATTAACCGTAATCGCGTTGAGCTGCGCCACCGCCTTTTTGATCAACACCGTCGGCTGCACCACGCCTTTGACCACGCCTTCGCGCATATTGGCAACGGCTTGATTAAACAGCACCGGAACACGGCTTGCCCGCTTCAGCCAATTCTCGTAGTCCTGCACCGTCTTGAACGGCTGCTCGCCCGTACCAGAACCGAGCTGCACCATCGTATTGGCGATGTTATTGAATTGATTGATCGGCAGCAGGTAGTCAGGGAAGCGTTCGCCTTCGAGTTCGCGATCTAAGTTACGCCGGAAAATTTCAGCGCTGAGTTGATCTTCGCTATTCAATGTCGAGACATCGACGGCGCGAATTCGGGCCAGCCACTTCACATTGAACGCGTGTTCAGCTTGGCGATATTCGGCACCGAAGAGATTGGGCAGTTGGTCGTTATAACGACGATCGCCGACAAACGTTGCCTGTAGCGGATGCAGCGCCAGTGATTCCTGCCAGTAGTCAGCGAATAAGGCCCGCAGCGTCGGCGACACCGGCTGCACGGGCAGCTGCGCCACCGGCGTTGGTGTCGGCGGCGCCGAACCGCACGCAGCAACAAGAACGACAATAAAGGCAGCCAGCACACTCCGAGTCATCGAATGCTCCTTATTTATAAAGAGAAATGCGAATAGGGCCGACAGTGCCTCGCAATCTCGGCGTAATAACCGTTGCGACTACGGCCTGCGCAAACCGACAGCTAAGTATTGATCGCCACGCAAAATGCAGGCCGATAACGGCAATCGGCCTGCACAAACCGCATTCAAGTCCGATACTCGAACCCGACCCCATCGGGCTTAAGTCCCTGATTCGTCAGTCGGTGGCGATGGATATTTCGCCGAACCGTAGCGAATAACTAACGTCGCCAACGCCAACAGCAATAGCGCCGCAGAAACCATAACGATGCTGATCTCGGGACGCTCGTGCGTCTTCACGTCAGTGATTAGCACCCGGGTTAAGGCTGTCATCGCGACGTAGGTTAAAAACCGAACCGGCATGTGGTTGGTCTTGAAATAGATGCCGACCATGGCACCGAATTCCAGGTAAATAAACAGCAGCAGGATATCGTCGACGGTGGCATGGCCATTTTCTGCCATGCCGAGAAAAGCGACGATCGCCGACCACACAATCGCACCGCCGATCGAAAACAGTGCGATCTTGTGAAAGGTATCGACCAGCAGATTGCCAATCACATTGGAAAAACTATTGATATTCCGGCGCAAACGCTCGGCCGCGTTATTTTGCATTCTTTTCCCCATTTAAATTGAGTTTGTGCAACGACACCTGAATAGCAAATCACGGGCCGCTTCGGCAGCTTGCAAGCGATCCCGAAATCGAAGCGCCTGGATGCGCTCAGAAAACCAATAAACGCGCGGGTTTTTCACCATCTGAAAAATGTAACCCTGTAATTAACTTTATTGAGGTATATTCGCCGAAGAGGCTTGCCCGCCAATTTTTCCTAAATGGCATTGCATGCTTGCAACATTCCCAATACTGAAGCCCCGCTTTTACAGCAATTTTGACCGACCTAGAACCTTCGGCGAATTCTGCTATTTGAAAAAAATTATGCTGCACTGCGATGAAAGTAGATTTGAAAAAGTTAATCTAACATTGCTGCATTGCAATTGTTGACAGGAAATCGGCATGCCGTATCGATTTAAATGTAGGGTTTTGACCAGATCAGCTATCTTTGGTTAGAAACGAGCCAAAATATAGGCGCGGCGACCTTGAAATCCGGCGTCACAGGCACCGCCAATCACTGCCCATGCCGCACAAAAACTGACGAGAGCTTGAGACAAATTCAGACGTTACAGCAATACAATTAAAGGTCTCTAAGGAGTGGAACAAATCTTGGACCGCCCCGCCGAGGCATACGCCCGCTTTGTGCGGGCCAGCCGTACGCATGGCCCACCCACAGTAATGGCTTGCCCGCATATTAGGAACAACTGGTGCAGCACTAAACCCGATAAGATTCTGGGCTGGGACCAATGCCAAAAAATTAGCTATCTCGTGGGGTTAAAATCAATTTAAGATAATCACCAAGCGACGGGCAGCGCACAAAAATATTAAGAACAGATTTAATTTGCGAGCGGAGCGAGCATGAACAACGCAACACTGGAAAAATTGCTGGGCGTGTCCTGGCCGTGGAGCATTTTGTCGGCGGAAGTTGATGACGCCGAACATTTGCTCGAAGTGCATATCGGATTGCCGCGCGCAGGCTGGTTGACGATGTTGCGCAATGTCTCTCGCGATGGAATCCGGACGTTCGTCTGGCGCCACCTCGGCGTCGGTGGCTTGCGCTGCCGCATCCGGCTCGATTGCCCTGTCGATATGCCATTGCCTGAAGCCGCGTGGGCCGGGCAGGACGACTCGCCCTTTAGCCACGCACTCACACAGCGCCTGTTGATATTGCTTGGCAACGGCGCGTCGCTAGCGGTGGTAAGCAGCGTTTTTGATGTCGATCCGCAAGAAGTCTGGCGCTTCAAACGCCGCCTCGATACCGGCCGCGTCGGTGCGAGCTGGACGACCAGCGAATCAGCCGCTCCCCATACAAATGCGGCAACCCCAGCGCCGGTTACCGCCAATAGCGGACCGTCCCATTCCAACACTACCGCAACCAGCAGTAATGACGCACCGCCGCGTGCGGCTGGCGGCGAATTGCCAGAAGCCGAGCACGGCATATGGCGCGAACTGCTCACCGGACATATGTCGATCGATATCCGCAATCTCGGCTTACAGCTGCTGCTAGCGCGACTGCGCACCCAATTTGCCGTCGCGCGTGATGAAGACACGCGGAGCCTGAAAGTGCTCGAGCTGCGCCGCTACTGCGAAAAAAATATCAACGTTGCAACCCGTGAGATCGAACAGATCAAGGCGCGTGCACAATGACGACCGGCAAAGGGCGCGTACCCGGACAACTCATGAGCGTCGAAGTCGCCTCCGAATACATCCGCAGTGGTCGCGTGATGTGTATTGCGGGCGATGAGCGCGCGCTGCGCAAACTGCCACGCGGCCGTTGGATCGGTGGCACCATTTGCTACTTCATATCCGCGGACGGCGGCGTTACATCTCAAGACGAAGTCTTTGTCGACCTGCTGCCGGCCGACTGCGGCGAACCCAAGCTACGTTTCTACGATGTCTCGACGATCTCGAAGCTATGTATCGACGGTCCCGACAACGGCTTCTCGCTGGTCGTCATGCCGGCGTTTGCCCCCATTCATTTGCAGTTCGCCCAACATGCGCCGAACTACGAAGACATGTATATGAAGCCGCTCGTGGGTTGGGTCGCCGGCGTACATATGAGTGAACTGGGCACGCTCACGCCCAAGGCCGTATTTGGCCCCACCGGCGAATTTTCCGAGCTTAATGCGGTTGCGATCCACGTTCCGCTCCCGGAAACGCGTTCAGCCAGCGTTGCCATTGTTAATCTCTTCCAACCCGGCGAAGGCGCTGTCATTCGGTTCCCGCGCTCGGGATTCAACGCCAGCGACGTATTGATTGACAACCAACCCCATAATCTTGCTCGCTATCTTTCTGAGAGCGGAATCAACATACAGCTGCCGTTGGTAGCCGACTACTGCGGCGCCCATATTAATGTCGCAATCCGCGCTGCCGACGCGCAAAAAGGTGAAGTTGATTTCTACGGGCCGGTATTTGAAGGCGTTGATTATCGCTTCGCGAATCCCGTGAGTTCGTACGCTGACGCGTTCCGCGAAATGGCGCCGAAAGAAGCCGTGCCAGCCGCATTTTCCTGCAACTGCATCCTCAACTACCTTTACGGCAATCTCGAAGGCCATAGCACCGGCACGCTATACGGGCCGGTTACTTTCGGTGAAATTGCCTACCAGTTAGTCAATCAGACGCTGGTGTACTTGCGCGTCGACTAAGCGCGTTTGCAAGCCGACGAAGCCGAGCGCCATGCTCGGCTTCGTCGTTTGCGCAATCTTCAATTATTGATCCTGCCATTAGATGCTTGAATAAAAGTACGGCGCCCAACGGAACGTCGCACATCCAAGTCGGTTAGAAATGGCCGAATCAATAATCATTCGACTCCGGCGGTGGCGTTGGGTCTTCCCGCTTTAATCCATCCCAAAGCCGATGCGCCTCGGCATCAGCAGCGGCGTCACGCGCCTTATCCGCCTTGCTACGGCCAAAGCGCACGCGGTTTTCATTCGCGCGCTGTTCGTCGGCCACGCGCTGCTTTAACTTCCGGTATCGATTCAGATTGACGACTTTTGTCACATTAAACCTCGCCGAATATGCCGGTGCCGCGAATGAAACCCGAAACCGAGACTTCGTTTCAAAAGATCAGACCCGCATTCTGCCCCAATCGCGCGCGTTCGGTTTAAAGCACATCCAATCGCTGACACCTATATGAATAAATGCTTACGCCCTATCTTTCGCGCCTGCCGTTAAGCAGTCGTCTTGCACCTGTCGTAGGGAAACAGAAGTCTACATCTGCACGGTAAAACACCGGCAGGTGTATTGTCGATAGGTTCCGACCGATTATTGATTCGGCCACAAAATAGTTGAACGAGGTGCTACGCGGCAATTTGAGATCGCACTTTTTCGAGACGGCGTGAGTGGCCGAATTAATAATAAAATCAAATTGCTTTGTTATTGATCCGGCCATTTCTCGCTTTCTCGGAAGTGCGGCATCCGGTTTGGCATTGCACTGTCTTTATTCAAGTACTTAATGGCCGGATCAATAAAGGCAGTGAGACGCTTATCGCTGGAAAATAGAGCAATATGGAACGATGGTTTTCTAGAAGCGCGTTGCGAAGCGCTGAGCGTGCGCGACTGCTGCTATGACGCGCTTTGATTAGATTAAGCAATACGATGAAGTCTTGCCTATCTGTTAAAGAAAGGGATACGGAAGTCGATACTTCCATTGACGTACGGTTAAATAGTTGTAATTTTATGCGCGCGGCAGCTATTGCAAACGGGCCAGCATAAATTCCACGGCAGTTTCGCGACGACAGTGCAGCAAGGAGTGCGGCAATGCCTTCAAATCGCCTGCTGATCATCGACGACGAGCCCAACGTTGCGGCAACTATCGGCAAGGTTGCCCGTCGCTGCGGCTATGACACGATCATCACTACTGAGTCCGAAGACTTCTTAGGGCGTGCGCACTCTTGGCGCCCCACCGTCATTGTTCTTGATTTATCCATTCCAGGAATGGGCGGCTGCGAATTGCTCGTCCAACTCGGGAAGGAGGCCTGCGACGCACAAATTCTGATCATCAGCGGCCATAGCCGCAGCGAAATGGAAGCGGCGCAACGGCTGGGCCGTATGCATGGGCTGACAATGGCCGGAACGTTGCAAAAACCGTTGCGGGTTGATGCGCTGAGAATCGTCTTCGAAACAATCAATAATACCGCGGGCATTATCACGCGTGTCGATATTCAAGACGCGCTCGAAAACAATCAGTTTTACGTCGCGTATCAGCCCCAAATCAACTTGCAGTCGATGCAAATGGTGGGCGTCGAGGCCCTCGCGCGATGGATACACCCGGCGCGCGGCCCGGTGCCGCCAACAACCTTCATCCCGCTACTCGAAGAATCTGGTCTGATCGACGAATTTACTCATAAAGTTGTCGATATCACGATCCCACAGCTTCGGCTATGGCGCGAAAGCGGGCTAGAGCTGAAGCTGGCAATCAACGTTTCGGCAAAAAACTTCGGCTCCGGCAATTTCGATACTTATATCGACTCACGCTGCGCAAAATACGGGATCGCTAGCGACTACATCACGCTTGAACTCACCGAAAGTGCGGCGATGGAGCGCGTCGGTGACAGCGCTTCATTAAAACGCCTCGCTGCAAGCGGGGTATCGCTCTCCATCGATGACTTTGGAACCGGCTATTCCTCGCTCGTACAATTGCATCGTTTGCCGTTCTCCGAAATAAAGATCGACCGCTCATTCGTACTCGAATGTATGTCGGATAAGGAATGCAGCGTTTTTGTCCGCGCGATTATCGACCTCGCGCACAACTTGAATATGACATCGGTCGCGGAAGGCATTGAATCAATCGAAGTAATGAATCATCTAGCAAACCTAGGCTGCGACCTCGCCCAAGGCTACGCGATCAGCCGGCCGTTGATTGCAAAAGAACTGTATCAATGGGCGTTAACCTGGGGCGCGACCAACCAGCACATGGCGGCGTATTAGCGGGATCGGGGCAGGAATAAGAATTTCGTACGTCATTGGCGAGCCGCATCGAATTGAAGCAACAGCAGGACTAGCACCAACCCAAAACATAAAGACGTATTGCAAAGGGCAAGGAGTGCCGTATGAGCGATATCAATTTATTCATGGAATCGGCCCCGGATGCGATGGTGCTAGTTGCGCAGGACGGCACCATTGCCTACGCCAACGCGCAGGCCGAGCGCTTGTTCGGCTACGAGCATGGCTCGATGGCGACGATTTCGGTCGATACGCTGCTGCCGCCCCGCTTCCGCCCGAACCACGCCGGCGTTCGCGCCGGCTATTTCGCCCAGATGCGCAACCGCATGATGGGCGAAGGCCGGCCGCTACTGGCGCTGCGGACCGACGGCAGCGAATTCCCGGTCGAAATCAGTCTCAGCCCGCTCGAAACCGGCAACACGCGGCGGGTGTTGGCGGCAATCCGCGATATCAGCGACCGAAAAAAAGCCGAATTAGCCCTGTTAAATGCCGAGCGTCAGTTCCGAACACTGGTCAACGGCATCACTGAATACGCAGTGTTATTGCTCGATTGCAACGGCAATATCGACACCTGGAACGCCGGCGCGCAGCAAATACACGGCTACGCCGCCGATGAAGTGCTCGGCCGCAATATCGCAATGTTTTACACACCGGCAGATCAAAGCAGCGGCCGCGTGCAGTCCGCGTTGAAAATTGCAGAAATGCACGGTCGTTTCGAAAACGAAGATTGGCGCATTCACAAAAACGGCGAAGCGTTTCTCGCTCACATCGTGATCGACGCGATCCGTAATGATGACGGAGCGCTGATCGGCTTTGCGAAAATCGTCCGGGACGTCACGAAACTCAAGGAAGCGGAGAAAATTGCGCAAGAAGCGTTGCGCCAACGTCAGCTGCTGGAAGAACGACAACGGTCGGCCGAAGTCTATCGGCGCCTTAGTGAAACGCTGACCGCAATTCTCGACGCCTCACCGGCGGGGGTTGTCACCGTCGATGCCAGCGGTGTTATCGAGTCGTGGAACAAAGCCGCGGAGAAAATTTATCGGCTCGCTGCAGCGTCGTTAATCGGCCGGCATCAGTCGGCAGTCTTTAATAACAAATCAGGGGACAGAAACGAGGGCGCCAAAGCGATATTCACGCGCTCAGACCTCAACCGTACCATCGAAGACGCGCAGATCAGCCACGCCCGCGGCGACGGCAGCACCGTTGAACTCAGCGTGTCGCGCGCGCCGCTGTTGCGTGCCGAAGGCACGGCGAATGGCCTTGTTTACGTCATCAACGACGTCACGCATACCAAGGCGCTCGCCGAACAGCTGCGGCACTCGCAGAAATTGGACGCAATCGGCCAGATGACCGGCGGAGTCGCCCATGATTTCAACAATCTACTCAGCATCATCATCTGCAATCTCGAACTCTTGCAGGAAGATCTGACGCCCGGGAGCGAAAGCCATGAACTCTGCAATTCAGCGATGGAAGCAGGGCTGCGCGGCGCCGAGCTAATCCAACACATGCTGGCGTTTTCGCGCAAACAAGCGCTCACGCCGAAACTGTTGGAAGTCAATGATGTGATCGCCGATCTCGCCAAGCTGCTCAAACGGACGCTCGGCGAGCATATCGAAATCATGCTGAATACGGCGCCGCAAACCTGCCCCGTGCTGATCGACCCGGTGCAGCTGCAGGCCGCGCTGACCAACCTTGCGACCAATGCCCGCGACGCGATGCCGCACGGCGGCCGGCTCGTATTCAAAACCAGCCACATCACGATCGACGACAGCTACACCTCACAGTTCGATAACGTAACGCCCGGCGAATACGTGCTGATTTCGGTGACCGACAGCGGCTCTGGCATGACGCCGGAAGTAATTGAAAAAGCGTTCGATCCATTCTTTACGACCAAACGCGTCGGCCAAGGCACAGGTCTTGGCCTCAGCATGGTGTTTGGCTTCGTGAAGCAGTCTGGCGGGCAGATCCGCATTTATAGCGAGCTCGGGCACGGCACCACGATCAAGCTGTATTTGCCCTGCGCCGAGCGGGAAGCGCCCGCACCGCTAGCCGAGCCGGTCATCCGCCCGTCTAAGACAAGCAACAGCGAGACCATACTTGTCGTCGAAGACAACACCGCGTTGGCAAAATCGGTGAAATCCTTGCTGGCCGATGCCGGCTACATCGTCGTTACCGCTGAAAACGGCAAAGAGGCGCTAAACCTACTCGAACACGGGAAAGCCGTTGATCTCCTTTTCACTGATATTGTGATGCCCGGCGGCATGAACGGCATCGAACTGGCGCGGCAAGCGGCGCAAATTGATCCAAATCTAAAAATTCTCTTTACGTCGGGCTTTGCCGACGCTTTGCTCGACCCACGCGACAGCGAAATGACGCTCAATCGCCTGCTGTCGAAACCCTACCGCCGCGCCGAACTGATCTTGAAAGTCCGAGAGATGCTCGACGACGAGTCAGGGATAGCATAAGCAGCCATACCCGCTTACTTACCGTCACGCTGAGCACGAAACCTGGGCCGCATTAAACACAGGCCTTTCATTTCCAGCGGCAGCGGACGAGAATGACCGCTTGCATTTTTGCAGCGGCTCGGTTGGCGCGGTACGCGTACCAACATGCCGTGCCGCCGAATAGGCACGGAAGCTGCTGCGGGATGATGACCAGCCGCACCTAATATCGCCGAACCTCGCCGAGGTTTGGCACTGATCGCTATCGCGCCGGGCCAACCCTCTCTGCCGGTTTCGGTAGGGATTCCTTTTTTCTTTTTCTCGATGAAAACGGAGTTGTAGATGTCTACCGATACAGGCAACGCCAAGTCGCGCCATATTCGTTTGACTTCGCACCCGCCGGCGAGCGACGCCGAGCTGCTGACCATTCACTGGGGCGCCGCCGACCCGATTGAGCGTGGACCGGTTGTCGGCTCGACCAACAATCGGCTGCAGCGCAACGTCATCGGCTCGCACAGCGGCTCGTACGGCATCTACCGCGCCCTGGCCGTTGCCGCGCACGCGCTGCAGCGCGACCACCGAGCCGATCTGACCAACACGATGCCGACCGATACCATCGGCCCGTATCCGCAGTGGTTTGGTACTGAGAAAATCGTGTCGCTGGATCCGTTTGGCGCAATCGTCGCCGATGTCTACCGCGAACAAATCGAACAGGGCTTCGACTTACGCCCAACGATCGCCGTCACCAAGGCCCATATCGATCTCCCCGAAGTGCGCCAAGCCATCGCCGCCGGCCGCCTGAAGGCAGACGGTAAAGTGCTGCTCGCCGATGGTTCGGCCGTCGTCACCAAAGTGGCGCTGGAGCCGGTCTGGTGGCTGCCGGGAGTTGCCAAACGCTTTGGCGTCAGCGAAACCGACCTGCGCCGCGCGCTGTTCGAGGAAACCGGCGGCATGTATCCGGAACTCGTCACCCGCAGCGACTTAGAAGTGTTCCTGCCGCCAATTGGCGGCCAAACCGCTTACATCTTCGGCGAGCCAGCAGCGCTGGCCGACCCGAGCATTCCGCTGACGTCGCGCATCCATGACGAATGCAACGGCTCGGATGTTTTCGGCTCCGACATCTGCACGTGCCGGCCGTACCTAACGCACGCGATTGAAGAGTGCATTCGCGGCGCGCAGTCGGTCGAAGCCGGCGGCCTCGGCGGCGTCGGCTTGATCGTCTACTCGCGCAAAGAAGGCCGCGCGCTTGGCGAAGTCACCAAATTCTTGGTCTACAACGCGCGCAAACGGCAAGAAGGCGGTGATCGCGCCGACAAATACTTCCTGCGCACTGAGTGCGTGGCCGGCGTGCAAGACATGCGCTTCCAAGAATTGATGCCGGACGTGCTGCACTGGTTCGGCATCCAGAAAATTCACCGCTTGGTGTCGATGAGCAATATGAAGTATGACGCCATCGTCGGCAGCGGCATCGAGGTTGGCGAGCGCGTCAAATTGCCAGATGACCTCGTGCCGGCCGACGCCCGCGTTGAAATCGAAGCCAAGATGGCGGCCGGTTACTTCACCGACGGCACCCTGCTCGAAGCCGATCAGCTCGCCGAAGTAAAGGGCCGGGACTTGTGACGACCGCGCTGAGCCTTTTGCGCAGCCCGGCGACCATCCGCGCCCGCTGCGCCAATATCACTGCGGCCGCCGAGGCCGGCGCTTCGCGCTGGTTTGTCGTGCATCCGGAGCGGCTGGCCGATGCCGCGACACGCGTCGCCGCGGTTACGCGCCAGCGCTATCCAGACTTGCGCATTCCGTATCACAGCCGCTGGCGGCACTTTGAAGCCGGCGGCGTTGATCGCAACGCCGAACTCGCCGGTTTGTTGGTCGGGCAAGATCGCGCCGAACAGGCCCGCGCGCGGATCGACCTCGCCGTTGTCAGCGTGCTGCTCGATGCCGGCGCCGGCCCGCAATGGCGTTACGTCGAAACCAACGCCGCGCCGCCGTACGCGCGCTCGGAAGGCCTCGGCGTTGCCAGCTTCCGCGCCTTTGTCGCCGGCCGCTTTTCGTCCGATCCGGCGCAGCCGCTGCGCGTCGATGGCGCCGCGCTCGCCCGCCTGGACGCCGCCACGCTCGCCGAGCTGTTTCAAGTACGAGCTGATAATCCGCTCGTCGGCCTCGACGGCCGCGCGCAATTGCTGCAGCGGCTCGGCGCCGCCATGGCGGCACAGCCGGCAGCATTCGGCACCAATGCCCGGCCCGGCGGCTTATTTGATTTGCTGAGCGACAATGGCCGCCTCGATCACCTACCGGCGGCGGCGCTATTACGCGGCTTGCTCGACCATACCAGCAGCATCTGGCTAACCGGCAGCACATTCGAAGGGCAACCACTCGGCGACGCCTGGCGCCATCCCGCCGCTGGCGGTGACGGCGAAACAGCCGGCTGGGTGCCGTTCCACAAGCTCAGCCAATGGCTGGTTTATTCGTTGCTGGAACCGTTTGAATGGGCCGGCATCACCATCACCGAACGCGATGCACTAACCGCGTTGCCGGAATATCGCAACGGCGGCTTGCTGCTCGACGCCGGGGTGCTGACGCTGCGCGACCCGACGCACGCCGCGCGCATCTGGCAGCCGAGCGATGAACTGGTCATCGAATGGCGCGCGCTGACGATCACGCTGATCGACCGCCTCGCTGAGCGCGTCCGTACCCTGCTCGGGCTTAACGCCGAGGCGCTGCCACTCGCCTGCGTACTCGAAGGCGGCACCTGGGCCACTGGCCGCGTGCTTGCCGCTGAGCTGCGCGGCGGCTTGCCGCCGCTGACGATCGATAGCGACGGCACGGTTTTCTAGCGCCACACCCTTCTTATCGCATCAATAGAAACATCCATCCCGCCGCGGAAGCATCAAATTCCGCAGCTGCAGACAGAACAGAATTGGAGATAGATATGTCCAGCATCGTGCACTTGATCGACCATCCGCTGGTGCAGCACAAACTGACGCTGATGCGAAAGAAGCAAACCAGCGTCAATAGTTTCACGCGCCTGCTCGACGAAGTTTCAAGCCTGATGGCCTACGAGGTCACGCGTGATATGCCAATGCACGAAGTCGAAATCGAAACGCCGATTTGCACGATGACATCGAAGCTGATCGACGGCAAAAAGATCGTGCTTGTACCGATCCTACGCGCCGGCCTCGGCATCCTCGCCGGCATGCGGCAAGTTGTGCCCGGCGCCCGCGTCGGCCACATCGGCCTGTACCGCGATCCGAAAACGCTGGGCGCAATCGAGTACTACTTCAAAATGCCGTCCGGCATGCGGGAGCGTGATGCCATCGTGCTTGACCCGATGCTCGCAACCGGCAACTCCGCCATCGCCGCCGTCGACCGCCTAAAAGAAACCCATCCGCGCTCGATCCGTTTCGTCTGCCTGCTCACCTGCCCAGAAGGCCTGAAAAACTTCCACGAGCAGCACCCCGACGTGCCCGTCTACACCGCCGCAATCGACCAAGGCCTAAACGATCACGGCTATATCGTGCCCGGCTTGGGCGACGCTGGTGATCGGATTTTTGGTACGAAGTAGGGCTACTTTTACACTGTAAATAGAGACTTCAATGCACGGCGGAATAGCGAGCAGGCCACCGCTGTACCCGGTAGCGAAAGCGGTTTAACGATGTGCGCTGACGCGCCTTCTTGACGCGCCCAACCTGTTGTGGCAAAACCTTCGCCAACGGAATGGATAGGTTATCAATGGAGCGTCACCATGCCTTGGCAAGATATTCAGCGTACCGGCCAACTCACGTGGAATAATCAAGCAGTCGCAACGGGATACTCAGGCCATGGGATTGGCTTAAATAATCCCGAAACACAGCAAATGCGCAACGTCGGACCGATACCCCGAGGACAATATCGAATCAGCGCCGCGCGCGCCCACCCAACAATAGGCCCCGTGACGATGCGTCTTGATCCCGTTGGCCACAATGCACTCGGGCGCAGCCATTTCTTAATCCACGGCGATAGCCGCCGACATCCAGAGTGCTGCGTCTGAAGGTTGCATTATTCTAAATGCTGAAGCTCGCAGAAGAATTTCGGTCGGCAACGACGTTATGCTAACCGTTGTTGAGCAACCTCCCGTGCAAAAAATTCTTGTTGCCCCGTTACTGATTTTCCTAATTTTTTTCGCCTCGCTATCCGCTTCCGGTAAGAGTCCGGACTGTGCATATCAAGACGGTTGGGCAAGCAATATGGCCTTCACCTGGCTAAAAAACGCGGCCTTGGTCAGCAACGAGGATCTCGACTTAAAAAAAACCGAAGTCATCGAAATTGCCTCGGAGAAAATCAGCAAAGACCTCTATCGACAAATACATCGGATCCGCTTTTACAAGAGAAATGGCGATGCATTGGACGTTATTACGGTAAACAACGCGTCTCATGACGAGTGTTCAATGTCGGGCGTAGATGTCTACCTTATTTCGCGGAAACTTGGTGACTATACTTACGGTCACTAAGCGCAGTGGAAAATCGGCCAAAGCAGCGGCCAACAACCTTCCACTTTAATACTCAGTTGGGTCGGAACCCATAACTGTGCAGGCTGCCAAACACCGGCTTGAAGATGCCGAGGTGCGGCTGCACAGCAACCGCTCTTTGCGACAGTGGAGCCGGACTGTCATCGTTGTGGTCTGCAAATAGCGATCACGGATCTTGCTTTTGTTGAGGTAGAACCATGAAGTCTGAGACCGGCTCAAGGGTGACTTCAGGGAATTCTTCGATAATACACGCCGCCATTTGCTTTCTAGCCTCTGGATCGACTGAGCCAAGCGCGAAGGCGCGGTCTCTTGCCTCGGCGCTTGGCCATTGCGCGTAGCTATACCAAAGACCATCGGCGCCCCGGTGAAGCCTGGACCCTAACGAGCCGCGCTCAGAAAGCAGAAGTGCGGAAGCTCGCGACCATGCGTTGGTAAAGACTTCCTCGGTGCCTTCGTGCAGACGCCACCGGTACAAGACTGCAAAGCCAGGACCTTTTGACTTTATCACTTCGCTTCCATCGAACTTATCGTTCCGCAATTTAGCTCGTTAGAGTTTGCCATGTAGGGCCGTCTAGTCGCCAGCGTACGGCCAACTACTTGCGCGCGTTAAGAAAGTTCTATGTTACGCCTTCAGCGATTTTTGGAGTCAACGCAATTTGCAGCTTCCTGCGATGGTGACTGTCAAATCAGCACTTATCAGGCTTTATCTAACAATCGCGGCGTAATCTGGATATTGAACTGTTGATTTAACAAATCCAGCGCTGCGTCACGGCGCCAGCTTATTACACCACCAATTCGTCGCCAATCATTCCTTCTGATTGGCGTAAAGCTTCACTACTTCATATAAGAAGCGGCGGCCATCGAGTAGAGATTTCACGCGAATACGCTCGTCGAGGCCGTGGGCGTGGCTGCCTTCGGCGTCGTAGAACATGCCGGATAAGCCGTAGGTGGGAATGCCGGCGGCGTTGAGGAAACGGCCGTCGGTGGCGCCGGTCGCCATTGCCGGGACGACGGTAACGCCGGGCCAGATCGTCGCCGCCAGTTTGCGCACCGGCGTCATGATTTGCGGCGTCAGCGGCGGCGGCGCGCTCGTTACGGCGGCTTCGCCGGTGGCGGTCACCTGCACGCTGCTATCGGCGATCAGCTGAATCAACATCTGCCGAATGGTCTCGACTGGCACGCCGGGCAGGATGCGGCAATTGACGTTTGCCGTGGCCCGCTGTGGCAGCGCGTTCGGGGCGTGGCCGGCACTGACTTGCGTCGCGACGCAGGTGGTACGCAGCATGCTGTTCCAACCTGGGCTCTGCGCCCAAAGGCGCTTGCCGGCTTCTTCATTCATCGGGTTGGCGAGGATTTCACGCATCGTCGCGCCCACTTCGGGCGGTACCAGCGTCGCTTCTTGTTCGAAGTAGGCTTTTGTCACCGGATTGAAACTGACCGGGAACTGCCAAGACGATAACCACGACAAGGCCCCGGCGAGGTGATAAATCGCATTGTCTTTAACCGGCCGCGAACTGTGGCCGCCGGAGTTTGTCGCTTCCAGCGTGAAGTCTTGATAAACCTTTTCGCCGGCTTGGATTTGCAGCGTCACCGGCTTGCCGTTGGCATCCAGTTCACCACCCGCGCCTTCGTTCAACGCGAACGCGGCCTGCAAGAGTTCCGGCTGCGTTTGCAGCAGCCAATTCACGCCGTTGAACGTCGAGGCGGTTTCTTCGCCGCAGGTCAGCGCCAGTTTGATCGGCCGGCGCGGCTTAAAACCTTCCTTGCGATAGCGGATCAAGCTGTCGGTGAAAACGGCGGCCATCGCTTTATCGTCAGCCACGCCGCGGGCGTAGAAATAGCCGTTTTCTTCGACCAATTTGAACGGATCACGCTGCCAGTCGGCGCGTTTGGCTTCTACAACATCGACATGCGCGAGCAGCAGAATCGGCTTGGCTTTGGCGTCGCGGCCGGGCAGCGTTGCGATCAAGGCACCGTCTTTCGGCCGTTCAGGTGGCGCGATGATTTTGATGTCACTGGCCGGAATGCCAGCGGCCTGCAGCCGGGCAGACATCGCCTCTTCCGCTGCGGTGCAGCTACCTTCAGATAACGTGGTGTTGGTTTCGACCAATTCCTTGTACAAATCCCGAAACGCCACTTCATCGCTGGTTTGTGCCATCGCCGAACCGCTGGCGATGCCGGCCGCGATCAGCGCAATCGACAACGTCCCAGCCTGCCAATTCGAACTACCCATAGAGAATCTCCCTGCGATCCGCGTTTTGGTGATTTAAGAACTGCTTCCGTGCGTGTGCCATGCAAGCAAATACGGCGCCGCCCAGCACACCTGTCGGCTACGCTCAGTACGGCTGCCTTGCTGCCGGTTTGGGCTTCTTGTTTTCCAAGACTGACGTATCCACTGTCAAGCCATAGCTTTTTTCGATTTCGCAGACGTATAGCGCCATCGGCTCCAAGCCCATCTTTTCGCGCCGTTGGTCCAGGCGCGCTGGCGATTCCACATCCCAGAGCACGATGATCTTCTTGCCGACCCGCTGAAACTGCGTGCCGAATCGCTGGATTTGAGTCTGTTGTAGCGAGACCCGATCGGTAAGTAAGGCCAGCCGCGGCAAGCTAATTTCGCCACTCTCAACGCGCTTTTGGATTAGATCCAGCGCCCGGCCTTGAAACAGCACATCCATATTCGCGTGCTGGACCAACATGAATGCGGCGTCCACGCCGTCTTGCCCGACCATTTCAGCCGTCGGAAATCCCTGCTGTGTTACAAGGTCTTTCATCCGGAAGTAATTTTTCCAGATCGCATCGTGAAATTGCTTCTGCGTCTTCGGGTCGACGACATCATTCTCTAGCTTTTTTTGTGAAAGAATCGCGCGTACGCGGCGGTCTTCCTTGTCCATCGCCAAGAGTTCATCGTGCAACGCCACCAGCGTCGGTGGCGCCGTCGATTCAGGTAATTTCGCCTTCCGCTCGCTGGCCAGTTTTTCTCGATGCGCGACCCATTCCGCGCGCCCCGGACACTGGGCAATTGCCTCGGCGTGGTCTTTTTCCAGCGTCTCAGGATCCAAGGCGCCAATTTCCTGGGCGGCGGCGGCACAGGAAACGATGATTGAGCCAGCGGCAATTAAATTACGAACAGCTTCGCGGTACATCGTCATTCCTCCCAAGTAATGCGCCACGCGCTGCGTTGCTCGTGGTCTCGCGGTAAAAATTCAGTGTTGTGTATAGAGCGCAAATGCTGCCAGTGCGCCCTAACCCGGCGGCCAGCTCAGCGGCCGGCCGGCGATGATGTGGATGTGCAGGTGGAACACACTCTGCCCGGCGGCTGCGCCGTTGTTGATGACTAGGCGAAAAGCGTCGCCGTAGCCTTCCGCTTCGGCGATTTTGTTCGCAGTCAGCAACAAATGCCCGAGCAAGGCTTGGTCTTCAACCGTGGCATCGCAGAGCCGACGCATCGCCAGACGCGGGATCAACAGCACATGCGTTGGTGCCGTGGGGTTGATATCGCGGATCGCAAAACAGCGCTCATCTTCGTAAATAATCGTCGCAGGCAATTCGCGGTCGATGATTTTCTGAAATAGTGTTTTCCCTGACATTGGTGCGCTCATCTTCGCATCATCTCCTGCGTAATGGTGTATTCGTTGCAAGCATCTTAAGCGAAGAAACCGCCGCAGTTGCTAACATGGCCTGATGTCGACGCCTGTTTCCGAACCCAACCCCTACCGCCCCGCCGCGGTCTACCGCCGCTTGTTGCGCTACGGCCTGCCGCATTGGCGCTTGTTTTTGCTAGCGGTACTCGGCATGGTCGCGTTCGCGGCGACCGACGTTACGTTCGTGCGCTTGATCCAACCACTGATCGATCAGGTTTTCGTCCAGCGCGAGCCGGGGGTGATCCGGCTGATGCCGCTGTTGATTCTGGCAATTTTCATCGTCCGCGGCGCGGCCGGTTTCGGCGCAAGCTATGGCATCGCAGCGGTCGGCCAGCGCATCGTTTCGAAACTGCGCTGCGAAGTCTTCGAACACTTGTTGTTCGTGCCGATTGCCCATCACGACAAATCCCGCAACGCCGACCTGCAAACCAAGCTCACCTACCACGCCGGACAAGTTGCAGAATCCGCCAGCGGTGTGCTGACCTCGGTGATCAAAGACGGTCTTTCCGCGATCGGCCTACTCGGCCTGATGTTCTACACCAGCTGGAAACTCACGCTATGCGCGCTGGTGATCGCGCCGCTGGTCAGTACCTCGATCACCTGGGTTAACCGGCGCTTCCGCAAACTTTCGGCGCGGGTGCAAAACTCCATCAGCGGCATCACCCATTCTACTGACGAAGCCATTACCGGCCGGCGCATCTTGAAGCTCTACGGCGGCGAGCGCGTGGTGCTGGCGGCGTTCCGGACGATGGACGATTATCTGCGCCGGCAAAATCTGAAAATGACCGCAGCCGGCGCCGCTAGCAATAGCGCACTGGAGCTAATCGCCGCAGTTGGCGTTTCGCTGCTGATATTCATCGCGACATCCCCGGCGATGCTCAGCTCGATCAGCGCCGGCACGTTCACCTCGTTCATTACCGCGATGCTGAGCTTGCGGGCGCCACTGGCCTCGATGACCAGCATCAGCGAGCGTCTACAACGCGGCCTCGTTGCCGGCGCTGATCTCTTCGCGTTTCTCGATACGCCAGTGGAAAAAGACAGCGGCACTCGGCCGCTGAGCCGAGCCTCAGGGGCGCTGCAATTCGACAATCTGCGCTTTGCCTACGATGCTGGCGGCCGGCCGGCCTTGAACGGTGTGACGCTGAGCATCGCGCCCGGCCGCAGCGTCGCGTTTGTCGGCAAGTCCGGCAGCGGTAAGTCCACCCTGCTGTCGATGATTCCACGCTTCTACGACCCCGACGCCGGCACGATCCAGCTCGATGGCGCCGACTTACGCGACTATCGCCTTAGCGACCTGCGCCGGCAAATCGCGCTGGTTGATCAAAACATCGTGCTATTCAACGCCACGATTGCGGAAAACATCGCCTACGGCACCGAAAACCCGTCACGCGAACAGATCGAAGCGGCGGCGCGGCGCGCCTACGCCTGGGAGTTCATCAGCCAGCTACCGCTGGGCCTGGACACCCTGCTCGGCCAAGATGGCGCCAACCTATCCGGCGGCCAGAAACAGCGCCTGACCATCGCCCGCGCGTTGTTCAAAGATGCGCCGATATTGATTCTCGACGAGGCCACCTCGGCGCTCGATACCGAGTCCGAACGGTATATCCAACAAGCGCTCAGCGAACTGATGAAAGGCCGGACAACGCTCGTCATCGCGCATCGTTTGTCGACGATCCAAAACGCCGACCAGATTGTCGTGATGCACGAAGGTCGGATCGTCGAAACCGGGACTCACGCCGAGCTACTCGCCAGCAACGGCAGCTACGCGGCACTCCACCGGCTGCAGTTTCATGAAGACCCTGTCGCCGCATGAAAACTTGGCTCGAACGCCTTTGGTATCAGTCCACCCGCCCACCCCGGCTGCTGCTGCCGCTGGCTGTGCTGTACCGCGGCATCGCCGGCCGAATCGCAGCCCGGCGTAAAAGCGAAGCCATCCATCTACCGGTGCCGGTAGTCATCGTCGGCAATATTTCGGTCGGTGGCACCGGCAAAACGCCGTTTGTGATCTGGCTGATCAATGAGCTGCGCGCGCTTGGCTGGCGGCCGGGCGTAGTCAGCCGCGGCTATGGCGGCCGCGCGCCGTCGTATCCGCTGCGAGTGACCGCTGAAACCTCGACCGAGCACTGCGGCGACGAACCGGCGCTGATCGCGCGCCGCACTGGCGCACCGGTGGCGGTCGCACCGGACCGCGTTGCCGCCGCGCAGTTGTTACTCGACGACCACGACGCCGACATCATCATCGCCGACGACGGCCTGCAGCATTACCGGCTGGCGCGGAATTTCGAGATTTGCGTCATCGACGGCAGCCGCGGCATCGGCAACGGCGCCTGCTTGCCGGCTGGGCCGCTACGCGAACCGCCTGCGCGGCTGCACACTGTTGATTTGATCGTCGTTAACGGCGCGCGTACGGCAGCATTACCCGCGTGCAGCACGCCAGCGATTACGATGCACATCGCCACCCGTCGCGTGCGCCGCCTGCAGGATGACGAAACCCGCGCGATTGAAACTTTCGCCGGCCAAACCGTGCACGCTGTTGCTGGCATCGGCAACCCAACTCGCTTTTTTGAGGCGCTGCGTGCACATGGCTTGCGGGTGATTCCGCACCCGTTTCCGGATCACTACCGCTACGCGCCGGTCGATCTCTGTTTTGACGATGACCGCCCGGTGCTGATGACCGACAAAGACGCCGTTAAATGCGTCAGCTTCGATCTGCCGCAGCTTTGGGCGGTATCGATAGAACCGCAGATTGAGGCCGCGGACGCCGCGCGTGTGCGAGAATTGCTCGCTCAGCTGCGCGACTAAACGCCGCGCGTCGGCGCAGTACGCATCCATCCATTCGCTAAAAATCCCCCAATTATTCATGGACAAACGCCTGCTCGATATCCTCGTCTGCCCGGTTACGAAGGCGCCGCTCAGCTGGCACCCAGCGACGCAAGAGCTGTGGTGCAAAGCCTCGCGCCTGGCCTACCCGGTACGCGACGATATTCCGGTGATGCTCGAAGAGGAGGCTCGCGCACTCAGTGACGAAGAGCTTGATGCGCTGTGATCAGCTGCGTCTGAGCCAGCACGGGTGAGTACCGCATTCACCGTTGTCATTCCGGCCCGGCTCGGTTCTACGCGCTTACCGCGCAAAGTACTGCGCCTGCTGGCTGGCAAGCCGATGGTGCAATGGACTTGGCAGGCCGCGCAGCAGGCCGGCGCTGACGCCGTCATCATCGCCACCGACGATGCTGAAGTGCTCGCCGCCTGCCGCGGCTTCGGCGCCGACGCTCGGCTGACTTCGCCCACGCATCAATCCGGCACCGACCGCGTTAACGAAATCGCGCAAAGCGCCGGCTGGGCTGAAGACACTGTCGTCGTCAATCTGCAAGGCGACGAGCCGCTGATGCCGCCGGCGATGATCCGCGAAGCCGCGCGCCTGTTGGAAACCGACCCCGACGCCGACATCGCCACGCTCTGCCACCCGCTGCACCGGCGCGAAGATTGGCTGAACCCGAATTTCGTCAAAGTGGTGCTCGACGAAGCCGGCCGCGCGCTGTATTTCTCGCGCGCGCCGATCCCTTGGAAGCGCGAGGGCGGCAGCGCCGAATCACCGCTGCCGGCAGGCTTAGCGTTCCGCCATATCGGGCTTTACGCCTACCGGACCGGTGCGCTGCGTCGCTTCAGCGCGCTACCACCCGCGGCGCTGGAACACTGTGAAGCATTGGAGCAGCTGCGCGCACTCGCGCACGGATTGCGTATCCGCGTGGGCATTTCGCAAACCCCGCCGCCGCGTGGGGTTGATACCGAAGACGATTTGCAGGCCGTGGCCGCCAGCATCGCCGAATTGTCTTGAAACAGCGCCGATAATCCGCCGATGAGCACTGCCACTGACCCGCCCGATCTGCCGCTGCTGACGCCCTGGCTGCGTTTTAAAGCTTGGCTGAATATGCTGTTTCTGGATCACTCGTTTTTCCGCTTCATCTACAACACACGGCTGGCGGTAACGCCAGAATTGCACCGCTGCGGCCATCCGATGCCGTATCAACTGCGTGCGGCCCAACGCGCGGGGATCCGTACGGTACTCAGCCTACGCGGCAACGAGCAGCACCTGGGCTCGAACCAGCTTGAATGGGATACCTGCAAGCGCATCGGTCTTAAGCTCGTGCACTTCCCGCTGCCTTCGCGCAGCGCGCCGTCGCGCCAGCAAGTACTCGGCATCATCGAACTGCTGACAACGCTGCCGAAACCGCTGCTGATTCACTGCAAATCCGGCGCTGACCGCGCTGGCATGGTCAGCACGATCTACCTGATTCTGCAGGGCCAGCCGTTAAAGTCAGCGATGCGTCAGCAAATGGCGTTTTGGCGCCACGGCCATCTGCGCCAAGCCAAAACCGGCGTGCTCGATCACTTCCTCGAAGCCTGGGGTAGCTGGCAAGCCGCCCACCCCGGCGCCGACTTCAAAGATTGGGCCGAAAATCATTACGACGAAGAAGCCGTAAAGGCATCATTCCGTTCTAATTTTTGGGCGAATCAGCTCGTTGATAAGATCCTGAGACGAGAATGATGCGGCGTTTGCTTGCACGCTGACGGCAAGAAACGGCATGCTTTTGATCACTGCGGCTGGTTGACCAACGTTCAATGAAAAAATCTTTTTTATTCCTGACTTTACTCGCCGCCGCCGCTGCTTCAGCCGCGAAACCGTGCACGGAATTGCAGACCGAAATCATGGCCAAACTCGAAGCCAAAGGCGTCAAGTCGTACCACCTTGACGTGGTGCCGAACAACGATGTGGGTGCAGCCACCGTCGTCGGCAGTTGCGATGGCGGCACCAAGAAAATCACCTATAAGAAAGGCTAAGCGCGGGCGATGCGTATCGCCGTCGTCACCGATGTTCACGGCAATCTGCCGGCGCTAGAGGCGGTAGTCGCCGATATTCAGCGCCGTGGCGCCGATGCGGTGGTGAATCTTGGCGATAGTTTGTCAGGCCCTCTGCTGCCGCTGGAAACGGCACAATTTCTGATGGCGCAGAACTGGACGCACCTCGCCGGCAATCACGAGCGTCAATTGCTCACGCAGGGGCCGGGGCAACGGAGTGCGTCTGACGCCTACGCCCACGCGCAACTGAGCGCCAATGAATTCGCCTGGCTGGCAACGCTCAAACCCTGCCTGCACTACCAGCCGACGATCTTGCTCTGCCACGGCACTCCAAGCTGTGATTTCGAGTATTTCCTCGAAACGGTAACGCCTGCCGGTATGCGCGCCGCCACGCCAAAAGAAGTCGGCGCCCGTCTTGGCAAGGTTGAGGCCGAACTGATTCTCTGTGGACACACGCATGTGCCGCGCTCGGTGCGTACCACAAGCGGGCAATTGATCGTCAACCCAGGCAGCGTCGGGCTGCAAGCCTATAGCGACGAACGACCGTACCCGCATGCGATTGAAAACGGCTCGCCGGATGCCCGCTACGCGCTGGTTGAACGCCGAGACAGCGGCTGGGTGTCGACGCTGGTCGCAGTCCCCTACGATCACGCCGCGATGGCCGAATTGGCGCGTACACGGCAAAGGCCGGATTGGGCGCACGCGCTTGCTTGTGGCTATATGCCTTAGCGTCGCAGCGCCCGCACGCCTGCGCATTGCAATAACGCCGCAGATTGATTGATGGCGCTGCCAATCCGAGCGCCGTGTGTCATGTCCGAACCCGACTGCACCGGCACATTATGGTTTTCGGCGCCCAGGCCTTGTCAGGAATCCGCCTAGCGTAACGTCAGCAATCCGATGGCCCGCGTCCGATCATTGACGCGCAAATGTGGCCCACTTCACGACTACTGCGCCATCCCCACCAGCGCGTGAAAATAATATTTTGTTTAACAATCAAAATATTATTAATGTTGATCGCCGTAATTCCCTGACGACGACGAATCTGTAACCGCCCCACTAACGAACAGGTACAAATGCTGCTCGGGTCCCTTCAGCTTTTCGCCGTCAGTGCCGATAGATAGCGACCCCTGCCTTACCAATTTGGACAATCAAATGCTGCTGATCGTCGGAACCATCGTTGTCATTATCAGTGTGTTGGGTGGCTTCGTTCTCTCGCACGGACATCTCCTAGCGCTGTGGCAGCCCTTTGAGTTGCTGATCATCGGCGGCGCGGCATTCGGCGGCTTCCTGATTTCCAACCCGATGAAGGTGGTTAAGGAAGTTTTTGCGAGCCTGATTGCCGTACTCAAAGGCCCGAAATATAAGAAGCAAAATTATCTGGACCTCCTGTCGGTGCTCTACGAGCTGCTGATGACCGCCCGTAAAGACGGCCTGATGTCTTTGGAAGCGCATGTTGAAGAACCCGAGCAAAGTGCGCTCTTCCAGAAATATCCGAGCATTCTCAAAGATCACCATCTACTCGAATTCATTACCGACTGCTTGCGCATGATCGTGTCCGGCGGCATGAATCCGAACGAATTGGAACCGTTGCTCGAACGCGTAATGGAAACGCATCACCACGAAGCCGAGGCGCCGGCCCATGCGCTGAGCAGGGTTTCAGACTCGCTGCCGGGCTTTGGCATTGTCGCGGCGGTGCTCGGCATCGTGACAACGATGGGCTCGATCGGCGGCGATATTTCGGTGGTCGGCGAGCACGTTGCGGCGGCGCTGGTCGGTACCTTCCTCGGTATTTTGTTGGCGTACGGCTTTATCGGCCCGCTGGCAGTGGCGCTGGAAGTACGTGCAAAAGAAGACGCCAAGGCCTATGAATGCGTCACTGCGGCCCTGATCACCAACCTGCACGGCTACAACCCGAATATCTCGGTGGAGTTTGCCCGTAAATCGCTGGCCGCCGACGTGCGCCCGAGCTTTGCTGACTTGGAAGCGCATCTGAAAGGCCAGAAATAATATGGCCAAGAATGAGCTGCCGCCGGTTATCCGGCGGATTAAGAAAGTACAAGGTGGCGGCCACCACGGCGGTGCTTGGAAGGTTGCGTTCGCCGACTTTGCCACGGCGATGATGGCGTTCTTTTTGTTGATGTGGCTGGTTGCCGCGACAACAAAAGAACAGCGCGGCGGCATTGCCGAATACTTCAATAATCCGAGTTTGTCCCACGGCCGCGCCAATGCACCGGCTGTTGGCGCCAACGGCCCCGGCGGCGCCAGCACGAGCATGATCAAGCTCGGTGCCAATATGAAAGTGCCGCGAGAAAATTCCGATATCGCCGACGGTAAATCGTTAGCGGCGGCAGCAGCGCCAGATCTCGACAATCCAGAAGAGATCAAGAAAAAAGCCAAGAAGCTGGAAAAGAAAAGATTGGAATCCCTAATGGCAGAGCTGAACGCCGCTATCGAGGCAAGCCAGGCTTTGGAGCCGTTCAAAGATCAGTTGCTACTGGACATCACACCAGCCGGCCTGCGGATCCAAATCGTCGATAAACAAAATCGGCCGATGTTCGATCTCGGCGGCGCCAGCCCAAAGAATTACAGTGTCGCGATCCTTAAGGAATTGGCGCAATTTATTCAGGAAGTACCGAATCGAATCAGTATCAGCGGCCATACCGACGCCACGCCATACAGCACCCAGAACGGCTACACAAACTGGGAGCTTTCTGCCGACCGCGCTAACGCCGCCCGACGCGCCTTAGTTGCTGGCGGCCTAAGCGACGATAAAGTATCGCTCGTCGTCGGCTTATCGTCGTCGGTGTTATTCGACAAAACCAACCCGCAGGCGCCGAGTAACCGCCGGATCAGCATTATCGTGATGACCAAAGCCGCCGAAGAAGCTGCAACGGGTGAGCAGGCACGCGAATACTCTGGCGGCAACCTGAACCCGACCGATGACGAAATCGAAACGCCGCCAACAGAAGCGCCAGCGCCCGAAGCCGCTGCGACACATGAAGCAGTTCCAGCAGCTGCTAGCACACCGGCAGCAGCGGTAAAGCCACCGACTACAGCGACGCCCGCACCAGCACCGGCTGCGCCAGCCGCAACAGCCCCTCACGCGAAGTAAGCGCCGCTACAACGGCGCGCTGTTCAACATAGGCCGCCGTTGATGCCGATGACTTGCCGCGTGACGTAAGCCGCCGCGTCTGAACAGAGATAAGACACGAGCGCCGCAACTTCCTCGGCGCGGCCGATGCGGCCGGCGGGGATCAGCTTGAGCAAGTCTTCGCGCGGCGCGGCGGCGATCATGTCGGTTTCGATCAAACCCGGCGCTACGCAATTTACCGTGATGCCGCGGCTCGCCAACTCCAGCGCCAACGCCTTCGCAGCACCGATCAACCCTGCTTTCGCGGCGCTGTAATTCACTTGCCCACGATTGCCGATCTGCCCTGCGACTGACGACAACACGACAACCCGCCCGCCGCGGCGCTGCCGGATCATCGGCAACATCAGCGGCTGCAGCACGTTGTAGAAACCATCCAGATTGGCGGTTAACACCGTATCCCAGGCTTCGCCGCTCATGCCGGCGAAGGTGCCGTCTTGTGCCAGACCGGCGTTGCAGATCACGCCGTACGGCGGGCCGTGTGCAATTAACTCAGATTCGAGCGCGGCGGCAACGGCGGCGCGGTCGGCAATATCGAACGCCAGTGCCCGCGCCTCGCTGCCAACCGCAGCAATCTCGGCACACAGCGGCGCTAAGCGTTCCGGCGCGCTGCGGCAATGCGCAATGATGCCGTAGCCGTCCTGCGCCAATTTCAATGCAATTGCGCGGCCGATGCCGCGGCTCGCGCCGGTGACAAGCAGCCAGCGGCGCGCTGTGCTCATTGCGACAACGTGCTGATATCCAGCGTATAGCCGTAGGCGAGATTGCTGAGCCAGGCGCGACGATTCCACGGATCGCCCGTCGCTGCGTCGGCGTAGTGCACCTCGGCAACCAGCCGGCCGCGATAACGCAGGCGGCGCAAACCCGGCCGCGGCTCCGCCATTTGCCATTCGCTGCCGACAAGCCGCTGCTGCCATGCCGCGTTCGGCCATAACACCAGTTGTAGATCCGACAACACCTGTTCCGGCGGGAATGCTGACGGCACGTACGGGCCTTTGTCAGCGTGCAAAACGTTCCCATCGTAATTCAGCGTCAGCGCCCGCTGACCGAGTGGGCCGACGGCGATTAGCGTTATGCCTTCCGCGCTGGCTTGCAGCGCGCACTGCAGGCTTAAGTCGTCCGTTCCGAACGCGATGTTCAGCGACTGGCTAGCAACGTGCGCAGCGCCCAGCGCGGCGGGTGATAACAGCGGTGGCGTCGGCGGCGTCTGCGGCCGCAGAAGCACGCAGCCGTTTAGCAATAGCGCCAAATTGAAGAGTCCGAACGCGCGTACAAAAACGCTACGGACCGCTGAAAACCTAACTGCCATATCGATCACTCTGAAATCCGGCCGAACGGCGCTGGCCGCAGTCTAGCGGCTCGCTGCGGCAGCCGCAGGATGCAGGGTATTGCCGATAAACGCGAAGACAAACCCAAGCAAAACGCCGATTGCAACGGTGATACCCAGGCTATGAATGAACGGCGTGGCGCTAAACGCGAGCAGGCCGAACGCCAGCAACGCCAAACCCGCCGCCAGCGTCGCCGAAAACAGCGCCGCCGGACCGCGCCACTGTGGGAGCAACAGCAGAATTGCGTATTCCATCGATAAGCCGGTGACCAGATGCAAGGCGACAACGTGAAAAAACGTTACCGCGATACCGGAAAAGCCGAATATCGCCAGCGTAACGAGGCACGAGGCAACGGGTGCGATCATTAATCGGAACCCGCGGTTCAAACCGTACGCAAACGCCAGTAGCAGGCCGGAAGCAACCGCCGCAATCGCGACCAATAAAAGTGCGCGCTCCCGATAATGCTGCAATACGGTGGACACTTCAGAAATGCGGTCGACAAACCGCGCGCCCGGCACACTGGTGGCCGCGGCGGCAACGGCATCGGCATCGCGCAGCGTGGCCAAGGTAATCACGCTGGCCCATCGACCATCGCCGATGTCGCCGAGCCAGAGATGCTGATACGGCTCTGCGCCAGGCGTGGCGAGCCACGTCGCTGGCTGCATCGGCTGCCAATTTTCGTTGAACGCCTGCAGCCGCTGTGCGATTTGGGCATCCGCAAATCCCAGCTCGCGCATGAAGCGCGGCGCGAGGCCTTGTGGTGCATACACATGCTCAGCCAATAGCTGGTGATTCGCCTGCTGCCGCGCCTGCGACGGCAGCGCTTTCGACACCGCGCTATAACCGAGCAAGGCCTGCTGCGTGACTAACGCGTCCAACTGCTGGCGCAGCGTTTCCTCGGTTTCCAGTACTGCTTCGGCGCTGGCGCCGCGAACGAGAATGAAGCGGCCTTCGCCGACTGAGCCGATCAGCGCCCGCACCTGCTTTTCCTGCTCGAATAAGGCCGGCGTTTCCGGCTGCAGAACGCGAATGCTGTCGGCAAACTGCAGCCGGGTCAGCCCCCAGATCGTAAACACTACGAGTGCGACGCCGATAACTTGCAACAACCGCCGCTGCTTCTGCACTTGCTGGCGTACGACTTGTAGCGCGCTGAACTGCCGATGCACGCGCTCGGCCGCGGCTTGCGGCGCGGGGCGTACGCTGGCCGGGAACCAGCCCATGACCGCGCCGTACGCGGCGATCAAGCCGACGCAGCAGAACAGCGCGATCTGGCGCAGGCCTGGGAACGGCGCAACCGCGAGCAATGCGTACGACAACACGGCGGCGAGGCAGCTCATGGTAATCGCCGGGCCAATATGCGGCAGTGCATCCGCGCCGCGCCAACGGCCAGGGGCACGGAATTGGTCAGCACAGTAATAAATGGAGTAGTCGATTGCGATGCCGGCGAGATTGGAGCAGAACACCAACGTCATCACATGCAGGCGCGTGAACACATAGTGACTTACCGTCAGCGCTGCGATCATCGCCACGCCCAGTGTCGCGGCCGATAGCAATAACATGCGTGCCGAACGAAATAACCACCATAAAATCAGCACGAGTCCGACAACTTGGATGCTGCCGAATAATTCGATTTCGTGCCGGGCGAGACCGGACGCGGCAACCGAATGCTGGATCAAACCGGAACCGTTAACGGTGGCGCCATCGCCTTGCGCCGCCGTGAACGCCGCCGCAATCGCCGGGCCGGCGAGCTTTTGTTCATCGGTCGAAAATGGATTGCCGGCGAGCGCAGCGCTAACGACGACATAAATCATTTCCGCCGCGCCATCGTGGGCCGGCGTGATCACCGTCAGCAGGCCATCACGCAACGCCGCTTCGCCGGTGCTGGGCGTGGCTTGGGTCAGGAAATCGCCGAATAAGCTGAGCGGATCGGTGCCGGGCGGGCTACGGCGCAAGAATGCCGCTGGCGTGTACAAGGCCTCACGGGCACGGTTTAAAACCGCGTCGTCGGCACCGTTTTGTAGCTGTTTCCGCAAGGGTTCAGACAATAACCCGTCGCGATACGGCAGATAGCCCGCCGAAGCCAACTCGGGCCAGTCGGTATCGACTTTCAAACGTACCGTGGTGAATGCCGGGCTGGCCTGCAGCGGCGCCGCAAAATTTTCAGCGGCGGTTCGTGCACGGTCGAAATCGGTATCGCCGATTAGCCAAACGGCGTTGCGGCCGATCAGATCAGAAAAGCGATCAAGCGCCTGCGCTTCGGCAGGATCTGCGTGATCGTTGGGCAGCAGCGCGAGAATATCGGTCTCAAGCTGAAACTTCGGCAGCACGCCGAATACGAATACGGCGCACAGCGCAGCGACAGCGGCGGACCAGCCGCCGAAACGCAAACGCGGACTCACTCCCGAATACCGCGGCGCCTCATGGCGCGAAATACTGGTTGTCGGCCTCGCTCAGCGCCTGCTGCGCTTTAACGGCGCCGAAATCGATTTCGGTACGATCACCGCTGCCTTCAAACAACACGATGCGGCCGGGTTGGCTCGTACCGGTGATCTGCACGCGGTTCATGACTTTCGCAAAAGCCGGCTCACGCGGCACGAGCCCCAGCGTCCAGGTTCCTTTTTCGCCGGGCACGCCGAATAACGTGAACGTTTCCGCAAGTTGGGCCAGATCAAGCGTGAATAAGGCATCGAATACTTGGCCAACCGCGCGCAAGCCCGGTTGCTGGTCAGAGGCGATGCGCCGCGACGAACCATCGCTGCCGCGTTGGATCATCGCCTGCGGCGTCAGCACCACCGTGCCGTCGAACGGCTTTTGCGTGTGCCAGTAAACGCCGAGCCCGCGTGCGACAAAATATTCGCCGCTGGATACCAAAGGCTGTGGCAATTCACGTAAAAACTTCCGCTGGGTAAAATCGCCGCGCAGCGCCGCAGCGGCTTTCAAAGCGCCGGCGGCGGGCCCCAACAAAGTGCTTAATTGTTCAGCTGTTTGCGGGTGTTCGAAGACCGTCGGCACCGACGGCTCGGCTGCCGTTGCGGCGGCTTGCGCTAAGGCGGCGAATGCCGCAATCAGCACAGCTTGGCCGAGGCGGCCACAATGGTTAAAAATTTGCCGGTCCATATTCAATAGTCTAGTCCCCTGATTTTTGCGTCGGCCTGCCGTTCCACGCCGATGCGCACATAGCGCGCATCAATGCGCTGTAGGCGGTTGGCACTTCAAATGCGCGGCCGGCCACGCAATAGCCAGCGCGGCGCCCGCAGCAACATGCCGCCGAATAAGCGCAGGTGCAGCCGCACCATACGCAAGTTATCGCGCAGCAGGTCAAAGTGCGACACGCCATCACTCGGATAGGTAACCCGCGTCGGTTGGCTGATTACGCGCAAACCGGCCCAATGCAGCCGCACGATGATGTCAGTATCGAAATCCATTCTCAAACCGACCCCGCCCTGTGCCCAAAGTTCGAGCGCCTCAGCAAGGGGATAAACACGGAAGCCACACATCGAGTCGATGATCTCGAACGACAAGGTATGCAGCCAGACCAGCACGTGCGTTAGATAGCGGCCATAAAAGCGCGCTTTTGGCACCGAATCGTCGTAAATCGGGATGCCGGTAACTACCGCGTGCGGCTGTCGCTGCGCCAACGCTATGAGCTTCGGGATGTCGTTGGTGTTGTGCTGGCCATCAGCGTCGATCTGCAGCGCGTGGCTATGCCCGGCAGCGAACGCAGCGGCGCAACCCGCCCGTACCGCCGCACCTTTCCCTTGGTTTTCCGGCAATACGAGCAAATGCAGCCAAGCGGCTTCGTCCGCCGCTAGCGCGGCGACCGCTTGCGCGGCGGTGCCGCCGCTGCCGTCGTCGACGATCCAAAGCGGCAAGCCGTGCGGGCGCAGTTGCTCGACCATCGCTCCGATGGCGTGTTCGTGGCGGTAATACGGAATAACGATGCAGGGATTAAACATCAGCTGAACTTATACGGCCCCTAATTGCTTAACACTGCCAGCGGCAGCAGGAGCCGCTGCAGGTGGTCCGTTACCCGCCGTGCTGCCTGCGCTTGGGTTTCACCAACAACAGCAATGTCCGCCGCCCGGAACGGCGTTCCAGCACTGAAACTGAAATGCGCTGGCCGCGGCGGAATCTGCCACCAGCGGCTGTGCTTCATCAGCGTCGGCGGGTCGCAATGGATCCGCACTGGCAGGATTTCAGCGCCGGACAACAAGGCAATGCGGGCGGCGCCACGCTTGAACGGCGCCGCCAAGCCGGGCACCGTGCGGGTACCCTCAGGAAACACGATCAGCGAACGGCCGCTGCGTAATACGCGGGCGCAGTCCTCGATCAAACCTTCGGGCGAGGCATTGCCGATGTACCCGGCCCAGGCCACCGTCCAGCGCAGAAACGGGTTACGGGCCAAGGATTGCTTCATGATGCAGTCGGCCTGCGGCATCCAAGAGAGAAAGAACACGACATCGATCAAGCTCGGGTGATTGGCGACAATCATCTGTCCCGGCCCGGCGAGGCGCTCTAATCCCTGTGCTTCCCAAGTCAGCAGGCCCAGCCCTTTCATGATCCAGACAAAAAGTCGGCATCCGCAGTGCAAAACCCATTGCACGCGTGCACTACGCCGATCGGCGCTGGCCGAAGCCACGGCCAATATCGGGAACACCGTCAGCGAAAGCAAAACTGTGCAGCAGCCGAACAGCGCAAAACTGAAAGCGGTCGCCGTGAGGCGCCAAGCGCGATCCAATGCGCGTGCTGTCATTTGTTCAAAAATTGCGGCAGCTGATAGATCGCCTCAACTTCGAGCAGCAACTCGCGCCGGCAAATGTCGCCAACCAGTACTTGCAACGGCGTACCGTTGAAATATTTCATGAGCTGCGGATAGAGCGAGGTGTAGTCCTCAGGATCGCGCAAATACAGCGTATAGCTCTGCGGCAGAAAACCGCGCCGGGCGAGTCCGGGCTGCCGCACCAACGCATTGACGTTCGCGAGCGACTGATGCAACTGAGCGCTGGCATCGCCAAGGTGTGTACTGGCATGGCCGACGATACTGGCCGTTCCCGACACCAGCAGTTGCGTGCCATCCGCCCAGGGCAGCATCTGCGCCCGGGCAAAGCTTGGACTGCGCGCGCCGTAAGCACGCGGATAGCGGAACGCACTTACTTGTAAAGGGTTTTCGACCTGTTGGCCGGGCCTGATGGAAGCGATTGCCATCACCACAAACCGCCCGGCGTTCGTGCCGATCGCCGTCGCCGCAGGTAGCTTGCGCTCAAAACTTGGATCGGCGCTCAGTGCTCGATGGCGACCGACGCAAAAATTGCGGTAACGCTCGGCGTCGCCATCGCCGACGTTAATGCCGGGCAGATAATTCCAGACGCGCAGAAAATTGCCGTAGTGCCGCAACGCTGAATAGCGCCATAACGCTTTGTACAATCGTTCCGCAGCGCCAGCAGTGTCCTTAAGATCTGACTCAGGGAGCGAGGCCTGCAGAAACATCACCTCACCGTTTTCGGCGAATTCGATTAAGCCATCCCGGCCGTAGCGCACCGGCAATGTGCTTTCCCAAATCTCGCCAGCGTAATTCTGGTGCACCGACCGTAGCGGCACGTAAACCCGACGGACATCCGGCTGCACATAGCTCGGCGCGGTGCCGTAAACCACGGCGCGCAGCACCGTCGGCGCCAACGGCTGCTCCAACTCACCCACTTGCGCAAGGCGAACTCGATACGGCGCTTTCGGCCAATTCCCGACAGCCTGTTTTAGGTCAGTGTTCGTAACAATCATCCGAAAGCCAGCTGAGGACTGCAGAGGCCGTGGCCGGCAATCCTTTATAATTCAAAGCATGTATGACGCAACTGAAGGCTGCCCAAATGCCGATTGGCGCGTCAGTTATGTCAACTAAGATCGTAATGATCGCTATTTTATTCTTTACCGGTTGTTTATATCGGCTGTATGCGTGATTTCTTCCTCCCATACGGTCTGTCTTGGCGTCGATGATCGATAAGCTGTTATGTCGGCGCATCGAAATTTAGAAAAGCGAATTGCAAGAGCACCTTCTCGGCGATTCCCTTCCGCTGCCGTTCAGGAATGTTTTCCTACTATTCACCGTATTCACCCAAAGCGGCCCCATGCCGCGCCCGATTCGAGGAAACGCATGACGCAAGAGGAACTGGACTTGGCGCATCTGTTGATTAACGCGCTGAATCTTGAAGGCAAAGATCCGGCCACGATTGATCCGGTAGCGCCGCTTTTCGGCGATTACGGCACGGGTTGGGGATTAGACTCAATCGACGCGCTGGAAATCGCGCTGGCAATCCAGCAGCGTTATGGTATTGAGTTGCGCGCAGACGACGAACTAAGCCGCAACGCTTTTTCGTCGCTGCAAGAACTCGCGCGTTTTGTTGCGCAACCGCGTGCACAACAAGCGTCCTGAATCAGATCTCTTAATGCGCGGCGCAATGCCAACGCAACCCATGCTACTGCTGAGCCCTAACACCATTGTCGATGCCTAGCTTATCTACCGCGTTCGCTGAGAACGGCGCCGCGACACTACCGCTGCTGACGCTCGGTGCCGCTGCCGGCGAGCCGTTATTCTGGCGCGGCGGGCAGTCGGTTACCCGCGGGCGTTTCGCAGCCGGCGTACTGCAGCTAGCCGAGCAGCTGCCGGATAAGGCGTATGCGATCAACCTCTGCGACGACCGGTTGGCGTTTTGCACCGCACTCGCGGCCGCCGCGTTACGCGGCATCGTCACGCTGCTGCCGCCGAGTAGCGGCGCCGCTGGCCTCGCGGCGTTGCGCTTAGCGTATCCCGATAGCATCGTTCTATCTGACACGCCCGGCAGCGAATACTGCGTGCCGCAAACGGCCCCGGAAACCGAAATTCTGGTGCTGCCGGAAATCCTCGCTGATCGTGCCATCGCCATCGTTTTTACTTCGGGCAGTACGGGCCAGTCACAGCCGCACTTGAAGACTTGGCGTGCGCTGTACCAGGCCGGCGCGCTGATTGGGCAACGTTTGCTCGCCGAATTTGGCCGCACGCAGATCGTCGCCACCGTGCCGCTGCAACACATGTACGGCCTGGAAACCACGGCGCTATTGCCGCTCGCCGCGGGCCACGCGACGTTTTGCGGCCGGCCGGTGTTTCCGGACGACGTTCGCGCCGCGTTGGCGTCGGTGCCGGCGCCGCGCATCCTGGTAACCGCGCCGGTCCACATTCGCGCGTTGCTGAACGCCGGAACGCGCTTGCCGCCGCTCGCCGGCATCGTTTCGGCCACGGCGCCGCTGCCGCCGGAGTTAGCCGCGCAGGCGGAACAGGCCTACGCAACCGAGGTACGGGAAATTTACGGTTGCACCGAAGCCGGCAGCATCGCCAGCCGGCGTACCGTCGCCGGCCCGCGCTGGCGCCTGCTCGACGCCATGCATCTCGACCACGAAGGCGGCCAAACGCGCGTCATCGGCGCGCATTTGCCGGCACCCGTGCCGCTGCACGATCTGCTCGAAGTCGACGGCGATGGCTTTCACTTGCTCGGTCGCGCTAGCGATTTGCTGAAAGTCGGCGGCCGGCGCGCGTCGTTAGCGGATCTCACGCGTACTTTACTGTCGATCCCCGGCGTGATTGACGGCATCGTCTTCCAACCCGAATCGAACGACGGCAACGACATCCTGCAACGCCCCGCCGCATTGGTGGTCGCACCCGATCTCAGCGAAAGCGCGATCATGACGGCGCTGGCGCAACTGATCGACCCGGTATTTTTGCCGCGGCCGCTGCGCAAGCTCGATGCACTCCCGCGTAATGCCGTCGGTAAGCTGCCACGCGCCGTGCTCGAGCGATTACTGGCCGAGACCTGAGTGGCGACGCGCGTCGAATTCCGCTGTGAAACGCGGATTGAGCCGGACCACCCCTGCTTAGCCGGCCATTTCCCCGGCCAGCCGGTGGTACCCGCCGTG
Source organism: Nevskia sp. (assembly GCA_023229645.1). Classification (GTDB taxonomy): domain Bacteria; phylum Pseudomonadota; class Gammaproteobacteria; order Nevskiales; family Nevskiaceae; genus Nevskia. Next base: position 54,761 of record JALNYU010000013.1, on the reverse strand, counting down.
CTGCTGCTTGACGAAGTAAGCGAGGCCCTGCGCACCCGATTCGGCAACCTGCGCCTGCTCGGGCTGCCCAACGCAAAATTCCTGCAGCCGATTGCGCCGGCCGTGACCATTCAAATCGAACTCATCGCTGACGTTGCCGCTGGTAGCGCGCGCTTCCGCTGTTTCAGCGGCGGGCAACTCGCCGCTCAGGGCGAACTGCGCTTTACCCAGCTCGCACCGCAATGACCGCGAGCACGCAGTGGAAAGCGCAGAAAGAACGCAGCTCGCCGCGCTCGCTAGCGCTGATCGTCTGGATTGCGCTGCATCTCGGCCGTCGCTGCACGCGGTTGCTGCTATGGCCGATCGTCGCCTACTTTTTCGTTAGCGGTGCCAGCGCGCGCAACGCTTCGCGCGCCTATCTCGCCCGCGTATTGCCTCGGCCGGTGCGTCAGCGGGATGTCTTCCAGCATCTGCACAGCTTTGCCGCCTGCACTTTGGACCGCGTCTACTTGCTGGCCGGGCGGCACCGCGAATTGGACGTCAGCATTCATGATCCGGGCAATGCACTGGCGCCGCTGCACGCCGGTTCGGCGGCGATCGTCCTCACTGCCCATCTCGGCAGCTTCGACCTGCTGCGCGCGCTCGGGGCGCAGCAAACGCAGCTGCGCTTTCGCATCGTTATGGATCGCGCCCACGGCCGCATGCTCAGCGCCACGCTGGCGCGGTTGAATCCAGAATCCGACGAACAAATCATCAACACCAGCAACGGGCCGCAACTGGTTTTGGCGCTACGCGATGCCTTGGCAGAAGGTAGCGTTGTTGGACTGATGGCCGACCGCCGCGTTGGCGCCGACCCTGGCCTTGCCGTCGAATTTCTCGGCGCGCAAGCGCGATTGCCGTCAGGTCCGTGGTCGTTGGCGGCGGCGTTCGTGCATCCGGCACTGATCTGCTTCGGGCTCTATCGCGGCGGGCGCCGCTACGAACTGCATTTCGAGACCTTTCCGGCGCCAGCATTCACCACCCGCGCCGAGCGCGCCGTGCAAGCGCAAGCCTCGGCACAGCGGTTTGCCGATCGACTGGCGCATTACGTCCGGTTGGCGCCGTACAATTGGTTCAACTTCTACGACTTCTGGGCCGATGACGCCCAAGCCCGCGGCGATGCGCCGTCTGCAACCGGTACCACCGACGCCCGCGCCGAATGACGCCTCTGGGAATCCGCCACTACACGTTGACCACCGCGCTCGGTGCAGGCCGCGCGTCACAGCTCGACGCGCTCCGTAACGGTAGCACCGGCCTACGCGCCGAGCCGTTCGAGTCCGCCACGCTCCCTGGCTGGATCGGCGTCGTCGCTGGGCTCGACACGCCACTACCGACCGAGTACAGCGCCTGGGACTGCCGCAATAATCGGCTCGCCGAAAAAGGCCTCGCACAAGATGGTTTTACTGAAGCCGTCGCCGCCGCACGCAGCCGCTATGGCGGCGCACGGATCGGCGTTTTTATCGGCACCAGCACCTCCGGCGTGCTGCAAACCGAGCAGGCTTACCGCGCCCGTAGCGGCACACCGGAACAGCTCCCGCCGTGGTTTCAACACGCGCACACGCAAAATGCCTATTCAGTCTGCGACTACGTGCAGCGGCGCCTCGGCTTAACTGGGATTTCGAACGCCGTCTCCACCGCCTGCTCATCAAGCGCAAAAGTATTTGCGTCTGCACAACGCGCCATCGCAGCCGGCTTTTGCGATGCCGCGGTCGTCGGCGGCGTCGACAGCCTCTGCCTGACCACGCTCTACGGCTTCAATGCCTTGCAATTATTGGCCGCCGATATTTGCCGTCCGGCGGATGCCAACCGCCAGGGCTTGTCGATCGGCGAAGCCGCCGGCTTTGCGCTGTTGGAGCCGGCCGCTGAACACGCATTACGGCTTGAAGGCTACGGCGAGAGCAACGACGCCCATCATATGTCGGCGCCGGATCCCGAAGGCCGCGGCGCGCTCGCGGCGATGCGGCAGGCGCTGGCCGGCGCCGACACGCAGCCCGCGGACGTTGACTATATCAATCTGCACGGCACTGCGACGCCCGCCAACGATCTTGCCGAAGACCACGCAGTTTTTGCGCTATTCGGCGCTGCCGTGCCGTGCAGTTCTACCAAAGGCTGGACCGGCCACACGCTAGGCGCGGCGGGCATCGTTGAAGCCGGGCTGGCGTTAACGGCGCTTGAAGCCGGGCTGATCCCGCAAAGCTTGAATACGCGGCACATCGACCCCGCGTTTCGCAGCCAAATTGTGCACTCAGCCCAGCAGCGGCCAATCAAACGCGTGTTGTCGAACTCGTTCGGCTTCGGCGGCAGCAACTGCAGCTTGCTCTTTAGTCGGCCATGATCGAACTCTTTATTCAGGCGCTGGGCATCGCCGCGCCCGGCCTCGCCGACTGGCCGCAGGCCCGCGCCGTGCTCGCCGGACATACGGCCTGGGCCAATGCCGAGCTGCCGCCGTACCAGCCGGCGTTACTACCACCGAACGAGCGCCGCCGTGTCACGCCTTCGGTAAAACAAGCGTTCCGCGCAGCCGAAGATGCGGTTAGCCGATACACCGGTGCGGTAGATCAACTGGCGGCGGTGTTTGCATCGTCGGATGGCGATCTCGGCATCATCCACCGGATTAGTCTGGCGCTGACCGAAACAGCGCGCGCGGTGTCGCCGACCGATTTCCATAATTCTGTCCACAACGCCGCCGCTGGCTATTGGAGCATCGCCACCGGCAGCCGCTTGCCATCGACAACGATCTCCGCCTACGACGACAGCTTCGCCGCCGGCCTGCTCGAAGCCGCATTGCTCGCGACGGCCAGCGGCCATGACACGCTGCTCGTCGCCTACGACGTACCCGGCCCGCCGCTGCTGCAAGCGGCACGTCCGTTCATCGGTGCGGCCAGCGTCGCCGTGATACTCAGCCCGTCCTCGGGGCCCCAAACGCTCGCCCGCCTACGTCTGAGCTTGGGCGTCGGCGCGGTATCGACGATGCCCGATCTGGCGCTGGACGCACTGCGGCTTGGCAACCCCGCGTTGCGCGCGCTGCCGCTGCTGCGCGCCTTAGCACTGGGCGACCCGGCCGCGATCGGTTTCGCGTTACCGAGCAGCCAGGGTCTACGCGTGGAAATCGCGCCGCCGTGATCGCAATGGCGCTCAACAAAGTCGCCATCGCCAGCCTGATTCCGCACGCGGGAACGATGTGCCTGCTCGACGAAGTCGTGACTTGGGACAACACCCACATTCATTGCCGCACTCGCAGCCATCAGGATCCAGCGCAGCCGCTAAGACGTCACGGCCGACTGCCAGCGCTGGCGCTGATCGAGTACGGCGCCCAAGCCATGGCGGTGCACGGCGGCTTGCTGGCGCACGCTGCAGGGATAGCCACTGTAACGGGTTTGCTCGTTTCCGCACGTAACGTCTGCTTCGAAGTCGGTACACTCGAAGGCATTGACGCAGCACTGGAAATCCACGCCAAGCGGCTACTGGAAAGCGGTGGCGGATGGCTCTACGAATTCCAAGTTATCGCACTGCAACAGAAAATTGCCGCCGGCCGGGTCGCCGTTATCGCCCCGCGCGATGGTATTCTTGCGCCCCATGAATCAGCCCAATGAACTAACCGGCACGCCGGAGGCACCGCAAGATCCGGTGTCAGCCGAGCGCGGCCTCGACGCCTTGGCGATGATTTTTTCTGGGCTTTGCCTCGTGCATTGCTTGGCGCTGCCGCTGTTGATCGCGATATTGCCGCTGGCGGCATCCTCGCTGGTTGCCGATGAACGCTTCCACCAATGGCTGCTGCTCGGCGTCGTTCCGACCAGCGTGCTGGCCCTGGGTTGGGGCTGGCGGCGCCACCATAGCCCGTTGGTCGCCAGCGCTGGCTTGATCGGCATGAGCCTGATGACCTACGCCGCATTCGGCGGTTTATCGGTCAACGGCGAACGCGTGATGACAGTCATCGGCGCGCTGCTCGTCGCATTCGGCCATCTACGTAATTATCAGCTGCGCTTCTTCGGCCACGATCACGCCGCGCACGCGGGGACGCACGAGCACTAAAAGCGGCTGCAGTCCATCCGTCGCTCCCGTTAGGACCTGTTAATAAGCCTTAGTCCCCGCGCTCTGGCTATACAGCAGCTTGCTACGCCGTTACTTGCGACTACTGGCAACGCGCGTTGTGCAAGGGCAATTTCCAGCGTAATAGTCCTGCCAGCCGGTAGCCGTGATCAAGGCCTGACTCAATTATTCGCAGCCGCTAACTGGTTATTCATGCGCATTGGAAGCGATCAAATCAATGGCGCCAGACTAACGACATCGCCCTAGCTTTTAAAAATCCGCCAGACCTACGCGGATTGATCTATAAATCGAAAAACAGCTTCCTAAAGCAGCGGGTCGTCGTTTTACGGGACGACCGCCGCCGACCACGGCACCGCAAAGACACCCGCGAGCGCGGGCATCTTTGGTGCAAATTACGCTTTCATACGCCGGCCGATGACGATGATCGTCGGCAGCGTGCCGAGATCAGCGATCTGCGTCGCCGCATACTGCGCGGCAAAAGCGCGCTGACCCGCGGTGCCGGCGTGAACCAGCGCCAGACCGAGTATCGTGTGCGCAAGTACCGCCGATACTGCGGCGGCGCCGAGAAGTACGCCGCGTTGGCGGAGCGTTGAAAGCGGCTGCGTGGGGTGTGTCATCGTGTCTCTCCGTGAAACTTTTGGGGGTGTGTTAACGAGTCGTCGCCCGTTTTTTTGCGTAGCACCGTTATGATGCGCCGCGCCCCAAATTTGGATTAACTTATTTTTGACGAGCAGACGAACGGTAGTTTGTCGTCGCCGCTCGGCTCCCGCACGCGACCGGTATAATCGCCAATTGCCTCAGTGCCGCTGCCCGCATGTCCGAATCGAATTCGTCAAAAGTCTTCATCAAAACCTTCGGCTGCCAAATGAACGAGTACGACTCGTCAAAAATGGCGGATGTGCTGAAGGTCTCGCACGGCTACGAAGTGACGACGGATATCGAAGCCGCCGACTTAGTCCTGCTAAACACCTGCTCGGTGCGCGAGAAAGCCTCGGAAAAAGTCTTCTCTGATCTCGGCCGCCTGCGCGAATGGAAAGCCGCCAAGCCCGGCCGCCTGGTTGGCGTCGGCGGCTGCGTGGCCAGCCAGGAAGGCGAAGCGATCGCAAAACGGGCGCCGAACGTTGATCTGGTGTTCGGGCCGCAAACCTTGCACCGCCTGCCGCAGATGCTCGACGAAACCCGCCGCACGCAACGCCCGGCGATCGACGTGCGCTTCCCGGAAATCGAGAAGTTCGACAACCTCCCGGAACCGCGCGCTGAAGGCCCAAGCGCATTCGTTTCGATCATGGAAGGCTGCTCGAAGTACTGCACGTTCTGCATCGTGCCGTACACCCGCGGCGAAGAAATTTCTCGGCCGCTGGATGACGTGCTGGCCGAAGTTGACGCGCTGCTAGCGCAGGGCGTGCGCGAAATCACCTTGCTCGGCCAGAACGTTAACGCCTACGCGGGGCCGATGGCGGGCGGCGGCAGCTGCGATTTAGCGCTGCTGATTCACATCCTCGCGCGCTTCGAAAGCCTCGGCCGCATCCGCTACACCACGTCGCACCCGGCGCATTTCACCGACGCCCTAATCGACGCCTACGGCAGCGAACCCAAGCTAGCCGCGGTTCTGCATTTGCCGGTGCAAAGCGGCTCCGACCGCATTCTGGCAATGATGAAACGCGGCTATACCAAAGCCCAGTACCTGGAAAAAATCCGCCGCCTACGCGCGCTGAAGCCCAACATCAGCCTATCGACCGATTTCATCGTCGGCTTCCCGTCCGAAACTGAAGAAGACTTTGAAGCGACGATGGACTTGATCGAACAGGCCCGCATCGATGCCGCCTACTCGTTCGTCTACAGTCCGCGCCCCGGCACGCCAGCGGCAAACCTCCGCGACGGCGTACCGGCCGAGGTAAAACAAGCACGGCTCGACCGCCTGCAAGCGCGGGTTCGCGAAATCGGCGACGAATACGCCACCAGCCTGATCGGCAGCACGCAGCGCGTACTCGTCGAAGGCCCGTCGCGGCGCGGCAACGGCCAGCTGACCGGCAAAACGCCGTGCAACCGCTCGATCAACTTCGATGGCGAAGCCCGATTAATCGGCCAGTTCGTCGATCTGCGCGTAACACATAGCCTGACGAACTCGCTGCGCGGCGAGGCGGTTATCGCCGGCTGATCCAGGCTGGAGCGGCGCAGGCAGGATTGCCGCGATTTCCGTGTTCGCAATACCGAGACGCCAATGTCTGCCTACCAACTCGCACAACTCAATATCGCCCTGCCGAAGGCGCCGCTCGATTCGCCGGTGATGGCTGATTTCGTCGCCAATATCGGCCGCGTCAACGCTTTGGCAGAACAGTCGCCCGGCTTTATTTGGCGCCTAAAAGAGGATGACGGCCCGGCCGCCAACACGCACCCGTTTGGCGCGACGGCGCTGGTGAATGTATCGGTCTGGCAAGACATCTCAGCGCTGCACGATTTCGCGTTTCGCTCCGGGCACGTTGAATTTCTCAAACGCCGACGCGAATGGTTTGAGCGGGCGGTCGACGCTTATGCCGTGCTGTGGTGGGTGCCGCGCGGTCACCAGCCGACAGCCACCGAAGCCGCCGAGCGTTTGGCGTCGCTCAAAACCTTGGGCGCCACGGCCTCCGCCTTCACGTTCCGCGACGCGTTCCCGCCGCCCGATAGCGACAAAGCGCTCAGCGCGACATCGTTTGATACCGCCTGCCCGCAGGCCTAGCAGCAATTTCGCTGCCTGAAAACGTACAATCTGACGAAATCGCGGCGAGACGAGGCGAGGCGAGGCGAGGCGTTTATTGCTGACTGATGTGAAGCTTTTACCCCGTTAATCCAATCTAAATAATCGGACGGAATCGATGAGCATTTACCAAATAAAAATTTTCTGGGATGAAGAAGAAGAATTAATATTTTTCGATAGCGAACGCCCACTAACCCCAGGGGAAATGATTTCTACGACGGCGAGCTGGGAAGGCTACCCCGAGGCAACGCGATATTCGGCCGAAGTAGTTGAGTATCAGTATCACGCCGTCAACGGTCGATACACAATCAGACTGAGGTACGACAGAAATAGCAATGAAGGGCAGGCACGAGATAATCACCTATGGGGCCAAGCCACAATTAATTTAGACACCGTTGAAAAAACCGCGTCTGCAGAATGGCTCAGTGAACATGGTCAAAACGACCCCACTAACGGACACGCCGAGGCAGAACTTATTCCGCTACCTTTATTCGAAGAACTCGGAACCCAGTGGGTTGAACGACGCCGCCGACGTCAGCAGCAGTTCAAAAACCAATTGTTGGACTTTGGCGCCTGTTGTGCACTTTCCGGAGACTGCACGTTATCTGCGTTGGAAGCGGCGCATATTATTCCGGTCAATCAGAATGGCGCTTTCAACGCGGCGAACGGTTTGTTGCTCCGAGCAGACCTCCACAAAATGTATGACTGCGGCGACTTGAAGATCGGCGTGGATGGCACAGCATCGATCCCACTTGATGCCAAGGTCTCCGCTTACTACCGGAGCAATGTCAACAATTGGCGACTAAACGACGCTCAGCAAACCCGTGTCTTGGCAAACCTTCGGTTACGGAATCAATAATTTGGTTAGCGCCTGCCAACACCAGGACGCCATTGACGTATATCGGAAACCAAGTTGTTGGAATAAAGGGGCAAGCAGCCGACGATGAAGTCTGGCTGCGGACACAGCGCTTCGGCGGCCGGGCGCTGATCATTTCCGGTGCGCTGATCGCGATCACTGCCGCTGCCGGCTTTAATCTCGGCTCGCTGCGCACGATTTTGATTGGAATGGGTGCAATCACGATGCTGTATTCATGGTGGGTTTATCGACGTTTGGTGCTGCGCGCGCCGCCGTCTCGGTGAATTCATCGGGCGAGCGGTAAACTAGTGCTCCGATTACCGCCCTCGATACCCTTTGACCGTATCCCAGATCGACTTCGTCCTCGAACCGGACGACGCCCACCGCATCGCCAACTTGAACGGCTCGTTCGACTCGCACCTGCGTGCGCTCGAAATTGGCCTCGGCGTTGAAATCCGCAACCGCGGCAACCGTTACGTCATCGTCGGCCCGGACGCCGAAGCGCAGCGCGCCGAAATGGCCATACGCTCGCTGTTCGAACAAACCGCCGACGGCGCAATCGACGCCGAGCATGTGCACATGGCGCTGCGCGAGTTCAGCGCCGATGCGGCCCAGATCCCGGCGCACCCGGGGGCTCAGTACGCAGATGACGTCGTAATCCGCACCAAGCGCGGGGTCGTTCGCGGCCGCTCGCCGTTGCAGAAGAAATACCTGCACGACATCGCCGATAACGTCCTGAGCTTCGGCATCGGCCCGGCGGGTACCGGCAAGACTTATTTGGCCGTGGCCAGCGCCGTCGATGCCTTAGAGCGGGACCGTGTACGCCGCCTCGTGCTGGTACGGCCGGCAGTGGAAGCCGGCGAAAAACTCGGATTTTTACCGGGTGATATGGCGCAGAAAATCGACCCCTATCTGCGGCCGTTGTACGACGCACTGTACGAAATGCTCGGCTTTGAGAAAGTTGCGCGGTTGATCGAGCGCAGCGTCATCGAAGTGGCGCCGCTGGCGTTCATGCGCGGCCGCACGCTGAACGAATCGTTCGTGATTTTGGATGAAGCCCAGAACACCACAGTCGAGCAGATGAAGATGTTCCTGACGCGTATCGGCTTCGGCTCGGTTGCGGTCGTCACCGGCGACGTCACCCAAATCGACTTGCCGAAAGCGATCCCGAGCGGCCTGAAACACGCGATGGACGTGCTGCAAGACGTGCCGGAAATTGGCTTCACGCACTTCCGCAGCGAGGACGTTGTGCGCCACCCGCTGGTGCAGACCATCGTCCGCGCCTACGACGCCTTTGAAGCACGCGAGCGCATCGCACGAGAATCCAGATGAGCGTTAGCCGCAACATCACCGTGCAACGGCGCGTGCCGCCCGCTGGCGTGCCGGCGCCGATGGCGCTGCGCGACTGGGCGCAAGCCGCGCTCGGCGGCGTCAGCCGGGAACTGACGATCCGTATCGTCGACGAAGCCGAAAGCGCGCAGTTGAATTCGATTTACCGCGGCAAGGATTACCCGACCAACGTGCTGTCGTTCCCCTATGAGTCCGAAGGCTTTCCGGAAGCGTTCGGCGAGCCGGCATTGGGCGATCTCGCAATCTGTGCGCCGGTGGTCATGCGCGAAGCCGTTGAACAAGGCAAAGAAGCGCGCGCGCATTGGGCGCATATGGTTGTGCACGGCGTGCTACATCTGCTCGGCCGCGACCATGAAAACGACGCTGAAGCGGAGATCATGGAAGCCGAAGAACGGGCGATTCTGGCTAATTTGGGATTCCCCGATCCATACTGAAGTCATCACGCTGCCACGGATAGGCTCGATGTTTGCGCTAAACTGGCCTAAAGCCGGCTTCTACACGATGACAACGGCACCCGCGGCCCCCTGGCTTGCGGCGAAAAACGGCTTATTTCCTGGTAATTTTCTGCACGCTTTATGAATGACGGTCCCAGTAGTCCCTCGTCCGAACGTTCGCGCGAGAGTCGACAAAGCAAATGGTGGCGCCGGTTTACGCAGCGCCTAGCCGGCGGTCCACGTAGCCGCGAAGATTTAAACGAAATGCTGGATGGCGCACGCGCTGCCGGCATCGTTGATGCTGAAGCGGCGCTGATGATCCGCGGCGTCTTCAACACCCAGGAACTGCAGGTGCGCGACATCATGGTGCCGCGCGCGCAGATGGTGGTGTTGGAGCGCGAATGGCCGCTGGACCGGCTACTGCGTGAAGTGGTTGAAGCCGGCCACTCGCGCTATCCGGTGATCGGCGACTCGCGCGACGAAATCGTCGGCATTCTGCTGGCAAAGGATTTGCTGAAGTTCACGTCGACCGTTCCCGGCTTTGCACCCGGCGAATTTGACCTCGCCCGCTGGCTGCGGCCGGCGGCATTCGTGCCGGAGTCGAAGCGCGTCAACGTGCTGCTAAAAGACTTCCGCAAGAGCCACAACCACATGGCGCTGGTCGCGGATGAATACGGTGGCGTTGCCGGTTTGGTGACGATCGAAGACGTGCTCGAACAAATCGTCGGTGAGATCGACGACGAACACGATGAACTGGAGCGGGCGCTGATTCTGAAACAGGACGATCGCCACTTCCTGGTTCAGGGGCTAACCCCGGTCGGTGACTTCAACAGCTATTTCGACGCCGAGTTTTCCGACGAAGAATTCGATACCGTCGGCGGCCTCGTCATGCACGGCCTCGGCCACATGCCGCGCCGCGGCGAGAGCGTGCAGATCGACCGCTTCCAGTTCAACGTCCAGCGCGCCGACAGCCGCCGCGTGCACTTGCTGCAGGTCACGTTGGCGCAGGCTTGAGGTCAGCGCTGCCTATGCTCCGCGTACTCGCCGCGCTGTTCTGCGCCCTATTGCTCGCGGCGCCAGCATCGGCCACTGATGACTTCGTGGCGAGCGGCGAGCCGGGCGACACGATCAGCGTCAGCGTTGTCACGTTCGAGCCCGGCAGCGAATACTGGCAACGCTTTGGCCATAACGCGCTGCTGCTGCGCGAAAGCACCCGCGGCGTTGCGATCACCTACAACTACGGCCTGTTCGATTTCCAGCAGAAGAATTTCTTTCTGAATTTCGCGCGCGGCGAAATGGTTTATCGGGTCGCGCCGAATTATCTGGCAAATGATCTGGCGATCTACAACGAAGAGCAGCGCTGGGCGGTCGAGCAAAAACTCAACCTCACGCCAGCGCAGCGCGGCTGGCTACGCGACTACCTGTCGTGGAATGTCCAGCGCGAAAACCGCGACTATCGCTACGACTACTTTCTATCGAATTGCTCGACCAAGGTCCGCGACGCGCTAGACCGCGCGCTCGGCGGCAGCTTGCGCACACAACTCGAAAGTCGTGACTCTGGTTTCGATTTCCGCCGCGAAGCACTGCGCCTGATCGCGCCGGCGCCGCTGCTGATGGTCGGCATGGACGCCGCGCTCGGCCCTGCGGCTGATCGCCCGATCAGCGTGTGGCAACACGGCTTCGCGCCCCTGCGCTTAATGGCGGCGTTGCGCACCGTCACCACGCGCGATGCCGAAGGCCACGAGCAGCCGCTCGTCGCCGAAGAAAGCCAATTGCTGCCCGGCGGGGTCCTGCCGGAACCACCGGCGCTGCCGCCGGACTTGCGGCTGCCTTTTGCGATGATCGGGATTGCGCTCGCCCTCGCCCTGCTGTTGCTCGCCCGGTATCGCGGCCAACCCGCCGCACGCTATGCATTCGCGGTGCTCGCCACGCTGCTGTCGCTAGTCGTTGGCCTCGGCGGCCTGATCCTCGCGGCGCTATGGGTGCTCACCGCGCATCGCTACGGCTGGCGCAATGAAAACCTACTGCTGCTGAGCCCGCTGTGTTTGCTGCTGATCCCGGTCTGGCTCGGCGCTGCGCACGCGCGCTGGCAGCCGAGCCGCTACGACCGCACGCTGGCGCTGCTGATCGTCATCGGGGTCGCATTGGCGGCGTTTTTGCACGCGATTCCAACGCTGAGCCAAGCAAACGGACACTGGTGGCTGCTACTCGCGCCGATACACGTTGCGCTGGCGCTCAGCCTGCGTAAACCCGCCACGCCGTAAACCCACAACCGATACTCGCCGATGACGCCGATCGAACTGCCGCTATCCGCCCTGACCGACGACGAGCGCGCGCTCGTCGCCGCCGCCCAAGCGGTGCTGCCGAATGCTTACGCGCCGTACTCGCACTTTCATGTCGGCGCCGCGCTGCTGTTCAGCGACGGCACGATCCATCGCGGAGCGAATTTCGAAAACGTTTCTTACGGCCTCAGCTTGTGCGCCGAAACTGTCGCCCTCGCCAGCGCCAACGCTGCTGGCCGTCTGAAAGACGTGACGATGATCGCCGTCGCCGCCGAAGGCGAACTCGAAGCCGCCGTCACCGGCGAATTCATTCCACCCTGCGGTCGCTGCCGCCAAATCATCGCCGAAGTCGCCAACCTCACCGGCCTCGACATCCCGGTGCTGATGCTCGCCCGCAGCGGCGACCGCATCCGCCGCGCGACAATCAGCGAACTCTTGCCGTTGGCGTTTGGGAAGTAAGCGGTTTTCCGAATTGAGAAAGACCCGCTTCTCGCTATTGCCAATGCGTGGAGCTCGCCTCAGTCGGATTTTCCCGCGAGATGCCTGGGTGCCGACCAGAAAGCAGCTGTAGCCGCAATGATTGGATAGCGGGATCAGGCGCTACTTTGACGCCTTCTCGTCGACCACCGGCTTACCAAATCCCGGCCGGAACGGCGCACCGAACCGGGCGGCCGGTGCCGGCGGCGCGGGTGGTGTAACTGGCGGCGGTGGCCGTGGACGATCGACCGGGCGGCGACGGTACGGGCCGTTGTAGGCCGGCACGGCGGGGCCGTAGTAGCCTGAGTAGCCGCCATAACTGCCGTAGTCGTTGGCGTACGCGAGGCATTCGTCGTTGGCGCCGATCAGCGTGCAGTTGCCTTGCACCGGTGGCGGCGCGAACGGTGCTGGCTCACGTTCGGCATCGCCGCGGGCTCGGAGACGCGATGCGGCCGCGAGGTCGGCTTCTTTCTGTGCTTCACGGTCTGCAGCAACCGCATCGAGGTAGCGTGTGTAGCGCTCGACCACCGGTGCGCCATCATCGGCTGGCGGTGGCGCCGGCGGAATCACCGCGCCTTCGAGGTTCTTGGCCGCTTCCAACGTACCGGGCGCTTTGTTGCAGGGTTGATCCTGGAAGATCAGCGCACCGTCTTTCGCCGAGTGGCAGCGGTAAATTGTGCCGCCGTCGGCGCGTGCTACGTTGGTCAGCAGCGCTAGCGCAACGAGCGCTGCGGCGCGGCTCAGCGATATAAAACGCGGACTATGCTGTTCCTGTTCCATCGTGATGAGACTCCGCTCCGTACCGGCGTTTACGCGCGCGTTTAGGCGCCCTCGCCGCGCAGCCGGCGCACGGCGTCTTCGAGCGTCGCGGCGTTGGCTTGCGCAGGCGACATCGCCGCGACGGCGATCAACGTAATCTTCGCACGGAATCGCCGCGGCAGACGCATCCGGCCGAGCCGTGAGTCGCGCCGCGACCACAGGCTGCGCCAGAGACCGCACACGGCCATCGGCACCACGGGCACCGGTTCGCGTTCCAAGATGCGGTCAATCCCGGTTTTGAAGGTTTGAATTTCGCCATCCGGCGTCAGGCCGCCTTCGGGAAACAGGCCGATCAGCTCGCCGTTCTTCAGTGCGGCGTCGATCTCGTCGAATGCACAGCGCAGCAACTCTGGATCTTCCTTGGCCGGGGCGATTGGGATCGCGCGCATGGTGCGGAACAGAAAGTTCAGCCCTGGAATATTGTAGATCTTGTGATACATGACGAAACGCAGCGGCCGGCGCACGCTGCCGCCGACGATCAAGGCATCGACAAAGCTGACGTGGTTGCAGACGACGATCGCCGCGCCTTTTTCCGGGATATTGTCCAGCCCCTCAACGCGGATCCGGTACAGCACGCGGATCAGCATCCAGGCCAGGAACCGCATCAGGAATTCTGGCACCAGCGTGTAGATGAAGATCGCCACCGCGGCGTTGAGCAGCGCGGCAACCAGCAGCAGTTGCGGAATCGTGAAGCCCACTTTCAGCAGCACGATTGCCAAGATCGCCGACGTCACCATAAACGCGGCATTGAGAATGTTGTTACCGGCGATGATGCGCGAGCGATGTGTGGGCTCCGAGCGCGTTTGAATCAACGCGTACAGCGGTACGATGAACAAGCCGCCGGAGAGGCCGATCAGGCCCAGGTCCAACAACACGCGCGTGCTGCCAGCGAGATGCAGAAACGCAGCCGCGCCTAGCCCCTGCGCCTCAGCGATACTGGTACTGGCAAAGTAGAGATCAACGCCGAATACGGTCAAGCCGATTGAGCCGAGCGGCACGAGGCCGATCTCGACGCGATGGCCGGATAGGCGCTCGCATAACATCGAACCGATCCCGATGCCGAGCGAGAATATCGTCAGCAATAAAGTAACAACTTGCTCGTTACCGCCGAGATAAACCTTGGTGTAGTTCGGCAGCTGCGATAGAAACGTAACGCCAAAAAACCAGAACCAGGAGATGCCGAGCACCGATAAAAATACCGTGCGATTGCCGCGGATAAACGCGATGTTGCGCCAAGTTTCGGTAGCCGGATTCCAATTGATCTTCAAGCCCGGCGCAGCGGGTGGCGCCTGCGGTACGCTACGCGAGGCCCAATAGCCGCAAACGGCGACGATAACCACCGCGACGCCAACCCAACTCGTACCGCCATCGAGCGTGATCAGCCAACCGCCGAGCATCGTGCCGAGCAGAATCGCCAGGAATGTTGCTGCCTCGACCCAGGCGTTGCCGCCGATTAATTCCGACTCGTGCAGATGCTGCGGCAAGATCGAATATTTCACCGGCCCGAATAGCGTCGAATGCACGCCCATCATGAACAACAGACCAAGCAAAAAGGGCACGTTGCGGAAGTGCAGCGCGACAACCGCGCACAGCATGATCGCAATCTCGAACACCTTAACCGCACGGATAATCGCGGCTTTGTCGTATTTCTCTGCGAGCTGCCCCGCCGTTGCCGAAAACAAGAAGAACGGCAGAATGAACAGCCCAGCGGCGAGATTGACGTAGAGATCAACATCCGCCTGCGACAAGCCGGCGACGCCGAACGCCAGCAGAATCACCAGCGCGTTTTTGAAGATATTGTCGTTAAACGCGCCGAGCGTTTGCGTGATAAAAAACGGGCCGAAGCGGCGCGTGGTTAGGAGGTTCGGTGCATCTTTTTCGGTGGTCATTCGGGCCTTGTATAAGTTGATTCGCCGATTGATGCGGCGGTTTATTCGCGAAACGAAGCATCAATGCGATCGAGCTTGCGCAATAGCCCGGGCCATACCAGCGCGCTGCCGAGCCCCTTCGTGACCTGCTGCATCTGCGCTTTGGCGCCGTCGAGAATCGGCTGCGGCACCGTGATCAAATGTTCGGCGCCGCTGCCGCCGGCCTGCGCGCGGAGCTGGATGGCGCAGGCCGATTCGAACAGGTACATCGCCAAAAACGCGTCGGCCGGATTAGCCCCAACCGTTAACAGGCCGTGGTTGCGGAGTATCAGGAAGGTGTTATTGCCAAGGTCACGAACGAGGCGCGGCTTTTCATCTTCATTCAGCGCCACACCTTCGTAGTCGTGATAGCCGAGTGCGGCCTGAACAAAAATGGATTGCTGCGAAATCGGCAGGAAACCGCATTTCTGCGCCGATACCGCGATGCCGTTTAGCGAATGCACGTGCAGCACGCAAGCCGCATCTTCGCGCGCGGCGTGAATGGCGCTGTGGATCGTAAATCCGGCCGGATTAACCGGGTACGGCGTCTCCATGACTTTTTTGCCCTGCAAATCGATCTTCACCAAGCTCGACGCAGTGATCTCGTCGAATAGAAAACCGTATGGGTTGATCAGAAAATGGTGCTCGGGTCCCGGAATGCGGGCCGAGATGTGCGTAAACACCAAGTCGGACCAACCGAAGTGCGCGACTAGGCGATAGGCCGCCGCCAGATCAACCCGCAAAGCCCATTCTTCGGCCGAAACACGGCTGCGCACATCGGCTAGGTGCGGCTGCAGCGGGCTTTTTTCTTGTGCCGTCATGATCTCCTCCTCCAGGTCTTTTATAGTGTGCTCAGACTGCCAGAAACGACGGCACAGTGGCGGCGCGTAGCGAATCCCACCGCTGCTAAGCCGGGCTGTAGTGCTCAGGGCACAATATTTTTTACAGGCAGAATAAGGAGTTGATCAATGGCCAAAAGCGCCGCTTATTTCACGCCGGCTACGCTGGGCTTTCTGCGCGAACTGGCGCAAAACAATAGCCGCGAATGGTTTACCGCACACAAAAGCGATTACGAAAAAAACGTCAAACTGCCATTTTTGCGTCTGATTGCTGACCTCGCCGAACCGCTGAAAGAAATCAGTCCGCACTACGTTGCCAACCCTAAACCGGTGGGCGGCTCGATGTTTCGGATTTATCGCGACACGCGATTTTCCGGCGATAAAACGCCGTATAAACCTTGGGCCGGCGCCAGTTTCTATCATGAGGCAACACGCGCGGTAACCCGCGGTGGCGACGCCGACCACGGCACGATGGGCCGGCTTGATGCGCCGGTCTTTTATTTGCACATCCAACCCGAACACGGCGAAGACGGCTCGTTTCTCGGTGGCGGCTTGTGGCATCCGCAACCGGAAACGGTGAAGCGCATCCGCACCTATATGGTGAATAATCCGGCGAGCTGGAAGTCGGCAATCCGTTCAGCTGACTTCGAAAAAACCTTCGGCGCGCTGCGCGGCGAATCGCTGAGCCGGCCGCCGCGCGGCTACGACCCGGCGCATGAATTGGCCGAGGACTTAAAGCGCAAGGATTTCGTCTGCTCAACGCGGCTAGACGAGGCCGCGTTGCTAGGGCCGGACTTACTCGACACCCTGCTCGCCCGCTATCAACGCGCCAGCCCGTTGATCGACTGGCTGTGCGGCGCATTGGATCTCGACTTTTAGAAATCGCCCCAATCACCTGCGCCCGTTATCACCAGCGGCCTCTACAGCCGCCGCGTGATAGCAAACGCGGTGATCTTTTGCTTTAGGCGGGCTGCCACTGCAGTGCTTGCATACGCTGACGCTGCAACCGCAGAGACTCTTCAAGCAGGTAAATGCGGTGACGCATTTCGCTGTGCGCCCATTGGTCGGCTAGCTTGCTGCGCGCCAGTTCCAAGCGCTCAGCCTGCAACTGGCTCCAGGCGTTAACAGTCGACTTGAAAGATTCCAACTCGCGCTCGAATTGCTGTTGCAACACCGCCAAGCGACTGGGGTTTTCGCAACAGCCAAGGCGGGCATGTAGTGCATCGAACTGTCGCTGCAGCATCGCGCGCTGAATCTTGAACTCTGGCACACGCTTCAACGACCGCGTAATGCCTACCCACGACAAACTGGCGATCAGCCATTTGGTCGGATCGAACTGCCACCAACGGACGCCGTTGCGGTAGTCCCACTGGAACAGATGATGGAAGTTGTGATACCCCTCGCCGTAGGTAAACAGCGCAATCAAATCGTTATCGCGCGCGGTGTTTGCCACGGTGTACGGCCTGCGGCCCCAGTAATGGGCGAGCGAGTTAATTAAAAACGTGAAGTGGTGATTCACCACCAAGCGCAGTAACCCGGCGACCAACAGAAAGCCCCAGACATCGCCGCACAGCGCGCCGACCAGCGCCGGCAAGCCGATGTTCATCAACAACGCGATGACCAGATAATAGCGGTGCTGGAACATCACCAGTTTGTCTTGCTGCAGATCTTGGGCGTTGCTGAAGTCGAGCTTCGCGCTTGGATAGTCGCGGATCATCCAGCCGACGTGGGCGAACCAAAAACCGCGCTTAATCGAATAGGGATCGTGGTCGACATCGTCGACATGACGATGGTGCACGCGGTGCATCGATGCCCAAATCAAAATGCTGTTCTGAAATGCCATCGCGCCGAATAGCATGTAGAACAAACGCAGGCTCCAATGCGCTTCATAGGCGCGATGCGCCCACAAACGATGGTAGCCGCCTGTGATCGATAAACCACTGGCATAAAGAAATACAAAACCGGCAATCCATGCCCCAGCACTGAAGTCGTGCGTCCACGCGTACCAGGGGAACAGCGTCAAAAGACCTACGGTGCTGAGGCTAAACATCAGCACAGCAGGCCAGTTTAAAGGATGCGGCGATGGCACCCGGCTGACTTGGGTCATCGGGGGAACTCGGTTGGGCGGAAGGGCCAGCAATTGCAAAAAAAACCGCGGCCTGAGCCGCGGTTTATTAAGTATTGCTGTAAGGCTTTTTACAGCGGGCGGATCTGAGTCGCCTGCATGCCTTTCGGGCCACGCGCGGCCTTGTACTCAACACGCTGGCCTTCTTTCAGGGTCTTGAAACCCGAGCCCTGAATTTCCTTGAAGTGTGCGAAGAGGTCTTCGCCACCGTCAGACGGCGTGATGAAGCCGAAGCCCTTTGCATCGTTGAACCACTTCACAGTGCCAGTTGATGAATCATTACCCATTGCGACATTCCTTTTAACGATAAAAGTGACAGTTTACCGGGGCAAGACCCCGTATTTTGCAAGCGATCAAGAAAGGTAGCCGGGAGACTGACAGCACCGCGGGTGAAGCGGGCAAAGGGACCACGGTAAATACGTTGCTTGAAACGACTGCGTCCTTACTGTACGCGCTAATTTTGCGACTGTCGAACACTTCCCTGACAAGATTTGAACCTGTTTCAAAGAATACGGTCTGCGTTAGCTATTTCCCGACGAACGGATGCCCATGTCCTCAATACAAACAAAGGTCTGGCTGATTACCGGCTGCTCCCGAGGTCTGGGTCAGGCGCTGGCGACGGCGGCTTTAGCGGCTGGCGATCATTTGGTTGCAACCGCACGCGATGCGGCCGCGCTGGCGCCGCTGGTTGCCGCAGCGCCGGAACGCGTCTTGGCGCTCGCGCTGGACGTAAACGAAGAGGGCGATGTTGCCGACGCCATCGGCCAAACGCTCGCGCGTTTTGGGCGTATTGATGTGCTCGTCAACAACGCCGGCTACGGTTTGGCCGGTGCGGTTGAGGAAATTAGTGACGCCGAAGCACGCGCGCAGTTCGAGACCAATCTCTTTGGCACCTTGAACCTGATCCGCGCGGTACTGCCAACGATGCGCGCCCAACGCGGCGGCCACATTCTGCAAATTTCGTCAGTGGCAGGCTTTGTTGCGAGTCCGGGACTTGGCCTTTATAACGCGAGTAAATTCGCGCTTGAAGGCTATTCAGAAGCACTGGCGCAGGAAGTGGCGCCGTTCGGCATCCGCGTGACGATCATCGAGCCGGGCCCGTTCCGCACAGACTGGGCCGGCAGTTCATTAGCAACGCCGACGCGGCCTATCGCCGACTATGCCGACAGCGCGCACAAAACAATCGCGACGATCAACGGCTATTCCGGAAAGCAGCCGGGCGACCCGCTGCGCGCAGCGGCAGCGATGATCGCCATCGTCAATACTGAGCATCCGCCGCTACGTTTGGCGCTTGGCGAACTCGCCCTGAACCGCATGCGTGGCAAGCTCGCGTCGGTCGCCGCCGAACTTAATACTTGGGAAAGCACAACGCTGGCGACGGCGTATCCGAGTTAGCGCCACCGGCTAGAGCGCAACCAACGAACGCGAGACTTCATCAATTCGATCCGCGGCGCGCAGCTGTGCAAGTGCTGCATCAACGGCGACGTAACTGCCCGACAAGAGCCAGGTGTCGCCGAGCTGTTGTGCGCTAACCCCGATCAATTCCGGCAACGCTGCCCCACCCTTGTCGTGACACACCGCGAAAGCTCTGACTTCCGGCGCATCCGCGGCCAAGCTGCGAATACGATGCACGTCATGCAGCCGAGCGAGCACTTGCTCAACCAATCGACATTGCCGAGGCGTGCCATCAAATACCACAAGAATGCGCGGCGGCGTGCGATGCGCATCGGCAACCAGCGCCTGCATCGATAAGCCGCGGTGGGCGAATACCGCCGCGATGGCGTGCATGATCCCAGGCCGATCCGCCACCTCCATGACATAGACAACGCGTTGCGTTGCCGATGGCCCCGCCGCGCTGAGACCGTCGGTGGCGTTAAGCAGCGTTGAATCTGATTGTAGTTCCGACATAGGACTTTGAATAAATGCGGATGTAAACACTGCAACGGCATGGCGCAAATCATAGCGGCGTTCATCCCCGGCACGTTAGCGGGTCCAAATCCTTGCAGGCCTGCGTTGATACACCTCAAGGGCGTAACGGCACGCCACTGTTAATTTGGTACTGCGTTGACCGAATGAACGCGCGATCTAACCGGAGAGGCTTTATGTTTTCGATTCGCACCCCGTTGTTGCTATGCGCACTGATACTGTCCGCCCCAGCCTTCGCTGGCCGCGATACCCGCCACGACACCGCGATGACGACACTCGCAACGAAAGCCGGCTGCCTAACCTGCCACAGCGTGCACACCACGAGCGATTCCTCCGAAACGCCAATCGGCCCCGCGTGGCAAGACGTCGCAGCGCGCTACCACGGCCAAAAAGGCGCGGCTGCGCAGCTAGCCAAAACCGTGCAGGACGGCTCTAATCCCTACCAAGCCCATTGGAAAAATAAAGCCACCGGCTTAGCGATGCCACCGAACGCGGTGGCTATCAATAAGACCGATACGCGCAAGCTGATCGATTGGATTTTGACGCTCGATCAATAAGCCCCCAGCGATCTCAGTACGTGATAGCGGTTTAGTCATGCGCCCAATCGCTGAGTCGGGCAGTAATGGCTGCGGCGGCCGCACGCAAACAACTGTGCTCCGCTGCCGTCATTTCGAGATCGGTGACCTGCGACCACCCCCTCAAGCCACAAATCACCGGCAAGCCAAGCACCCCGGGCGGCCCGTCCCAATCGCCGGCCTCTAATCGGATTTGCGCCGGAATCACGCTCTGGCCGCCATTTAGAAGTTGCTCGACTAATTCCGTCGTCACCGCAGCCGTTGAGACCGCGGTCTTGGCGCCAGAAATATGTGTGATCAGCGGCAGCAGCACCGCGCGCAAATCGGGCGGCTGCGCCTCCGCGTGGCGGAACGCTTCCTGGACATGCTCATTCGCGAGCAGTTGCCCGAGGTACCGCTTACCCTCGGCCAAAGCCGGTGCGAAGTCGGCAGGCTGGCGCACACCACAGAGGCGTGCACGCGCCGCAGCGTTCTCAGCCTCATCAAAACCATAGATCCACAGCTGGCTCAGAATCGGCACCAGCGCGTCGCCGTGCTCGCCCAACATGTACGCGTGCACGCGCTGCCGACGCACGCCGAAGTCGCTGGCAATCTCGCGCCGCAATCGCATGCTGTCTTGATATGCGCCCATGCCGATAACGCGCCGCCGACCAAGATGACGCGCAAATACCTCGACGCCCAACTCAACTGGATTGGTCACCATCACCACTAACTCTTGGCCGTTACCACGTGCGGCGATGACCTCGGCATAGCGCTCAAATACCATCCGATTCTCACGCGCCAAAGTCTGCCGACTCACCACCTGATTCGGCGTCGTCGGCGCAGTACGGCCAGCACAAAACAGAATCAGATCGGCCGCGACTTCTTCCGGCGTTAAGGCCACATCGATCTCTGGCGTGATCTCTGCAAATGCGTCGTAAAGGTCAGCACGGAAGCCGTGCAACGCACGATGGCTTGCACCATCGCGACGACCGACAAGCTGTAAACGGCTGCGCGGCGACAGCAACTGACGCGCAATGATCTGCACAGCAAGCTGGCGACCGACGTCGCCGTTAGCGCCGATGATGGCTATATCCACGCGGTACTCACTCGTTAAAAATTTTCTAGGGGACTGGCGAAAAACACGCAACACTTAAGCCGTTTACCGCAATAGCCATACCGCTGAAACTCTCCACTTAGCGTTAATAGATATTCTTATTTATCTATAAAACCAATTGAAAATAAAAAGATTTGTCATAATTTAGTCAATGACGACATCCGACTTGACCGGCGTTAACGCACTGTTATTCCACCTCTCGGAAGAAACCCTACTAAAGACGTCATTTCGCGGCCCGATAACGTGTGAATGAGTTTGGCTTTACAGCACAGCGCACAGCCTCTGCCTGACGCGACATTACTAGATATTGTGTTTCAATTTCAGCGGTGACACTATTGGATGTGGCCTTGACATTGCCTGCGAAAGGCGCCGGCAAGTAGGGCCCTTTTCCAATAGTTGGGAGGTTCCCATGGCTGTGAAAAAAGCTGCTGCCAAAAAAGCCGTCGCAAAGAAAGCCGTCGTTAAAAAAGCGGTAGCCAAGAAGGCGCCGGCAGCGAAAAAAGCTGCAGTCAAAAAAGCCGTTGCCAAGACCGTCGTCGCGAAAAAAGCAGTAGCCAAGAAAGCGCCGACAGCAACGAAAGCGGTTGCTACGAAAGCCGTCGCAACGAAAGCCGTTGCAAAGAAGGCAGTTGCTAAGAAAGCAGCAGCACCTGCAGTGAAAGCACCGGTTGCAAAGAAAGCCGTCGCGAAAAAAGCAGTAGCAAAAAAAGCAGCGGCGAAGAAGGCTGTGGCCACAAAGGCACCGGTCAGCAAACCTTAAACGCCGAGCGCCAGAATTTCGGGCTCGGCGCCTAGCGCCGAGCTTTTCTTAACCGGGTGCTATTGCTCACCCGCTCAGTAACTGCCCCCTCGCATCCCACAACGCTGGCGCCGCTACTGATGCTTTAGGCCGCAAGTGCGAGCCCATCGTCGTCGATACCAAAAAAGCTAGCGACGCCCGCATACTGGCCCCGCGCCGTGTGGACATTGCAGATCTGCGCCCAGAACGCTTCTGCCGCCATGTGATCCTGACAGTACCAGCGCACATGCTTGCGTGCGATACGCACCCCTTGTACTTCTCCATAGAGCGCATACAAGCCGCGCAAGTGCTCCAATAAAACGCCGCCGATCCATTCCGCCGATGGCGACGGCAGCGGTGCACCGCCCGCGAGCGCATGCGCTAAGTCACGAAAAATCCAAGGCCGCCCTTGCGCCGCACGGCCGATCATCAACGCATCAGCACCGGTATACGCAAGCACCGCGCGTGCCTGATCAGGGGTGCTGATATCACCGTTCGCGATGATTGGAATTCCGACACGCTGCTTGATCGCCGCGATGGTGTCGTACTCAGCAACCCCTTCGAAACGATCTTCCCGGCTGCGGCCGTGGACGGCCAATGCAGCGATGCCGGCGTCTTCGGCGATCTGGGCGATGCGTACGCCGTTGCGCGCATCACGCGACCAGCCGGTGCGAATTTTTAACGTCACCGGAACCGGCACCGCAGCGACAACCGCAGCGCAGATTTGCGCCACCAATACCTCATCTCGCAATAAGGCTGAGCCAGCATCGACCTTGCACACCTTCTTCGCCGGACAGCCCATGTTGATGTCGATGATCTGTGCACCATGTGCAACGTTATGCCGCGCAGCGGCGGCTAGTTGCTGCGGGTCGCTGCCGGCGATCTGGACCGAGATCGGCCCCGGCTCGCCAGCGTGCTGCATGCGGGTCCGCGACTTTTCTGTCTTCCACATGCGGGGATCAACGCTCGTCATTTCCGATACCGCGAGGCCAGCGCCAAGCCGGCGGCATAAACGCCGGAACGCAATATCCGTGACGCCCGCCATCGGTGCGAGCACTAACGCGGGTTCGATTCGATAAAGTCCAATCTGCATGCAGATATTTTCGCTGATCACGCCGGATTACGCAGCCGAACACGCCCTGACGCCTTATTATTGAGCCATGTCGAACCCCTCTGCGATGCCCTCTAACCCTGCACCGCTGTCGATCAGCCGTGTCGACCTCATTGCGTTGACGACGGCCTTCGTGCTGATGGTGCTGATCCTTAAACTGCATCTACTCGCCGCCCTAATCTCAGGGCTACTGGTGCACGAGCTCATCCACAGCCTGGCGCAGCGGCTGCGCGTCGCGACTTTGGGCCGCGAGTCAGCAAAGGTCGTCGCGGTCGCGTTGGTCGCAACGGTTGTCGTTACCTTACTGGCAATCGCAATTTTGAACTTACTGGCGCTGCTCAGACATGGCAGCGACGGCTTGCCTGCGCTATTAGGCAAGCTCGCGGAGGCGATCGACAACTCCCGCAGCCGGCTCCCCAGTTGGTTGGTTGAATCGCTACCCAACGATGCCGAAGAATTGCGTACAGGCTTAGTTGAGTTGCTACGCAAACACGGTAGCGAGCTACAGGGCTTTGGGAAATCCTTTAGCCGCGGACTTGCGCATATCCTGATCGGCATGATCGTCGGCGCCATGCTTGCGCTCCGCAAAACCACCGCCAACCCGGCGCTGGGTCCCCTATCACACAACATCACTGAACACACCAGCCGCCTAGCCAGCGCGTTCCGTAACGTCGTATTTGCGCAAACTTGGATCGCAACGCTCAATACCCTGTTCACTTGGCTGTATCTCGGCGTGGCGCTACCGCTGTTCGGCGTGCATTTACCGCAAGTAAAAACCCTAGTCGTCGTCACTTGGGTTGCAGGCCTGCTGCCCATCATCGGCAACCTGATTTCAAATACGATCATCGTCATTGTTAGCCTTAGCGATTCACTGCAGCTGGCGCTGGCTTCGCTGCTGTTTTTGATCGTCGTGCATAAGCTCGAATACTTTATGAACGCGCGCATCATCGGGTCAAAAATCAGGGCGCGCGCCTGGGAATTACTAATCGTGATGTTGGTGATGGAAACCGCGTTTGGCATCACCGGGCTGATCGCTGCACCGATCTTCTACGCCTATTTCAAGGAAGAACTGACGCGCCTGCGCCTGATCTGAGGCCGTCAGCCTCTGGGACCCTCTGCTGAGGCGGTCCGCATTTAATGTCAGGTTTCAAACGACATTGATCACGATTGTGCGCCGCTTCCCTACACCGTACGTTCGGTATAAATAAGGCCTCGAGGACGCTGGCAGCACGGCCGCGCGCGACCGATTTGCCGCCCACGGCGGTGGAATCCCGACCCGGCGGCACAAATGCCTGGCGATTACGTCCTACAGCGACGAGCGCCCTAAACCCCCAACCCGTGCCGCTGGCAAGCCGGCCAGATCGAGGCCAGCTGCAATCAATCTGTAACCTTAAAATAATTGATTGACAGGTTACCCAAGCAAGACGTAACCTTGTTTTACGATTTAAATGGTTACTCGGGCGCACCGTATCCGTTTTGAATTGCGTTCACGCCGCGAAGCATTTTCAGCGCCGCTGAATGTCTGGCTGATAAAGCACAGGCCCGTTACCGCGCCCGAGACTCTTTCACGACGTTTAGGAGCCTTCGGCATGAGCACTACGCACCAAACCGCGGTCGTTGACGGCCACAAGATTTTTTATCGCGCTGCCGGCTCAGCCGCCGCGCCAACCATCGTCCTGCTGCACGGCTTTCCGTCGTCCAGCCACATGTTCCGCGATCTCATTCCGCTGCTCGCCGATCGTTTCCACGTTATTGCACCGGACTACCTCGGTTTTGGCTACTCCGACGCGCCGAAGAGCACCGAATTCGACTACAGCTTCGAAAAGCTCGCCGACCTCACCGATAAGCTGCTGACGCAACTCGGCATCAGCCACTACGCGCTCTATATGCAAGATTACGGCGGCCCGATTGGCTTCCGTATCGCCACCGCCCACCCGGAGCGCGTCACCGGCCTGATTATTCAGAACGCGAACGCCTACATGGAAGGCGTCGGCGAACCAGTAAAGCAGGTGTTCTTGCCACTTTGGGCCGAACGCAATGAAACCACCGAAGCCGGCGCACGGAATTTCCTCAAAGCGGAAACCACGCAATTCCAATATACGCACGGGGCAAAAAATCCGAGCGGCCTGAACCCGGATAGCTGGACACACGACCAGGCTCTGCTTGACCGTCCAGGTACCGACGCGTATCAGCTCAACCTGCTCGTCAACTACCAGAGCAACGTCGCCAAGTACGATGAATGGCATCAGTATCTGCGCAGCCACCAGCCGAAGACGTTGATCGTTTGGGGCAAGCACGATCCATTCTTCATCCCGGCCGGCGCCGAGGCCTACCGCAACGACCTGCCAAACGCCGATCTCGTCTGGATTGACGGCGGCCACTTCGTACTCGACGAGCACGCTGCCGAAGTCGCCGCACACATCAAGCGCGTCTTCATCCAGGATCTTGAGAAGGCGGCATGACCGTAGCGGATAGCCAACGGGTTGCGATCGTCACCGGCGCCAGCCGTGGTATTGGTCGCGCGACTGCAAAGCGGCTCGCTCAGGATTTTTCTGCGGTCGCGATTGTTGCGCGTTCAGCAGAAGGCCTGGAATCGCTGACCAAGGAACTCGCCGCGCAGGGCAAAAAAGCCCTGCCGGTGCCGATGGATCTAAAACAGCCGACCGCAGCGGCCGAAGTTGTCACAACAACGCTGAGCGCATTTGGTCGCATCGATGCCCTGGTCAACATTGCTGGCGCGGTTAAGCAAGCTGATCTGTTCGAAATGACGGATGACGATTGGGCCGATGGCTTGGCGCTCAAATTCCACGGCGCGCGGCGTTTAACTTTGGTCGCATGGTCGGAGTTGATGCGAACTAAGGGCACGGTGGTGTTTACATCCGGCACCGCGGCGATCACGCCGAAGCCGGCACTCGTCGCAATCGGCACCATCAACGCGGCGATATCGGCAATGGCCAAAGCGTTTTCCGAACGTGGGCTAACCGATGGTGTGCGGGTCAATTCAGTCATGCCCGGCCCTGTCCTCACCGATCGGCGTCGGGTCATGCTCGAAAAATATGCGGCGTCAAAAAATCTGCCGATCAGCAATGCGATGGAAATCTACGCCAAGGAAACCGGCATCGCCCGCTACGGCCAGCCCGAAGACATCGCCGAATTTCTGGCCTTTCTGGTCTCGCCGGCGGCGGAATGGATCACAGGTTCGTCGTTCCGTATCGACGGCGGCGAGATCAAATCAGTTTGAGCTTGACCCGACGCCGGGCCGCCGTCGGTTGTACTCGCGGCCTCACATTTACGGTTGACATAGGAAGAATGACGTCATGAAGATTAAACACTTGAAGGTTCTCGCCACGGCAGCGCTGGCCTGCGTTTCAATGGCCGCAGCGGCTGCGCCGGAAGGCAAGCCTTCGGTCAGCACCCCGATCACGCAGCTGCAGTTTGGCAAAACCGGCATCACCGATGGCGTCCACGGCGAACTGCAAGCCGGCCCGGCCTACGGCGACCTCGCCCACGGCGCGCACGGCACCTTCATCAAAATGCCGTCCGGCTTTGTCAGCCCGCTCCACATCCATACCGAAGACTACTACGGTGTTGTTATTTCCGGCGTCGGCGCCAATGGCCTGCCGGGCGCTGCGGATGTCGCGCTGCCGGTCGGTTCTTACTGGTTCCAAAAAGGTGGCGAACGCCACGTAACGAAGTGCCTGTCGCCGAACGAATGCATTTTCTTCATCAGCCAGCCTGGCAAGTTCGACTACGTTGCTGACGCGCCGAAGAAGTAAGCGTTTCGTAACACTGCTCAGATTCAGTTGATATCGCGTCAACTCAGCTAAGCTTGTTTGCTGCAAGCGGCCCCGCTCGCAAGGATGTGAGCGGCGGCCGTTCTAAGTGACATCGGCAGGTCCGACAGCGATGTGCCGATTAGGAGGTTGCGTCGGGTAAAATAGCGGCGAATTAAAAAGCGATTGCCTTATATTCTCCGTTCTCCGAGCACCGTTGCGCTATGAAATATTGGTTGATGAAGTCTGAGCCTGACGAATTCGGCATCGAAGATCTTGAGCGCGCGGAGAATCAGACCACCGTTTGGTACGGCGTACGCAACTATCAAGTGCGCAATTTTATGCGCGACCAAATGGCCGTTGGTGATTTGGCGTTTTTTTATCACTCCAGCTGTGCAGTCCCTGGAATTGCTGGCCTGGCCGAGATCACGACACCAGCCTACCCGGATGCAAGCCAGTTTGATCCCGAAAGCAAATACTACGATCCGCAAGCTAAAGCAGAGCAGCCACGCTGGCTTAATGTCGACGTAAAGCTGGTGAAAAAAACCCGTCTGCTGAGCTTGACGGAATTAAAACAGTATCCGGAACTAGCAACGATGCCGTTGTTGGCGCGCGGCAATCGTCTCTCAGTAACACCGGTAACCACCGCCGAATGGGCGTTTATCAATAGCAAACTGTGATCAGCTCAGCTCATGCGCTTGCGTCCTGCCGGGTACTGCAGAAAATATCAGGCCGCCTGCTGTTCCAGCATAATCTGCGGTAGTCGGCTGATCACACGCTTAAACGGCATCTGATCTTGCGTTCCCCGCGTTAAGACCAACGCGCCCTGAATCTGTATCAGCGCATCTTCCGCACGACGCCGCGATAACTCAGCCGGCAGCCCGGTCTCAACGGCAACTGCGGCAAGCGCGTCAATCCAAATCGTGAAAAGGTCTTTGATCTGCGATTGAAAAATATCGCCCAAGGCGCCTGACGTAAACATCGCCAACAGACAACCTTGCTGCCCCCCGCAATAAAAGTCAGATACCAGCATCGACATGCTACGAATTCGCTGCTCGGCATCGCCCGAAGATTCCAGCGGCGCCAAAATGCTCTGCTTTAACCCGAGCTTGACAAACTCGAGCACAACCCGAGCCATCTGCTCCTTACCATTCGGAAAATGATGATAAAGGCTGGCGCGCTCTAATCCTGTAGCGGCGGAAAGTCTCGATAACGTCGCGCCCTCGTAGCCGTATTGCCGGAACGCGCCCATTAAATTTTGAATAAGTTGTTGTCTGGACATGTCGATCGTTAACTTTTATCAATGCCACGCGAAAGGAATATTGACGCAAAACCAAACGTTCGTTAGAATCATCACTAAGTCTAACTGTATTGATATCTCTTAAATATCGCAAGCAGTTTTACCTCATATTCAAACGCTGCAATGGATTGCGGTCTACCCACAACCAAAACTTTCTACAACACCGATAGACACCATTAGAACATCGATCAACGTTTGATTGATTATAGGGTTGACCTCGGCTTACACGAGAAACAATAAGACGCCTAGATATTTCGGCAAATAGCGCCGAAAGAAAAGCGTCAATAGATCCTGATACAGACGCAGCACATACGTTTGATATTAGCGACATTTGCATGTGCGAGATAACAAGCTGAATTGATATTCGGCTCATTTGCGAGGCGGCTCCCCGCTTTGAAAACCAATATACCCATTGCGCCGTAATGAGCGCACGGGTTGCTGTGCCCACGCGCCATAGACGTGCTTTCTCAAGCAAATAACAGTAATGCAGAATTCCATTCTATCCCTGTATTTCGATGCTTCCGAACGCCGCAATGAACGACCATCGCTGTTTTTTTGAATTCCAGCGTTACCGCTTTAGCTTTATTTCAATTATAGCGGGCATTGCACACGATCAACGCCGTCCTAAATATACCGAAAAACGCCAAATGCGTCACAACTTGGAAATGATTTACTAATCATAATGATTAGAGTCGTCATTTTTGTAAGAAATACGCTTTAAAAGAGTGCAGAGAAATGGCCGAAACTCCTTTAGCTGCAACAATAACCGCATTTGTTTGCTGGTTATCGCAGATTTAGCAATCGTTCAAAAATTTTCTATATTGATCGCCGTCAATCTCAAATTCTTCCCATTGGATTTATCCATTATGATCCGTTCCGCGTTAAACAGTATTGCATTACAGAGAATACTGGCGGAGCGGTACAGATATTCCGAGACAAAAAATAAATTCAAATTACACAGGGAGAATTGAAAATGAAGCTCTACAAATCGACGGCCAAGCTTGCTCTCGCAGCAGTATTAATGACCGCATTCGGAGTTAACGTTGCACAGGCCGACATGGTGGTTTGCAGCTTAAGCAGCAACCAAGTATTGCGCTATGACGAAAAAAGCGGCGCGTTCTTGGGCGTAGTTGCCGACGCCAGCATCGGTCTGAATGGGCCATTTGGTCTTGGTTATGGTCCAGATGGAAACCTTTATGTAATCAGCGGATTAACGGGAAAAATTCTGAAATTTGACCCGAAGACCTGGCAATATGTTGGCGTATTTTCAGACACCGGCATCACAACATTGCGCGGGATGGCTTTTGCCCCCAACGGCGATCTCTACGTCACCGTTGGCGGCACAGATAGCGTTCTGCACTTCAACGGGAAAACCGGTGAGCTGATTGGAACTTTAGTCCCGTCGCACAGCGGTGGTCTCTCGAACGTTTTTGGACTGGCATTTGATCAGCAAGGCACACTCTATGTCGCCAGCAACGCAACCAACAACGTGCTCCGCTATGACGGCAAAACTGGAGCCTTCCTGGGCGAATTTGTAACGCCCGGCTTAGGCGGCTTACAGGGTCCGGTCGGTGTCAATTTTGGTCCTGATGCCAATCTCTACGTTGCCAGTTCTTTGAATAGCGCTGTCATGCGCTATAGCGGCAAGACTGGCGCATACATCGACACGTTTGTTGCACCTGGCTCGGGCGGGCTATCCAACCCGCGTCAGTTGGTATTCGGCGGTGACGATAGTGATCTTTATGTCGGCAGCGCCAATAGCAATCAAATGCTGCATTACGATCGCGTTACCGGTGCTTTTATCAATTCGGTTGCAGACAGCAGCACGGGATTGCTCAATCCGCGTGGTTTCGGTTTCACGCCAGCTCCGATTATGTTCGTTCATGCGTCGCCAGCAGCGGTCACAATTTCGCCACGTGAGCTTGGACATAAATTCATCAATGTCGATATGTCGATCGCCGTTACTGACGTCAGCGGCAAGAAGCCAAAAATTGAGCTGCTCTCGATTACCGAGAATGAGACGAACACCTGGGGCGGGCGCCGGCCGGACATCATCGGTGCTCAATTCGGAAAAGACGATCGCAAATTTAAACTTCGCGCCGAATTGAACTCTGATTATTCTCCGCGTGTCTACACGATCGCCTATAAAGCCACCAATGCGTCCGGCCGTTCAACGATCGCCTCGACGACTGTAACGGTTAGCACAGGAAATTAATGTTGTAGTGCCGGCATCGTCAGTTCGAGATGCCGGCACGTTTGTTTTGTTGAACGCTGCATCTGTTTCACCCCGCTGTAGATGCCCCCATCGTTATCGTGGTTGTTATTAATTGATATAGAGACTAAGGAAAGACAATATGACAATGCTTCGAACGCAGGAAAAGTTTCCCCTCAACGATTATCTCTCGCAGACCTTGCACATCGATCTGCAGAAAGAAGTAGAAGAAACCGTAGCCCTCGCATGTCAGGACAAGAACAGTGCCGCCTGGAAAGAACTCCAGCACACGCTATTCGATATGAATGTTCGCATCATGAACGAAGGCTTCGGTCTCGGCACCCCGCGCGCTGTGAAGGAATGGGAGCTGCGCAACATCATCGAAAAGGTTGAACAACGTCATCTTTCAAAAGAAAAAATTCCGGCTGAGCTGAAAACTTATGCCGAATTCATGCCGTGGCTGAAAGAGCGCATTGCGAGCCACCGCGTCAACCAGCATGCCTTGTTTGACCTCTTCGACGCCGATGATCTGACCGACGAAGAACTGCGCTATTTCTTGTCGAACTATCGCGTCAACATGCAGCGCTTTCATTTGCACGTTGCTGCATTCAGCTTAATCGTGCCGTTCGCAATGCGCGAAGAGCTGTACCACAACTTGTATGACGAGTTCGGTCAGGGCAATTTTGCTGAAGCCCACCCGAATCTGTTCGAACCGCTGATGGACCATTTTGGCGGCGCGCGCGACGAAGACATCAACCACGAAAGCTGCCACCTGCTGAACACCAAGATCAGCCTGTGCTGGTTCGCCGATGGTTTCTATCCGGGTATCGGTGGCATGGGCGCACTGGAGTTGGCGATCCCGCTGCAGCAGCGTCGCGTGTTGGCACATCTCCGTCGCCGTGGCCTGTCGAAAGAGCTGGTTAAGTTCTTCGTCGTCCATTGTGAACTGGACGAAGATCATGGCGAAGGCTGGTTTGCTGCCGGCGCGCCGTACGTCAAGACGGTGGAACAGTTGCAGACCATCTTCTCGGCTGCCATGCGCATGTTGGACGCCCGCGCTGGCGTTTATGACGGCGTGTTGAAAGGCATTCTGGCTCGCCGCCAGAAGTAATCGCGCCTCAAAAATAGAGGCTTGAGACCAATCATTCGGCAATGAGCCCTACTGAAATGCATAGACTGCATTCATTCGCAGCTTTAAGCCCGGTTACGTTCCTGGAACGGAGCGGCCGGGCCTTTCCTAATCGTCAGGCCATCGTCCATCCGGACGGGGTTATTACATTTTCCGAGCTTGTAGGACGCGCACGGCGGCTAGCCCAAGCGCTCACGCGGTTTGGCGTCAAACGCGGCGACAAAATTGCGGTGCTTTCAGAAAACAGCCCGCAAGTGATCGAAATTCACTTCGGCGTCCCCGCAGTGGGCGGCGTGCTGGTGATGCTGAACCCCTGGCTACCCAGCGCTGACATCACTTATATGTTGGCGTTTTGTGAAGCGAAAGTATTAATCGTCGAAGCGAGCTTCCTCGACAAACTTAGCGACGCAGATAAACAGCAGTTAGCGGATCTGAAGCAGATTCTAGTGCTGGGCGAGGTCGCGACCGCCTCTACAAATACGCTGAGCTACGAACAGTGTTTGATCGACACAGACGATCGCATCCCGTTAGATGTGAACATCGAAGACGAGCTTGATCCGCTGACGATCAACTTCACCTCTGGCACTACGGGGCGTCCCAAAGGTGTGATGTGCAGCCACCGGGCGGCGTATCTAAACGCGCTGGGCCAGTCTTTCATGTTGAGTCTTGGTCGCGGCGGGCGCTATTTGTGGTCGTTACCGATGTTTCACGTCAACGGTTGGGGGCATATTTGGACCAACGTTGCGGTCGGTTCAACCCAAGTTGTTCTTCCCGGCCGGACCATTCGTGGCAAAGAAGCCAGTCTGATTAAGCTCATTCCAGAATATGGAATTACGCACCTCTGTGGCGCACCTCGCCTAGTGCGTGCGCTGACAGAATCGCCGGACGACAAATCGGCGTTTGCCGGAATCACGATTACAACCGGTGGCGCCGCGCCCTCGCCCGATCTGATTTCAACACTCGAAGCGATGCAGGTCCACTTTATTCATCAATACGGTCTCAACGAAACACTGGGCCCGTATGTGGTCTGCGAAGAACAAGAAGACTGGCTACCATTATCGGTACTCGAACGCGCACAGAAGCGCGCACGCCAGGGCATTGCAACGCTACACGCGGGGACGGGACTTCGGGTTGTGGATGATGCGATGCAGGATGTTGCACAAGATGGCAATACGCTGGGCGAAGTGGTGATGTCAGGAAACACGGTTGCCCTTGGCTATTATAAGAATCCGGAAGCGACGGAGAAGGCGTTTAAAGACGGTTGGTTCCATAGCGGTGATATGGCCGTCGTACACCCGGACGGCTACCTCGAAATTCGTGATCGCATTAAAGATTTGATCTACGTTGAAACCGATTACGGCTGGGAAAACATTTCCTCGTCCGAGATCGAAAACGCCCTGTGTCGCTATCAGGGCGTGCGCGACGCGGCGGTAATCAGCGTTGCTGCTGAAGCCACTTCGGCCGCGCTACCTGTGCTGGTCGCATTTGTAGAACCACATCGAGATCAACACCTTACTGCTGAGTCACTGTTTGAACAATGCGCACGAGAGCTGGCCATCTACAAGCGGCCGCAGCGCATTTTCTTATCTGAGCTTCCAAAGACGGCTACCGGCAAAGTCCGCAAAGATTTGCTCGTCACGGATGCAATTAACCGCTTACAGCACACATAAATCGAAAAGGTCATTCCATGGACAAACTAATTAGAAATATCGGATTTTCATTTGTTGCCGCGCTTTCGGTGCTGCCGTTCACCAGCTCGGCGCATAAAGATCGGGACACGATTCCGCTACTCGGCAGCGCGCTGTTTCCGGAGTCGATTGACTATCGAGCCGCTCGCCAAACGTTTTATGTCACCGGCTTTAACGACGGTTCCATTCAAACCGTAACCCGCCACGGCGGTCAAGCCAGCATTCTGCAGCCGTCCGGTACTGACGGCCGCACGGCAGCGCTCGGCATTAAAGTCGACGCCGCGCACGGTCGGCTCTGGGTGCTTGATCCGGGTGCGATCTACACCTACGATCTCAGAACTAATCGCCTGCTGAAGAAGACCAAACTGAGCGACGTTATTCCGGTGCCGGCATCGCTGCTGAACGATCTCGCAATTGATCGTTTTGGCAATGCTTACGTCACCGACTCGACCAATCCGTACATCTATCGCGTCGACGGCAAAACATTGCAGGCACGGGTGTGGCTGGACGTCAGCCAGACTGTGCCTTATGGCCAGCAGAATGGCGTGCCGTTCAACCTCAACGGCATTGCAATTACGCCGAATGAGCGCTACTTGGTGATCGCCAAAACCAACGACGGTACGTTCTGGCGCGTGAATCTGTTCAACAAAGCGATTACGGCGATCCAACTGCCAGAAGCGCTGACGTTTGCCGACGGCATCACCTGGGGCGACGATGGCAGCTTGTTCGTGATGCGCAACTTCATCAACACGATCACGAAAGTGAAGTTCTCTAGTGATTTCGCAGCGGGCACGGCCACGCCGGTTACGGCAACCAATATCGAAGTGCCGACTTCCGCCGCGTACGTCAACGGCAATCTCTATGTCGTTAACAGCGAATTCGATCACTTCCCGGGCTTCGGTGGCGACGGCGTTGCCAACCTGCCGTTCACGCTGTCGATTGTGAAGAACTAATCCGGGATTTGGCACATCCACCTGTATCGAGCCGCTGACGCCGGGGCTCGATACACGCGGAGCGGTTGAGTTTCCAACAATTAAATTAATGCAAAAGGGAGTTCAAAATGAAACGCTTATTACCAGTTTTATCGCTATTCCTCGGTCTCGGCGTCACCGCGGTTGCCGAAGCGCGGCCTTTCGA
The DNA here is from genome assembly GCA_023229645.1 of Nevskia sp. GTDB lineage: Bacteria > Pseudomonadota > Gammaproteobacteria > Nevskiales > Nevskiaceae > Nevskia. Next base: position 20,142 of record JALNYU010000013.1, on the reverse strand, counting down.
CGGGAACACGGTTTATGTCATGACCAACTCGCCGGCCGGAAACAGCATTGCCGTGCTGAAACGCGACCGTGAGGGCGCGCTGCACATGAACGGCACCTATCTCACCGGTGGCATCGGGCCGGGCGCTGGCATTGCCCCGGCGACTTTTGACCCGCTTGCCGCATCCGACTCGGTTGTGTTGACTGAAAACCAGCGCACGCTAATCGCTGTTAACGCCGCCAGCAATCAGGTATCGACGATGGACGTGGTCGGCGATAGCTTGCGCCGCTCGAGCCTCGTCAGCTCGGGTGGTACGTATCCGGTCAGCATCGCCCAGCGCGGTTCTTGGGTGTACGTGTTGAATGCGGGCGGCGATAGCAATATCACCGGGTTCCGGCTGAACCATGACGGCCGTTTGCTACCGATTCCGGGATCGACACGCTCGCTAAATCACTTCACGCCAATCGTTCAAGGTCAGGCTGACGGCGGCCGTTCACCGTCCAACGTTAAGTTCAGCCCAGACGGCAAATGGCTGGTCGTTTCGATCAAGAACGTTGACAGCCTCGGCGAGATTCAAGTGTTTGGCGTTAACCGCAATGGTTCGCTGACGCCGTCGTCGGTTATCACCGCATCGCGAGATCCGCGTCCTTTCGCAATTTCGTTTGATTTCGGCGGGCACTTGCAGGTTGTTGAAGCCAACGCCGCCGCCGTTAGCACGTACAACATCCGTCGGGATGGGAACTTGGAGCTGATCTCGGCTTCGGTGTTGAATCACCAGCGTGTAACGTGCTGGATTTCCAACACGCCGCGTTGGACGTTCGTATCCAGCTCGCCCGCCCATACGGTGTCGTCATACCTGACCAATCCGGTATCTGGCACGCTGACCTTGTCTAACGAGAGCGGCATTATCTTTGACCCAGGCCTGTCCTCAACCGGCAGCAATCCGTTCCCGGCCGACATGAAGGTCTCGCTGAACTACAAGTACCTGAACGTCATCTCCGGCGGCTTCGGCGTCGTTGATTCGCTGCGGATCAACCAGCTCGATGGCAGCGTGACGCGTATCAACTCGGTTCAAGTATCCGAGCCGTTTACGGGCTTGCAGGGCATCGCCGTTAACTAAATTCGACTTTAAAAAAACAAGACCTAAGACCGTAAGAACGAATCCTCCAGATTCCTCAACGCGGCGCTGGACCTTTTATGCGGCGGCAAGTCAATCTTGCCGCCGTTTTTATTGCGTGCCACCTGCAGCACCTTGCACACGCCAGCGGTACGAACGCGCGCTGCGATTGGCAGCCATCTACGATCAGCGAGAATAGCGTCCGATAAAGCCATCCCCCGGCGCATGAAAAACATACTGCTGATCTACGGAACGCAAACCGGCCGCACCTTGCGCTTAGCGCAGGCGGCGGCCGACGGCATTACCGAATTTTCGGGCGATGTGCACTTAACGCTTAAACATGGACTTGAAGCCGGCGTCGACGATCTTCTGCAATGCGACGGTCTGTTGATCGGCACGCCGGAAAATTTCGGCTACATGAGCGGTGCCGTTAAAGACTTCCTTGATCGCACCTATAACGCCTGCCGTGACCGGCGTATTGGACTCCCATATGCCCTGTTCATCAGCGCGGGCAACGATGGTTCAGGCGCAGTCCGGGCAATCGAGCGGATCGCGACGGGTTACGGCTGGAATCCTATCGCCGATGCGACGATCGTGGTCGGGGAACCGCTGGAAGCCGATCTCGCCCGTGTGCGTGAACTCGGCCAAACTTTAGCGGCTGGGTTGAGCTGCGGCGTTTACTAATGCCCTAGATCAGGCGCGTAGGCCCGGGGCGAGGTTCGGTACGGCAATACCGACACGCGAACTGAACAGCCATCAGCCGGCACAGCTTATTACGTCCATGACGAAAAAAGCCGTGGCCATCACATTGGGCCACGGCTTTTTTCTAAGCAGTGTTGCTTACGTTACCGCGTCAGCTTTCTTGCCGTGGTCATCGGCCGGCGCGCCGACTTCAGACTCAGGCACTGCGACTGGCGCCACCTCGACCGCCGAAGGACCCGTCTCTGGCGTCTGCGCCTCAGCGCCGGTCATCGGCTCAGCTTCTGCAACCTCAGCCGCTGCTGCCACCGCGACAGGCATCGGCTCGGCAACACGCGCCGGAACGCTTTCTGCGATAGGCACTATCGGCGCGAGTGCTGTAGTTTCGTCGGCAACCGCAGGTTCGGGAGCCATTGCTGCGGCGGGCGCCGCCGCTATCTCCGCAGCACCCTCGCTCGCCGCTACCGCCACCGGCGTTACGACTGCTTCCACCGCCGGAATTTCGACAGCCAATTCCGCATTGCCGGTCGCTAGCGGCTCCACCACAGCGGGGTTTGGCGCACTGACAACAACCTCGGCAACGATTTCAGGCTCGGCCACCACGACAACCGTCGGTGCCACCGCTTCAGCCATCATCGGTGCAACAGGCTCCGCCATTGGCGCAGGCGCGGCCTCAACCATCATCTCAGCAGGCTCGGTTGCAGGCGCCGGAGTTGGGGCCACGTCACCGTTGGCGGGCATCGCACTAGCAGCCTCGGCCGTCATTTCAGGCACCGCAGCAGTCTCAGCACCGATCTCAGGAGCGGCTTCGGAAACGATTACAACGTCCATTACCGGTTCGGCAACTGCGGCAACAACCTCAGCCGTCGCGATCGGCGTCGTTGGCATCGACTCAGACTCAACTGCAGGCGCGGCCATTTCTGGCAATTGCTCCGCCTCGGCGCTGTCATCGGCATCGTTCTCGACCATCGGCGCTTCGGTTCGCATCGGACGCTGATCGCGCCGCGGCGCATAACCTGGCTCCGTGCTCGCGGGACGCGGCTGGATTGCCGCCGGATCGAACATCGGCGCCATCGCGTCATCAGCGGTCATCGTATCGGACGTCATGTCGGCGTTATCGCCGTCAAATTCGTCGTCACGCGCCTCGCTACCGTCGGCGTTCTGCCGCGGCTCGCCGTTCTCACCGCCGCTCCGGCCGCGACCACGACCACGCCGACCACGCCGACCGCGACGACCGCCACCTTCGCGCTGTGGCAACGGCTCACCGTTTTCAGAAACCGGCCCCTGCACCGGCGGCATGGCCTCGGGCAGCGCCATGAGACTCTGCATGTTGTCGGCAACCTCGGTCGCGGCAACCGCCGCCGCCGCAGTAACGGCAGTCAGCGGGACCGCCGCTGCAGCGTCTGACGAAGCCGGGACGGAGGCAGCCGGCGCTGGCGGCTGCGGGCGTTGCGCATTCGGATTGCCATTTTGATTTTGCGGCGGCCGCGGCTGTTGCTGCGGCGGGCGCGGCGGCTGCTGTGGTCGCTCCCCCCTGCCCTCGTTCCCGCGCGGTTCGCCATTGCGCGCCTCATTCCGGTTACGGTTGGGATTGTTGGCGTTCGCGTTCGGATTGCCGTTGCGCTGCTCGTTCGGACCTTCTTTTCGGCCGTCGCGGCGTTGGCCGTCCTGCGGCCGCTGGCCATTACGATTTTCGTTCCGACCATCGGAACCACGGCCCGCGTCGCGATTATCACGGCGTTGACCGTCTTGCGGGCGCCCATCCCGGCGCCCTTCGGCGCTCCGGCCATCACCACGGCCATCACGATTCGGACGCGTCGGCTGTGCGCCGGGGCGTGGCGGCCGCGCGGCATCAGCCTTGCGGCTTTCGGCACTGGGACCAAAACCGAAGAAGCTCAACAATTTCTGCCAGATGCTCGGCACCGCCGACATCGCGGGCGCCGCCGCTGTCGCCGGCTTCGGCGGCATTTCAGCGTCCATCGGTAACGGTGCTGGCGCGTTCGGCAATAGCGGCTTCACTGCGGCATCCGCACTTGCACGGGCCGGCCCCTGCGTCGCAGCCAGTGCGGCGCGGGCATCGGCCTTGTAATCCTGCGGCATGCGGTAACTCATGCCGGCGTTGCTGTCTTGAGGCAGCTGATCGGCGCGAATGCGCTCGATCTCATATTTCGGCGTTTCTAGCGTCTCGTTCGGGACCAGCGTGACAATGACCATATACCGCGTTTCAAACTCGGCGATCACCCCGCGCTTTTCGTTCAGCAAGTACGTCGCTACATCAACCGGCAGCTGCGCAACAACGCGGCCGGTGCGATCCTTCATGCACTCTTCTTCGATCAGACGCAGCACCGCCAGCGCCAACGACTCAACCGAACGGATTTGGCCGCGGCCTTCGCAACGCGGGCACGCAATTTGGGTATGTTCAGACAAGCTCGGGCGCAAGCGCTGGCGGCTCATTTCCAGCAGGCCGAAGCGGCTCAAGCGGCCCACCTGGACGCGCGCACGGTCGATGTTGCAGGCTTCCTGAATCGCTTTCTCAACTTCGCGCTGGTTTTTAGCGCTGTTCATATCGATGAAGTCGATGACGATCAAACCGCCGAGATCGCGCAGACGCAACTGGCGCGCAATTTCATCTGCCGCTTCCAGGTTCGTCTGCAGCGCGGTTTCTTCAATGCCGCCGGCGCTGGTGGCTTTGGCCGAGTTGATGTCGATTGCGGTGAGCGCTTCGGTGTGGTCGATGACGATCGAGCCGCCGCTCGGCAAGCGCACGAGGCGCTCATGTGCCGACTCAATCTGGCTTTCCACCTGGTAGCGCGAAAACAGCGGGATGTCGTCCCGATACAGCTTCAGCTTGTTCAATTCAGTCGGCATCGAACGCTGCATCTGCGCGCGCGCCTCTTCGAAGATTTCGGCGTTATCGACGATGACCTCGCCGATATCCGGCCGTAGGTAATCGCGCAGCGCGCGCAATACAACGTTGTTTTCTTTGTACAGCGGGAACGGCGCGCTCAGTTCCGCGGCGGCGCCGTAAATGCGGTGCCAGGTTTCGGCGAGCTGATCCAAATCCGCTTGCAGTTCCGGTGCCGAGCGGCCGATGCCATTGGTACGAACGATGATGCCCATTCCTTCCGGGATCACTAGCGCGCTCAATACTTCACGCGCTTCTTCGCGTTCCTCGCCTTCAACACGGCGGGAAATACCGCCGGCCTTGGGGTTATTCGGCATCAATACCAAATAACGGCCGGCGAGACTGACGTAGGTGGTCAGCGCAGCGCCTTTATTGCCGCGCTCTTCCTTTTCGACTTGGACGATAACTTCCGTGCCTTCAGCGATCAGATCACGGGCGTTGCTGCCGCCTTTATTGCCGGCGTTCGGCCGGTAATACTCGCGGTGGACTTCTTTTAGCGGCAGAAAGCCGTGGCGTTCGGCGCCGTAGTCAACAAAACAGGCTTCTAAGCTCGGCTCTACCCGTGTGATTTTGCCTTTGTAGACATTTGACTTGCGTTGCTCGCGTGACGCCAGCTCGATGTCAAGGTCATAAAGCTTCTGACCATCGACGATGCCCACGCGCAATTCCTCGCGCTGTGTGGCGTTGATTAAAATTCTTTTCATTATTGCGGTCTCGATAACTGTCCGTGAGAAGGCTCGACCGCGCGCAAAGGGATGCGGCGCGTCTGCTGCGCGCCTTGATCGTCTCGGATAATTTGGGATTCGATCGTCGTTCCATCCCCGCCTCGCGCGGGAACGCTGTATTTATGGTTCACACTCTTCGAGTCGAAGAGCACTAAAATAACGTCGGCAAGTCAGGCGATTTGCTACGATCCGCACCGTTTTAACTTGCCGTGTCCGGTACGTGCTGAAGAGCCGCGTACCGGGGATCAGCTTGGGACATTCGTCCCCAAGCGGTAACAGTTTGCCATAAAGTTGTGGAATCCGGTAGTTTTCTGTAAGCCACTCAAAGGCCTGCGCGCGCACTTGATCGCCGTCAAGCGAAAAGTAGCGATAATTCGAGCCCGAGTGCCGTGTCATTTCGTTCCCCCTCCCCTTCATCCGTGTCAGGACGGGTGCTGTTATTAATTCCTTACCCGAGCCGAGTACGCATTGAATCCTAAAAAACCATTAAATTCCCGGGTAAAAACTACCCAATCGGCCGGCACAGCGGGTAAAGCCGTGCTTAAGAAAGCCAAGGCTGGCGTAGGGAATGGAAAACCGACGAACGGTACGCGCCCGCCGCGCAAACCGCGCCCCGAAACACCGACCCGCAGCGTCCCCGGCCGGGCGCGTACCGCACCGGTGCGGAAAATCGAGGCCCCGGTCGAGATAGCACCTGCGGTGCAAGTACGGCATGTGCCGGTCGGCGAAAACGAAGACGGCCAACGCATCGACAATTTCTTGCTGAAACGCCTGCCCGGCGTGCCGAAATCACACGTCTACCAGCTGCTTCGTTCAGGCCAGGTGCGGGTCGATGGGGGGCGCGCCAAACCCGAGCGCAAACTCGTTGCTGGCGAGGAAGTCCGCATTCCGCCGGTGCGCATCGCCGACCGCGACGAGCCGATCCGCGCGCCGGACGCCGTGCTGAACCGTTTACGCGAAGCCATCGTTTATGAAGACGAGCACTTCCTCGCAATCAGCAAACCCGCCGGACTAGCCTCACACGGTGGCACGGGCATCGCGTACGGCGTCATTGAAATCGCCCGCGGCTGGGGCAAGTACACGTTTCTAGAACTCGCCCACCGGCTCGACCGCGACACCAGCGGCGTGTTGCTGCTGGCTAAATCCCGGCCCGGCTTATTGCGTGCGCAGCGCGCATTCCGCGACGGCTTGGCCGATAAACGCTATTTCGCGTTATTGGTCGGACGCCTCGCCGGCGGCGCGCGCGATGTTGATGCCGCGCTGGTGAAAAGCCGCCTTGCCGGCGGCGAGCGCTTTGTCGAAGTCGACGAAGAAGACGGCAAACCCTCTAAGTCTCGATTTATTCCGCAAGCGCATTACCGCGATGCGACTTTGTGCGAAGTCCACATCTTTTCCGGCCGCACGCATCAAATCCGCGTGCACGCACTGGCGCTCGGGCACCCAGTGGCCGGCGACCGCAAATACGGCTTACGCGATGAACAAAAGACGCTGCGCGAACTCGGCCTGCGGCGCATGTTTTTGCATTCCCACTTTCTGCAACTGCCGGCTGACGCTAGCGGCGCAGTGTCGTTCCCGAAATTAATGATCAACGCGCCGATCAGCGATGACTTACGCAGCTTCATGGACAAACTCGGCCCCGGCCGCTAAGTAGAACAAGGAACCGGCATGCAATTCGATTTACTGATCTTCGACTGGGACGGCACCCTCGCCGACTCCGCCGGCCAGATCGTCGCCACGCTGCAAAACGCGATTCGCACGCTGGGCCTACCGCCGCGTGCCGATCATGAAATCTCCGAGTTGATCGGCCTCGGTCTGGTCGACGGCATGCGCCGGCTATACCCGGAATTCCAGCCGGAGAAGCTGTTGCAGTTGATCGGCGCCTACCGCCAAAAAGCCCCCGAGAACGTTTTTCAGACGCTGTTGTTCGACGGCGCGCTGGAAACATTGACGGCGCTGCACGGCGCCGGTCATCGTTTGGCCATCGCCACCGGCAAACCACGTTTCGGGCTGGACCGTTCGCTCTCGCATCATCCGCAATTGCTGCCGCTGTTCGAAATTACCCGTTGTGCCGACGAAACCGCCGACAAACCGCATCCACTGATGCTCGAACAAATCTTAGCCGCGACCAACGTTGCCCCGGAACGCGCGCTGATGATCGGCGACACCGAATACGACGTGGCGATGGCGCGTGCGCTCGGTATGCCGGCGTTGGGTGTGGCCTGCGGCGTGCACGCGCCAGACCGGCTGCTGCAGGCCGGCGCTGAAGCCGTACTCGAAACGGTACGCGCGATTCCAGCTTGGCTTACCGATTAAGGCAACGGATAGCCAGCTGCCGCCAGCAAGCGGCACACCGCGATCAGCGGCAGGCCGACGAGCCCGGTGGCGTCGTCGGTACTAATGGCCTCGCATAGCGCGATGCCGAGGCCTTCGCTCTTAAAGCTGCCGGCGCAGTCGAGTGCCGGCTCGGCGTCGACATAGCGTTCGATCTCAGCCCGGCTCAGCCTGCGGAAACGCACCGTGGTGATGTCAACGTGCAGCGGTAGCGGCAGCGCGTCATCGTGCAACAGCACCATCGCCGTGATGAATTGGATTTCGTGACCCGACTGCGCTTCGAGCTGCGCGATCGCCGTCGCCCGATCGCCCGGTTTGCCGAGCACCCGCTCGCCCAGTGCCGCAACTTGATCGGAACCGAGCACCCAACGCTCCGGAAAGCGCGCACTCACCGCCCGTGCTTTGGCCAGCGCCAGCCGCTCGGCCAGCGCGCGCGGCGCTTCGCCCGGCAGCCGGGTTTCGTCAACGGACGACGGCACCGCAACGAAGGGGAGTTGCAGGCGGCCGAGTAATTCGGCGCGATAGCGCGAGCCGGAAGCAAGAATCAGCGGCGTATCGACAGAAATAATAGGCATAAACTTTCCCAACAGCGCTAAGCGCAAATAGCCTTATAGCGTCGCTGGAATCGCCCCTCCGGTCAAAGCCGCGAGCATGGTGTCGGCTAATATCCGCCTACGAAACTGCTCCGCCCTAGCCACTGAATCATGTCCTCCGCACCCGAGCCGCTACCGCCGAAGCCACTGCCACCGGAAAACTACGACTGCTGCGGCGGCGGCTGCGCCGACTGCGAACTGAAAATCTACGCCCGGGAATTGGCGCGCTGGCGCAAGCGCGCCGCTGCCGCCGGAATTATGGATTCAGCTCCAATAGCGACCGCGCCCGAACCGCGTCTGGGCCGCTGAAACCGCGGGCAATCAATGCGTCGAGCTGGCGCTGTTTGTCGTCTGCGGTCAAGCCGGGTGTTACCTCAAGCTGTCGCTTGTTGGCGCGTAACGCGCTGAGCCGGCGATTCCAGTCAGCGTTTTCGTCATCCAGAGCCTGCAAGCGTTCTGCCGCTTCAGCGCCAACAATTTGCTCGCGCGCAATGCGTAGCTGTGCGGCATCACCACCCTGCTGACGCACTTGATCGGCGACGTCGGCGAGCGCTGTTAGCGTCGCGTCCGCCGCTTCATTCTCTCGGACTTCTGCTGGCGCTTGTGTCCGCGCCGCGGCCAGCCGCGCCGCGCGTGCCGATGGGCTTAGTGTCTTGTCGTTATCGATCTCGATTTTGGCCAATACATAGCGGTCATATGCTTCGCTCTCAGCAAAAAACCCATCCGCCGCACGCAAACCCAGCGTGTCGCGACGGAGCTGATAGCGAGCCTGATAGACCTGCGTTAACCCGGCCCAATCGGTACGATCAGCGCGGAGCGCAGCCGCGGCCTTTTGATAGTCGATGTAGTGCTGAAATAGCGCCGTTAGCGCTGTCATCTGTCGATCATTGAAATGGCGCGATTGGCCGATGTTACGCAACTGCTGCACGATTTGGGCTTCGGGCAATTGGCCAATTGCGGTCAACAAATAGTCGTAAAACTGCCGCAACGCCAAATCCGGGATGAGCTCGCCGGAGGCGTCGAAATGGATATCACCGTCGATCTCGGTATCCTGCCAAGATGGCACCACCACCGCCGGTTTCTCCGCCGCGTCGGCATGCGCTGCCGGCACTGCGGTGGGCACCGACGTCGCCAAGGGCAATGTCGGTGCCGCCGAAGGCGTACCTGCTGAGGCCGCGCTCGTCTCCGAACGCGCCCCCAGTAGCAGGAACCCAGCGATCGACGCAGCCGCGAGCGCGGCCAGCGCGATACGCGGTTTCATCATTAGAACCCAGCGTTCTTCAGGCGGTTGGCCTGTTCACGGAACAGCGTCACCGGATTCGACGTAAACAAGCTGACCAAACCGAAAGTCTGATTCACTTCGTCCAGATGGTTCTGGAAGTAGTTGTCTGCGATGATCTTGCCGAAATGGTTGCTGCAACGGCCGACGAGGCCATCGTTGGCTTCGAAACCAAACGCCAAGCCCGTGAGGCCGAGCGCCGGATCGGTCAGATCGAGCACGTTGGTCAACAGGCCGGTGCCGCCCCAAGAATAGAACGCAACGCCGTTGGCGCTCGCTGCACCCGAGCCACAGCTGCTGGTCGGCAAACCAGCCGGGTACTTGGAATTAAAGCTCGCGGTACCGGCGCTGGTCAGCGCGTCGAGTGCGGCAATCGCATTTTGCGGATTGGTACCGCCGCCAGAAAGGATATTGATCAGCGAACCGAAACCCTGGGCGACACTGGCCAGAACGGCTTCAGTGAGGCTGCCCGGCGCCAGTTTGCCACGCAGCGCATCGGCAAACTTCGAGCCTTTGTGCGGCGTGCCGACGGTCGTCACTGACGCTACGAGATCCGGCCGCACGGCGGCGACGTAGCGAATGTCGAGACCGCCTTGACTGTGGCCGATCAGATTGACTTTCTTAGCGCCGGTGACGGCCAGAATGTTTTTGACCTGCGTCAGCAGCTGTTCGCCGCGGACAACGCTGCTGTTTTCGGCCGAGACCTTCGTGACGTAAACCTTGGCGCCGTCGCGGCTCAGCGCGTCGGGGATTTGATAGAAATACGGCACGCCAGCGAGCGTATCGAAGCCGAATAAGCCGTGCGCGAGCACAATCGGATAGCGGGTTTGGGTGTAACCGGCGGCTGCAGCCGGCAACGCAACGAGTGACAACAGCAGCGTGAAACCGGCACATAAGCCGGCCAAATACTTCTTCATTAGAACTCCTCCTTAGCACACTTGTTTTATGTCGTGCCGGCTCCGTCGCCATCGACCCCGATGACGCGCATCCGGTGCATTAGAGGTAACAGAGCCGATCCATCGGCGTCAATACGGTACCGAATGGTAAGAATGCTTGTCAGTAATGCGGCGGGATTTCTTCCCGTAAGCTGCCGCGAAAAACCCCATCGGAAGGATCCGCCATGCGCTCTAAAAGCTGCCGGCAGCGCAACTCGAGGCGCTCAATATCCTGCTGCTGACGGTGCACTTCGGCGCTCAAGGTCTGCAGCGTATCTTCCTGGTAGGCAAACTTGGTTTCGAGTTCGATCAGGCGTTGTTCAATCATCGACGACATGGCGCTTGGCGGTCAGTGCGGGGGATAGTCCAGTTTACCGACGCACCGCCAGCTGTGTTTGAATGCGCCTATGCCCGCTCAAGCCCTGATCGTTTGCGAACACTGCGACACCGTGCACCGGCGGGTTGAACTCGCACCGGGCGCTGCGGCCCGCTGCCACACTTGCGGCGGGCCGCTGTATCACCGCTCGCGGCTTGAGCTCAACGCGATGCTGGCGCTGACCATCGCTGGCATCATCGTCTTCGCCGTCGCCAACGCCTACCCGCTGGTAACGCTCAGCAGCCAGGGGATTCGCAACGAAGCGGCGCTGTGGCAGATGGTGGCTAGCGCCTGGAACTCGCACATCGCGCTGGTTGCCGCGATTGCCGCACTTACCGTTTTTTTCTTTCCGTTACTGCAGCTTGCGCTGTACGCCTACATCCTGCTGCCGTTGTCTCTACATCGCGTCCCGCGCGGTTTTGCGGCGGCGATGCATCTACTCCGACAACTGCGGCCGTGGAGCATGGTCGAGGTATTTTTGATCGGCGTGCTGGTCACGATTATTAAGATCGGCAGCCTTGCGGATGTCGTGCTGCAACCCGGCATTTGGAGTTTTGGCGTCCTGACCGCCTTGCTGACCGCCCTCGCCGGCTTCGACACGCGAGAACTCTGGCAAGCCGCAGACGAGGCCCAGCGATGACTGCCGAACTACGCGCAGCGGCGCTGCATCTCGTCAGCTGCGACGCCTGCAGCCTCGTCGTCAACGAAAGCACCGCTGCCGAGCACCCTGGGCACTGCCCGCGCTGCCACGAAGTGCTGCATCGTCGCAAGCCGGATTCGCTGCGCCGCAGCTGGGCCTATCTCATCGCTGCGGCTATTCTCTATATCCCGGCAAACCTGCTGCCGGCGCTGCATACCACGCGTCTCTTCGGCCGCTCCGATGACACGATACTGTCCGGCGTTGTCGAACTCTGGCAGGACGGCTCCTGGGATCTCGCGATTATTGTCTTCACCGCCAGCATCGTTGTGCCGTTGTTGAAAATCGGCGTGCTGGCGATGCTGCTGATCACCACGCAGCGCGGTTCGACGTGGCGCCAGCGCGAACGCACGCGCCTGTACCGCATCATCGAGTTCATTGGCCAGTGGTCGATGCTCGATGTTTTCGCGGTCGCCTTATTGGTGACGCTGGTACACTTCGGCGCATTCGCCCGCATCGAGCCCGGCGGCGGCATCATCGCCTTTGGCGCTGTGGTGCTGTTGACGATGCTGGCGACCAAAAGCTTTGACCCCCGCTTGATCTGGGACGCGCCGGCAGCGCGGCCGCCCCCACGCACCGACCAACACCATGACTGACCCGAACCACGCCCTACCGGAGCCGCTGATCAAGCCGCCCGGCGGCCTGCGCTTCTCGCTGATCTGGCTGGTGCCGCTGATCGCGGCGCTGGTCGGGCTTGGCCTCGTCGTGCGTACCTATTTGCAAGCCGGGCCAACGATATACGTCACGTTCGAAACCGCTGAAGGGTTAGAAACGGGCAAAACTGAAGTCCGCTACAAGGATGTCGTAATCGGCAAGGTACAAAGCATCGCCCTGACTGACGACGTCAGCCACGTGCTGGTTGCGATTGCGCTCGAAAAAAGCGCAACTCGGCTAGCCGTTGCCGATACCCAGTTCTGGGTTGTGCGGCCGCGCATCGGCGTCGGCGGCGTTTCTGGCATTAACACATTGTTGTCCGGCGCCTATATCGGCGTTGACGCCGGGCAATCGGAAGACGCGCAGCGCAACTTCATCGGCCTCGAAAAACCGCCCGCGATTACGCATGATCGGAAAGGCCGGCGCTTTACGTTGCGAGCAACCGACGCCGGCTCGATCATCATTGGCGCGCCGCTCTATTTCCGACGCGTGCCGGTTGGTCGGGTCGTCGACGCCGAACTCGACGATGACGGTCATCACGTAACGCTGCAGGTCTTCATCGACGCGCCTTACGATCGTTTCGTCAGCACCAACACCCGGTTCTGGAACGCTGGCGGCGTTGATCTCGCGCTCAGTTCTGCTGGCCTGAAATTAAACACGCAGTCGCTGGCAACGGTACTGGCCGGCGGCATCGCGTTTCAGCCGCTAGACGAAGATCAGCCCGGCCCGCCTGCCGACGAAAACAGCATGTTTGATCTGTTCTCCGATCAAACCACAGCGCTAACGGCACCGGACGGCCCGTCGGTCGACGCCGTATTGGTATTCCCGCAGTCCACGCGCGGCCTCGCGGCTGGCACGGCAGTGGATTTCCTCGGCATCCGGCTGGGCAACGTCGTGAGCATAGAACCGGAATACGATGTCCCGACGAAACGCTTCTACACCCGGGTCAAACTAGAGTTGTTTCCGGAACGTTTGGGGCCGGCGTATCGAACGCTGGCGGCACAGCAAAAAGGCGGTGGCGAGATGTCATCGCGCATCCTACAGCGCTTTATTGATCAAGGCCTGCAGGCACAACTACGCTCCGGTAATTTGATCACCGGCCAGATCTACGTCGCACTATTTTTCAAACCCGGCGCAACGCGGCACGGTAATAGCATCGGCGCCGACGGCATCGTCGAAATTCCAACGACACCGGGCAGTCTGGAGGAAATCCAGACGCAGATCGAAAGTATCGTTCACAAGCTAAATAACATTCCATTCGATGAAATTGGCAGCAAGCTCAGCGGCACGCTCGATAGCACGCAGGCGCTGATTCAGCAGCTCAATACCGAACTGGTACCCGAAGCGCGCAAGCTGCTGCAAGACGCCGGGCAGACCATCCGTGCGCTTGACCAAAACCTCGCCGCGCCGGATGCACCGTTGCAGCAAGACACGCGGCGCACGCTGGAGCAAATCAACCGCGCCGCGGCCAGCCTGAGAACACTATCGGACTACCTTGAACAACATCCCGAATCGTTGCTGCGCGGCAAACCGATTAGCGCCGAGCCGAAACCAGATTCCGGAAAAGCGCCGCCGCCATGATCCGAACGTTGATTAAATCCGCGCTGCCAGCTGCGCTCGCCGTTACGCTCGCCGTTACGCTCGCCGTTACGCTCGCCGCGTGTAGCACGACGCCGACGCACTACTACACGCTGTTGCCGTCCGCCGAGCTGGCGGCGCTGCCGGCGCAAGATCCGCTGCTGCAATTTGAAATTGCCAGTGTCGATGTCCCACCGCAGGTTGATATCCCGCAAATCGTCGTAAGGCTCGGCGGCGGCGCCGTGGCGCCGGTCGAAACCCGGCGTTGGATCGGCCCGCTGGCGTCGGAAATAAGGCTGGCGCTGGGCGCCGCGCTCTCGGCGCAGTTGAATGCGCCCGATGTCAGTGGCGTCGCTGCCGATTCGACGTTGCCGCTGTACCGTATTCAACTGCGCGTCCGCCGCTTTGATTCAGCGCTCGGCACCAGTGCCCAGATCGAAGCCGCGTGGACGATCCGCGATGTGCGCGATGCGCAACGCGCGGTCACCTGCGAAAGTAAAGCCAGCGTCACCGTCGCACCCGGTTATGAGGCATTAGCGGGCGGCCATCAGCGCGCGCTGGTCGAAATCGCCACCGGCATCGGCAAGGCGCTGCTGGCAGTTAAAGCAGGCCGCACAACCAGCGCCTGTGCTGAAGCCGCACCCTAAACAGTGGAATCTTGGCGATGCTGAAAATTAACCCCAATTTGAATATTCCACTCGCCGAAATAGAGTTGAGCGCCATGCGTGCACAAGGCGCAGGCGGCCAGCACGTCAATACCACCGCCAGCGCTATCCATCTCCGTTTTGATATCACGGCGTCGTCGCTCAGCGACGAACAAAAACAGCGCTTGTTAGAACGCGCCGACCAGCGCGTCACGCGCGACGGCGTGATCGTCATCAAAGCTCAACAGCACCGCAGCCAAGAGTTGAACCGCGCCGCGGCGCTCGAACGCCTCGCCGAACTGATCGCCAGCGGCCTGCACGTGCCGCGCAAACGGGTGCCGACCAAACCCAGCCGTGCTGCGCGGCAACGACGCGTCGATGGCAAAGTCCAGCGCGGTCGCGTTAAAGCCTTGCGGCGCACCGTGAGCGACTAAGCGTCGCACCGCCGGCTCGTTCGCATCAGATCGGCTAATCCTATGGGCCCACTCACTGGCATCAAAGTCCTCGAAATGGCCGGCCTCGGCCCGGCGCCGTTTGCCGCGATGTTGCTGGCCGACATGGGTGCGGAGGTGATTCGGATTGATCGCAAAGTCGCACGCGGGTCTCGCGGTTTTGACCCGCAATTCAGCGGCGGCATTTTGAATCGCGGTCGACGTTCGCTCGCTTTGGACTTGAAGCACCCGGCAGCGATCGCCACGGTGTTAGATCTCATCGCAAGCGCCGATGCGCTGCTGGAAGGCTTCCGACCCGGCGTTATGGAACGTCTTGGTCTTGGCCCCGAACCCTGTCTTGCACGCAATCCCAAATTGATTTATGGCCGGGTGACCGGCTGGGGGCAACACGGGCCGCTGGCGCCAACCGCCGGGCACGATATCAACTACATCGCACTGAGCGGCGCGTTACACGCCATCGGCCCTCGTGACGCACCGACCCCGCCGCTAAATCTAGTCGGCGACTTCGGCGGTGGCGCGCTGTTCGTCGCTTTCGGCATTGTTTGCGCGCTGCTGGAAGCGCGCCAATCCGGACAAGGCCAAGTGGTCGATGCCGCGATGACCGACGGCAGCGCGCTGCTGATGGCGATGCAATACAGCCTGAAAGCAAACGGCCTTTGGCGCGACGAACGCGAAGCGAATTTGCTCGACGGCGGCGCGCCGTTCTACGGCACCTATCGCTGTGCCGATGGCGGCTGGTTAGCGGTCGGTGCGCTCGAGCCGCAGTTTCACGATCTGCTATTGGAAAAGCTGGCGCTGCCGCCAGCGCTATTCGCCGAGCGCTGGAATCCGGTGTCCTGGCCACGGCTGCGCGCGGTACTCGCGGAAACGTTTGCCACCCACAGCCGCGCCGAATGGTGCGCGCTGTTCGAAGGGACCGACGCCTGTGTTGCGCCGGTGCTAAGCCTCACCGAAGCGCCGATGCACCCGCATAACCAAGCGCGGAATACGTTCGTCGAGCACGCTGGCGTCACGCAGCCGGCGCCCGCGCCGCGTTATTCCCGAACCGTGCCAGAAATTCAGCGGCCGCCGGCCCAGCCGGGCGAACACAGCGCCGAAATTCTCGCCGATTGGGGATATAGCGCCGAACAGATCCAAGCGCTGCGCGACTGCGACGCGCTGTGATCGGCCCCTAAACCGCAAGCGTCAGCAATTCCGCACACGGCTGGCCCTGTGCCAGCCACAGCCGCGCAACCGATACCGGCAAGCTGAAACGCCGCGGCCCAGCGCTGCCGGGGTTGACGTAAAGCACTGCGCCGCGTTGATCGATCAGCGGCTTGTGCGAATGGCCACTCACCACAACCTGCACACCTTCGTGCACAGGATCAATCGCCAATGTTTTTAGATCATGCAGAAGATGAATGACGATCCCGCCGAGCGCCGTCGTCACCGCCTCTGGTATCGCATCGTAAGCGGCGTCGCAGTCGTTATTGCCGCGTACCGCAGTGACCGGCGCCAGCGACGAGAGTTGCTGCAAGATCGCTGGATCGCCGATGTCGCCGCCGTGCAAAATGTGCTGACAGCCCGCGAGCATGGCCAAGGCCTGCGGCCGTAAAAGGCCGTGGGTATCGGAAATCAAACCGATGCAGAATTGAGACTCAGACATAGCTGTTGTCGTGAACGGGCACCGCCGCAATGCAGGCGAGTGCCCTTGGATCGCGGCCCATGCCGTTGATCGTGTGCGGCGTCGGCGCGCAGTGTATGGCAGCGAACGTCGTTTCGCTGGCAGAATGGCGCATGCAATTACATACGGATTATTCCCTCCGCGTCGTGGTCCGGCCGGAGGATGTGGCGTGGAGCGCCTCGCCCGAGCCCGGCGTCGATCGGCGCCGGCTAGAACGCGATGGCGACGAAGTGGCGCGCGCCACCAGCATCGTGCGCTATGCACCCGGTTCGCGCTTCGCCGCGCATACACACGGTGGCGGCGAAGAAATTCTGGTGCTCGAAGGCGTGTTCTCAGACGAGCACGGCGACTACCCCGCCGGCACCTATCTGCGCAACCCCATCGGCACCCGGCACACGCCGTTCTCGGAGCCGGGCACAACGCTGTTGGTCAAACTGCGCCAGTTCGATGCCGCCGATACCACGACGCTGCGGCTGAATACGCAAAGCATCCCAGCTCAGGCCGGCACCGCAGCCGGCGTCACCGTCTACCCGCTGCATCAACACGGCAGCGAAATCGTCCGCTTGCTGCGCTTCGCGCCGGGCGCCAGTAGCACGGTTACCGTCGCCAGCGGTGGCGAAGAAATTCTGGTACTCGAAGGCCAGCTTTCTGACCAATTCGGCGACTACCCCGCCGGCACTTGGCTGCGGAATCCAGCCGGTGGCGTATACACCCGCCACACCGCCCAAGGTTGCTTGCTTTACACCAAAGTCGGCCACCTGCCACAACCCTAAACCAATCACCGTACGCAAAACATGGCTAGAGTTTTGCGAAGTTCGCCCGTCGGGTTTCGACGCCTCGCCCTAATTTGATCTGGATATCACCTTGAGAGCTGCCCTTATTTCCTGTGCCGTACTCGGCGCGCTAACCACTTCCGCCACCAGCTTCGCCGCGCCGCAACCGGCAGCGAAAGGTTCAGCCTATCCGGGCCGTATCCAGATCGCTGTCGATCTCACCGATACCCCGCACCGGCTGTTCCGCGTACACGAAACGATGCCGGTGAACGCGGGGCCGCTCAGCCTTTGGTATCCGGAATGGCTGCCCGGCAACCACGCGCCGCGCGGCCCGATTGATGCCCTCGCCGGGCTTGAAATCAGCGCCAACGGCCAGCGCCTGGAATGGACGCGCGACCCGGTGGATAGCTACGCCTTCAAACTACAAGTGCCGGCTGGCGTCACCACGCTTGAGCTGGACTACCAGTTCGCCTCGCCGGTGGTCAGAGAGCAAGGCCGCGTCGTCGCCACGCCGGACATCGTCGGCCTGCAGTGGAATGCCGTCGTGCTGTATCCGTCCGGTTTTGACGCCCGCAATATCGAATTTGCACCGAGCATCACCCTGCCGACCGGCTGGCAGTTCGGCGGCGCGCTGGAAACCGCGCAGCAAGCCGGCGACAGCGTAACGTTCAAGCCGGTATCGCTGGAAACGCTGGTCGATTCTCCGTTATTCGCTGGCCGCTACTTCAAGCAGCTCGACCTCGCGCCGGGCGCGAAAGTACCGGTGCGTTTGAACTTGGTGGCTGACGATCCCCACAGCCTCGAAGTCAAACCCGAGCAGCTCGAAGCGCACCGGAAACTGGTCCGCGAAGCGACAACCCTCTACGGCGCTCAACACTACGATCATTACGACTTTCTACTGGCGCTCAGCGATAACTTCAGCGGCATCGGCCTGGAACACCATCGTTCGAGCGAGAACGGCGTCGAGCCGGATTACTTCACCGAGTGGAGTCGTTCCGCTGTCGTCCGCAGTCTGCTGCCGCACGAATATACGCACTCTTGGAACGGCAAGTTTCGCCGCCCGGCGGATCTCTGGACGCCGCATTTCAACACGCCGATGCGCACCAGCGGGCTCTGGGTTTACGAGGGCATGACGCAGTATTGGGGGCAGGTGTTATCCGCCCGTTCCGGGCTCTGGAGCGCGGGCTTAACGATGGACTCCATCGCCGCCATCGCCGCCAGCCTCGACCGTGGCCGGCCGGGCCGCGCATGGCGCGCGCTGGCCGATACCACCAATCAGCCGTTGCTGACGCCGCGCAAGCCGCTGTCCTACACCAGCTGGCAGCGTAGCGAGGACTACTACAACGAAGGCCTGTTGATCTGGCTCGACGCCGACACCAAAATTCGCGAGCTGAGCAACGGCAAGCGTTCGTTGGACGACTTCGCTAAAGCCTTCTTCGGCATCAAAGACGGCGCCTATGCCCCGGAGGTCTATAACTTCGAAGAACTGGTTGCGACGCTCAACGGCGTCGTCGCCTACGACTGGGCCAGCTTCCTGCACGCGCGCTTGGAAAACCACGCCGACCACGCTCCGCTCGATGGCCTAACACGCGGCGGCTGGACGCTGGTTTACACCGATACGCCATCCGACTTCAGCAAAGGCGTGGACGAACGCCGCAAAGGCAAAGACTTCACCTATTCGCTCGGCATCAGCATGGGTAAAGACGGCGACATCGGCGAAGTATTATGGGAAAGCCCGGCGTTCAAAGCCGGCATCGCCAAGGGCATGACCTTGGTCGCCATCAACGGCCGCGCCTATAAAGCCGATCTGCTCCGCGATGCGATTACTGCGGCGAAAACCGATACCGCGCCATTGGAATTGCTCGTCAAGTCTTTCGACCGTTACCAAACGATCAAACTCGACTATCACGATGGCCTGCAGTATCCGCATCTTGAGCGCATCAAAGACGCGCCAGATCGGCTATCGGATATTCTAAAACCGCGCACGTAGCTCAGAACCTCGCAACATGTCCCGCGCGATCATCACCCGCCGTTCCGCAATCCACGGCAACGGCGTGTTCGCCGGGCAAGACCTTCCAGCCGGCTACAAGCTCGCCGACTACGCCGGCCGGCTGCGGACCCACGCTTACGTCGAACGCGTTTACGGCGATAGCGTGGAGTCCGGCCACACGTTTCTATTCACGCTGAACGACCGCTACGTCATCGACGCCAACGTCGATGGCAACGACACCCGCTGGATCAATCACAGCTGCACGCCAAACTGCCAGCCCTACCACGTAGCGAGCGAAGACGGCGACAAACGCCGCGACCGTATCGTCATCGAAACGCTGCGGCCGATCCAGAAAGGCGAGGAACTAACATTCGACTACGGCATCCGTCTCGAAGTACGCCACTCGCCGCGACTCAAGCAAATCTGGGCCTGCCGCTGCGGCAGCCCCGAATGTACCGGCACGATGTTGAAACCGAAATTGCGGAAGCGAAAACGCTGATTCCGGCTTGGCTGCGGCCGAGCTGCTTTTATCGCGGCGATTCTAATGCCACAGTAGCGCTGAAATAGGATTCAACCCTGGGACGCTATTTGATTACAGTTGCGCCGTAACAATATCCAGCGACGATACTAGTGGCCTGTAACAATTAATTAGGTAGTGATTCGGCGTGACGTATTGAAGTATTTCCACTTTACGGGTTTGGCTTGTTTGTTGTAGTGCCGGATGTACTTCATGAGTTTCCTTTTCAGGTCGG